>JBFMFO010000004.1:0-137318 GCA_040754095.1 Thermodesulfobacteriota bacterium | reverse complement strand
AAAAAGGTTCACGATTTGACGGATTTTAGCCTCTGAAATTTTTGAACGATTTGCGTACCTATTTTTTAACGTCATAACCAGATGTTAGCACACTTTTTAAGGTGCTGTTCTAGTCATGACCCTTATTCAAATAAAATTGACAGCCCCTTTGTACGACAAATGCAAAAAGAAATAAAGATAAAATAGGTTAAAAAATTGAGGAAAAAAGAGATATGGAGAGATATTGTGATGTTGATAACCTTATCCAACCGGAAGTTTTTCATAAATAACGTCCTGAAACCATTGGTCTTGACCCTAATTATACAAACTGCCGTCTTTTAAATAAGTTACTCTTTAATAAAAATAGATATAAAGAAAAAACAGAAGGTTAAACCATCTTTAAAAATAAGCGGGATTCATCGAGAGAATCGTCTTTAATCACCTTTGACAGAAACCCGGCGAATCTTTATTAAGGAGAGCACGATTACTTGATTGTCTTTGCCCTAACATTTCAAAAACAAAAAAAATCAGCTTATGCAAGAAATCTGGCAAGAATTAAAAAATTCTCTTAGAAATAAGATTCCAGACAGTAGTTTTCATATCTGGATCGATCCGATAACCTGCAGCAGCCAGGATGAAAATACCTTTGTACTGACCTGTCCCAACCGATTTTCTCTAAGCTGGGTGCGGGATAATTATCTGCCGTTAATCAGGGACGAATTGGGAACCCTTTGTAGTAAAAAATTAAATGTCCAATTGATAGCAACATTGGCAGGATCTAATGAAACCAATGGTACTAACAAACCTAAAGCCGATGAACAATTGCTTTTGCCCGGCCTGCAAACTGAAGCGCCTTACTGCAGGCGATTATGTCCCCGTTTTACTTTCGATCAATTTGTGACCGGCAACTCAAACAGCTTTGCCTTCACCATAGCCCAGGCCATAGCACAAGGGACCAGCGCCTATAATAACTTTCTATACCTGCTCTCAAATACAGGACTGGGGAAAAGTCATCTGGCACAGGCCATAGCCCATTACATGCTTGGTCAGGACAAGACAAAAAAACTGATTTATGTAACTGCTGAAGAATTTACCAACGACATGGTCCGGTCCCTTAAAACAAATACCATCGAACAATTCAAAGAAAAATACCGCACAAATTGCCATGTCCTCCTGCTTGAGGAAGTACATTTCTTTGAGGGTAAACAACGTACCCAGGCAGAACTTGGTCCTGTCCTGGACAGGCTCGCTGAATCCGGCAGGACTATTATCATGACGAGTTCCCAATCTCCGAAAGATATCCCCCGGCTAAACAACGCCCTCCGGTCCAGGCTTAATAGCGGGTTGATTGCCGGCATCCTCCCTCCCGACTATAATACCCGGATAAACATCCTTCAGAAAAAGGCCCAGAACCAGGGGATATCTCTGCCGGGTGAGGTTATAAATTACCTGGCCAATACCATCACCGATGATATCCGGCAATTGGAAAGCAGTGTAATCAGCCTGGCCGCACAGTCCTCTCTCCTCTGTCAACCGATCACCCTGGATATGGCCAGAGAAGCGACCAAATACCTGATAAGGAAAAGGGAGGAGGTCTCTCTGGAGCTGATCCAAAAGATTATCTGTCAGTACTATAAAGTTACCCTAGACGTGTTAAAATCCAAGAGCCGCAAACAGGCTATTGCCCATCCGCGGCATATAGCCGTCTACTTGTCCCGCGTTCTTACCAAACACTCCCTGGAAGCCATCGGGAAGGAATTTAACAGAAACCACGCCACTATCCTACATGCAGTTAATTTCGTCCAGCGCGAAATGGAGAAAAAATCGCCTCTAGGCTACCAGGTTGAATATCTGACCGAACAGATCAAAACCGGTGTTCTTAAATCCTAATCAGTGCTCATCCGGAACCTGCCGTTTCCGGCCTACGGTCGGCCTAAGGCCGGTCGTGCCATAGGCAGATTCGCCGAGGCGAAATTCACCCTTTCAGCGATCAGCTTTCAGCCGTCAGCAAAAATCTAAGATAAACGACGTATTAAGCTGAATGCTGATAGCTGACTGCTCCACCCGGAAAACTTGGCTTTCCGGGTGGAAACTAACTATAGGCCAATACCACAAAAATAAAAGGCCCTGCCTGATAGATGAGGCAGGGCCTTTTACCGTCGGTTAGTCTCCGATTCCGTACTTATTTACTTAATCTTCTGTTACTGTGATCGCACCGGTCGTGCAGACTTCCATGCAGGACTGACAACCCAGACAGTCATCCATGTTGACAGGCTCTGCCTTTCCATCTACCAGTTCCAGCACCTGCCCCGGGCAGTTGTCCACACAAAGGCCGTCTCCGTTACATTTGTCCTTGTCCACAGTTACCGTATAAGCCATGATACTTAATCCTCCTCCCTACAAAATTGACGACAATCGCCGCCTTACCTAATATTATTTAATTTTGGATTGGAACCTATATCACACTTTCACAGCCGAAGCAAGTAGTTTTAAAGGCGACTGGTTTAGTATCCGTTTGTAATCCAGAGCCCTCCTTACCAATGCGCCGGCCCATTCCCGTACGCCCAGGGCGTGAAGGTGCGTATATGTGGCCAGGACATTTTTGTAGCAAAATCCGTCCCGTTCCCCATCAACACCATATCCGCGGTTAACAGAAAAGGCCATATACACACCGGTATTCTTTTCCCAGGCCACGACACGCGAATAATGAAATTCATGTCCCCGCAGGACAGAACCACAGGCAAAATAAGGATTGGGCTTGTCCACCAGCATCTCCGTATATCCATGCCCCTGCGGCCTCTTCCCAAGACAAAAATCCACCGGAAGCACACCCGCCATCGGATATACTGTGTTGTCTATACTTATGCTTCTTCCTAAATATATCAACCCGCCGCATTCTGCGTAAACCGGAAGGCCTTCTTCTACCCGCGCCCGTAAAGAACCGGCAAAATTCTTGTTTGCGGCCAGAAGCTCGGCATGGGTTTCCGGAAATCCCCCGCCTATATAGAGAGCGTCTAACTCCGGAAGCTGAGTATCCCGCAAGGGACTGACATCTATTAATCTAGCCCCATACCTCACCAATTTCTGGAGGTTCTCAGGATAATAAAACTGGAAGGCAGAGTCTCTAATAACCCCTATACACGGCTGTTTATATGACTTTACAGATAATCTCTCCTTAACAGGCTCATTAACCAGCAATGGCGGGGACTGTACAGCTATCTCCCACAGCTTATCCAGGTCCACATACTTTTCTACCATACTGCCTATGGCCATAGCGGCATCTATAGAACTCTGGTGTTCAAAATGGGGCGTTAGCCCCATGTGCCGTTCCGGAAGCCGGCCTTCCTTCAACCGGGGCAGCGCGCCAATGACCGGCAGCCCGCAATAATGCTCTACAGTGCTGCGCACCATAGCCTCATGGCGGCTTCTGGCTATCTGATTGAGTATAATGCCCCTGATATCCACCGCCGGATCAAACTTCTGGCAGCCCAGGATCATGGCTGCCACTGTACGCGTGACCTTACTGCAATCAACCACTAATATAACCGGGGTTTGGAGCATCTTGGCCAGTTCAGCCGTACTATAAGTTCCAGCTTCATCTGTCCCGTCGTATAGCCCCCGGTTCCCCTCTATAATTGCACATTCACCTTCATCTACCCGTAACTGGAAGGAAGATATAACCTGCTCTTTACCCATGAGGAATGGGTCAAGATTATAGCAAGGGTGTTCGGCAGCTAAGGTCAGCCAACCCGCATCGATATAATCCGGACCCTTTTTGAAGGGAACTATCTTAAAACCTTTATTGCGCAGGGCCACAATGATCCCCAGAGAAAGGATCGTCTTTCCGGATCCTCCTCTAAGGCCTGCTATCGCCACTCTGGGATAATAACGTTGGATCATTTAGTTAAATGGGTTAGGAGTCATACTATATCATTGGGATAATTTGAATTATAATTCATTCTAACGAAAAATCTATAAACTCCGCCGGTAATTTTGTCAATAAAAATATCTATAACACAAGGCTCATAGCCCGTCCCTAATACACTAGCCTGAATGTAAAAAGATTGATTAAATTACCAAAGTTTATTAGAATCGGTCACATTGCAATAAATCATTGCAACTATAAATCAGGCAGAGGTTAACCCATGACGGAAAAAAATACAACTATCGAAGACATCATCAGTTCTCTCGAAAAAGAGGCGGCGGAAAATCCCAAATCGGTCATTGCACTCAGCCGCCTGTCCCTAGCCTGCTGGAAGGGCGGACGCATCGACGATGCCATTAGGCATACCCAAAAGGCGTTGGAGATCGACTCGACAAATGCCTCGCTATATGTCAATCTCGGCGGCTTCTATTTTCAGAAAGGTGATCTGGACGGGGCTATCAGGGAAAATGAGAAGGCTATCGAGGTTAATCCTTATGTAACACAGGCCTACGGCAATCTGGGCTTTGCCTGGATGCAAAAAGGCGAATGGGGTAAGGCCATAGAATTTTTGAAAAAGGCGGTGGAACTCAACAACGATTTTTCCGAGGGCTGGGCCAACCTGGCCACGGCTTATATCGAAAAAGGACTTTATGATGAGGCCATCGAGGCTGCCAATAAGGGTATCCAGAAAAAACCTGACTTCGCCATAGCCCACAACAACTTGGCCGTGGCCCATTACTTTAAAAAAGAATATAAGCAGGCCGCTGAACACTGTAACCGGGCCATGGAGTTGGGCTATCAGGTTCATCCTGATTTTGTTAAAGAAGTTCAAGCCAAATCCAAATAGAAATTCTTATAAATCGACGAGAAGGATGGCATGAGCATTATAACAGAGGCACAGCCGCCAAAGTGTCCCTTCTGTGGTTCTTTGGTTGACCGTCCGCGTGAATTGAATACCAAAAGGCTTACTGAATTCGCCATGGGCAGATGTCAGTGCGGGGCAGTATATGCCTGCGATGTCACCGGACACAACGTAGGGGCCGCCATGGTGGAGGCCCTGCTATTTGCCTGCGGCGGGGACTGGGACCTGGCCTGGCAACTTGAACCGGACAAAGATTATATCGACGATCGTATAGAAAACTATGACGAGAAAGAGCATAAAGTCGTAGCCAAGATAGCCCATGCCCGCGCTGTTCTCCTTTTCATAAGATTGGAAAAAGAGATTAGAGAGGTATCTGAGGAAAAGGTGCGGGCTGAGCTGGCCAAGGCCCCGGCGATAAACGACAATTCATCCGTCGAACACTCCGGGCCATCAAAATCGTTTTCTAAAAAACTTATCCAGAGGTTGGTTGAAGAGAACCGGAAAGAAGAATTGTTTTCCATGGCCAGGGAAGATAAACGAGTACTGGCCGCGTTGCAACGGCTTTTGTACTCCCCGGATGAGCTTTTACGCTGGCGAGCCATAGAGATATTGGGAAAAGCAGCCGGGTACGTGGCAGACAAAAATCCGCAAGCCGCCGCCGATCTGCTCAGGCGTCTGCTTTCGTCTGCTGCCGACTCGGCCGCCACAAGCTGGGGCTTCCTCGAAGCCTCTGGAGAAATAATAAGTAACCGGCCCGATCTCTTTATCGGTTTTATCCCCCCGCTATTTTCCTTCTTAAAGGATCAAACCTCCCGCGCGGCTGCCCTCTGGGCCATCGGCAGAATAGGTAAACGCCATCCGGAGCTATTGAAGGGCACGCCATTTTTCGGTGTTTTTGATCTCCTGGACGCCCCGGACCCTGCGGTGCGGGGCCATGCCGCCTGGGCCTTGGGGCACATGAAGGCCAAAGAGGCCGTAAGCAGCCTGAAAAGGCTTAAAGATGACCGGGCTTGTCTCAGGATATACGATGACGGCAGGGTGGAGGAAAAAACCGTAGGTGAACTGGCTTCTCAGGCCATAGAAAGGGTTACCTGTCCATCTTAAGCGCCAGGGAAACCGGGACTAATTTTGGGGCCTCTTCATATACCTGCCGGTAGTCATGCGCTCTACAAAGTTCAACGGACAAACCGAAGAGTTTTTCATGTATTAGATCCAGATTTACAGTGGGATAAACCGTCCCCTTGTCAAAGCCGGACTTCCCGCAGGTATGGCCTGCCCCGCGAATAGCGGTTGGTATCCCGTAAAGCCGGCAGGTAATAGGCCTGTACTCATAGAGCAGGCAACGGCCATGGTCACTGAGCAAGGGGCACCTGATTCTGGCTTCAGCCATCTGAAGCACCTCGCTCTCCTTATCTTTGATCCCTTCCTTTACCCCGGCAATCTCCAGAAGGGCTTTTTCAGACCTACGCAGGACTTCCCGGCGCTCCTTGCGTTTTAAGCGCTGATGAAAATGGTAGCTCAAATAAGCGGCCTCAATGGGAAATAATTCAAACACTGCATAGCAACAGTCGGTGCAGCCCGGCTGGCATTTCACGCAATCGCTGTGTGTTTTCTGCACCCGCCGGAAGACACTGTCTATCTCGGACAATAATATTTCGTATTTTCGAAATAATCTGTTAAGATTGTCGACCATAATGGTTTTAACTATACAAAGATATCGACAAACGATCAATCCATATAATAGGCAAGGTCACTGGTCATTGGTCATCAGTCATTGGTTAAGTGTGGAAAACTTTTAACTATTGGCATCTTTTGCCAGTGACAAATGACTATTGACTAATGACATCCGCTACAATTAACATGGGTGTCAGCGCCAGGAATCTTCAATGGTCACAGGATGGATGATGATGTCCTCAGCCAACGCATACGAACCCCGAATAAGATACCTCTCTTCCTCTCCTTACGGGGATATCATCCCTGATAAAATCGCACTGGAGTCTCCCTTACCCCTCCGTCTATCTGATGTCGACGGAACCGGGGAAGGCGGCCACAGAATCGGGTTGACCTACGGCCAGTATCTGGAAACGATAAAGGCATTTCTATCCAGAGATTCTTACCGGTTGTTAATAAACGCCATAAAAAAGAAGACAGGAAAGATGATTACCTTACAGGATATTGACAGCCTTGCCATCCGCACGGAAAAGCACGGGGCCATGTATCATATATCCAGTATAGACGTTATCACCGCGAACGACTTAAACAAGTTCGTCGTAACTGCGGCCCTGTCCGAGGCGGGTAAGCTTTATCTGAAGAATGATTTTCACTGGCTGAACTACCTGAACAATAGATTTCCCTTCTTATATCTACCCCGCATATATCACAAGGGCGAGATGAAATACCGCACCTCCCAGGGCGCCGACGATACTATGCTGATATCCCTGGGAGAATGGCTGGAAGGTTACCACGAATTTCATCTGTCGCTAGACGGCAAAGACCAGAGCCAAAAGATTATCATTTGGGATTCAGATAACGGTTACCGGTATCTATCCGACCAACAGAGTTATAACATATATCGGCTAGCCTCCCGCATCCTCACCCTCTATTACAATATAGATACCTTTGAACAAATATCCTTGTGGCATCATGCCGCCGGGGACTTCATCGTGCGAATAGAGGGCGAAGATATCGACCTGAAACTGATTACCGTGCGGCGTTATGAACCCATGATATCTTTTTCAACGGACGAAAAGGGCAATAACATGGCCGCCCTGCTCTACTTCTTTGTGCACTTAATGATCCGGATGCGTATGGATCGGTTGGATGGAACCGGGGAAGTGGCCTGGGCCGACGATTTTTGTCCGGATGCGGTCATGAAAGGGTTTTATGAGGCACTGGAAATAAAAGAGGCGATGAGTCGTCCGGGTTCCATCAATAAAGAGGCGCTTCTCGCTTCTCTCAAACTTTTTACCCGGGATGATTGGGAAGACATGGCACACGCCACGCTGCAAACCTGCCCTCAACCCGAGGCCGACATACCTGTTATAATGCGCAACTTAGATAACCATATTGAGAGGCTGTATGCGGTAATCCAGTCCTTTCAGCCAGATTCCCCGGCGAGCAGCACAAGCTCGGCAGACCAAGTACCCTGAAAAAAATACAGGCTGACCCTTCTCAGGCCAGCCTGTACCTCTCACACTTAACCATTTAAACAGTTTGAACGGCTTAAACAGTATAAACTAGATTATCAAGAGTAAAGATAGTCCTACGGAGTCACAGCAGATGATTATTCTTCGTGCTTGCCCATCTGCGCTTCTTCGCTTAGACCCTTTCCCTTGACCCCATACATACTGCTGCTGCCACTGGACCAGAGTTCCAGTTTTTCATCTTGAACGAGGGCGCTGACAGCCTTTTTGAGCTCCCTGAGACCTACTTCAGGAGCCGCCTTGCCCATGTCCTTGAAGTAGAACTTAGGCTTGGTCTGCTTGTTAGCCCATTCCATGATCTTCGCTTTTAATTCTTCAATATCCATTGTTCCACACTCCCTCAAATTTTGAGTTAGCCGCACGTTTAAGAGAACTTAAACTGCGTCGTCGTCCGCAAGGTGTTATAAGCCAGGGTATAATCATCAATCGTCTTGACGTCGAATGGCAGATTGCACTTCTCAAAGAATTTCTCCCATCCGATCCTCTCGGCCCACTCGCCAAGGCGCTCGTATTTGTTGGCGTTTTTGGCGTAGGTCTCCAGGATATTTCTGACCGCGGCCACCACTTCCGGCCAGCGCGGCGGATTGCTCGGCAGGGCGGGGATGACGACCTTGGAGAACTTCGGGGCGCTGATACGGTTGGATATCTTTCCGCCTACCATGATAACCACGCAGTCGCCCTCGGCATCCATAAGCGGCATGGCCGGGCACATGGTGTAACAGTTGCCGCAGAACATACAGCGTTCCCCGTTAACACTTACACTCTTCTTGCCATCTACCGTAGCCGGTTTGATGGCGCCGGTGGGGCAGGCCGCTATCGCGAGAGGAAGCTCGCAGATCTGGCTGATAATCTCATGCTGCACGAAGGGCGGTTTGCGGTGGAATCCGAGGATAGCAATGTCCGAACAGTGAACCGCGCCACACATATTCAGGCAGCAGGCCAGGGCGATACGCACCTGAGCCGGCAGATCCATGGACTGGAAGTGTTTGAAGAGATCGTCCATGACTGCCTTGACGATACCGGAGGCATCGATAGCCGGAGTATGACAATGCACCCAGCCTTGGGTATGAACGATATTGGTCACGCCGGCGCCGGTACCCCCGATCGGGAACATCGGGTTGGCCTTTAGATCGGCCTTCAACGGCTCCAGTTTGGATTTGTTATCTACCATAAACTCGATATTGTTACGCGTGGTCCAGCGGAGGCAACCATCGCAGTGTTTGTCGGCGATCTTCATGGCATCGCGTATCAGCTCAATGCTCATCAGACGGGCGGCGGCTACTCTCACCGTATAGACCTCATCGCCGCTCTCCGCCTTGTGCATCAGGACCCCGGGTTCGAGTATCTCGTGATACAGCCACTTGCCAAAGTTCTTTTTTATCACCGGCGGCATAAACTCATCGTAATGCCGCGGGCCGATATCTGTTATCCTGTCTTTCATAGGATTCTTCGGATCATAAGCCATAATTCTCTGACCTCCTAATTTAATTATATATAATATTCTCTGCTCATCATAGTGGATGTTTCTTTCTGAATGCGGCGAGGTCGCGCGTCCAGCCGCCGGGCACGTCTTTCTCATCCCAGAAGATATAGGGATTCGAACGCGGCTCTTTGACCATCTGCGGAATGGCCTTGACCTCGATTGCCTCAAGGAATTTCCGCATGCCCATACGGCCGATGAGTTCGCCCAGACGTTCACGGTTTTTGCCGTTTTCCATCCACCAATCAAAGACCTTCTCGATGAGGGCCTTGACTTCATCATAGGGCGGCTCCATTTTTATAAATGGAACGATCAGGGTAGCCATCCGCTGGCCCTCAAGGATCGGGGCCTTGGCTCCGCAGAGGATGCTACAGCCTCTATCCAGACCCGGACGTAAGGCCCTCGGCATGACGTTGATGCAGTGCATGCAGCGGGTACATTCTTTGTTATTGATGGAAAGCTTGCCTCCATCATAGCTCATGCAACCGGTGGGGCAGAGATTTACTACCTCTTTCATAATGTCGAACTTTCCCCAGTCGCGGCCAGCGTGGGCGCCGGCGTTTGGTTTAAACTCGCCCTTCACATAGCTCTGAACGGCGGCCTGATCAATCCGGATATCATCCCGCCAAGTGCCGATAAAGGCCATGTCGGAGCGGGCGATGGCGGCCACGCAGTCATTAGGACAACCGGAGAACTTAAATTTGAACTTGTAGGGGAAGGCCGGCCGGTGCAGTTCGTCCTGATAGTGATTGGTCATATGATGGCAAGCGGCCTGGGTATCAAAACAGGCCCACTCACAGCGGGACATCCCCAGACAGCAGGACGGCGTACGCAGGTTCGAACCTGAACCTCCCAGGTCGGTATTAAGATTATGGGTCAATTCCCAAAAGATCTCTTCTAATTGAGGGGTGGTTGTCCCCAAAAGGACCATATCACCGGTGGAACCGTGCATATTGGTTAATCCGCTCCCGCGTCTCTCCCAAATGTCCATGATCTGCCCCAGATACTTGGTAGAATAATACAGACCGGAGGGCTGGTTTACGCGCATAGTGTGGAAGTGGGCCACGCCCGGAAACTTTTCCGGCATATCCGAATACCGGCCGATGACGCCGCCACCATAACCGAAGACACCCACGATACCGCCGTGTTTCCAGTGGGTTTCCTTGTCCTTGTACGAGAGTTCAACTTGCCCGAGGAGGTCTTCAAGCTCGGGTTTGGTCTTGGCCTGGCGCTTTATATCCGAAACAAAACTCGGCCACGGCCCCTTTTCCAGTTCATCTAACAACGGAGTTTCAAATTTGGCCATTACTTCTTTACCTCCTTACATTATTGTGTCTATCGCCTGTCGTCGATAATTCTTGCGGAACCTAACTTAATCTCTTTTTAATCTCTTTATTATTGCCCCCATTTTTTTAACTTCTTCGCAAGTAATACTGAATATCCACCCCCCCCCTATCTCAATATTTTATCAGGTTGGCTGAGAAAAAAATAAACCTCAACGTTTCTTTCTATTGAAAGAAAGCTCACCCAGCAAATATCCGTAGCCGCAATGAGTATTGAATCACCATTCAGGAATGTATTAATCTCTATAAACCTGCGCCATAATTTTGTCAATAAAAAAATCCGGGGAAAGATTCTTATTTCCCGTCATCCTTACAACTACGATACAACTACGATTGAAGCTCCCCGCAGCCCGCTTACGGCGGACGGGGAATCTCCGTATGCAAGGTAAAATGCATCGTATTCGCTCGCTAACCCCGCTGCAAGCAGCGGGGTTAGCGAGCGCTATGCATGTTCAGTGGCTCATCCCAGAAGAGCTTAAGCCGTTCCTTCTTGATCTCCCGAACACTGTATAAGACCTTGAACTTATTCAGGCCACTCGTCGTGATAAGTCGCTCTATCACCCGGTCACAACTCGCTCTATCTCTGGCATGGACCATGGCATACAGATTATAGGGCCAACCAGGGGCGGGCACACGGTAATAGCAATGCGTGACTTCAGATTGGGCCGCCAGGATTTGTCCCTGACGGTCTATTATTTCTAATGGGCACTCCCAGGCCACCATGGCATTGGCTAGGAATCCTGCCTTGCGGTGTCTGAGAAGGGCGGCAAAACGCCGGATAATTCCCTTTTCCAAACGTGACTTGATCCAATCAATCAAATAACTTTCTTCCAGCGACAGACTCCCGGCCCAGGCCAGAAATGGCTGCCTTATTAAAGGAAGGTCTTCCTGTATGCATCGTATGATGTGAATATCTTGCGACTCAGGAAGAGATGGTGTGAAGGTGCGTGCCTCTCCATCCATTTCACTTATTTTTCTGCCCTCTTCCTCTGAATTAGCCCCTTCCATATCCATCACCACGGCGATCTTATAGAGTTTCACCGCCGGAAGGGTCAAGGTCTTCTGTGCAGCGGCGGCGGCCCCCAACCTCCCGATCTCAGATTGCAGGTCGGCCCCGGGAGGAACGGCAATGGTGAACCACATATTAAATTCATCTTTGCGCAGGTAGTTATGGCTTACGCCCCGTTCCCGGTTGATGACTTGAGCCGCCTGCTCTACCCGGTCTTCGTCAACCGCCATAGCTACCAGGCAGGTCTGATAACCCACGGCCGGGGGGTCAAATATGGCGCTGATCTGGCGGATGACACCCCCTTCTTTTAACCCGGCTATTCTGCTGATAATATCACTCTCTCTGGAATTAAGCGCTAAGGCTACCGCCGCGTAAGGCTCTGGGGTGAGGGGGAAACTGCGCTGCAGGATATTCAAAAGATTACGATCAAAAGAGTCCAAAGCTGTCCTTTAAAACAACAAGTAAGATTTTAAATATATAGCCTAACAAGAATCAGGTGTAAATCAATAAATCGTCTCCAATCTGTTGCCTGTTATCCATTGGTTGTAGTAAAATGAATCGAAAAAACCGTTCATCGGGACACAGGAGGGCTTTCAATGAAAGAGTACACCATATATCCCCTCACCGTAGGGGCTAATGAAACCGACCAGGGGATAATGACTTACCAGCGTTATTATGGAAAACGCATCTGGATCCCTATTTATGTCTTTTATATTGCCGGCGGGGAAAAGAATATACTGGTAGATACGGGGTTGGAAGAATTTATGGTGCCGCCCGAGATAGGTGAAAAATACGGGCTGGAAATCATGGGCTTTGAAGATTCTTTGGCCAAGGTAGGACTTAAACCAGAAGATGTGGATATCATCATCCATACACATCTACATAATGATCACTGTGAAAACGATTACAAATGTAAAAAAGCAAAGGTATATGTGCAAAAGGCGGAGATGGACTTTTTCCACTCACCGCATCCGATCGATCATCGGTACTATTCAGATTTATTAGATGGGTTAGATGTTGTGACCATCGAAGGCGATCAGGAAATTATGGAGGGCATCCGGGTTGTCCTCACACCCGGGCACACGCCCGGCGGCCAATCGGTAATTATAAATACATCGCAAGGAAAGGCCATCGTAACCGGTTTTTGTTGTAACGATTTAAACTTCCCCAAGACAGGGCCGGTCATTGCTTCCGGTGTACATATAAATGCCATTGAGGCTTATGAAAGTGCACACCGTATTAAAGAGATGGCCGACATACTGATTCCTCTGCACGATCTCTCTATTGGCCGGATGAAAAAGATCCCCGCCTAAAAAATATTTCTGATAAAGGGGATGCGGACCCAAATCCACCGTCTAATTTGGCTATCAAGATTAAAATCAGCAGGTTATGGAGTATTCCTGACCACCGGCAAGATATTAGATGCAAGGCGCCGAGGAACGACGACAAGGTGTATGGAGCAATACGCCGCGAAGAGAAGCGATCGAAGGCAACGCCGCAGATGATGCCTTGATGGTGTATCAGGGCTTAAAAGAAGGGAAAGCCAGTTCTTTATCTATCTTTTCCGGGTCACCCGTATTATAATACATTATATTTCTTAAGTGCTGAAATCCGTCTGCATCTATCTCCGTAAATTGGATACCCATACCCTTATCGTCCCTGCGTACCACTACCCCTTTTAAACCTATGACGGCCTCATCATTACTCTCGATAAGGCTGATCCGGATATCACAGTCTTCACCTATATTAAAGGGTCCCCGGGTATAGGCATACAGGCCCCTCAGACTTAAGTCCCTCAAATCCATACACTTAAATTCGCCACCGGGTCGGGCTATTTCCACCTTTATTGAAAAGTCAACCCTTGTTCTCTTTCTTTTCTCCATTGTTCGAGGCCTTTTTTATATTAAAAAGAAAATTATAAAGCCTTTCGCGTTCTTCCGGTGTAATATCAATCAGCTCTACCCCAAAATTATAATTAAATTGGGAACCATCCTCCTTCCGGTCATACCAGCTTATCCGGCCTTGAAAACTGATCTTTCCACTGTTATCCGGCATCTCCAGGGTTAATTCCAATCTGCGATACGGGTGGTTGTTAACATCGTAAAAAAGGTGCAACCCGTTGATAATGACTGCACTTACCTCAACGCGTGCCCCTGCCGGTGTCAAGTCGCACAACTTGCCGATAATACTACTGGTAACCGGCCTCAAGGGCGCGGTTTCTACAACACACAAATGGACCGGCAAGCCAACGCCTAACCTTTTAAATTTCCTCTTTTCACTAAATATTATTCCCAATATTCCTATCACAAGCACCCTGCAATTTATAAGATGGCTTCTATCAGGCAACTCCACACCTTCCTAAATAATATCGGAAAAGAAAATAAATACTTAAAAGGTCTTGTAAAAAAATGTAACAAGTTAGCCCTTTAAATACGAATGTAGCAGGTGTCTGGTGAGACGGAAGGCTAAAGTGTTACGAAAATCCTGATAGGTTAAGAGGCTATGGATTATGAACTTTGGGCTGGGATTCCCCGGTGGGGGCAAGGAATTGAATAAGAGATTCTACCGGCGTCAAACCATGTTCGGTGCAGTAGGTCGTGGGTTCTGTTCCGGGAATAAAAAGTTCCATTTTCTTCTGAGGACAGGCATCTGCCGCCAGAAGTCCCGTAGCCGGATCGATTTTCTGCATAATTAATGTCTCCGGCATGATAAATGGAGTAAGCGAGATATGACGTTTGACTTTACACATGAACTCTGCCCATATCGGGGCACAGACAGCGCCGCCGGTTAAGGTCTTCCCCATGCTCCGCGGTTGATCATACCCTACCCATAGACCTGCCGCTATCTCAGGGGTATATCCTATAAACCAGGCATCGTTGCAATCATCTGTGGTCCCTGTCTTGCCCGCACAGGCATCTTTAAAGCCATATACCCGAACATTTTTGGCAGTGCCGTAGTCCACCGCCCCTTTCAGCATATCAGTAATCAAATAGGCCACTTCCCGGCTTAGGCCCTCATAGATATTTGGAGTCCCTTCAAAGACTACATTGCCTCCACGGCCAGTAATTTTTAAGATGGCAAGCGGGCACGGCACCTGGCCGTGATTGGCAAGGGCGGCATAGGCATAGACTAATTCCTGCAGACTCGTCTCGGAAGTCCCCAAGGCCAGGGATAGATTATATTCAAGCTGGCTCTTAACCCCCAGCCTTCCGGTTATATCCTGGACCGATGCAATGCCGATAGCTTCCAGTAACCTGATAGTAACGAGATTATTGGAATAGGCCAGGGCGTCACGCAGCGATTGGTGACCAAAGTATTTATTGTCATAGTTGGACGGCTTCCACACCTTGCCATTGCCGATATCGTATGATAGGGACTCGTCACTCCAGATAGAAGAAACCGGGAAGCCCTTTTCCAGGGCCGCCGCATAAATAAAAGGCTTGAAACTGGAACCCGGCTGACGCCTGGCGTAAAAAGCGCGGTTATACGGGCTGGTATGGAAATCCCGTCCGCCAACTACCGCCTTTATGTGACCATTTCGTGGATCAATGGCCAAAAAAGCCCCCTGCAGGCCGGCGGCCCGGGAGCCTTTCCCTTCTACACGCTTCAATCCATCAACCAGCACCTGCTCCGCTGACCTCTGGAGATCAAGATCGAGTGTCGTGTAAATTTTATATCCACCGGCGCGAATGACACCTTCTCCGAAACGGTCAATTAATTTTTGTCTGATATATTCGGAAAAATAAGATTTGCCCGGTTTCCTCGCCGTTGAGAGGGGGAATTTCAGCGCTCTGGAGGCCCTTTTCTTATCCAGAAATCCGTGTTCAACCATCTTAGCCAATACCAGATTGCGTCTTTCTTTAGAACGAACCTTGCCGGCAAATGGATTAAAATTATTCGGTGACTTAGGAATACCGGCTAAAACCACACATTCTGCCAGAGAGAGGTCGCTGACATTTTTGTCAAAATAGAGGCGGGCGGCCTGTTGTACTCCCCAGGCCCCATTACCAAAATAGACATAATTAAAATACATCTCCAGTATCTGTTTTTTCGAATACTTCTGTTCAAATTCCAGGGCCAGCATACCTTCCCTGAGTTTGCGGGACATGGTCTTTTCGTTAGAAAGCAACATGTTTTTTACCAGTTGTTGGGTGATGGTAGAGCCACCCTCTACCACCCTCCCCTTGATAATATTTTTAACCAGGGCCCTTCCTACACCGAGGACATCTACACCATGATGGCTGTAAAAACGATGATCCTCAACCGCCACCAGGGCATTTTGCAAGTCGCGCGGAATCTGGTCTATCTTCACCATTTCTTTATGATCGGGAAGCAACCGGGTAATAAGCCTCTCTCTGGCATCGTATATCTTTACCGAAGAAAAATGCGCTCCCGGTCTTGTCCATATCGCATCGGCCGGATAAGAAGGTTCATCGGCATAGGCGCAGGTTACTACAAGGATAAAAAATAGAAAAAATATGCCGTTTAGTAGATATTTCACTCTGTCCCCCGGCTAGAACTCTCACACCTTAATTATATACATAGCACTGGACATAACTCTATATCACATAAATTTACTGTCAAGGGGTTAGATGACCTCAAACGTAAAAAACGCCCCTGGCTTAACCAGGGGCGTTCGTAAAAAGGAGATTTTGTAATGGTGCCGAGACCCAGAATCGAACTGGGGACACCCGGATTTTCAGTCCGGTGCTCTACCGACTGAGCTATCTCGGCATAAAGTGGACGCATATTATTTATCAGCAGGTAATTTGTCAAGGCTTTTTTGCCCATTTTTAGCCGGGCCATTACGTCACAATCCGGGGCTCTAACGGCCCGGAGATACTTGACAGAATGGCCCTAAAGTAATATAAGGCGATAGCTTAGATACATACGCAAACCTCAAGTGCCTGGGTGGCGGAATAGGTAGACGCAAGGGACTTAAAATCCCTCGGTGCTTGTCACCGTGCCGGTTCGATTCCGGCCCCAGGCACCATTTTTTGTCCGGGAGAATGCACATTATGCCAAAAGGACTGCGCAATAAATTCATCTTTTTCTTCTTACTCATCCTGTTAGCTGTATTTTTTACGCTCCCGTCTTTTAATAAGAATCTCCCCTCCTGGTGGAAAAAATACCTGGGTAGTGAAGGATTCAAACTCGGTCTGGATCTTCAGGGTGGTATGCACCTCATACTCCGCGTGGATGTTGAGCAGGCTATTAATAACACCCTCGAATTCTCGGCACGCGACCTTAAGGAAGTACTTCAGAAAAGAGAGATTACGGCCATACAGCTGCAAAGCAATAATCCGCATCAAGTCATTTTTTCCCTGCCTAATAAGGAAGCAGAAACCCAGGCCAGAAAAATAATATCGGATGAATTCCCGGATCTGGGAATAGTCTCCTCAAGTATCGACGGGGCATTCCCCCGGTTGACATTGGGTCTCAAGAATGCCGTCCTCAAAGACATTAGCGACAACGCCGTGGATCGCAGCCTGGAGATCATACGCAACCGTATCGACCAGTTCGGTGTAGCTGAACCGATCATAGTCCGTCAGGGTGAAGACGAAATAGTGGTGCAACTGCCGGGGGTCAAAGACCCCCAGAGGGCCTTGTCCTTGATCGGTCAAACCGCGCTTCTGGAATTCAGGCTGGTTGACGACCAGACGCAATTGGATCTCAACCGGCTGATGGATGAGGCCATGCGTTCGGGCCGGCTAAGGGAGGGGTTCAGCCCGGCGGATATTAACAATGCACTGCGGCCGTTTATCCCCGCAGACAGAGAGGTTTATCTGGAAAAACGGGAGCGCAAGGAAACCGGCACCGTAGAAAAGATACCTCTCCTTGTCTGGAGCAAGACCATGATGACCGGTGATGCTATCAAAAATGCCCAGGTCAGGATTGGAGGAGATTATAACGAACCCTACGTGGCCTTAGAGCTGAATGACCGCGGAGCCCGTATCTTTGAAGAAATAACCGGCGCCAATGTAAACAAACGACTGGCCATCATCCTGGACGGGGTAGCCCGTTCGGCGCCGGTAATCCGGGAAAGGATCGCCGGGGGAAGTGCCCAGATCACCGGTTCTTTCACCTCGGAAGAGGCCCATGATCTGGCCATAGTCCTCAAGGCCGGAGCGCTGCCGGCCCCGGTAAGGATCATTCAAAACGTAACCGTCGGTCCGTCGCTGGGGCTGGATTCCATTCAAAAAGGGTTTATGTCGGGCATCGTAGGCACGCTGCTCGTTGTGATCTTCATGGTCTTCTATTACCGATTTTCGGGTATCCTGGCGAATTTCGCCCTCATGTTGAACATCCTGTTTCTTTTTGCCGCCCTCTCTTTATTTAATGCCACACTTACGTTGCCGGGCATCGCCGGCATTATCCTCTCTATTGGGATGGCCCTCGATTCCAACATCCTTATATTCGAGCGTATGCGTGAAGAATTCGCCCTGGGAAAACCCCTCAAGGCAGGCATTGACGGCGGCTTTGACAAGGCATTCTGGACGATCATTGACTCCCATGTAACCACGCTGATCACGGCCTTTGCCCTCTTTCTCTTCGGCACCGGGCCGATCAAAGGCTTTGCGGTGACCCTGAGCGTAGGCGTGATATTCAATCTTTTCACGGCCTTATTCGGCACCAAAATCGTCTATGACTACCTGAATTTCAACCGCCTGCTTAAGAAACTAAATTTTGTCAGTTTCTTAAGAAAACCAAGCATTAATTTTATCGGCATACGGCGTTATGCGTTTATCCTGTCCGGTATTTTTGTGCTTCTGGGAGCGATAGCCTTTATTCAGATCTGGCGGGGGCAGGCCAATCTAGGGGTTGATTTCGCCGGCGGGACAATGCTGCAGCTCAAGGCCGAGGCGCCTTTCGATCTTAACGAAGTACGGCAAATCCTTATCAAAAACAATCTCAAAGATTGTGAGCTTCAACAGGTGACCGGGGGCAATATCCTCATGGTGCGGGTAAAAAAATCTGAAAACGTGGTGGGTAACGTCGCCGAAACTATCAGCAGCGTCCTGACACGGGAGATGCCGCAGAAACAATTTACCCTGGAAAGCCGGGCAGAGATCGGCGCATCCGTCAGCAAGGCATTAAGGGGAAAGGCCCTTATTGCCATTGCCATATCCCTGGCCGGAATCATCGCCTATCTGGCCATACGCTTTGACCTCAAGTTTGGAGTAGCGGCGGCTATAGCCACGTTCCATGATGTCCTGGCCGTCCTGGGCATTCTTTATATCCTGGACAAGGAAATTACCCTGCTGATCGTTACGGCCCTCCTTACCCTGGCCGGTTATTCCTTGACTGACACAGTAGTCGTCTTTGACCGCATACGTGAAAATATGACAAAACAGGTCAAGATGTCTTTTGCAGATATCATCAATCTCAGCGTGAACGAGGTGTTGGCGCGAACGATCATTACTACCGCCACCGTTTTTATCGTACTGGTGGCCCTTCTCAGCCTGGGCGGTATAGTCATCCGTGATTTCGCACTGGCCCTCCTCATCGGCGTTATGGTGGGCACTTACTCCTCGGTATTCGTAGCCAGCCCTATTGTCTATATCTGGCGAGGGGCGCGCCTGGGCGCATCTGCGAAAGGCAAAGCGCTCAAAGACAAGTAAAAATGAAGGCCGGCCATCCATATAAGGGATGGCCGGCCTTCATAGGAGCACGGCAGACAACGCAGTGGCCGTCAATCTCTAGTCGTGGAAATGTCTCAGTTTCTCCCTCCGGGTAGAATGACGCAGCCGGTTGAGGGCTTTCTTCTCAATCTGTCTTATACGTTCACGCGAGACGTTAAACCGCTTCCCAATCTCTTCAAGTGTATATTCGGCATCCTCTCCGATCCCAAATCTCAAACGGATGATCTTCTCCTCACGAGGGCTGAGGGTGCACAAGATACTCTTGACACTCTCCGATAGTTCCTGTTCTTTTACTGTATCATAAGGAGATAAAGATTTTTGATTTTCGATAAAATCTCCCAGCGTACTGTCTTCATCGCCTACCGGAGTCTCTAATGAAATCGGCTCCCGGGACGCCTCCAGGATAGAAATAATCTTGTCCATGGGAAGCGCAGTCCTCTCCGCCAGTTCATAAGGCGTAGGATCTCTTCCCAATTCCTTGAGGAGGGCATAATAAGCCTTAAAAAATTGGCTGCGCAACTCCAGGAAATGCACCGGCAGCCTTATAGTCCTCGTCTTGTCCAGGATAGCCCGGGTTATGGCCTGCCGTATCCACCAACTGGCGTAGGTGCTGAATTTATTGCCCTTACTATAATCAAACCGGAAAACTGCCCGCATAAGACCCAGATTCCCTTCCTGGATAAGGTCGGCAAGATTTAAACCCTGGTACATATACTTCTTGGCAATACTCACCACCAGGCGGAGGTTAGCCCTGATCATCTCATCCTTGGCTTTCTCAATGGCTTCAATCTCTTTGGTCACACCGGCCAACAACTTCTTAATTTTTTTTGGTTCAGGATACCGGGCGGCCAATTCTCTGACATTTTTGAGAAGGTAATTGAGATGCTGTTTTTTAGGTTTAAGCGCGGGATCCCGCTCCCTCCAGGTGCTGATTCGCTCATGGATGGCCTTTAATTCCGGTTCCCTGCCGCGGGTCTTGAGCACTACCTGGAGAAGCATTTCGTAACCCGACTGAATAATGCGGCTCAGTTCCTCCTCTCTTCCAGGTGTAAGCAAAGGGAAACGCCCCATCTCCCGCAAGTAGGTGGTCGTCACCTCAAACGGTTCTTCAAACTCCTCTGTCTCCTTTTCAACAAGTTCGGCGGCTTCCACCACTTCTTCCACCTGTTCCTTATCCCTGCCCTTCGGCCATTCGGCTTCGGCAGAATCGATCTCATCTATTGCAGAGGCTTCTTCAACCACCTCGATATCGTTCTTGCTCAAAAATTCGAAAATCTCTTCGATCTCGTGGGGATCGTTGACGTCTGAAGGCAGCAGTTCGTTCAGATCCTCATACGTAATCTGCTCTTTTTTACCGACAGCTTTCAGTAATCTTACTTTGTCCAGTTTATTCATATGCACGTACGGCTCACCGATTGCTAAATCCATTGAAATAAAATATCCGGCCTCAGGTCGGCCTGTAGCCGGCAGATTATTTATTTGTTTTGTTTCATTAAATGTTAATCACTGTCTGCCGGCTTGTAAAGGAATAAAATTATATAAAGTTTTGTAGCTTAACACGAATTATATATTACGCAAGTAAAAAATAGGCCATTGTCAAGCCAAGTTAGAAATGTCCGGTTTTCATGTCGGGGATCCGCCGAAGCGAACTTCATGCTTTAAGCGATGCTGCCCAGACGGATCAGGAAAAACCAAGGCAAACAACATGTTAAACTGACCGAACCGCTGACAGCTCATCCGGAATTTTCACGCCCAATCCGGCCATTTCAATATTTCTTTAGACAATCCTATCCTTAGGGCAAAATCTTCAAAACTTTTTCGGAAGGCAGGCTCAGGGCTTGCGCATTCAGAACAAAAATCCAGGAAAAGATTCTGTGACCGCCAGAGATCTAATGAAATATTGAACATCCTGGCCGCCTCCAGAACCTCATGCGCCGACGCCAATACTATTTGGGGATCCATCTGCCTGATTTTTTCTAAAACTTCTTCTAATTTCAGGGTTAATATCCTGTTAAGCCTTTCCCGATACGGCTGATAGTTCCAACTCCGGCCATACTCCCATAGGGCGCTTATCTCCTGGAAGGCCCCGGCCGAAGGTAGTGTTTGTGCTGCCCGTACCAGCTGCCGGTCAAGGCCATTGGAGATGGCCACCAGCATCTGCCTGGGGATAGGGTAAGATAAGCCTGCCAATGAGCGAATCGTGCCTTCATCCTGCCTGGCCAGCCTTTCGAAAATCTCATTATACTCTTCAAGACGAGGCTTCAGGGCTATCTCGATCAGCCTGCGCCGTTCCTCGACAAAGATGTCCTTCAATCGATAGGCGGCTCTCTCCGGAAACTCTTTAATCATAACAGCGTAAACGTCCCCTGGAGAACCGTCCCTAAAGTTTTTGAAAAGTTGCCTTCTTAATTCCTCATATTCCTCAGGTGACCGGAATGGACGGAGGACGCAGTGAAAATCAAGTCCGCCGAAATGGAGAACAGCATAGGTCATATTTTCTTCTTCCAGGGTTAATCGGGAAGAGGCTGAAAGCCTGCCTACGGCCAGGTCGGACGAACCGCTTGAATCTACCTGTATATCATGACAGGTTATGTCAAAACAGTAAATCCTGTCTTGATCGATGCGCTCATGATAAAGAGAACTTACGGCATAGTGCGCCAGAACCCTTTCCATATCTATCATGGCCGGTTTTACTATTTCCTCCCAAACACCCCTGCCGTTACTGTATTCCCGGACATTACTCGGGGCCTTTTCCAGAGACGTAACGAACTCACCTTCCAGGTCCTCCCCGAAAGCACGCGCCAACTGGATGGCGCGACAGGCATACTTGAGAATCTGTGTCGCCTCCAGGCCGCTTATTTCATCGAAAAACCAGCCGCAACTGGTAAACATGAGCAGGCTGTGGCGCTGCATTTCAAGTAATTTGAGGGCGCTCACCCTGGATTCCCGACTCATCACCCCCCTGCCCTGCTCCTTGAAAAATCTGTTTATGGATTCTGGGCTGCGGTCCAGGATAATATTAATATAGGCATTACGTGCGACCCAAGGGTCACTAAAATACTCCGCGCCCCTGGACTCAAAAAGGCGGTCAAGTTTCTCCTTAAGGCTATCCAGCGCCTGGCGAAGCGGCTCTCTCCATTTTTGGTGCCATCCCGGATGCCCGGCATTACAGCCACAGTCCGCCCGCCAGCGTTCGATACCGTGGATACAACTCCATGAGGAATTCTCATGGAGTTTAACCTCCCATTGTGGTGGATACTGCTCAAGGAAACCGGCATAATTGATTATTTCTACACGGGGATCCTTATGGATCTGGTTCAAGGCATAGGCCAGGGCCATATCGCCGAAGCGATGGTGATGACCGTATGACTCACCATCTGTAGCGACATGGACCAACTGGACGTTATCCTCTTTCCAGTCAAAGGCAGAGAGAAACCGATCATAGAAATTGTCGCCGTTATTCAATAAACCTTCAAAGGCCACGGAGTGAGCAATAGCGGCATGGTAAAAGAAAATAGCAATCTCCTTTCCTGAGGGCAAACGGCAAAAATAAGGAACCCGGGTATCGATATTACCATCCACCGCGGTCCACATCTTTTTACCAAGTGGCCGGCATTGCTTGGCCTGCCGCGGAGCCAGTATGGTGAAACGGACGCCTTCAGCAGCCAGTGCCTCCAGCGTCGCGGTATCCACAGCCGTTTCCGCCAGCCACATCCCTTCCGGCCGGCGGCCAAAGCGGTATCGGAAATCAGCTATGCCCCATTTAACCTGCGTCTCCTTATCTCTATCGCCGGCCAGCGGCATGATGAGATGATTATAAACCTGGGCTACGGCATTCCCATGTCCGCCGTGCCTCTCACAGCTAAGACGATCACCTTCTATTATCCATCGCAGGGTCTCCGGGGCATACTCAGACATCCAGGAAAGGAGGGTGGGCCCAAAATTGAAGCTTATGAACTCGTAATTATTGACAATATTTATTATGTAGCCCTCGCTATCAAGCATCCTGGATCGGCTGTTGGATGCGTAGCTTTCAGCATTAACGCGTTCATTCCAATCGTGATAGGGAAAGGCGGAATCTTGAATTTCAACGGCTTCCAGCCACGGGGCCTCCCTGGGCGGCTGATAAAAATGCCCGTGTATACAGATGAAACGCCTAGAGGGGCTTTTTTTCATTTAGGTATCAAGCGCCTATTACTCTCGATAAGGTCTTTATGGGGAAGGATAGCACAGAGGATAATCTTATGGCAAGAAAAGCCTTATAAAACTTGTCCAAAAAGCAAACAATCTATCCGGCCACATATCCGGCTCACCACATTTCCCTTTACTACTTAAGTTCAAGATTGTAATTTAAGCATACCTTCATAAACTGCATTTTCTGAACGGAGACTGATATCATGGGAAAGATATTGATGGTTTTGGCTACGCGCAACAAAGGGAAGGTCGCTGAATTTCGGGAGATGTTCAGGGACTTCCCGGTAGAAATAAAAAGCCTGAATGATGTCGGTTCCATCCCTCAGGCGGAAGAAGACGGCGAGACATTTGATGACAATGCCTATAAGAAAGCCTCCTTTACGGCCAAGGTGCTGGGTATTCCGGTGGTCGCGGAAGATTCCGGGCTTGTAACCGAGGTCCTGGATGGGGCTCCGGGTGTGTATTCCGCCCGCTATGCCGGCGAACATGCCACGGATAAAGAAAATATCGACAAACTTTTAAAAGAAATGGAAGGCAAAACAAACCGGGCCGCTTATTTTGTCTCCGTCATCTCCGTAGCCGTACCTTCCGGACCGGCCCTTACCTATGAAGGTCGCTGTGATGGCCTTATTGCCGAAACCCCCTCCGGGAAAAACGGTTTTGGCTACGACCCCGTATTCTATTACCCGCCCCTGAAAAAGACCTTTGCCGAGATGTCTATCGAAGAGAAAAATGCGGTAAGCCACCGGGGCAAGGCCCTGGCCGAACTTAAGCAGGAATTTGGCAAGGTCCTCACCTGGATTAAACAAAGGCTGGCTGAAACAAAACCGCCTTGCGACCACCACGATCACGACCGCTAAACTTATTACTGCGGGGTCTTCGTATCAGCCTGTAGTTTTTTTCTTTTTGCTTGCTTTGGATAGAGAATACGCATAGAATATAATAAATTCGTAAAGTTGGAGATCGTCTCGTGATCGACACTACCGCCATCATCTTAGGAATCCTGACCCTGGTAATCACTATATGGACCGTTTTTTTTGTACTGATATTCCGGCAAGCCAGGCGCATGGCCGCAGCCCTGGAAAACTTTCTTGATAATATACAGAGAGACCTGGCGCCACTCATTACGGACTTAAGTAATGCCTCGCAGAAGATCTCGCAACTATCGGAAAATGTAGATCAAAAGCTTAACCAGACCAATGACCTTTTTGCCGTCATAAAAGACATGAGCGAGGCAATGGCCATGGTCTCCCGCCTTATCAGAGAAGGGGTGACCTCCACAACCACATACGTTAGAAGTGCGGCTGCCGGCTTCGGAGCCGTCTTTGATTTCTTATCCAAACGCATAGGCAGGGGAGGTGGCAAGCATGGCGAGTGATGACAGAGGTTATAGCGCAGGGGCGGTAGTTCTCTCGTTCTTTATCGGCAGCCTGGTCGGTGCGGGCCTGGCGGTTCTCCTGGCTCCCGCTTCGGGGAGAGAAACGCGGGAAAAGATCAAGGGATGGGCCGACACCGGTAAAGACCGCATCGCCGGCCTCGGCGGAGAGCTGAAAGAGAAGGCCGCGCATGTTTTTGAACATGGCAAAGAATATTACGAACAAAAGAAACAGATATTGTCTTCGGCCATTGAGGCCGGCAGGGAGGCCATGGAAAAGGAAAAGTCGAGGCTTTCTGCGACAGAATCAGGGACTACTACCATAACAGATTAGACGAAAGGCTCCGGCTTAAGTCCCATAAAGAGGGGGAAAGGGGAAACTAAATCTCTTGTTCCCCCCACTTCAGTTTGTTACGCAATATAGAGAAGTAACCTCTAGCCGGTGATTTTACTATGTGCAGCAGCCCTTTTGCCCGGCAGATATTCACAGTTATGGATTCACCCCGGCCCAACTCATAGTTAACCTGCCCGTCCAGGATCAGATGTACATCCGGAGACTTGGCAATCACTTTTACTTTTATATTCGCCGAATCAGGAAGTATGATCGGACGGCTGCCTAACATAAAGGGACAAATAGGCGTCATTATAATCAGCTTTAGTTCCGGATGGACGATAGGCCCTCCGGCCGAAAGGTTGTAAGCCGTCGAACCGGTGGGAGTGGAGATGATCAGGCCGTCACCCTCGTAGCTGGTGATAAGTTCGTCATCTTCCCAGACGAAAATCTTAATCATATTGGAAAGGGCCCCTTTACTGATGACTATCT
Organism: Thermodesulfobacteriota bacterium; assembly: GCA_040754095.1. Lineage (GTDB taxonomy): Bacteria > Desulfobacterota > QYQD01 > QYQD01 > QYQD01 > QYQD01. The sequence continues at coordinate 111,482 of JBFMFO010000004.1, read as the reverse complement.
CATTCAGGGCGCTGCCGGTCCAGCGCCTTGAAGTCTCTGAAGATACCGTAGCCTGGAGCATCATCCTTTTCCCCACAGTGAAATCACCGGCCAGAAACCGCTCCAGCATCGTGTAAAGGCGGGGAATATAGCTGACTTCGGTCAGAAAACCGAGGCTGCCCAGATTGACTCCCAACAGCGGAATTCTTTTGTTACCAAGCACCCGGGCCGCCCTAAGCAGAGTCCCATCGCCTCCCAGGACGATTACGGCATCCAGGTCAGGCCTGGAAATGTCCGTAAAAACCTCAACACCGTGTTGCCTGAGCCATTTTTTCAGACTGCGCGCCACCTGCTCCGGTTTTCTATCCTCTTTTATCACCAGACCTATCTTCCGCATGTATCACCTCAGTATAGATGTGCTTTCAGCTCGCCACAATACCGGCGAATCTTCGACACTCAGCTATCGGCATGAAGCCGGTCCACCGTTCACTGTTGACCGTTTACCGAAAAAAAATGTCGAAACAACGGTTAATGGATAACAAACATGCTGACAGCTAAGCGCTGATTGCTGATAGCTGTTTTTACCTATAACAAATGGCCTTGTCCTCAGGCAAGCTAAAAATAGATGGACTTTCCCCAAAATTTTATGGAAGCTGTTGTTCCTGAGCGTAACTTGCTGGAGCAGTGGGGCACCCTTCGAGGGCGAGCAGCGACGTAGGGTGGGCTCCGCCCACCAAAACTGCGCTACGCCGCCAATGATGGTGGGCAAAGCCCACCCTACGTCGCTGGAGACTGTTATCAAAAATAATATTCCAATGTACCTGGTTTTTAAGTTATAAGATATCCTGTCTGTTGAAAACTATACAGTATCATAAGGCGTTAGGATCATCATGTACTTTCTGACCCGTTACTTTTTGTTGACCTTTGTCGCTCTGGTAGTCCTGGCTTCCTGCTCCGAGCCGCCTCAAAAAGAAATAGAGGCGGCGGATAGGGTCTATAAGGCGGCCCTAAATGCCCGGGCTGAGATTTATGCCGGGGTAGAGCTTGGCTCAGCGCGAAAGGCCCTTGAGCATGTCCAAACGGAGATAAGAGCGGGAAGGTATAAAGAGGCGAAAGAGGCTGCGCTCCTGGCCAGGGCCCGGGCAGAAGCAGCATTAAAGGCAGCCGAAGAGAATAAGTCCAAAGCGGAGGCTCAGGCCGAACAAGTATTGGCTGAATTAAAAGACAATCGAGACAAAACAAGAAAGATGTTGGCCGGGGCATCTAATCTCCGGGACAAGGACAGAGACAAGTTCAATTACCGGCTGGAGGATATAGAGCTGGCCCTGTCCGAGTCTGATTTTCAGATTAAAAGGGATGAATACCCGGCGTTCCTGGAAGAGAGCCAAGGGTTGAGAACTGCCCTTTTGGGATTGGAGAAAGAAATTGAACTGGCCATAAAAAAGGCCTCCATCCCGGACATCAGGGCCAAAAAGAAAAAGAGGGCGAAGAGAAGATAGTCACACAAATAATCTATAGTGAATGTCATTAGTCAATAGTCATTTGTCACTGGTAAAAGTGAAATCTTACACTCTTAACCAATGACCGCTGACTAATGACCAGTGATGTCGCCCGTAGGCTGTGGCCGGCGTTTTTTACGCCTGCGCCACGGCTGTTTCTTTGTGCTGCGTGAGGGTTTATAAAGGAGGTTTATGGTAGCTGGCGGAACTGATTTATCTTCGGCCTCCGCCGCCAGCAAGAACAGCCTTATGGCCTCAAGGGGATACCGGCGCGGTCTGATACGCCGGGGGATCTGTCCGCTGTCCGCTATTTCTGAAAGGACAGGTTGCGCCGCGAGAAGGTGGGATGCGTTTTCCCGATCGGATCGCTTAATATCAAAGATTCCCAAGGCCCCGTGTACGGCCTGCCGTATGTCTTCTGTAAACCAGGGGTTGGGGGAGAGAGATGATGGTGACCAGGCCAGGCCGGATGCACGGAACCAGGGGAGTAGAAAAAGGGCGAACATAAATGCCTGGCTAACCGGCGTACCCTCGGAACAAAGCCTGTCCAGTCTGCGAAGGAGCGCCAGGAGGAAAGGGGTTAACTTCTCCGCTTCTTTCTTAAGCACCGGTTCGTAAAAGGAAAAGAGAGAAAAGAAGAAACCGGTTCTTATCATCAATTTCACACACGCGGCGGCGCTGCCGCCGGTAAAATCCCTGAGCCATTCATCACGTATTCTCGATACCGGACAGAGCCATATCCTGTCCCTGTTTTTCTCTATGGCCCGAAAGGTATTTTCTTCTATGGTAAAGCCGGTGCGCGCCGCATGCCGTATGGCGCGCATCATGCGCACCGGGTCCCTGATAAACCGGGCCTCCGGTTCTCCGATGACCCGGACGATCCCGTGTTTGAGGTCTTCTACCCCGCCCACATAGTCCAGCACCGAAAAATCGGCGATATTATAGAAAAGGGCGTTTATAGTCAGATCGCGGCGTAAGGCGTCTTCCCCCGACGTTCCATAAGTATTATTATCCTGTAGGGCCTCATCGGCAGGGTCAAATTCCGAACGGCATCGAAAGGTCGAAACCTCCACCACCTTACCCCCTTTAAAGAATACCTGTACCAACCGGAATCGGCGTCCGATAAGGCGACTGTTACGAAATAGTTCTTTAATCTCGCTGGGCCGGGCGTTGGTAGCCACGTCAAAATCCTTGGGCTTTCGGCCCAGGAAAAGGTCCCGGACGCCTCCTCCCACCAGATAGGCCAGATAGCCATGGTTTTTCAGCTTGTAAAGTACCCTTAAGGCATCCGGGTCGATGTCTTTACGCGAGATGGGGTGTTCTGATCTGGGAATGACTGTGACCGGGCGTTGTTGTGATGTATCTATGCCCCGGTCAATCACTACTCAGCCCTTCTTTCATTGCGTAAATCGGCCTCTGTTTCTTTTAAATGTCGCAGGTGCCGACGGACGTACCATACGACAGCGGCTACGCCCACCAGGCCGATTACCATATCGAATTTATGAAAGTAGTGCCGCAGAGAAGGCCAGTTGTGACCAAGTTGCAGCCCTATGTAGGCCAATCCCAGGCACCAGGGGAATGATCCCAGAAAAGTATATATAATGAAACGCCAGAAGGGCATGCGGGCTATCCCCGCGGGAAGGGAAATAAAGGTGCGGATTACAGGCAAAAGACGGCTGAAAAAGATAGCCGCTTCTCCATAACGGCTGAACCACTGGTCGGCCATTTTGATGTCCCGGTGTGAGATAAGGATATAACGGCCGTATTTCTCTAACCAGGGCCGGCCGCCGTAAATACCCGCTGTGTAGGCCACAACCGAACCTGCTACACAGCCCAAGGCGCCCATGAAGCCTGCGACCCAGAGATCAAGCCTCCCCGTTAAAACCAGATAGCCGGAGAAGGGCATAATGATTTCCGAGGGCAGAGGAATACAGGCGCTCTCAATAGCCATGAGACAGACAATACCCCAATAACCCAGGACATTGATTGTATCAATAATAAACCGGCTTAAGATTTCAATCAGCTCAGCGATCATGATTATTTTCTTCCCAGCCGCATTCTCCGATGAGGCTTACAAAGCGCACTCCACCTAGATCTTCTTCTCTGATCTTATCGCCCTCTTTTACGATTCTTATAAGTGACTGGGACCAGCGGTCTCCCACCGGGATGACCAGCCTTCCCGGACTGGCCAGTTGGTCGATTAGAGGGGGAGGGATGGCCGGAGCGCCCGCCGTGACGATAATAGCATCAAAGGGGGCTTCCTCTTTCCAGCCCAGAGTCCCGTCTGAAAACTTGATAATGACATTCCGATATCCCAGTGCATCCAGGGTCCGGCGGGCCCGGATGACCAGATTATTTATGCGTTCTATGGAGTAAACCTTATGGGCTAACTCGGCCAGGATGGCAGTCTGGTAGCCTGATCCGGCGCCGATCTCCAGCACCCGTTCAGTCCCTTTCAGTTCCAGGGCCTCGGTCATTAAAGCCACTATGTAGGGTTGAGAAATAGTCTGTTTTTCACCAATGGGCAGGGGATAATCACTGTACGCCTGGCTGTATAGGCCCTCTTCAATGAAGCAGTGGCGCGGCACCTTACGCATAGCCCCGATAACCCGCGGGTCTTTTATACCACGGGCTATAATCTGGGTTTCCACCATCCTCTGGCGGGCCTTATCGTAATCTATGGGGACATCAAGGAGCATAATTTTACGCCTGGTTTTAATCTGGCTTGTCTCGGGAAAAACCAGGGATAGACCACGTTATCGCACGTCTTCTTTTACCGTGTAATAACAATTGGAGACTACTTCGCCTGCGAATTCGATTTTAATTGTCTCTATCTCTTTCTTTGACAGTTTTTCTCCCAGATAGGGTATCTTACCCATGAGGTCCTTTTTCTCATTATTATAATACCAGCATTCAGAACCATCCGGCCGGGTTTCCACGCTGTTCGGCTGGCCGAATAGCGCCATGATATCCTTTTTGGTCGTTTCCCCCTTTTTGACCAGGCAGGCATCTGAGGCATAATATTTTACCGACGGCCCGCTACACGCCAACAAAAGGAAAAGTACAATCATAAATGATAGATAGAAACCAAAATGCCTTCTCATATAACCCCTTATGCAAAAACTATTTTTAAGCAATTAGTTTCCATACAGAAAACCGGGGTTTTCTGTATGGAGCGGTCAGCAGTCAGCTTTCAGCGTTCAGCTTAAGATGTTGTTTATCTTATTTTTTTGCTGACGGCTGACAGCTGATCGCTGAAAGCTTGAATCCGGAAACGACAGCTTCCAGATTCAAGCTAATTAATATATAGAAGTCGCAAAAAATGCAATTAGTTTCTGGACAGCGAATTTCCCCGCTTTTTAGGAATCCCTATGTTTCTGAGCGAAACTTGCCGGAGTAGTCCGCATTAGGCGGATCGCTGCGCAAGCCGTGAAGCGAAGAAACTGGGGGTTCCCTTAAGAATGGTTAGAGACAGGCCTCTTACACAATCCGCAAAAAAAGGTGGCGTTGGCGGCCTTTGTGATGTAAAAAACACATTCAAGAAGAATCATCCGGGAGGAACAAAGTGTTAGCTGAAAGAATCGATAGAGACCAGTTCGGCATATTATGGCGGCAGATCATGTCCAGTCTTTTAAAAGCGGCGCATTCCAAGGCCAAATTAAACGAGGTAATAAAGGCGGTGGAGGAAAATCCTGCTTACCAGGAGATTTATAAAAAATGGGACGGCCTTACCCCGGAAGAAATGGCCGAGGCCTGGCAGAGGACAAATACCTTGATGACCAGGGCGATTTATGCCACCCGGCCTTATTGTGTACGCTGCGGCGATTGTTGCCAGGAGAGCAGCCCTACTCTCTACGAAGAGGATTTAGCCCTTTTGATGAACGGCGTCCTGGATAAGAAAGATATTATAACGCTCAGAAAAGGCGAGATCGGCTATTCACCGAAGGAAGGACGCACGGTAATCCTGACCGGGGAACTGATAAAAGTAAAAGAGGAAGGCGACGAAGGTCCGTGTATATTTTACAAAGACAAGGGGTGCAGCATTTATGAAAACCGTCCCCGGCAATGCCGGACGTTGGAATGCTGGAATCCGGAAAGCTTTGAGGTATTTTCATCACTTAAGCCCCTGGACAGAAGGGCTATTCTCTCCGAAGACAACCCCCTGTGGGAAGTGATTGCGGCGCATGAAAAGCGTTGTTCGCACGAATTATTGAGTTCCATCCTGGAGAAAGGCCGGGAGATGGATCATACATCTGAGGATAAGGCCCTGGATATAATTCTCTACGACCTGCACGTCCGCATGTTTATGGAGGAAAAGTTGGGCATAAAGAAGGAGGATATGGACTTCCTTTTTGGACGCCCTGCCCTCCAGACGCTGTCTGCCTACGGTTACCGGCTGGAGGGTGAAGAAGGTCAGCCCACGAAGATTGTAAAAATAAAGGCTAACGAGCCGGCTTCAGCTTAACCGGCCTGGTGATTCCGTATTATTGAGAAAGTGGAAAGTAGTAAACAAGTTATGCAATGTGAGAAACAACGTCCTCTTATTCCACCCCACGGCTATGAACTGAGCGCCTCGGCTACAGCTTTTGGGTTCTTTGATGCGATTTTCAGTAGAACTCTTGCCGGCCCCTCCGGTCTACGCCTTCCTTGTTCCCAATTCTGGAGCGTCGAAATGCTTACGCCAAGCATCAGTGCAAACTCGGACTGAGATTTTTTCAACTTTTCGCGTATTGCTTTAATATCCAAAGGGCTGAACTCGAATCGACGGCTGGGGGACAACATGCCTTTTTTGATCTGCCCCGCCTCTTTAATGCTTTTAACCAGATTGTCAAAATCCTTTTCGTTCATTGTAGGTACTCCTTGACCAGCTTGCTCAAAACCTTTAGCTGATCCGGCGTGAGATTTTCCTGCTTGCTCTTCTTGTATGTCAGAAGCATATAAATGGTATCTGCCGGCGGATCCCAATAGTAAATCACCCGCAGGCTGCCTCGTTTGCCTGCACCGGGAATGTGCCATCGGAGCTTACGCAGTCCGCCGGCACCTTGAATAATACTTCCGGCCCCTGGGCGAATTGCCAACGCCTGTTGCAGTTGCCGGTACGACTCGTCTGGCAATACATTCTGAAGTTCTCTTGTGAAAACCGGGGTCTCAATAAAGAGCATATCTCAATATACGCCAATGACTGACAGATGACAAGTATTAAATGGCTGAGATTGCGGAGGGAGCCTCCTATGCGGCAGTTGAGCAGTGCCCCGAAGGGGTATCCGTGGGGGATGGGCGTCCCCATTCTTCCAGTGTTTATGGAGGAAAAGTTGGGCATAAAGAAGGAGGATATGGACTTCCTTTTTGGACGCCCTGCCCTCCAGACGCTGTCTGCCTATGGTTACCGGCTGGAGGGTGAAGAAGGTCAGCCCACGAAGATTGTGAAAATAAAGGCGAACGAGTCGGCTTCAGCCTGACCGGATACATCGGCGATCCGGTAGCGACTGATTATGTATTGATTGTCTTCAGTCCCAAGAACTTCACCATCGGATCAAAATCCCTGTCGTCATGTAACAATGGTAGCTGGTAGTGGATACAGAAAGTTCCAATCATGACATCTATGGTCTTCCTCACCGTAACGCCTCTCCTCCTGAGAAGTCTATAGTTCATCGCGCTCTCTAAGGCCAATGCCTGTCCTCCCATTGGCATGAATGGGATGCGTAAGAGAAGATCCCTTGCGATCTTGAAGTCCCTATCGCTTTGAAATCCCTGAAGTACTTCGGTCAGGATGAGATCGCCTATTATAATGGGGATATCTCCAAGTGAAGAATCCAGCCAATCCGTCTGCGCCGTTTTATTGCCGTTGAAGTAGTCGATCCAGACGGACGAATCAATGAGAATCATTTGTCTAACCGCATCGCGTCGAGACTGCCAGTCCACTTGAGTTTTCCTCGAAAGCCCTTGATTTTCTTCTGGCCTTTCAATTGCACTAACAATTTCAACCCCTCTTCTATGGCATCCTTTTTTGTCTTTAGGCCGGACACCTTGAGGGCGGATTCCATCAAATCGTCATCAAGGACTACATTCGTTCTCATTTCTTGCCTCCTATGTGTATAATCGCCCATATTATACACATTAACGGGACTATTGGGAAGGGTTATATTGCTGGGCACAAAGGGCATACTTATTGGCCGTTCTAGGATGTGGGAACAATCCTCCCTGAAAACCACCCGGATTTTCATACGACTGGCCTGAAAAAGACATCCATATTTAAAATGAACAAACTGCTCACCTTGGATCGGTCTATGATTCTCAGGCGGCTAGGAAAAGTCAGCGAGCAGATCCAAAAAGAGCTTGATGAAAGGCTAAAGATTGCCGTAGGCATCACACCCTAAAACGCTACTCCTCCAACGCCCTATTCACACACGCATCCCTGCCCGGCGCTTCCGTACCATTGAGAAAATGGAAAGGAATAAATAAGTTATGCAACGTAAGAAACAACGTCACTATTGGCCCTTCTGTAGTGAATAATGCCAATCCGTCTTATGTTTTCAGCTTGTACCACTCAAAGCGTTTCTGTATGCCTCTTCATCGCCATTTAGCCAAGCATCAACTAGGGCCTTGCCTTTGTCTGTAAGCTTTAACTTGTGAGAGCTTGTCGGTGCAGGCCCGGACATCCTTAGCGTATTAGCCCATACTTGCTCATCGAACCTTACCAAGCCAGCTGCTATTAAACCTGCAAACTTCAAAACACCATCACCCGAAAACCACATCTTATTAACATCCTTTTTGCTGAGAAATATCAATAAGTCCATGCTTTCTTTGCTAAAGGCATGGTTCAGTGCATGCAATATTCCCTTCCAGTGACGAATTGCGTCATCAGGGATATGCCCATGCGTATGAAGCGAATGGCAGTTGGGGCATAAGGCAATCAAGTTTGTTGGTTCATTACCACCGTCGTCTTTCACCCAGACAATATGATGCAGTTCGAGTGTCAAGATATGTCGACATCGCGGGTTTGCACACATGTATCCAGACTCTCGAAGTACTTCATCTCTGATACTTGGCGGAACCAACTTTCTTTTCTTCATCATCTTAGTCTGATTGCTGCCCCTAACGGGCCGGATGAGGAGCACCCCGTAGGGGTGTCTGTTCGATTCGGATTGATAGGCCGCGCTTCGCGCGGGCTGTCAATCCATCCTCATCCGGCCCGATAGGACGACGCGAAGCGTCGGCCTATCGGCGCGCCTCACAGGCCGCGAGGAACGAGCGGTCCTCGTGTAGGCGCTGGTTAGGCTTCTTTTTCTTTTAAGTTCTCGAGTGCTTTTGACAATAGTTCATTACATTCTCGAAAGACATTCTCAACCTCTGCCCAGTAGGAACTGTTCAGCTCCAGTGACCTGTTTCCACCAGAATAGTAGTTTATAAAGTAACCTCGTTCGTGGACGTGACTTATTCTGCCGTGAGCAAATGCGTTACGCCACTCCATTATTGATTTCAAGTGGGTCTGGAGTTTGCTTTTGTCTGAACCTGGTAAGATCTTCAGAGTATTTATAGCTTTAAAAACTAATTCTTTTTTTGCGCTATAGGACAATGCCGTTGATTGGAGGATTTCATTTTCGAATAAGGCTCTTCGCTTGTCGGGGCCTTGAAAGGGGCCCATAAAGACATGTAACAATAGGGACTCCATCTTTTGCTCTATCGAGATAGTTGCGAATAGAATCTTCCCACCATTCCTTCTAACCTTTTCAAGGGGTTGAGATATTTCTTCATTGAAAAGATTCTCAATTAGAACACTAAAATCGATGTCTGACGTCTCAGAGATCATCGAGAAAGTTTCATTTATGTGGATATCCAATTCTTTCATCTCAGGCGACTAACAAGTTATTCTATAGTTTCTGTATATCATACTTATTATCAAGCCTGTCATATAAAATCAATTTTTATTCTTGAATATTATGTCTAACTAGTTGAATATCATGCAATTTTGTAATGATATCAAGAAAAAATAGTTAAGATATCATCTGGATTTTTGATGCTTTCCTCTGTGCCCTTGCGGTTTCATTGTTTTTTCTGTGCGGGCGGTAGGGTCTTCACTTTTATGAGGCGCTGGTCTTGGCTTTCTTTTTGAGCTCTTCGGTGAGTATGAAATCCTGCGGGTCTTCCAGATCATACACAGAGAGGGGTGAGGGCGTTTCGATGCTCAATCCCGCCTCAAAGTTGTAAAGCGTGCGTATGTCCTTATTCAACTTGCGGGTGAGTTTGGTTATTGGTATGCCCACCGGACAGGCGCTCTCACAGGCCCCGCAGTCTGTGCAGCGTCCGGCGCAGTGCATGGCGCGGAGGAGGTGAAAGGTAAAGGCGTCTCCGGAGGCGGGCGGTTTATCAAACCACTTGGGATCGGTTCGATCCGTAAAACAGGTTGGACAATAGCAGACCGGACAGGCGTTACGGCAGGCATAACACAGCTTGCACTGGGCAAACAGGGTTCGGAAGTATTCTGAACGTTCTTCTGCAGATTGGGCCTCCAAGACTTCTATGTCTTGATCGGCCGTTTTTTTATCTTCATCCGTCAGTTCTCCAACCAGGATATCGTAGATGACAGGATTTTTATGACGGCAATAAAGACAGCTCTGGCGGAGGAGTTCGCGGCGCGGATATTCCTTGGTGAAGGCATCACCGGACAATATCACTTTATCGGATTCCGTCCTGATGTCTTTTATCTTTTTTTTGCCTGCGAGCGCCTTGATTTTGTGCCTGTCCAGCATACCCTGACAGGGGACGCCTATAATATAGACGTCTTCCCTCTTGATCTGATTTTCCACGATAAAGACCACGATACTGCGCAAGGTGCAGCCATTGGCGATAATGCCGATCTTCTTGTCCCGCCTGAGCAAATGCTTTGCCGGATTGCTCACGCAGAAGTCATTCCAGATGAGCTTTCCCGTTGCGGAAGACTCTTCTATAAGCGCCGGTTGGGTAGTAAGCGGGCTTGTTCCCGGCGTGAAACCTATGACCAGGTCAACCCTTTTCTCTTCCAGGGCCTTTGTCGCTATGCTTCGTATGGCTTCGGTAGGCATTAACTTTAAACCATCAAGGTCGGCTCTTTTTGAGATATGTTAATGGGCCGAGGGTTCTTGCCCGGTCTGTAACTTCCTGCATGGTTTTTACAAAGAGTTCCGCCTCTGCCGCAGAAATCCAGGCAAAGTGAAGGCGATCCTCCTCCATGCCCATAAAATTAAACAGATTTTTGAATAATTGAAACCGGCGGCGGGCGTAAAGGTTACCGCTGCGGTAATGACAATCTCCCGGGGCGCATCCGGATACAATTACGGCATCCGCCCCCTGCCGCAGGGCATACAGTATAAAATAGGGGCTTACGCTGCCTATACAGGGGACGCGCACGATGCGCACATTTTGCGGATACTTGAGCCGCTTGACGCCGGCCAGATCAGCCGCGGCGTAGCTGCACCAATTGCAAAGAAAGGCGATGACCTTAGGCTCCCAGCCCTGTGATTTTTTCCCCATTTTGGCGGCGCGTCTCAGATAGTTAGTTATTAATAGTGTTCCCTTTTACCAGATGAGCGGGGGGCTGTCAACAAACGAAGAAGGCCCTGATCACCATCAAGGCATCATCTGCGGCGTTGCCCTCGATCGCTTCTCCTTGCGGCGTATTGCTCCATACGCCTCAGTCGTCGCTCCTCGGCGCCTTGCATCTAATATCTTGCTGGTGATCAGGAATACTCCATAACCTGCTGATCTTAACCTTGATAGCCAAATTAGACGGTGGATTTGGGAAGGTTGGAGTTCCTGACTTTTTAGTGAACCCCTATGTTTCTGAGCGAAACTTGCTGGAGCAGCGGGGCACCCATCGAGGGAGAGCAGGAAGGGGAAAGCCGGCCCTTTAGTGGCTGGAAGGGGCAAGCATTCCCCGCCTGCGAGCCCCGAAAGGGTCGCTGCGCAAGCCGTGAAGCGAAGAGACTAGGAGTTCACTAAAGAAAAGCAACATTATCCATAAGATCACAGTATGATAAGAATACTCCCTAAGAAACTTAGGAAACTCCAAGCGAAGAGGGGAAAACAAAATTGACATAGATAGCCCCTTTTGTTAACTTTATAAGTATGAAGAAGCCGCTAAGCCCTGCCTATAATTTTACGGTCCGGTTGAAGTCACCGGACCGCTCCGGGCCGGATAAGGTCGCGGCGGCCATTGAAGGTGGTGATGGCCGTCTCATAGATATTCACATCTTAAGCGAGGCCCGGAATGCCGTCCAGACGCGGGCCAATTTCCATGCCCGCGACGAACAACATGCCCAGGACATGGTGGAAAAAATAAGTAAAATAGAAGGGGTGCAGATCCTGGAAGTAGTGGATGAGGTATTAAAACTGCACGAAAAGGGCAAGCTGGAGATAAAAAGCCGCATACATCTGAAAACCAAGACCGAGCTTTCTATGGCCTATACCCCCGGTGTGGCGCGGGTCTGCCAGTTAATAAATGAGGATGAAGACAAGGTCTTCGACTTCACGACCAAGGCGAATACCGTGGCTGTGGTTACGGACGGCACCGCCGTGCTTGGTCTGGGGGATATCGGGCCCCGGGCCGCGCTTCCGGTCATGGAGGGCAAGGCCATACTTTTCAAGGAGTTCGGCGGGGTGGATGCCTTCCCCATCTGTCTGGACACAAAGGATGAAGACGGGATAGTAGCGGCGGTCAAGGCCATAGCCCCAGGCTTCGGCGGCATTAACCTGGAAGATATTTCGGCCCCCCGGTGTTTCGCTATAGAAGAGCGTCTTAAGAGGGAACTGGACATCCCTGTCTTCCACGACGATCAGCATGGCACGGCGGTGGTGGTGCTGGCGGCCATGATTAACGCCCTTAAAGTAGTGGGCAAAAAGATGCCGGATATTAAAGTGGTCATAAGCGGGGTAGGCGCGGCCGGCGTGGCCGTGACCAATATCCTGCTTTCTGCGGGCGTAAAAAATATCATCGGCTGTGACCGGGCCGGGGCTATCTACCGGGGCCGAAAGGAACACATGTCTCCCGTCAAGGAGGAATACGCAAGGCGGACCAACCCCGCGCGGGAAAAGGGGAGTATTGCGGCCGTCCTGAAGGGGGCGGATGTGTTTATCGGCGTCTCGGCGCCGGGGATTGTAACGCCGGACGATATAAAGAAGATGGCGGCCCAGGCTATCGTCTTTGCCCTGGCCAATCCCGTCCCGGAGGTCATGCCGGAGGATATTGCCTCGTATGCGGCAGTGACGGCCACCGGACGCTCTGACTATCCCAATCAGATCAACAATGTGCTTTGCTTCCCGGGGATATTCCGCGGGGCACTGGATTGCCGGGCGAAAGACATAAACGAAGAAATGAAGCTGGCTGCGGCCCAGGCCATAGCCGGGGCGGTAAAGAAGGATGAACTGGGCCCGGAGTATATCATCCCCAGTGTTTTTGACCCGGAGGTGGCCGGGAAAGTGGCTGAGGCCGCCATTATTGCCGCACGCAAGACCGGCGTGGCCAGGGTAAAGTAGGACTGGACTTTCCCCGTTTTTTATGGAATTCGATGTTCCTGAGCGAAATTTGCTGGAGCAGGGGGGCCCCATCGAGGATGAGCAGGAAGGGGAAAGCCCGCCCTTCAGTGGCGGGAAGGGGCAAGTGTTCACCGCCTGCGAATCCCGATAGGGTCACTGCAGAAGCCATGAAGCGAAGGAACGAAGGATTCCGTTTCGGAAATAACATTTTTGGGGAAAGCCCAGAAAAACAGAGGGGAAATAGTTGAAGACCGGGAAAGTCCGTAATCTTATTTATTTGCTGTCGGTTATTATCCTTATACTGGGCGGGTGTATGCCTGCGGTGAAAGAGGCGGCCTTGCCGCCCCTTGCGCCGACGCCGCTACCCCCGCCTCCTCCGCCACCCCCGCCGCTCGTCCTTACGCCGGAAGAGGATATCCCGCCGTTCCAGGATGATATGGACCCGGACTCCCTGCGTCAGGCCGCTCTAAAAAGCCTTGGCTATTTAGAGCGGTTGCCGGTCACCGAAAGTTTCCGGTTCGGGGATGATATTTACAGCCGTGACGAGGTCATTGATTCAGTCAGAACACTTGTGGAGATAATAAACGCCGGCCCTGCGCCGGAAGATTTTGCCCGCCTGGTAAAAGAAAAATTTTCTTTTTACCAATCCAGCGGCCGCACCGGCCAGGGCGATGTACTTTTTACCGGCTACTATCTGCCGGTTCTCAAAGGAAGCCTGCTGCGCACCGGCGAATACGTCTATCCGCTTTACCGCCGGCCTGACGATATGCTTTACGTAAACCTTCAGGATTTTGGCCTTGATTACCCGCAAAAGACACTGGTGGGAAGGCCGTACAAGGGGAGGCTGGTGCCTTATTATACGCGGCGTGAAATAGATTACGAAGGGGTCTTGCAGGGAAAGGGCCTTGAACTACTCTATCTCACAGACCCTATTGAGGCCTTCTTTTTGCAGATCCAGGGCTCCGGGTATATTGAACTGGAAGACGGCCAATCGCTCTTTGCCCAGTATCAGGCCAAAAACGGGCGTCCGTACCGCAGTATCGGCAACCTGTTCATCGAAGAAGGCAAGATGGAGCCTTCAGAGGTGTCCCTGTTCAGCCTGAAGGATTATCTGAAGAAGTATCCGGAGGAACAGGAGAGAATTTTATGCTATAATGAAAGTTATGTATTCTTCCGGTTGACGGAGGATGGACCACGCGGCTGTTTAGGCGAGATACTGACTCCGGGGCGTTCGATTGCCACGGATTCCCGGATACTTCCACGTGGGGCTATTGCCCTGATAACAGCCGAAAAACCGGCGTTGGATAATAATGGCGGTATCGAGAGATGGACGTCATTTACACGCCTGGTCCTGAACCAGGATACCGGAGGGGCCATAAAGGGACCGGGGCGGGTGGATATCTTCTGGGGATCAGGTCCTTACGCAGAGGCGGCCGCCGGTAACCTCAAACACACGGGAAGGCTGTTTTTCCTGGTCAAAAAGCGCGCCGGAATTAACCCGGATAAGAATAGAAAGGAAGTAATGCCGTGAAGGTATCTATTAATAAATCCACGCTGGTGTTGGTGCAAGGGGACATCACCAGCGAAGAAACCGAGGCGCTGGTAAATGCGGCCAATGACCGCCTGGCCGGCGGAGGTGGAGTGGATGGGGCCATACATCGGGCCGGCGGCCCGCAAATTATGACAGAATGCCGGATTATCGGCTGCTGTCCGACCGGGCAGGCCGTAATTACCACTGCCGGTAATCTTAAGGCCAGGTTTGTAATTCACGCCGTGGGCCCCGTCTATGCGGGAGGCGCCAAACATGAGCCCCAGCTCCTGGCCGGCGCTTACCGGGAAAGCCTGCGTCTGGCCTCCCGCTATGGACTTAAAAGCCTGTCCTTCCCCTCCATAAGCACCGGGGCGTACGGTTATCCGCTGGAGGAGGCCGCAGAGATTGCCTTGACCACAGTTATCAGCTACCTCAGAGAGCACCCGGAGATCAACACGGTTCGCTTTGTACTCTTCAGCCAAGCGGTATTTGACACTTATTGTAAGGTATTAGGCAGGTTAGTCGAATAAGGCGCGGACAAAGGTGTCCGGGTCGAATTCTCTCAGGTCTTCCATTTTCTCCCCGATGCCGATAAAACGGATCGGGATATTGAGTTCATTGCTGATGCCCACCACAACCCCTCCTTTGGCGGTGCCATCCAGTTTTGTCAAGACCATGCCGGTAACACCCAGGGCGCTGTCAAATAGCTTGGCCTGGGAGATGGCATTCTGACCGGTAGTGGCATCCAGCACCAAAAGGATTTCATGAGGCGCTCCGGGCATTTTTTTCTGAATAACCCTTTGTACCTTTTTCAGTTCCTCCATGAGATTTACTTTGGTGTGCAGCCGCCCCGCCGTGTCTATAATCATTACGTCTGTTTTCCGGGATTGCGCGGCCTCCAGGGCGTCATAAACCACCGCAGAAGGATCGGAACCGCTTTTCTGTTTAATAAAATCGGTACCGGCCCGCTTGCTCCATATCTCCAGTTGTTCAATGGCCGCAGCGCGAAAGGTGTCCGCCGCCACAAGCATGACGTTCTGCCCCAGGCCTTTGAATCTGTGGGCCAGCTTCCCGATGGTGGTGGTCTTTCCTGTGCCGTTTACCCCTATAACGAGGATGACAAACGGCCTTGCCGTGATCTCTTCCCCTTCTTTTTGCGGAGAACGCAGCAAGGCGAGTATCTCTTCCCGGAGATAATTCTTAAGGGCAAAGGCATCGGAGAGTTCCTTGCGCTTTACCTTCTCCCGGATGCGCCCTATGAGTTCGGTAGCGGTGGATACACCAAGGTCTGCGGTGATCAATATCTCTTCCAGCCTGTCCAGGAGATCGGCGTCAATCTCCTTTTTACCCAGGAAGAGTCTGTCCACCTGTTTGACAAAGGATTCCCTGGTCCTGGCTATCTGGTCCTTAAGGCGCTGAAAAAGGCCGCGTTCTTCCTCCGGCTTTTCTTCCGGTCTTTCTTTCTTCTTTTGAAACCATTTGAACATGGTGGATTAGACCTTTCCTAGTTTGTAACACTTTGGCACTTCGAAACAGTCACTTACCCAAAAACCTGACATTGTTCCCGGGACCTGCTCCAAATCCGAAATCCGAATATCGAAATTCGAGACAAATTCAAATTCATAAAGTCTCCAATGCTCAAAACCGTAACGTGAGGTGTCTTTGTTTTGGTCATTTGGAATTCGGTCATTCGAGATTGTTTCGAGTTTCGTACTTCGAATTTCGAATTTAGAAGACACGCTCCATCGAAAACTGATGGTATTCCGGGCCGATGCGTTTCAAAAGCTTAAACTGTTACCTTAATTTAACCGTACCGAAAGCAGCTTTGATATGCCTTTCTCCTCCATGGTCACACCGTAGAGGACGTCGGCTGCCTCCATAACCTTCTGGTTGTGGGTGATAAGTATGATCTGGGCCTCTCTCCCGATCTCCTTGAGCATACTGTTGAAACGTTCTGTATTGGCCTCATCCAGAGGGGCGTCCACCTCATCAAGGAGACAGAACGGGCTGGGCTTGACCATATAGACCGCAAAGAGCAAGGCGAGGGTGGCCAGGGCCTTTTCGCCGCCGGAGAGCAGGTTGAGATTGGTCAGTTTTTTGCCCGGGAGCTGGACATATAGTTCAATACCGGCGCCTAACGGGTCATCCGGGTCGGTCAATTTAAGCTCAGCCTGGCCGCCTCCTAAGAGCGTGGGAAATGTAAGGGAGAGCTTTTCATTTATGGCCTTGATGGCCTCATAGACGCGTTCTTTTGAGGTCCGGTTTATCTTCTGGATGGCCTGTTCCAGGGACTGGATAGAGGAGACAAGGTCCTGGTGTTGGTTGGAGAGGAAGGCGTGCCGTTCCTCCAACTCCTTATACTCCTGGATGGCGGTCAGGTTTACCTCTCCGATCCCGGCGATATCTTCCCTGATTTTTTGCGCCTCGGCCGGGGCTTCGTCTGCAGAAAACGCCGCATCTGCATGGGCAGAATATTCTTCCCGCAAAGAGATATGATAGGTTTCCTGTATCTTGTCTTCAAGATGCCGTATATTTAACTGTGCCTCTGTCTTCTCCACCGAGAGAGAATTCAGGCCGGTCTGAACCTCCTTTAAGTCCTTTTGCCCGGCCTTTAATGCGGCCTGAACCTGCATGAGGGACTCTTTTTTTTGCTGATGTTGCCGGAGGTAATCCTGTAACAATTCACCCGCTTCCTGTTGTTTTTGCGTATCGACGGTCAGACTGTCTTCGGCGCCGGCGATCTCCCCGGTTATTTTGTCCTGCTGACCGACGAACTCTTCCATCTTGGCCTGCAATCTTTGACCCAGCGCACCCAGCCTTTCATATTCCTGACCGAGGCGGCCTTCTTCGGATTCCAGATGGCGGATCTTTTCCTTTAGGGCGGTCAATTCCATCTTGGCCTCTGTAACACGGGCATGACTGCCTTCCATCTCGCTCTCCATGGCCGCCGCATCATTTTCCCGAAGGTCTATCTCCGCCTGGAGCGAGGACTTTGCAAACTGCATTTTCTCAAGCTCTTCCCCGACCTCTGCAAGTTCCTGCGTAAGCGCGGCCCCTTCCCGGTCAAATTCAGCCTCTTCCTGTTCTAAAAGGGCCAGCCTCTTTTTATGTATCTCCTCCGTCTGCGCCAGTTGTTCCAATTTCTGTTTTTTGAGGCGATGCTCGAATTGCTTTTGCGCCAGTTCCCCTTCTTTCTGTCTTCGTTCGGTCTGTATATCAGCAAGGTTGGTTTCCGTCTCTTTAAGGTCTTTTTTCGTCTCCTCTATGGCGCTTCGCAGCTCATCCACTTCCCCGGTCAACTGCCGTATCTCTTCTTTGCGTGAGAAGAACCCGGCGGGCGCCCCCTGGCGGCTGCCGCCTTCGATAAAGCCGGACTGATCTATCATGTCTCCATCGCGCGTGACTACCGTACATTGACCGCCCTGGCCTTCCCAGAACGTCCGGGCCTCATGAATGGTTTCAAACCAATAAACATCCCTCAGTAACTGCCTGACCAGGTTATGGTAAGGAGGAAGGACCTTGACCCGGTGAACGAGCAAATGACCCGGTTCCGCCGGCGCAGCAGCCTCTTCCCCGGAAAGGCTGAGAAACCCGCTCCGTCCGCCCTCTCCGTTCTTGAGACAGGTTATGGCCTTAATAGCCTGATCCACATCTTCTACCACAAGCGACTGCAGTTTGCTGCCCAGGACAGATTCTATGGCCATGGCAAGCCCGGGTTCAGTCTCCAGGAAGTCGGCCAGAAGCCCCTGTATCCCGTGGCCGCCTTGATTATTCTGGAGCAAGGCCCTGGTCCCCGCCGGGATACCCTCCAGGTTGGTTTGCAGGTTTTTCAGGAGATCCAGTTTGGCCGTTTTTTGGGTATAGGCCTGCGTAATCTCCCGCAGTTTTTTTTGCAGGGTCTGAAGCCTTTCTCCCAGAGTCTCTTCCCGGACCTTAAGATTGGAAATAAACGGGGGTATGGCATCAATCTCCCCTTCTAATGCTGCCAGTTCATTGTCCCTGGCCATGCGTTCCTGGAGGGTTTTCTCACGGGCGGCCGCGACCTCCTTGCGATCCTCCTGATTTCTCCGGCGCTTTTGATTCAGAGCGGCCATGGTCTGCTCTATGGTTCGTATCCGGTTTCGGTGGTGGGTTTCACGGGAAAGAAGGCTGACCATCTCCATCTTGTGATCTTCAAGCTCATCCAGTATGGCCCTTTGGTCTGTACGCAGTTCTTGCAAGCGCTTTTCCGCCCCGGCAAGCTCCGCATGCCTTTCCGTCACCGTGCTGTTTAGCGACTCGGCCTCCTTTATGCACCTCTCTTTCTGCGCAGCGATCTCCTTTTTGTGCTGCTCTTCACGTTCCAGGCCCTGGGCTGTCTCGGCCAGATGGCGCTTTATCTCCTCCAGGCTATGATTAAGGTATTCAATACGATTTTTTTTGTCCTGAATGAGTTTTTCTAAATGATGCGCCTTGCTCCTCTGCTCTTCGATGAGTTTTTCCTGCTCCAGGCTCGCCAGCTCCAGTTCCTCCGTCTGTAATTCCAACTGCGCTATCCGGGCGGCCAGGGCGTTTTCCTTCTCACTCTCGAGGGTTATAACCTCTTCCTTCCGGGTGAGGATATCCTGCCACTTTGCATAGTCGGCAGAGGCCATGAACAGCTCCAGCCCCTTTAACTTCTGTTTAAGCTCCAGGTATCGATCTGCCTTTTTGGCCTGCCTGTGCAGGCTGTTCATCTGCCTTTTTACCTCGCCCAGGATATCTTCAAGGCGCAGGAGGTTTTGCCTGGTGTGCTCTATCTTTCGAAGGGCCTCGTCTTTCTTGAATTTAAACTTACTGATTCCTGCCACCTCTTCTACCAATATCCTTCTTTCTCCCGGCTTGGCCTCTACAAAGCTCCCTATCTGCCCCTGATCGATAATGGAATAGGCCCTTGTCCCCACGCCGGTGTCCATAAAGAGATAGACGATGTCTTTCAACCGGCAAGGGGCCTTATTTATCAGGTATTCGCTCTCTCCAGAACGATAAAGGCGGCGGGTTACGGCGATCTCGCTCATATTTTCAAAGGGCGGGGGGGCGGTGCCGTGGCCGTTGGCCAGGGTTATGGTTACTTCCGCCACCCCTAAAGGGGCCCGGCTTTCGCTGCCCGCAAAGATGACGTCCTCCATGGCATTTCCACGAAGCTGCCTTGGGCTCTGTTCGCCTAAAACCCAGCGTATGGCATCGACGATATTGCTCTTGCCGCAACCATTCGGGCCAATAATAGCGGCAATGCCTTCGCTAAAGGAGACACTCGTCTTGTTGACAAAGGATTTAAATCCAAACATCTCCACACGATTTATTTTCATCGATAAGCACCCGCCTTCGGCTGTTGATTGCCTGTACCCAGGCCGGATATATGACACATTAACTTAATTTTATATATTAGCAAAGATATGGCAATCTGTAAAGGATAAAGTACAATAGGGGGTATAGCCTCAATGGCTATATACTATATATTGGGGACTACTTATAAGGTCACGATGCGGATTGCAATTTACCAAAGTCAGCGATGTTCTTGAACAAATTTGTGATGAGAGTGAGGAGGTTCAGCCTGTTTCGGCGCAGCCGTTCGTCCTTATCCATGACCATGACGGCATCAAAGAACTCATCTATGGACTTTTTCAGCCCGGCGGTCTCCTGTAATGCACGCAGGTAGTCACGCCTTTCCATCTGTTCCCGGACCTTCTCATTTATCTGACCATAGCCGGTATAGAGGCGGCTTTCCGCCGGATGGACAAAAAGGCCGGGATCGATGTCTGTCTCTTTATTATCACGTGAGATATTAACCGCCCGCTTGCAGGAGGTCGAAAGGTCCTGAAATTCAGGCCGCGATTTGAATTGCTGCAGGGCCTCTATCCTGCCATGGGTCTCCCGGAGACGGTCAAAGTGGAGAGATGTGACCGCCTCTATGACGTCTGCATCCGCCTGGCCGCTTAGAAGATGCTGATAACGCGTCCGGAAGAAGGAGAGGACATCTTCCCCGGTTTTATCTATATCCCCGGTGATCTTCCCGGCCAGGAGGGTCGTGCTGCGGGCTATCAATTCTTTCAGAGAGACATCGAACGAACGGCCCAGGATAATGTGCAATATGGCCAGGGCCTGCCGGCGCAGGGCATAGGGATCGGCCGTGCCCGAGGGCGTCAGCCCGATGCCGAAACAGCCGGCTATAGTGTCCATTTTGTCTGCGATACTGAGGATGCAGCCTATCTGACCGGCCGGAAGGGCATCACCGGCAAAGGCGGGCCGGTAATGTTCGAGGATGGCCTCAGCTACCTCCTTTTTCTCGCCGGAGAGGAGGGCGTATTCACGGCCCATTATCCCCTGCAGGGTGGGGAATTCGCCCACCATGGCCGTGAGCAGGTCGGCCTTGCAGAGGTAGGCCGCCCTTTCCACCTCAGCCAACCTGTCCGGGCAGATCTTTTCAGCCAGAAAGATCGCCAGCTCCTTGATGCGCATGACCTTTTCATAGGAGGTGCCGAGCTTGGAGTGGAAAATAACCCCTTTTAATCTCTCGGTCCGGGCGGCCAGGGACTCTTTCCGGTCTTCGGCAAAGAAGAAGCCGGCGTCCTGGAGCCTGGCCCTCAAGACCCTTTCGTGGCCCCTGGTAATCATAGCCGGGTTGGCGACAGGGGTGTTATTGACCGCAATAAAATAGGGGAGAAGTTCTCCCTCGGCATTGACCACCGCAAAATATTTCTGGTGTTCCCGCATGGCGGCTATGAGCACGGGCCTGGGGAGAGAGAGATATTCTGCGGCAAAGGAGCCGCAGACCGCGGACGGATACTCCACCAGGTTAGCGACGATATTTAAAAGGTCTTCGTCCGGCAAGAACCGGCCCCCGGCTGCGGCCGCCGCCTGAGTTATCCCGTTTATAATCATCGACTTGCGTTCCTCAGGATCGACGATTACGCCGGACCGGGAGAGTTTGTCTTTATAGTCGGCAAAATCTGTGACCTCTACAGGTTCAGGCGCGGTGAAGCGATGGCCATAGGTAGACCTGCCGCTTTTGATCGAACCAAAATTAAAAGGGATAACCGCTCCCCCATAGACAGCCAGTATCCAGTGGATAGGCCGCGCAAAACTTATCGTCTCCGAACCCCAGCGCATGGACTTGGGAAATGAAATGGTGCGGCAGATTTCCGGCAAAATGGCTTTCAGGAGAACAGCCGTCTCCTCACCCTTTTCGTCTTTCTTTATGAGCAGATATTCCCCCTTAGGGGTCTGGATCGTGGTGAGGGCGGAGACATCCACCCCTTGAGACCGGGCAAAACCTATGGCGGCCGGGGTAGGGTTGCCGTCAGCGTCAAAGGCCACCCGCCTGGGCGGGCCGGTTATTTCCCTCATTTGGTCGGGCTGACGGTCGGCCATGTCGGATACAACCAGAGTCAGTCGCCGCGGAGTTCCCAAAGTGTTTACACTCCCAAAGGAGATATTTTTTTCACTTAATAGACGGGCGGCTATATCCTTCATCTGGGCCAGAGCATCAGGAATAAATCCGGCCGGGAGTTCTTCTGTCCCGATTTCCAGGAGCAATTCATGAACCATACTATGACTCCAATTTAATCAATGTTCGTCCGGAACCCTAAGGTTTCCGGACGAAAACTAGTTATGTCTGGCCGGCATATTTTTCAGCCACGGCCCTGGCCAGATTCCTCACACGGGCAATGAAATGCGTCCTCTCTGTGACGCTGATGGCCTTGCGGGCCTCAAGAAGGTTGAAGGTATGCGAACACTTCAAACAATATTCATAGGCAGGCAAGACCAAATCCTTATCAACCAAGCGAAGGGCCTCTGCCTCATAGGTGTCGAACAGTTTCAGGAGCATCCGGATATCGGCTTCCTCAAAATTATATCTGGAAAATTCATATTCGGTGCGGCGGTGGATATAGCCGTACTTGACCCCGTTTCTCCAGGCGATATCATAGACGTTGTCTATACCCTGGAGATACATGGCCAGCCTCTCCAGCCCATAGGTAATTTCTACGGAAACGGGTTGGAGGTCTATACCCCCTACCTGCTGGAAGTAAGTAAATTGGGTAACCTCCATGCCGTCCAGCCACACCTCCCAGCCCAGGCCCCAGGCCCCCAGGGTCGGCGATTCCCAGTCATCCTCTACAAAACGGATATCGTGTTCATTAGGATTCAGCCCCAGGGCCTCTAAACTCTTCAGATAGATGTCCTGGATCTCCAGTGGTGAGGGCTTGATGACTACCTGAAACTGGTAGTAATGCTGGAGGCGGTTGGGATTCTCGCCATAGCGGCCGTCCGCCGGACGCCTGGACGGCTCGACATAGGCCACCTTCCAGGGATCCGGCCCCAGGACCCGGAGAAATGTGGCGGGATGAAATGTCCCCGCCCCAACCTCAATATCTATAGGCTGCTGGATCACACAGCCCTGGTCTGACCAGAACTGCTGCAACGAAAAAATCAAGGTCTGAAAGTCCATCAGTTAGCTCCCTACGCTCAGAAAAGCGCTTTTTTATTACCACCATCCACAAACAAAGTCAATTAAAGCCAATTGTTCAAATCCGCCGTCAAAATGTTGACAGAGAGCAATCGGCGAGATCCGAGCCTGTTTTGGATTTTTAGTTTTGGTGATTCGATATTGTTTCGAGATTCGTGCTTTGGATTTCGGATTTGACATCACACTGCACAGCAACCATCGTGTTTTACAGTCAAGAGCTAACTCGCACGAAAACAGGCGGTGGATTGGGGACTATGGTTGTCTTCCTTTGCCGGAAAGATATTCTCGCGGCATATTTATGTTGAAATCCGGCTGTAATTTCTATACAAATTAACTAGGTTCCATCCGAAAACCCAAGGATTCTGGATGGAGCAATCAGTGCTCAGCTATCAGCTTTCAGCCGGTTCACCGTTCAGTGTTGACCGTTTACCGAAAAAAATATCGGACAACGCTTAACGGTTAACGGATAACGAACATGCTGATCGCTGAAAGTGTTCATCCGGAAACAGTAGTTTCCGGATGAACACTAACTAAAGATGTTAAGAGAAGAACATAAAAAAGCCTATAGCAGATGAGTCTGCCTGTTTTCAGGCAGCACCCGTCAAGTTATATGCAAGGATGGAAGAGTAAAATGGCAAAGACAACAAAAACTACATCTAAGCCCAAGCTCGCGGCCAAGAAGGCTACCGCCCAAAAAGCGACAGCCAAGGCCAAGAAGAAATAACAGCCCTGTTTTTGAATGAAGATCGCTTTTACCTCCGATATCCACACCGACGTTTCTCCGGAAAACGAAAGGGTTCCGGAGATTCAGGTGCCGATTCTACTCAGGGAATCTCCGGATATTTTTATTGTCTGCGGAGACGTCTCTGCCGATCAGCGGCATTTCGAAGGGACTTTGAAAAAATATGGCCGGCTAACATGCCCGAAGTTGGTCGTGGCTGGTAACCACGACCTCTGGGTGGAGAACGAAGAGGAAAACAGCATAGAAAAATATCGTTACACTCTGCCTAAGCTGGCAAAAGAAAATAGGTTTATTTACTTAGGGTTTGAGCCCTATGTAACAGGGAATGTGGGGTTCGTAGGGACGTGCGGTTGGTACGACTATTCCTTCCGAAACGAAGGTCTAAACGGAGAAATTCCTGAACACGCCTATAAGACGAAAAAATTCGGGGGTAGGCGCTGGATGGATGCCGTCTATTGCAACTGGAGTTCCATGGAAGACGCCGAGGTGGCCGGCATAATGAACGAATCTCTGAAAAGACAGATCGTCAAAGTAGAGGATGCCGTTGATCACATCGTGGTCGTGCTCCACCACGTGCCTTTTCGGGAGCTACTTACATACAAGAATGATCCTTCGTGGGATTTCCTTAACGCCTTCACCGGGAACACCAAAACGGCAGAGATTATAAGGGCTTCTTCCAAGGTCAGGGTTGTCCTCTACGGGCATACCCATGAAAGAAAAGAGCAGACCGTGGACGGTATTTTGGCTATGACGCACAGCGTGGGCTATGAGTGGGAGTGGGCTGAGAGGGGGATGAATCCGAAGGATAGTGTGGGCTTTTTCCATGTTTGAACGGGGCTGTAAGCTGATTCCAGTCGTCCATCCAATACCATGATCATGTCCGCAAGTCCCGCCAGTCCACTCCTGCCCTCGGTTAAAGCCGGCATCGACGTGAGTTTCTTCTGTCCCGGAGTATGCTCTCCCCGGCCACCTGCTGTCTTATCAACCCGGATCTGGAAAAAACAGTGGAAAAGGCATTTACAACGATCCGCGAGCTATCCCGGCAGCTTCACGAAAAATATAGAAGATAGAAATCTGTCCGGAAAAATAAGGCAGATCAATCATCCTTCTGAGTATGGCAGGTGAAGCATCCGGTAGTATTAGATTCCCCGCTTGCAATCATAGTTGTGTAGTCCCACCTTAGCATGTCAGGGTAGTTCGTTGCATGGGCGGCGTGGCAGGAAAGACAGGTGACAACATCTGTTCCCGGCGTAACCGTACCACTTGGTGCATCAGGGACTGTTGTCCTGCCCACCGGGGCCTCTACACTGTAAGTTGTATAGTCCTTGTATTCTTTACTAACATCGTCAGGCAGAACAACATCGGTTGGGTGTCTCGTGAAGGGCCCCGTGGTGCTACCCCCTATCCCGCTTAACTTATGAAAATTGCTGTGGCAGGTAGAGCAAAAACCGCTTATTGTGTTATTAGGAGACTTTATTTTCATGTCATCGGCCACGTCATGACAGTCAACGCACCCAGTCTCCCCCGGGCTGGTTGTGCCAAAATATTCGTTATGATCAGTGGCATTCAGGTTCTGATACTTATTTGCTCCCATGTTTTCAAGGCCCTTAACATTGTATAGGAACCGGTATGAGTTTGCTACAGTAGTGGCAGAGTCGCACTTGCCATCCACATTCCCATGATGAGCGCCTTTCAACGTGGGCAAACCACTCCCGGCGTTAAATCTGCGATAACCATGGCAGCCGTTATGTCCGGCACAGGTAAGTGTATTTGTTGTGGGCTGAGTAGTAGAATGATGACCTGGCGCACTATTCAAGATGCCATCGGGGTTGCCGAAATCACTGACATTATGCCCCCTGTTATCATCCGTCTCAATATACTTAAAATTTCCACCGGCCAAATCCCCGGACCCATCCGTGTGATAAACCTGGGGAATATCGCTGCCACCTATAGTTACAATCTTGTTGGCAGTGCCTTGGGCATGGCAACCTATACAGCTTCCGCGAGTAAGAAGAGAGTTAGGGCCTGTTTCACCCCCATACGTAGCCATGGCTGCCCCACCCTGACTGTTATGCATGGTGTGGCAGTTGACACAGGGACCGGTAGCTTTGGCAAGAGAGGTCACCGGAATGGACAGTATCAAGAAAATAACCAACGTAGCTGACAGTATAGTTATCCCCTGAAGAGGTATTTTTAGAGTAGCCCGCGGTGCTGGATTACCTACCATTTCCCATGTTCCCGTACACTTCTATTCCGAAGTGGAACTAAATTTCCATACCCAACTTTTAATGGCAGAATTTTTTCTTTTGTTCTCGTAGCACATGTAAGTTTCATTGTCTAGTAAAATTGGGCAAAATACACTAGCCAGAGACCAAATTTCCGCACTCTAGCTTATTGATTTTATCGGCATTTTGGGGCTAACTCTTTAATTTATGAGCCGAAGCCATTTCTTTCTATCCTGTCTTGCCAGACAAAAGCAAAATCTGGGCCATAACCTACGGGATAATCTTAAAAAATAAAAATATCCGTTATATCCGATGGTTATATTTTTACCGGGATAACAGAGAAACATCAAGACAATAGAAAGAGAGAACCAAAATACCCACTCAGTGGAAAATCGTTTCCATTTGTAGAAAAATGTTTTCCATACCTCTTTTTAAGAGTGAGTAAGAGAGTAACGTTGTTTTTTGCGTTGCTTTTATTTTGACTTGAAAAAAGTGCAAAAGAAGTAAATCTCGCCGATATTGCGCAAAGAGTTGGATAGAAGGCGGGGTGAGGGGTTATGCACAATGTCCCTATCCTATATATTCTCATGATTATCGAATAAAGTACGACCTGTGCCACGAAAAGTCCTTCCAAGAATCAACCCTGGCATGGTAAGTTATAAATTAAGGTATGTGAAGCCATACCTATGCTTCATTCAGCGCACAAATAAAAACACAGGATTTGAAGAAAGGAACGAGCATGAAGAAGGAAGGTTTTATTCTGTTTAGTGGCGGCGTTAAAGGGGCTGAGGCGGAATTTGGGGCGAATGCGGAGCGTTTTGGAATTGAAGAAGTGAACTTCACATTTGAAGGACACAACATCGTTCGCCAACGAGGCTTGCGGGTCCTGAACCACGAAGAGCTGAAAAATGGGGACGTGAGCCTGGAATACGTTTCGCGGCTGATGAATCGCCGCTACACCAGCAGTCCGACATTTCGCAAAATTCTGCAAAGCATCTGGTATCAGATTAACAACGGACAGGAAATTTACGTGATTGGAGAGATACTGGAGGACAAAACCGTAAAGGGCGGCACAGGATGGGGCGCTGAGTTCGCCAAACTATGCAACAAACCATTATACGTATTCGACCAGAAACGTAATGCGTGGTTCAGTTGGAATCAGACAGAATGGGTTGAGCGCGAGAGGGGAAATGAGCCGGTCATCACCCATGTTCATTTCGCAGGAACAGGGACGCGCTTTCTCGAAGAAAACGGCAAGAAAGCAATCGCCGAGTTGTTCGAGAGAACGTTCTCATAATTGAGCGACACGTCTGCTCCATTGTTGTAAGGCCGGTATTAGGTAATCAATGCACCTGACGCCAGCCAGTTAGGCGTATTATGGATAAGGGGGAGCGCAGTCGCGTTAGTTCCGTTAATTCCCTTACGTGTCGCATAATTCTTGGATGTCCAAGGAAGACAGGCCCGTAGTGAGTAAGCGGAGTAAGATATGATTCGGGTATCGTCAAAAATTATGCTGGACGATAACGAGCTTCACTTCAGGTTTGTGCGCGCCTCCGGACCCGGCGGGCAGAAGGTAAACAAGGTAGCCACTGCCGTTCAGCTCCGTTTCGATGTAATCTGCTCCCCTTCACTTCCGCCCGGGATTCGTGAGCGGCTGCTGCACATCGCCGGGAAGAAGGTCACTGAGTCCGGGACGCTCATTATCGAGGCCCGACGCTTCCGCACACAAGAACGAAATCGCCAGGACGCAATCGATCGACTGGTGGCACTGATCCGCAGAGCGGCAGAAATACCGAAGCCTCGCTGCAAGACCATGGCCCCCCTTGCGTCACGGAGACGCCGCATAGAAGCAAAACAGCGGCGCAGTCAGACCAAACGCATGCGACGACTAATCCACCCCTCTGAGGAGTAGGCCCAAAGCGTCCGGAGGCAAGGCAACCCGGCCATCCGGCTATTACCGGACAGGCACATAGCCTCCCCTGACACCGGAATCGGAGAGCACCACCTGCCAAAGCTGGTTCTTTCTGGCCCTGAACGCCCCTGCACAGGTGAGAAGGTAGTACTTCCACATTCGATAGAATGTCTCCCCATATTTCCCGTGAAACTTGTTCCAGTTTTTATCGAAGTTTTGAAACCAGGCCATCAAGGTCTTGTCGTAGTCAGGCCCAAAATTGTGCCAATCTTCGATCACGAATATCCCTTCGCACGCCCTGGCAATCTGGGATACGGAGGGTAACATGGCATGGGGGAAGATATACTTGTTGAGCCAGGCATCCATATCGATTACTGAAATATTGCCGCCGATGGTTTGTATGAGGAAAAGCACGCCCGGCCTGAGATTGCGCTTGACGACGCTCATGTACCTGCGGTAATTCCTGAAGCCGACATGTTCCAGCATCCCCAGCGAAACTGCGGCATCGAAAGCGCCATCGCTGCGGAGCGCGCGATAGTCCTGTAACCTGATCTGGACCGGTAATCCGGCGCACATTTTTTCGGCCAGCGCACATTGTTCTTTGGAGATAGTTATCCCCACGACTGAAACACCGTAGTTCTCGGCAGCGAACCTGGCAAAGCTGCCCCAACCGCAGCCAATATCCAAAACCCGCATGCCCGGACGCAGATAGAGTTTCCTGCAAACCAGTTCCAGTTTGGCTTCCTGGGCCTCGTCCAATGTCCTTGCGTTTTTCCAATAAGCGCAACTATAGACCATCCGTTTATCGAGCATGGAGCGAAACAGCTCGTTATCCAGATTATAATGGGCAGCGGCACAGAGGCAACGTCTCTCGTTCTGCTGATTAAAAACCCGGGCCGAAAGGCATCCCCATGCGAGCGCTGCCCTGCCGGCCAGGCTGAGATCATTTATACTAAACTCTATGTCCTTTGTTAACGCCTTCTCTGCCAGGACATCCAGTCTGTCCGTCTCCCACCAGCCGTCCATATAGGCCTCGCCCACGCCCAAAGCCCCGCGGGCAAGCGCCCGCTCATAGAAACGCCCATCCCTGACCCGAATATCAGAATCTCCGTTGCCGTCTATGACAATACCGGCCGGGGCCAGGACGGCCTGAAGGATTTCTTTGGCTTTCGCTGCCTTTATAAGCATTTTATCTCAAGACCGATGATCTCGTAAAAAGCCAACTTATACCGCGAGCGGCATCCTATGTTAGAACGAACTTGCTTAAGTTCGTTGGAAGTCAAAGTTTGGACGGCTTCCCGACCCACATCTCAAAACGCACCGCTGCATAGCAAGACAGAAAAGAAGCTGTTTGTCAGCAGACTATAGGCTGGTGTAAACGCTATAACGCAGAAAGAGGGGGAATATCGTGTAGAACCCCGGAGACAACAGTCGGAAAGAGACGTACAGCGTGTGCCCGATTACTTCTTGAGAATCCCGCAGGAGAAGCCGAATGAACGCAGAGCGTATAATAATATTAGCACTCAATAATTATGATGTACAAGCAGAAAATACCGGGGATTTCCCTGACTTTTCAAAGAGGTTTTATCATAATACTATGATCTTATTGATAATTTTATCATTTCTTTAGGGAACTCCCTGGTCTCTTCGCTTCACGGCTTGCGCAGCGACCCTTTCGAGGCTCGCAGATGGGGAATACTTGCCCCTTCCAGCCACTAAAGGGCTGGTTTTCCCCTTTCTGCTCGCTCTCGATGGGTACCCCGCTGCTCCAGCAAGTTTCGCTAAGAAATACAGGGGTTCCCTAAAAACTCGGGAAACTTCAGGAAAATACCGAGGAGATCGATCATTCTGTTCGGAGGGAGAATTATTTTCATTGTTTTTTGTCCGCCGCGAGGCAGATGAGTGTTTTAATCGATTTTTTCGGCGCGTCACACCCGGCCTTAATGCCGGGACTTCACCTTTTGCGCAAAGCGCCCGGACGTTCTATAGTTTCTGCGTGTACCCTGCGCTTTAAAGGCACGGCCGCAGCTAGACCCCTGGCCTTTGCGCGGCTCCGGGATAATCGGCTCCAGACCCGGAATCACCTGCCGGTCCAGGCACTGACCCGTATAATGTTCGATGCACGCCAGCTTGTCCCTGTCCTGGGGACTGACCAGGGATACGGCAATTCCCGATGACCCGCAACGGCCGGTCCGCCCGATACGGTGGACATAGTCCTCCGCCCTCATGGGCAAGTCGAAATTAATGACATGGCTTACGCTCTTGATGTCCAGACCGCGTGCGGCCACATCGGTAGCCACCAGAACCCGCAGTCCCCCACGCCGCATACGCTCCATGGTGCGGTTACGCGCGCCCTGACTCATATCGCCGTGAAGGGCGGCACAGGTATGTCCCTGGGCGGCAACAATCGCCGCCACTTGTTCGGCGCCCCGCTTGGTCGCAGTAAAGACAATGGCCTGCGAAACCTCCCGGTCGCCAAGCAGATGAGCGAGCAGGGCCTGTTTGTGCCCAAGACCATCGGCGCAGTGCATCCGCTGTTCGATGGAGGCATGTCTCTCCTTCACCCGCGCCAATTCGATGCGCGCCGGGTCCCGGAGGAGCCGGGGGGCAATACCCTGTACACCGCCCTCAAGCGTTGCCGAGAACAGCATAGTCTGCCGGGACTTGGGGACTGCCGAGGCAATACGTTCCACATCGTTGATGAAGCCCATATCGAGCATCCGGTCGGCCTCATCCAGGACAAAGAGCTCTACACGGGAAAAATCCACCCGCCCGCGCTGCATGTGGTCAATAAGACGCCCCGGGGTAGCGACCA
Source organism: Thermodesulfobacteriota bacterium (assembly GCA_040754095.1). Classification (GTDB taxonomy): domain Bacteria; phylum Desulfobacterota; class QYQD01; order QYQD01; family QYQD01; genus QYQD01. The sequence continues at coordinate 80,783 of JBFMFO010000004.1, read as the reverse complement.
GAAAATCCAGGGGCATGCGAAGCAATTTTTCCTGAGCGTCGTAGGGGACACCGCCGACAATAGCGCCGGCCCGTGGTTGGGTAAAACGACCGAGTTGATGGACAGTCTGGGTGACCTGAATCGCCAGTTCCCGGGTTGGCGTAAGCACCAGCACCCGCGCGCCACGGCCCCGAAGCGTCGGAGACGCGACCAGCCGTTGGAGCGCAGCCAGCACGAACACCGCTGTCTTTCCCGTACCGGTCTGTGCCGAGGCCATCAGGTCGCGGCCTTCCATGGCTACCGGAATAGCCTGGCTCTGGATCTCAGTGGGAATGGTGTAACCGCTTGCTGCGACAGCGCGCAACAAACGTGGATCGAGATTGAATCTTTGAAACGACAAAGTAATACCCTTCTCCGCCCGCCACAGGCGGAATAAAAATTACCAAGGATAAACCGTTTTGCTGGGCAGTTTGTGGCAGGGATTACCGCCAGGTTCCCCATGCCGTTGTAAGCCAACGGCCTGGACGTCGCCAACCAGAAAACCTGCGGTAAAGAACAGCGGGGAAGGTCAGAGACGAAACGTTACTCCTGATAGGAATTTGTTACTATACATAACAATGCACGAAAAAGCCAGCTTTTTTTCACCTAGTGTAGAGAGCAAGTAAAATGTCCGGACTTGTAGCACGTGATTTGTCCGGTTACATGGTGAGCCCGGGGGTGAGCCATGAGAAGGGCGGAGTTGCTACAGGAGGTACGGAAGATGCGGTTTGAGGAGGCTTATAGAGGTTGGCGCAGGGGGTATCAAGGAATTAAGGGGACGTCCGTGAAATATTAACTTTCCAGTAGTTTATTTTGAAGGTTTTGTTCATGGACAAGAGCCTGTCCACGAACTGCCGCCTTGCTGACCGCCGACGGGGTTATATGCAGACTTCTAGCAACAGAGGCACAACTCTCGCCCAGTTCTCTTGTAGCCAGATAACAAAATACCGCGCGAGGCCTCGCCAATCCCTGAGCTTTGCTTCTCATTTTTAAATCCTCGCCATCAACCCCATAATGATCGGCCACCCTCGACAGCAATTTCCTCATATCCATCCCTTGGCTTTTAAGTAAAGTGCGTCTTTCAAAATGCTCGTTCGCCTTCTCTAAGGCTTCTTGAACGAATCCCGAGTCTCCCAATATCCGCTCATCGGCTTTGACCCTTATCTGCTTTGACCGGAGAGACTTCAAGGCGGACCAACCGCCAAGTGAACGGATCAGCCCTCCCCCTGTTAATTCCGGACGGCGGCCCATATTGACTCCCGCCTCAATAAAGGCCCCGTATCTCCTGCGGGCCGAAATAAGCTTCTGACCAAAATATCCAAGCACATATCCTGTATTCTGCCATGAATTCTTTCGCTTTCCTAAAATAACACTATGCCCGGAGTAGGGATACCCGTCCAATTCACCCATATCGGAAACAATTTTAGCCCGAAGCGGGTTCAGGTGGATATAACGGACCAGTTCCAGAAGATAAGGGTCTTCCTGACATAAAATCGATTTATAGCGATTTTGAAAAAGTTGTCCATGACGTCTGTGCCGTCTGTTAAATTGCTGGGCATACCCGGTCAATACCCTTCTCATCACTGTAGCAATGGGGACTAAACCGGTGCTCAGCAGCAGGTGAACATGGTTAGGTATCAAGGCCCAGGCATAGCACTGAGTGGAGGTTTCTGAAAGGACATTGCCGAGCCGGTGCAAAAGGTTGTCCCTATCCTGGTCGTCTCTGAAGATGGCCTTCTTTTCGATGCCTCTTATAATTATGTGATGCAATGCACCAGGGGCATCAATACGAGCTTTGCGCGGCATGGGGGCTTTTTAGCACCAAAACAGGAAAATGTCAATATTTCACGGACGTCCCTATTTTCTCTCTGCTATTTTCTCTCTGCGTGTGGGAATGCGGTTACCGCATGGGATTGAGTGCTAACGTGTTGTTGTGCCGCGCCCGCTACAAAAATAGCAGGAAACACGGCGCGCTGTCCCGGGCGTCGGCACGAACAAAGAGTTAGGTTGCATCGCCGTGTTTCCGATTGAGATATTCTTGATGCTCCACATCTGTTTGGCCAGAAATAGTCTTCCGAAGACATTCCAAGCGGCCAACGCAGAATTGAAGTCTGTTCTCAGTTAAAACCTCTGTTGTGTATTGCCCTATGTGCTGCACTAGGCCATCGACATCAAAGACTCCTGCGGGACGCTCGGTCTTAAACACAGCATCGCCCGTAAACGCGACTTGGGAATGAATATGTTCAGATGGAACAAAGTCCAATACCTGTTGAATGGCCCTGACATGCTTGTAGTTCTGGCGCAATGGATTTTGAAACCGGTGTTTTTGTTTGAAGACAACCTGAGTCCAGGTTGGCCAGGAGGCGTTTGCGAAAATCCAACCACTGTAATGTTTCGATTCAATTACAAATATGCCGTATTTTGAGACCAAGACATGGTCAACCTGTGTTGTACCGTCTTCAAACGGAAGTGTGATGTTATTTAGGAGGTGGTAGGCGGCGCCACTGAAGTTCTGAGTAAGCGTTCTTCTTACGGCAGCTTCGCCCTGATTCTCAACCGCGGTACGTCTGAATCTGCCGATCCAGAAGCCAGCAAGAAGCGCAGCTAGAAGAGCAACTACCTCGATTACGCGCACTGGATGATCTCCGCTGCAACCTAACACTATTATTAACTGGTTTCTCGTTATCATACCACCAAATGATAAGCTTGAGAAACAATTTGACAATTTCTTGAGAATTGGACATAATTTCAAACTGTTATCATCCTAAAAGGTGGATTATGCGTGATCAGAAGACACTAATTGTCGGCATAGGCAATCTTCTCCTCCAGGATGAGGGGATAGGGGTGCATATCATCCAGGCCTTGCGAGACAGGGAGCTTCCGGCCCATGTGGATCTGTTGGATATGGGTACGGCCACTATGAACCTGGCCTTTTATCTGGATGGGGTGCAAAAGGTGATAATCGTTGATGCCCTTAAGGCCGGGCAGAAGCCGGGGACAATTTACCAGTGCCGTCCTGAAGACCTCGTCGCAGATAAAGAAGGCCCGGTTTCCCTGCATGACCTCGGTGTAGTAGAGTCCCTTTCCATGTCCAAAAAACTGGGTTATTCGCCGGAGGTGGTAATAATCGGCGTAGAGCCTAAAGCCATTGACTGGGGGATGGAGCTTACGGATGAGGTTCAGAAACAGGTGCCGGCCATCATCGATATCATATTAAAGGAATGTCAGGGAAATGGAGGCCAAAGCTGACGGCTACACTTAAGAAAATGGAGACCAAGGCTGAATTAAGACGTCGCATCCTCAAGCTCCGCGACAGCCTCACCCCTTTAGAGCGTAAGACCTGTTCAGAGGCCATCGCCGTTCGCCTTATGGCCCTGCCGGAATGGAACCGGGCCACGGGCGTTTTTTTATATGTCTCCTTCCGGAGCGAGGCAGAGACGCGGCACATAATAGAGGCGGCGCTGGAGCAAGGCAAGGTGGTGGCCGTTCCATACACTGATTATGAGCGGGGTGTCATAGTCCCGTCTGTTTTAAAAGACTTGAAAAGCGATTTGACCCCACGCCGTTTCGGCCTTCTGGAACCGAAGAATACCGGGCTAAGACCATTATCCCCGGAGGATATAGACATTACCGTAGTGCCGGGTTGTGTTTTTGACAACCGGGGAGGACGCATCGGATATGGAATGGGCTTTTATGATCGTTTTTTACCGGGTCTGCCGGGCAGTTCCTTAAAAGTAGCCCTGGCCTATGAGATACAGATAGCGCCTTTAGTGCCGCTGGATGAGCACGATTGCCTGATGGACATGATTGTTACTGAACGGCGTATTATTGCAGTATCTTCGTAGTTAGGCCGAAGAAATTCCCAGCATTTTTTCCAACTTATTGAGGTTTTTGGGGTCACCCATAGCTATAAGTATATCGCCTACCTGTATCCTGGCCTCCGGCGGGGGGTTATAAAGCATCTCGCCTGAAGCCCTCTGGATAGCAATTATAATCAGTCCTAATTCCTGCCTTATCCCGGATTCCCTAAGCGGCACATCTGTAATACGAGACGGGGCGCGCACCGGGATCTCCTCTATTTGCAGCTCTATTCCTCCCCGGTGTACGGCCAACTCAATGAAATCAGTCACGGCCGGCCGCAGGATCGCCTGGGCCATTTTACGCGCTCCGATATGGTATGGTGATATAACCCGGTTTGCTCCGGCCTGTAAGAGATTTCGTTCAGCCTTTTCATCAACGACCCGGGCCATGATATAAAGACCCGGGTTCAGGCCGCGGGCAGTGAGTATGATATATACGTTATCAGCGTCGGAAGATACTGTAGCTACCAGGCCCTTGGCCTTTTGGATATTGGCCTTAAGTAATGTGTCTTCCCGTGTGGCATCGCCTTCGATAAATAGATGTCCCTGTTCTTCAATGGTTTTTATCAGATCCGGGTTGTTTTCGATAATCACAAGCGGCAAGGGTTTTTTAGCAATCTCCCGTGAGATAATCTGTCCGATGCGGCCATAACCGCATATAATGTAATGGTCCTTTAATGCGGCAAGCTGTTTTCCCAATTTTCTCCTCCCCAAAAGTCTTCTAAACTGGCCTTCTACCATGATCTGGGTTATGGTTCCGAACATGTAAAACACAAAACCAACGCCCATGATAAGCAGGCAGATTGTAAAGACCCGTCCTGAACCGCCCAGTGGCCGGACTTCCCCATATCCGACAGTGGTTAAGGTAATAACGGTCATGTAAAGGGCGTCTAAAAATTCCCATTTCTCGATAAGCATATAGCCGCTCGTTCCGAAGGCTATAACAAAAATGAGAATAGTGATGCCGATGAGAATATTGCGGGATTGAGATGGCGCCATAGCTGATGAACTCGTAAAAAGTCAAAGTCTGGAAGCGATGTTTTTAAATTTATAGCATTTCCTTATAGTTAAGGCAAATGCTTTAACAACCGCGTTGCAAGCCGGAAAGATAGTATCCGTTCACCGGTATCAGTTAGTGCCTATCTGAAAACTCCGATTTTCTGGATGGAGCGGTCAGCAGTCAGCTATCAGCTTTCAGCTTAAGATGTTGTTTGTCTTATTTTTTGCTGACGGCTAATGGCTGATAGCTGAAAGCCTGAATCCGGAAACGGTAGTTTCCGGATGAAAACTAGTTAACCGTTGTCCCCAAGAATGTGAAAAATTCTCCCTCGGTAAACGGTGAACGGTTTAAAAATAACGTCTTGTTCTTAGAAAAAAGGAGGCGGGACAGAAGTTATAGCCTACCTCTATCCCGCCGCCGTAAGGAGAGCCATATTTTTGATTTCTTAAAGGGCCAGTTCGCTATTATCAAGGACTTGATCGATGTCCAGCAGTATCTTAACCTGTCCCTTGACCTTGGCCATGCCCAGGATATAGTTTGTGTCCATTCCAGTCCCAAAGTTAGGTGTGTTCTCTATCTCCTCCCGATTGATGTTTAAAACCTCGGAGACGGCATCCACCACTATCCCGACCAGCGCGGGGCGGCCTTTGACCTGAACATCCACCACAATAATACAGGTCCGCTCCGTATAAGGGATGGATTCCATACCGAATTTTAAACGCAATTCCACTACAGGTATCACCTTGCCCCGCAGATTGATTACCCCTTTAACATAAGACGGTACATTTGGTACGGAAGTTATATCCATCATGCCGATAATTTCTTTCACTTTTAAAATTTCCAGGCCATATTCTTCCTTACCTAACACAAAAGTTAAATATTTCCCTTCCCTGGCCGCTAATTCCTGAAAGCCGGCCTCGACTTGTGTTACTGCTTCTCCCATGGCTATTACTCCTTTTTGCTTAGGTTTTCTCCTGAAAATTAACGTGCAAAAATTACTTACATATTATTAACGGCATGTTTTATAAAAACATTAACGATTAGTCGGTGATAATTAGTTTTCATCCGAAAATTGTCGTTTTCGGATTCAAGCTTTCAGCCATCGGCGATCAGCCCTCAGCTAAAAACCAAGATAAACAAGATGTTAAGCTGAACGCTGATAGCTCATCCGGAATTTTTGGGTTTCCGGATGGAAACTAATTAGAATTTTCATAACATTTTTCTGGATTCCTTTTTTAGTCTTTTATGCTATAAGGTGACAAAGAAAGGCCACGTAAGCGTGGGGGTAATCCATGGATAGAGAACTTATTATAGAAAAACACATAAAAGAATTTCAGTCCGGCCAGCCGGTTGATCCCATAAAATTACTTGGCCCGCTGGATAAGGCAGGAGATGAGATAAAGGATTCTTTAATTGCCGCGGTGAAAAAAACTACGGCCATCAAACATGATCTTGGGATTACTGCGGCAAAGACGTTATCCGCGGCTTATGCGGGGTTGACCCCGGAAAAAATAGACCTCTATGCGCAGGTTATTATCCGTTTCGCAGGCAAAAGTTATCGCCTGGCAGCCACAGTCGCTCAGCACCTTCCTGCTTATCTGAATAAATTAACCCCTGAAATGATCTCTGAATATGAAAATATTATTGAACAAACCTGCGCGCAAAATTGCCAGGTAGCCGTTACCTTTGCCGGAAATTTGCTTGAATGGATAGACAAGGTAAATAAACCGGCCAGGGCCAATTACTTAAAAACAATCAGTAAGATAAGTATGTTAAGCTATCGGGTGGGTCTTGCTGCGGCCGAGAGTCTGCCGTCATTTATCTCTGGTATCAATAAGGATACGATGGAGACCTATGTAGCCGTAGTGAGTCGGGGCGCGGAAAATGATTATAAGGTCGGCATGATAATGGCAGAGAAGTTGCTCCCGCTGCTTAAAGATATGGATGAGGCTATTATCAAAAAATACGGGGAAGTCGCCGGCAACATAGCGGCCAGAGACAGAGAATCCGGCGTTATTATGGCCGATAAACTATTGCGCTATCTTATGGAGATACCCGCCTCCCTGAGGCGTCGTTACCTGAATACAGTAGGCATGATCGCGGGGCGAAATGGCCGGGTAGGGGTATTTTGCGCAGATAAGATATTACAATTATTAGAAAAGGTTGATGAGAAGGCCCTTTCCCTTTACGCTAATATTGTAACGCTGTGTGCAGAACAGGATGAGAAGGTCGGTATGGCGGCCGGGGAGAGAATCCCATATTTACTCAGGGATGTAGAATCCAGGTTCCATGTAAATTATCTGGAAGTAGTGCACCGCCTGGCCAAACTCCATGGACGTGTCGCCCTTAGCGCGGCCAAGATATTCTCCGAGCTTATAGACAAAGAAAATGGGGCCTTAATCGGCCAGTATGAAAGGATACTGGCTCATCTGGCCGGCGGCGATCATAAAATCGCCATGATGGCCGCTGAAAAGATAGCCGCCTTAATGGAAAAATTGGATGGCAGGCAAAGGGACACATATCTAAAAAGCCTCTGGGGCATAGTGGAAAAAGACTTCCGCCTGGGTACAATCGCTGCGGAAAAGGTCTTTGAACTCATAAAAGAAGACCGTACAGAGGACCTGACCAGGTATGAAGGTATCTTGCAGCGTATGGCGCGAAAGGATCACGATGTCGCACTGGCGCTGGCAGAGGTTCTTCCCGATCTCTTGCGAAAGTCACCGGATCCGGTACTGAACCATTATGAGACGATTATAACCTATATAGCTGAACGAGATCATACGGCTGCGAAAGAGAGCGCGCGATTCATAGCGGAGGGTATAACCGAGATGAATGACCAAGAGGCGCTGACTTATACCGAGAGTCTGCGCCGCATAGTGGAAGGAGATTATGAGGCGGGCATCATCTCCGCACGGGAACTGCCGCTTATTATTAAAGGCAACAGACCTGATTTCCTGTCCGCCTATAATGACATCGTCTATCAGTCCACAGTGAAAGATTATGAATCCGGCAAGATATTGGCGGCAAAGTTGTCCGGCCTTTTTCAGAAGCCTGAATTTTCCGAAGACTTCCTGGAGGCGGTAAATAAGACTTCCCGGCAGAGTCCGCGCCTGGCGGTGCTGTTGGTAGAAAATCTGCCCGAACTTATGGCTAAGATAGATGCCAAGACATTCGGCCGGATTGTGGAAACAACAAGCCGGATGATGGCCGTAAACGATGAAGTGGCCATGTTAGCCGGACAAAAGGTATTTGAACTCCTCCATACATATGAAGCATCATCAGTGATTTCTTTTGCCGGTATGGCCCTGGAGATCCTCAACCGCTATGGGCCGGAGGCGGCTATTTCTTTTCTCCGTATGCAGACGGGAACGAGCCGGTCATTCTTTTCTCTCGTATCTCCGGTTTAAAAACTTTGTTATGAAGAGCATGATTAATGATTGCCTGAAATATGTCCAGGAGGAGAACCGAAAACTTTTAAGCAAAATAGATGCGGCAGAGGCGGCAAGTCTCATAGAATGCTTGAACAGCGCACCGGCCATCTTTTTCTCGGCCCAGGGACGTTCCGGTTATATACTTCGCGCTTTTTGCATGCGGCTGATGCATCTGGGATATAATTGCTATTTCGCAGGCGAGACCATAACTCCTCCCATAAAAAAAGGCGATCTGCTGGTGGTGTTGTCCGGATCCGGCGAGACGGCCTTGCCCTGCGAAATAGTCAAGATAGCCAAACAGGCAGGCGCGCTTACGTATGCGATCTTAGGTGATGAAGAATCTCCTCTGGCCGGGTTATCCGATCGCCGGCTGGCGCTGCCGGGAGGAACAAAACGTATGAGGGATAAAGAGAAGTCGGGTCAACCCCCGGGGTCGCTTTTTGAGCAGTCGGCCTTCCTGTTCCTGGAGGCCATTATCCTGACCATCTACAGAGAGAAGGGCAGTGATTACCGGACCCTTCTGGCGCGTCATGCCAATCTGGAGTAAAGATGAAGCCTGTTTTGCAGTTAGCCCTGGATTTTGTAGATCTTAAACGGGCGATTAAGGCAGCGAAGGCTGCCTTGGCGGGAGGGGTGGACTGGCTGGAGGCCGGTACTCCTCTTATCAAGAGCGAAGGATTGGAGGCAGTCCGGGAACTCCGGCGGATTTTTCCCCATGTGACCATTGTCGCCGACATGAAGGTCATGGACGCAGGGCGGATAGAGGTTGAGGCCGCGGCCAAGGCCGGGGCCAATATCGTCGATGTCCTCGGCGCCGCCAGCCCGGCTACTATCCGTGAATGTATCCAGGCCGGCAAGAATTACGGCGCCAGGATTGTGGTAGATCTCATTGCTGTCCCAGATCCGGTCAGCCGCGCCCGTGAGGCCGAGGAATGGGGGGCTGACTTTGTTACTGTGCACTGTTCTATTGATGAGCAGATGGAGGGGAAAGACCCCTTTGCGGCGCTCCGCCGGGTCAGCGCGGCCCTTACCGTACCCGTAGGCGTAGCCGGCGGCATAAATTCAGAGACGGCCTCTCTGGCTGTAGAAGCCGGGGCGTCTATAGTGATCGTGGGGGGGGCTGTTACCAAGGCTGCTGATCCCAAAAAGGCGGCCTCGGCTATCAAGAAGGCCATTACCGAAAGGGCGGCTGTCCCCACGCGTCTTTTCAAACGGGTTACCGGGGCTGAAATCAATACGGTATTAAGCCAGGTTTCCACAGCCAACCTCTCTGACGCCCTGCATCGTGGCGGTGTGGTGCACGGACTGCGTCCCCTTTTTCCGGGCATCAGGATGTTTGGCCGGGCGCTTACGGTACGGACCTACCCCGGTGACTGGGCCAAGCCGGTCGAGGCCATAGATATTGCCTCTAAAGGTGAGGTTATAGTCATTGATGCCGGGGGGGTAGGGCCGGCGATATGGGGGGAACTGGCCACACATTCGGCAATACAGAAAGGTCTGGCCGGTGTGGTTATAGACGGCGCTATTCGGGATACCCGCGAGATAAAGGAACTGAAATTTCCGGCCTTCAGCAAATTGATAATGCCCAACGCCGGCGAGCCGAAAGGATTCGGCGAGATCGGAATACCGATTAATATCGGCGCAGTAAGAATAGAAAGCGGGGACTGGATACTGGGCGATGACGACGGCCTTGTGGTCTTGCCGAAGGCCATAGCCGCTGAATACGCCAACCGGGCCATGGATGTCCTGGAGAAGGAAAACCGCTTGCGGGCCGAGATCAAAGAAGGCGGCACGCTGGCCAAGATAGCCGAACTCCTGCGCTGGGAGAAACAGGGCTGAGACAGCATACCAGCGCCTCCCACGATTGAATCCGGGAGGCTTTTTCTCGGCTTCATTGTTATTCCTCAATTCCAAGCCCCGCGCGGCTTAGTTGGCTAAACAATCACATAATGAAACTCTTCATCATAGGCATCGGAGGCTTTATCGGTTCGGTATCCCGCTATTTGGTCAGCGGATTCTTCCAGGGTATATTCAAGAGCATTTCTTTTCCTTATGGTACGTTCATAGTGAATCTCATCGGCTGCTTTTTCATCGGTCTCTTTGCCCATCTTTCCGATTCCAGAGGTTTGTTCTCCGACTCCTCAAGGGCGTTTGTTTTCATAGGCCTTCTGGGCGGCTTTACCACTTTCTCAGCCTTTTCGAATGAGACCTTCAACCTGCTACACGATGGTGAGACGCCCTTAGCCATCCTGAATATTCTTGTCCAGGTGGTTATTGGCTTAGGCTCCGTCTGGTTCGGCAGGGCAGTAGCATTTTGGATATGGAGGTAAGCCATGGTACTTCCGGAAGAAGGTTATTTACTCAGAATTTTCATCGGCGAAAGCGATAAGCATGAAGGCAAATTGCTTTATGAATGGCTTGTGTTAAAGGCGCGCGAGCTGGGTCTTGCAGGTGCAACGGTTCTTCGAGGTATGGTGGGGTTCGGCGCGCATAGCCGACTGCATACCTTTAAAATCGAGCGCCTATCAGAAGACCTTCCGATCATAGTCGAAATAGTTGACACCAAGGAAAAACTCGAAAGCTTCCTTTCGATCATAGATGGGATCATTCAAGAAGGATTGGCTACACTCGAGAAGGCGCAGGTCCGTTTCTATAGAAGCGGTAATAAGAAAAAAGCCTGACCACGGTCTCCAACGCACCGTATTGAGCAAGAGGGACGTCCGGTAAACCAACCACGGGGCACCTTTAATCAAAGTGATCTCTATCCCGACGTAGCTTCAAAAGCTGCGCTCTCTGCCGGTCAATAATCGATGATGAGGAGTCGAGGGCTGAGACGCCCAAATCCACCGTCTAATTTGGCTATCAAGATTAACATCCGCAGGTTATGGGTATTCCTGATCACCAGCAAAATATTAGATGCAAGGCGCCGAGGAGCGACGACTGAGGCGTATGAAGCAATACGCCGCAAGGAGGAGCGATCGAAGGCAACGCCGCAGATGATGTCTTGCTGGTGGATCAGGGAACGGCTTTCCGCTTGACAGGAAAATAATTTCGCATTAAATAACACAAATAATATAATAGTAGCACTATACGAATGTCATTAGTCAATAGTCATTTGTCACTGACAGAAGCTATCAGCATGAAGCCGGTTCACCGTTTACTGTTGACTGGTTACCGAAAAAAATGTCGGACGACGATTAAAGGAGGAACCAATTATGCACATGGCCGATGCCTTATTATCTCCAGCCGTGGGCGCCACGTTTTGGGCCGCCGGCGGGGGGGCCATTATTTACGCAAGCAAAAAAGTGCGGTTGGAAATTGATGAGAAGAAAATCCCGCTCATGGGCGTTTTGGGGGCCTTTATCTTCGCCGCTCAGATGATAAATTTCACGATCCCCGGCACCGGTTCCAGCGGGCATCTGGGCGGGGGCATGATCCTGGCCATTCTTTTAGGCCCGTATGCAGCGTTTCTCACCATAGCCTCGGTCTTGATTATCCAGGCCCTGTTTTTTGCCGACGGCGGCCTCATGGCCCTGGGGTGCAATATCTTTAATATGGGCGTCCTCCCCTGTTTTGTGGCCTACCCCTTGATTTATAAGAATATCGTTCGGGACAACCCCACCGCCGGAAAAATCACGACAGCCTCGGTCGCCTCATCGGTCCTGGCCCTTCAGATGGGCGCATTTTCCGTGGTCTTGCAAACTCTGTTTTCCGGCAGATCCGAATTGCCCCTTACGTCGTTTGTCCTGGCCATGTTGCCGATTCATCTGGCCATCGGCGTAATTGAGGGATTCGTAACGGCCGGTATAGTAAATTTTGTACGACGGATGCGGCCTGAGATATTGGAGGGAGCCGCGAAATCAAGGCCGCTGAGCGGACTTCCCATACGAAATATCCTGGCTTCCCTGGCGATCCTGGCCTTATTAACCGGGGGCATACTTTCCTGGTTTGCCTCCAGTTTTCCGGACGGCCTGGAATGGTCCATAGAAAAGGTCTATGGTAAGCCGGAACTGCCCGAATCCGTCCATAACATTGGCCGCATCCTGGGTGTGCTCCAGGAAAAGTCCGCCTTTCTCCCTGATTACGGTTTTAAGGAACCGGCTTCGCCGGAGGATGTGATACCCGAAGCTGATAATCCGGAACCATGGCCCGCAGTCAGCGCCGGCACCTCCGTATCCGGTGTGGTGGGAGCGGCGCTCACAGCCGGCCTGGCCCTGCTCATCGGGCTGGCCCTCAGAAAAAAGAGATAGACAGGAGCCTTAAGGGATCTGGCCCCAAGGCCTGGTTCCTGAATCGACGTGGCCTCTTTTGATAGCGCATACTTTGATATTAAATACCTCGATACCCTGTCTTATCAGGATACCGCTGTCCACCGGCTTGATCCCCGCGTCAAGCTGTTGACCACAGCGATTTTTATATTGACCGTGGTCTCTTTCTCCAAGTATGAATTAACGGGCCTGGCCCCTCTTCTTGCTTTTCCGGTTATCCTCATATCCTGGGCTGATCTGCCCGTGGGGCTATTGCTTAAAAAGATAGCCGCTGTCTCTCCGTTTGCCGTCCTGGTGGGGGCCTTTAACCCACTGTTCGATCAACAGGTCATAGCTCACCTGGGCGGTATGCCTGTCAGTGGGGGTTGGATTTCCTTCGCCTCCATCCTGATCCGATTCATGTTAACGGTTTCCGCCGCGTTAATTCTTATAGCCACGACCTCTTTTCCGGGTATCTGCCTGGCCCTGGAAAGACTGAAGGCGCCGAGGGCACTGATCGTACAGCTTTATTTCCTCTACTATTTTATATTCGTCCTCATGGACGAGGCCTTGCGTATGGTACGGGCCAGGAATATGCGGGCCTTTGACGGTCGGGGAACCGGGGTAAGGGTCTATGTCCATCTCCTGGGGGCCTTGTTTCTAAGGGCCGTGGACAGGGCGGAGCGCGTCCATCAGGCCATGTTCAGCCGTGCCTTTAACGGTCATTTTTACGCGGCAATGCGCAGCGGCATCACCTGTCAAGATGGCATCTTTTTCCTGGCCTGGGCGGCCTTTTTTGTCCTGTGCCGATGGCACAATATAAGCGAGATCATCGGCCGGGCGGCATTAAGGATCACGCACATGATTTAGCAAGGCGAACAGATTCGCCGATGCGAACCTTGCGCTTTCGGGAATCAGCATGTTCGTTAACCGTTAATCGTTGTCCGACTTTTTTTCGGTAAACGGTCAACACTGAACGGTTACCACAATTATGAGTCACCATTTTATTGAGTTTACAGATGTCGGGTACGTCTATCCCGATGGTACACAGGCGCTCTCCGGTATCTCATTCACCGTCCTGCATGGTGAATCCGTAGGTCTGGTGGGGGCCAATGGCGCGGGCAAATCGACCCTGCTCCTCCAGATAAACGGTTATCTTTTTCCGACCAAGGGGACGGTTAATATCGGTAATGTCATTGTCTCCAGGGATACCGTAAACGATGTCCGGCGCAGGGTAGGCGTGGTCTTTCAAAATCCGGATGACCAGCTCTTTATGCCCAGGGTTTATGATGATGTGGCCTTTGGCCCCTTTAACCTGGGGTGGGACAGCCAGAAGGTAGAGGAAAAGACGCTGGAGGCATTGCAAACAGTAGGCTGCCTGGATTTGAAACACCGGCCGCCGCACAGGCTGTCTATAGGCCAAAAGCGGGCGGTCTCTATCGCTGCCGTACTATCCATGGAACCGGATATCCTGGTCATGGACGAGCCCTCTTCCAACCTTGATCCCAGGGCCAGGCGGCAACTCATAAACCTGCTGCGCACCTTTACGCACACCAGGGTTATCGCCTCTCACGATCTCGATCTCATACTGGATACCTGTGGGCGTACCATCGTCCTGCATGCCGGTCGTATAGCGGCAGACGGGCCCACGCCGGATATCTTGCGGGATGACGCACTCCTGGCGGCAAATAACCTGGAGAGACCTCTATCGCTCCAGGACAGGGCAGAAGAGTTATCCCACCCGGTGGAGGCGAAGGAGATTCGTCCCTCCGACTTCCATAGACGAGCCGGCCATAACCACTAAGTGGTCGCCTTTGTTTATCAACCCTTCGACCAGGAGTTTGCTTTCCATCTCTCGAATGGCCTCCTGGGTATCGCGGGCAAAATCCATTTGGACGGGGATGGTTCCCCAGTAAAGAGCGACCCGCCGGCACGTCTCCTCGTGCGGTGTGAGGGCTATGATCGGACATTCGGGCCTGTATTTGGAGATAAGGCGGGCTGTAAAGCCCGTCTCGGTGAAGGCGATGATAAATTTAGCGCCGATTTCCCTGGAGCTGTGATAAGCGGCGTGGCATATAGCTTGGGCAAAGGAAATGACCGTATCTGCCGGGACATCGCGGTGTCCTAAACGAAAGTACGGCGTTTTTTCAGCCTCCTCAATGATGCGGGCCATCATCTCCACGGCCTGGACCGGATACTTCCCGAAGGCGGTTTCCCCGGAGAGCATGACGGCGTCGCTTCCGTCAAAAACAGCATTGGCCACATCCGATGCCTCGGCGCGGGTCGGTGTGGGGTGCACCATCATGGAATCAAGCATCTGGGTAGCGGTTATGGCCGGCACGCCCTGCCGGTGACACTTTTCGATAATACGCTTCTGAAGGGCAGGGACCTTGGCCGGCGAGATTTCCACCCCCAGATCGCCACGGGCTACCATAATACCGTCCGCCAGGGCTATTATGGCATCGAGCTTCTCCATGGCCTCCGGCTTTTCCAGCTTGGCTATGACCGGGACCCGTTTGCCGCCTATAACTTCTTTTATTTCAATTATATCCCGTGGATCACGGACAAAGGAAAGGGCTATATAATCCACCCCGTTTTCCAGCCCAAAGCGCAGGTCTTCTCTATCTTTAGGCGTAAGCGACGGTTCCGAGATACGTACTCCGGGGAGGTTGATCCCCTTGCGATCGTAAAGCACGCCGCCGTTTACTACCTCGCAGGTTACGTCTTCAGTATCTGTTTCCAGGACACGGAGTTTGATTAAGCCGTCGTCAATGAGGATAAGGTCGCCAGGATGAACATCCCGGGCCAGCTTGCCATAAGGAGTGGAAACACCGGTCTCGTCCCCCGGTCTGGGCCTTGTGGATATGATGAAACGTCCGCCCGGTACGAGGTTTGCCGGACCATGGGCAAAAGTTCCGATGCGTATCTTGGGCCCCTGGAGGTCCTGCAATATGGCGATGGGCCTCCTTAATCCGGCCGAGACCCGCCGAATAAGCATAATGTTTCTTAAATGGTCATCATGGGTGCCGTGCGAAAAATTAAGACGGGCCACGTTCATACCGGCCTGAGCCAGTTGAGAGATGACCTCCTCGGATTGCGAGGCCGGCCCGATGGTGCAGATGATCTTTGCCTTGCGTTTCATATCGGCCATGATAGACCAGACTATGCTAAAAGTCAAAGATAGAGAAGTTCCTGAGATGTTTTTCTGGAGTTTCCTGAGTTCTCAGGGAACCCCTGTGTTTCTGAGCGAAACTTGCTGGAGCAGCGGGGTACCCTTCGAGGGTGAGCAGGACCAGCCCTTTAGTGGCTGGAAGGGGCAAGCCTTCCCCGCCTGCAAGCCCCGAAAGGGTCGCTGCGCAAGCCGTGAAGCGAAGAAACCAAAGGTTCCCTAAACTAAAAGCTCAGAAAACTTCACGATGTTTTTTATTGGCAATTTTTTGGGGGTATGTTAGGTTTTAACCCTCTTATTTCTATTCGGAGGCTAATTAAATGAAGGAACAAGTGCAGAGCGTATTGGACAAAATCAGGCCGGTTTTACAGAGAGACGGCGGCGATGTCGAATTGGTGGATGTCAAAGATGGAGTAGTTTCAGTCCGCCTCACCGGCGCCTGTAAGGGCTGTCCCATGTCTCAGATGACCCTTAAAAACGGTATTGAAAAATACCTCAAGAAAGAGATACCGGAAGTAGTCAGCGTCGAGTCTGTCTAGCCGGTTATTTATGGTACTTCTCACCGGCCTTTATCGTGTAAGCCCGATAAACTTGCTCGAAGAGTATAAGGCGGCACATCTCATGGGTAAGGGTAAGTTTTGAGAGTGAAAGGATAAAGTGGCACTCCTTGAGCAGGGTGGGTGAAAGGCCCAAAGGGCCACCGGTTATGAAAATAATCTCTTCCCGGCCCTGCCTTTCGAGGTCGGTCAAAAACCTGGCCAGATCGACGGACGAAAGCTGTTTCCCTGTGCTGTCGAGGGCTATGCGATAAGCGGCGGGGTTTATTCTGGTCAGGATATCTCTACTTTCAGCCTCAATAACCCTATTTGTGTCCGCTTTAGGTCCAATCTTCCCGGCTTTCACAACCCTGACCTCAGTAGAAACGTAGCGTTTCAGGCGATGCAGGTACTCATCTATTCCCATCTGGATAAATCGCTCTTTTGTCTTGCCCACAAAAAAGAAGCTTAGCTTCGTGGCCATAATCTATTGCCTCTCTGCCATCTATAAATGCCCCCCTCCCTTTTTGAAAAAGAAGGGCACAGTATCTTGTCAAAGAGAAAAATAATTCCACAAAAATAGAAAAAAAGTACCCTTATTAAGGGAAAAATGTTTCTTAGGGCGTAATATCGATCACCAATTATATATGATAACATATTGTATTTACATTAGTTATTAATTAGGGCTGATTATCTGGCATTGAACTTGCGTTCACTACAGTCATCTATCTGATAAGGAAGTAAGGATTATGCGTAAAAGTTACCTTTTCGTTATATTACTGGCCCTATTCTCTGTAGGGGCTACCCTATCATACACAGATGGCGAATCACAGGGATATTACTATAAGGTTTACTCTTCGGCTCAAGTCAAAAAGATGATGCGATATCACGGTACCCTGGCCGCCAAATTTGACGGACAGGCATGGTGGTTCCAAAAAAACGGGCGATGGATGCGGCTGGATACGGACGATGCCAAGAGAAGATGCATCTAGTGTTCATCTGGAAACTATCGTTTCCGACTTCACGCTTTCAGCGATCAGCGATTAGCTGTCAGCAAGAACTAGAACAACCCATACATTAAGCTGAATGCTGATAGCTGAAAGCTGACTGCTCCATCCGGAAATCTTGAGTTTCCGGATGAACAGTATCTAAGCCTTTTTCCGATAATAAATCGGGATAGGCGCGCGCTTGTGCTCCGAGGCCGTCATCATGGTGTTAATTTTGTTTTTCACCTGCAACGTAAGGTCAGATGTGGTTTTCTCATCAAGTCCTTTCAGATAATTATCGATCTCCTCATAGGTCACGCCCATCTCCGACTCATCTGTCTGTCCGGCCCAGAGTCCGGCTGAGGGCGGCTTGTCGATAATAACTTGGGGCACCTTCAGACTGCGGGCCAGCTCCCTTACTTCACGTTTCAAAAAATCCCCCAGGGGTAATATATCTACCCCGCCGTCACCGTACTTCGTAAAGTACCCGACGCTGATCTCGCTCTTATTGCCGGTGCCGACCACCAGATAATGATTAAGGTTGGCAAAATAATAAAGCGTCATCATGCGCAGGCGTGGTTTAAGATTGGCGTAAGCCAGTTGAGTCCCTTCAGGCAATATGGCCTTAAGGCTATCAAAAACGGGGCTGAGATCAATCGTCAGCGTTTTAATCTGAAAAGCGTCTGCCACCAGCCGGGCATGGGCGATGTCCTCATCCAGACTGTGGCAGGGCATAATGAGGCCGAGGGCATCCTTACCCGTCGCCTCCTTGCAGAGGGCGGCCACGACCGCCGAGTCAACCCCGCCGCTCAATCCAAAAACAGTGCCCCTTGCCCCTGACCTTCCGACTTGCTCCCTTATCCAGTTAAAAACGGCCGGGGCCTGATTCTGACTCATAGCGCATAACCTCTCTTTTTAAGATGAATGTGAAGGATAGAAACGGCCGCCGGCGTGATCCCTGAAATGCGTGCGGCCTGCCCAAGAGAGCGGGGGCGGATACGATCCAGCTTCTCCTGCACCTCCCGCGATATACCCGGAAGAGTCCTGAAATCTATATCTTCCGGGACCAGACAACCTTCCAGCTTTTTGAAACGCTCCACCTGCTCAGCCTGTCTCCGCACATAACCTTCGTACTTAATCGTGATCTCCAGCTCGCCGGCCACTTGAGGCGGCAGATCGGCTAAAACAGGATACAATGGAACAATATCCTTCAGGGACAACTCGGGACGACGCAGAAGATCGGCCAGCGAAGTGATATTTTTAAGTGGGGCGCTGTTACGGCTCTTCAGCCAATCGTTGTTGGCGGTATTAGGCGGGAGTTTGATCCCGTGTAATCCGGCTAATGCCTCTTCTATATTCTTCTTTTTTGCCTGGCAGACGGCATAGGCATCGTCTGTAACCAGGCCGACCGCACGGCCAAGCTCCGCAAGCCGTAGATCGGCGTTGTCTTCACGCAAGAGGAGACGATATTCGGCCCGGGAGGTGAACATGCGGTAAGGCTCATTGGTGCCTTTGGTAACCAGGTCATCGATAAGAACGCCGATATAGGCCTGCGAACGATCCAGGATAACCGGATCCTTGCCTTCTACATAACAAACCGCATTTATGCCCGCCATCAGGCCCTGAGCGGCCGCCTCTTCATAACCGCTGGTCCCGTTTATCTGGCCGGCATGGAACAGGCCTTGTACCGGCTTGGTTTCCAGGGACGGCTTCAGCTGTTGAGGATCAACGTAGTCATACTCTATGGCATAGCCGGGCCGTATAACCTCCACCTTCTCCAGTCCCGGGATAGTCCGGAGCATGGCCAGTTGTATATCCACCGGCAGACTGGTGGCGGTGCCGTTCGGGTAAATCTCTGTAGTATCAAGTCCCTCAGGTTCAAGAAATATCTGATGGCGCTCCTTATCCGAAAAACGCACCACCTTATCCTCGATAGACGGACAATAGCGCGCGCCCACCCCTTCTATAATGCCGGTAAAGAGGGGGGAACGGTCCAGTCCCTGCCGGATAACCTCATGGGTGCGCTCATTGGTATAGGTTATATAGCATGGCGCCTGTTTCTGTATGGCCCTCTTGCTTCGAAAAGAAAAGAGATGCGGCGGGTCGTCTCCATGCTGGGCTTCCAGCTTGTCGAAATCGATGGTTCTTCCGTCCAGACGCGGGGTGGTGCCGGTCTTCAACCTGCCGATAGTAAACCCCAGGTCTTTAAGACACCGGGAAAGCCTCTGGGAGGGAGGATCGCCCATCCGCCCGGCCGCAAACTGTTTGAGGCCGATATGAATGAGGCCGTTCAAAAAGGTACCCGTAGTCAGGATAACCGTCTTCCCCCTGATCTTTTCGCCCACAGAGGTCTCAAGCCCCCTGACTGCACCGTCCTCTACCATGAGGCTATCGGCCATGGCCTGCTTAATGTCCAGGTTGACCTGATTTTCCAGGACAGATTTCATGCGCAGCCGGTAAAGGAGCCGGTCCACCTGGGCCCGTGAGGACCAGACGGCCGGGCCTTTCTTGGTATTCAGACGCCGGAACTGGATGGCGGTCTCATCGGTATTTATGGCCATCTCCCCGCCCAGGGCGTCAATTTCCTTAACCAGGTGGCCCTTGGCCAGGCCGCCGATAGCCGGATTGCAGGACATGGCCCCAATCGTATCGATATTTATAGTAATGAGCAGGGTGGGATGCCCTAAGCGGGCCGCGGCCAGGGCCGCCTCGCAGCCGGCGTGTCCGGCGCCGACGACGATGACATCATAAACCCTTGGATACATAGTTGACATGGGAGGAAATTAAACAAAAAGCGGTGTTCTGTCAACTTTACATCAGTCTCGCCAGATGTCTTTAAAGGTCAGCGCCACTGCCGTGAGAAATCCGGCTATGCCGCCTATGAACAGAACACCTTTTTGATGCTGCCAGAGGTCATTGAAGGTATTCCATTCAAATACCGGATAGAGACGGTTTACATAAAAAAGAATAACGGGGTACACGGCTATCCCCAGGATGAGCACTACGGCTTCTAATATCAATACTCGTTTTCCGAATTGCCGCAGGTTCCGGAAAAGATTCTCCATTAGTTCCATTTTATGCACAATAGAAAGCATTTCCTTTAGTTCCGATGTCATCTCATCCACAAGGGTTCGGGCCCGCTTAAACAGACCGGCTTCATCTCTTCTGGCCAGTGCCTCCGCATAATTTAACTTCTCCCGGATTTGCTGCAACCGGGGCTCTACGCCTTTGAAAAGCCCCTTAAGCGGGTATGCCTTCCAGTAGAGTTCATATCCTTTTATCTGATGACCATATAATAAGATTATCTTGTGAAGGCCTGCCCTCATATTGATAAGAACCTGACGACAACGGCTGGCAAGCGTACGGGCGATATCTTCAGCCTCTGTATAGCCCAAATAGCTGTCTTGTGCCATGAATTGTCTCATCTTATCTGCCAGCGCCCTGTTTTCCTTGTAGGCCTCTTCTTCTTTTTCCAGCCAGTCATCAAGGACATTAATCGCGGTCTCGGCCTGCTGAACGGCCTCGGCGGCACTGAGTCGGGACTCTTCGAGCATCCCGGCCAGGAGCGGCTCCAGGATTCTCTGCATCGAAAGCAATTGAGGGTCAATGAGGGCGGACAGGAAAAAGTCTTTTTGTTGCAATATGATGTTTTTTAGCCTGCTCATGGCCGAGTCGTAAAGGCCCATCTTAGTGAGCAGCGCCACCTTGCGATAATGGGCCTCTATGCACTGGGGTTCAAGAAATATAATACTGTTTATCATCTCCTCTGCCTTGCCATAATCTTCAAGTATCTCATGGATACGGGCAACCAAAAAAAGTGTATAAATGCGTTGTAAGGGATTATTTGAAAGTTCCCGCGCCCTTTCAAATTGGTAGAGGGCCTCATAATGGTTTTCCTTTTCCAGATGGAGAAATCCCTTGAGCATGTAAAGTCTGTAGTCTCTGCCGCTTTTATCCTCACTTGCTTTTAAAAAATACTCAGTTTTTTCCAGTTGGCCTACGCGGAGGCAATCCATGGCCAGCCACAACGTCCCGCCTTCTTCTTTCTGCCCGCTCTCGGCGCCCAGAAACCTGTTCCAGCCGGTGACCTCTGCACGCCAGACCCGCCGTACAAATCTCAGTTGATAGATCTCCATAAGATCAAAAAAGGCATGATAAGCTACCTGCGCCTCATTCTGTTCGGAAATAAACTGCAGGTCACTCTCTTTAAGGTTAGCCAGGCCTTCGTTGTATTGTTCCGGGTTATTGAATGCCCGGGAAAAACACCGGCTCACTCTATCAAGGGATAAGTGGCCTATTTGCGTGAGGGCCCTGGCTGGAAGTTGTAGATTTTTTGAGGGGCAGGCGTTTAAGTGGTGGCGACGCGAGCCACAGTAAAAACACTCCCTTCTATTGCCCAGGGCCATGATCTCACGATGTGGAAAAAGTACTCTATCTTCTATAAGGCCTGCAACGTCTGTCTCCACACGGTAAATGTCCTTGCCGTGCGGAACCAGCTTAAAATCGCAGTCTCCCGGCCTGTTTTCCAGCCAGGAATCATAGGCCGGCTTTGTCAGGTAAACAACATCCGGTTTTAAGTTTTCCCATCCTATGGACAACGCTCCGACAAAGGAGTCATCATTACAGTTCGTTGTATCTTTATGCAGAATAATCTGAAGGGGGAGGCTCTCCAGGGGTGTTTCCATCAAATATTTGCCCCGTAGGGCAACCAACAGATCAAGAAGGCGCGATAAAGTCTCGGGCAGATTGTCATAGCAAGAAAAGATCATCTTATTTTCCAGGACCCTGGTTTCAGTGGCCCCTTCATTCAGGTAGCTATATACAGCCTGGAGAAAAAACGGCCACTTTTTGCCGAAAGCCTTCTCACCAAGAAATGGGACCGGATTGACCAGAATGATAATGTTGGTTACGGGCAATAGATCCAAATCGTCTTCCCATAATACCCGATAGACCCTCTGGCCCGGCAAATCGGAGTCGTCACCCGGAGACACCTCTTCATAATGAAGCGGCAGCCCGTTGCCAATAATTAATCTTACCTCCTCAGTCACGTAGATAGTATCTGATTCCGCCAGAGGTAATATTTTGGCGGCGACATTGACTACATCCCCAAAAATATCCTCCTTTTCGATAAGGCCGTCACCGTAATGGACAGCTATCCGGATACGGATTTCGTGATCTGGCGGTTGGTTTAAGTTAAATTGAGTCAGTCTCTTCTGCATCTTTACCGCTGATTTTATGGCCTCAGCGGGATTTAAAAAGTAGGCCATGATAGAGTCGCCGACCGTCTTGACTACAAGACCGCTGTGTTCCTTAATGATTGGGATGAGCATCTTATTATGCTCTTCGAGCATCCGGCGTCCGGCTAGGTTACCGTATGTCTTGAAAAAGAGGCTGGAGGCGACTATATCCGTAAAAACAACCGTTATCTTTCGGGTAAGCGGCGGTATTTTGGGGTCTGCAATAGCCATTTAAGACATCCTGTTTAAAGACAGTCCACTCCGGTGGAATGTACTCATCTGTTTTTATCGGCATCTTGGGCTAAGATTTTAAATTCCTTTATGAACTTATACCTTTTTGGTTGTATTCCTGTCCCCAAAACTGATACAATTGTTTTACTCTGTCCGTCTATGACGGCAAAATAGCCACAGGGTTCACGGAGAAACCCAAAGATTTTTCAAGTAACCAAAAGAAAACGGTAGGGTCAGTTGATTGTTGAGCTTTGGGGTTTGTCATTGATTTGAATTTTGAGCTTTGAAATTTGAACTTATTAATACTTTATTGTTTCTCTGTGCGCTCTGTGGTTAATCTGACAACACAAACAGCGCTCCCGGGAGATAATTATGAAGCCTGAAGATCTGGCTGCATCAATGAAGATCGACTTTCAAGCCGGACATATCCATCTGGGTAAAAATCGTTTTCTGCTTTTTTCCACGGATGGGCTGGGTTTTTTAAGAAAGGACCTTATTAACACCCTGGGCGACGAGATAACCAAGGGGGTCCTCTTCCGGTTAGGGTACCAGGCCGGTTATGTAGAGGCTATCAATCTGGCCAAGGATTTTTTCTGGGGAAACGACCGGGAACGTCTGCAGGCAGTTTGCGATTTACACACTATAAAGGGCCTGGCCCAGCCGGTTGACATCAAAATAGAGATTGCCCCTGACAAAAAACATCTCTACATGGAAGGAAAGTGGCTGAATTCCTTTGAGGTCGAGCAACACCTCAAACATTTCGGGCTGGAAAAACATAGCGTATGCTGGACCCTGGAAGGTTTGGTATCGGGCTATGTCAGCGCCGTTATCGGTCATACCGCCCTCTGTTTAGAAACAGCCTGCCGCGGCAAAGGCGACCCCGCCTGTTCCTGGCAGGTAAAGCCGGCTGCGGAATGGGGAAGGACAGGCAAGGAAATGTCCGATTTTCTCCGTTCCATTGATATCAGAGGACGTATAGACCTCCTGGAACAGATCGTTGATGAAAAAACCAGGGCACTTAAAGAGACCCATGAATATCTCCTCAGGGCGGAAAAATTAGTCGCCATCGGACAGATCTCCGCCAAAATCGCCCATGAGATACGCAATCCGCTGACTGTTGTCGGCGGTTTTGCCAACCTGATCCAGCGCCGGACCAGGCTAAAAATGCCGGAAAAAAAATATGTGGAGATTATCATAAGCGAGGTCGGTCGTCTGGAACGCTTTTTAAATGATGTACTGACTTACTCTACGGAATTTCCTATAGAACGGCGTCAGTTAAACATCAACAAGTTGATTATAGATGTGTTGCTCCTCTTTGAAGATACATTGACCAAGAGCGGTATCGCCGTGCATCAATACCTTGAAGAAGATATGCCTCTGGTATCAGGCGATAAGAAAAAGTTGGAGGAGGTTTTTATCCACCTGTTTTCTAATGCCGTAAGCGCTATGCCCAAGGGAGGACACCTCCGCGTCATAACCAGCCACGTAGCGGATCCTCCGCCATCCCGCGTGCGCATTGAGATAGCCGATTCAGGAGTGGGCATACCCGCCGAGGTCCTGGACAAAATATTTGAACCGTTCTTTACTACCAAGACCATAAGCAGCGGCCTGGGACTTACCGTTTCCCGGGAGATATTAAAAAGGCATAACGGCACTATAAAGATATTGAGTGAGGTGGGCAAAGGCACTACTGTAATTGTTGAATTAATACTCTGACCTTACCCCCCTTTACTAAAACGGGGGCATCCGTTAAGCCCCCCTTTTGGGGAAAGACGAAGTCCCATCAATTCCCCCTTTGGAAAAGGGGGATACAGGGGGATTTTCAGATGAAAATATCCTTATGGTATAAACTGGTTATCGCTACCGTCTGTGTAATTTCTGTATCTGTTTCCTTCGCCCAGGGTACGATATATAAATGGACAGACGAGAAGGGCGTAACACATTACACAGATAATCCGGAAAATGTACCTTCCAGATTTAAGGGACGCGCAGAGCAAAAAAGCATAGATAGGCGGCCACCCCCGCCACCCGCACCGGAGAAATCCATAGCGCCGACCGTATCACCTGTACCGCCGCCCCTATCAGCAGAGGAAAAGCCGGATACCCGCACCGATGTGAGGGGACAAAATAAAGAATGGTGGCTGGGGCAAAAGAAAAAGTGGCAGGATGAGGTCAAACGGTTAACCGAACAAGTTAAAAAAAATAATGAGGATATAGCGACGTTACGCCGGGGAAGGGTAAGGCAGGGAACACGCACTGAAGAGGGCATCATCCTTAACCAGGGGCCACTTATTGATGACTACCGGGAATTGAAACGGTTGCAGGAGATCACGCCGGAACTGGAAGAAAAAGCCAAAAAGGCCCAATACATGCTTGACCAGGGTCTTATCCAGGATGCCTACCGCGCCGGAGCCCCGCCGGAATGGATTAAGGAACTGAAGAGTAAGTAATCAAGAAACGAGGCACATCGCGGCCTCGCGTTCAACCAACCCATAACAGCAACAATATCTGTCACTGACGTAGTTGTTGCCCTTTGCTCACCCATAGAAACAAATACAGGCCTACTCACCTCTTGCGGTTTAGTTTTAGGAAAAAGTGCAAATGGAAGTCTATTCCCAATAGTGTGAAAAGTTTTTCTCAACCGAGGGAAATACTCTTCCACAAGACCGTGTTTTTTTCACTTGTAATTCATACCGTTTTAGAATATTGAATCAAGATGTGTGTAAGATTGCGCGTATAAACAATTTCCCTCGCAGCAATGCATTTGGCATATATATTGCGTAAAGCTTTCGGCATGCGTCTGACCCCCTCAAGAAACCATGTTTGTATGATCCTGCTTCTCTTGTCGGCCCTTTTGCTGTTCATTCCTGCAGCAAGTTGGGCGTCTGTAAAAGGCGCCTGTGTGAATTGCCATACCATGCACAACTCGCAAAATGGTGTGGAAATATACACGGAAAGCGCAAAGCGGGGGGGGCCGGGCTACAACTTGCTGAACACAACGTGCATTGGCTGCCACTCCTCAACCGACGGCTCCCCGACAAAGCCGCTTGGGGAGAGCACGATCCCTATTGTTTACAATACGGTTGAACCCGCACAGATGACGGCTGGGGGAAACTTCTACTACGTTCAACATAACGGGGATAATTACGGGCACAATGTGATAAGCGTGGATCAAACCCTATCTTCGGCGCCGGGTTCCTCGGAAACAGGCGTCGGCTGCGGATTCGGCGGATGCCACGCATCGCTCGCCAGCATCCGGCTTGGCCCCGGATACGACTGGTTCCATTATCCTATCAAGGGCAATGGGTGCATAGGTTGCCATGTCCCCAGACACCACGCCCCGGACCCGGCTCCAGGCGGCGTGGTAAAAGAAGAAAACGGGTGTTATCGTTTCCTGGGCAGGCCGGCCTGGGTATGGGATATTCCGCCGCATTCCAGCCGGCCGGGAGTGGAGGGGATTGAAGACCCCGACTGGGAACTGACGGTGGGCCAGGCAGATCACAATGAGTACCGGGACGCTGATAAACCCGCTGCTCCATACTCTCCGGGCTCTGCAAATCCTATGGGTATCAGCGACTTCTGCGCTGGGTGTCACCGGGACTATCACAGTTGGGACCTGCAGAATCGCAACCGGGATGCAACCGGAAGCTGGCTGAGACATCCGGCCGGAGATACCGAGATACCCAGCGGGGGCGAATATGCCGCTTACACCGCCTATAATCCCCAGGCGCCCGTCTCGCGTCCTGTTGTAAGTATCGTTTCCAGTACCGTAACCCCGGGAGTGGACCGGGTCATGTGCCTCTCCTGTCACCGGGTCCATGGCAGCCCTTATCCTGACATGCTAAGGTGGAATTACGAAAATATGGCGAAGGAAACCGGGTGCTACGTCTGTCATACCTCAAAGGACGATCATCTCTAGCACGGGCAAGGTTTAATCTTTGCCTGCAAGATTGCCGATAAGTAGTTAGAGCTTCCCCCATAAGTTCCTGTGTTCAGTGAGGGTTATAGTGCCGCGTCGTAAGAAACTATGGTTGGGCCTCCCGGTCTGTGCCCTTTCTCTTTGTCTCAGTATATTCCTGTGCAAGTCTCTTCCACTTTTTGCCGGTACCTACTTTAACTCGGCCCATGGAAATACGAGTTATGGGGTTAACCGGAGCGCTACCGCTACCATTGGTTATACCAAAGGCCACTGTGGCCACTGCCATGAGCAGCATGCCCGTATTGATGGCCAGGAGGCCGCACCGGCAGGTGGAAACGCTTCCAGGTACGCCATCTTTGCAGATAACTTTACCAGTCAGACAGAGGGCTTTTGCTACTATTGCCATGAAGGAGCGGGTTCGCTACAGATATCCTTCGACCGGACAAATTATAACTATAGTTACTGGTTTGGTGGGGATATTGTCAATCACACCACACCCAATAATATTTATGATACCTTTAACCCTGTCTCCGGCTCTGCCCACAACCTTCAAGACATACTCGATTTTGTGAAAACAAAGTGGCCGGAAACATTTGGCAATGAATCAAACCCTTGTAACGCCTGTCATAACCCGCATATCTCTCAGCGCAGCTATCCGATCGTAAGACCAACAGATCGCAATAATATCTGGGGTGATGGGGCCGGGGAAAAGATGAGTGACTACGCGGTTGCCCATGGAGGTCAATATCAGGCCCCTTATCAATATAGCTCAACTACTACTTACGAACCGGACGGGTCCGGGATCACTGACGGCTCGAATCTACCCGATTACGTTACCTTCTGTTCAGACTGTCACAATGCCACAAACGATATTTACAGCACAACCCTCGGCAGAAATCTGAAAAAAATCGACTGGGCGCAGCCCAATAAACGGACCTTCCCCGGCGACTATCACGGCAGCGTAACCCGCTGCAATACCGTGGACGGAATGGCGTGGGGGTCCATAAAAGACCCTTATCACGCGGCCAATTATATCAATTTCATCCTTTCCTGCACGGACTGCCATGAACCTCACGGGGCGGTTCACGGCCATAATACAACAACTCCTTATCTCCTGCGCAAAACAGTAAACGGCCATTATAACCGGTATCCGCCCGGGCCGGGTCCCTGGACCTGGGAGGCCGAATTCTGCAAGTCTTGCCACGTACATATCGGACATTGTGGGGGGCCTGGCAGTTGCCTGACCTGTCACTTCCACAACGCCGCTTCCAAATGCTGGGGCAGTTGGCAATGCGGAGGCCCCTTCGGCGCAGCCGGCAATTCTTTCTGAAAGTTTCACTGAGCCGCTAAGCTGAAGAGCCATTGAACATGCATAGCGAGCGCATTCCCCGGTGCTTGCAGCGGGGTTAGCGAGCGAATACGATGCTTTTACCTTGCATACGGAGATTCCCCGCAGCTTGCTGCGGGGAGCTTCAACTGTCAGGCTCATTAAGATTCCTTTCTTGCTCTCACCACCGGCTCCCCCTGCGCCTGGACTCATAAGCCCGGACAAACGGGCTTAGTAAACTTTTATCCATTAGTTTACAAAAGCCGAAAAACAGATATGATAGGCTTTAAGATGTCGATGAACGTTACTTATTGCTGATACCTTATGTCCGGCAGAGAATGGATTAGACGGGCGGTATACGTATTGTTTTTTCTTTCCGGGACCTGCGCCCTCATCTATGAAGTATTGTGGGTGAAGATACTGGCGCGGATCCTGGGAAATACTACTTTTGCCGCCAGTATTATCCTGGCCGCATTCATGGCAGGGCTGGCTATAGGCAGCTATAAATTTGGCAAGCTTATCGACCGGAAAAACAGACCGCTTCTGACCTATGCCATTATCGAAGCAGCTATCGCCTTCCTGGCCCTTAGCCTGCCTTTTCTCTTCTCAGCCCTTACCCCACTCTATATATGGATCTGCCGCTTCATGGGAAACACTCCCTTTTCGTTCCGGCTGGCTCAAATTGTTTTCTGTTTCATTTTGATCCTTGCTCCTACTACTTTAATGGGAGGGACACTTCCCATCCTGTGCCGGTTCGCTGCAACCAGTAATGATAAGATTGGCCGAATCACGGGTGAACTCTATGCGGCAAATACCCTGGGCGCAGTTGTTGGTTGCTTCATAGGTGGTTTCTTTCTCATAGAGGTCTTTGGTATCCAAGGCACGACGCATCTCACAGTCGGCATGAATTTTGGAGTAGCCGCAATAGCCGGGCTACTCTCGTTTGGTCTGCATAGATACAATAACGCAGAAATTCCGCCGGCGACCGCTTCTTTAAATAGAACAGGGCGCACGAACTATGGTAACCAGAAAAGCAAATTCGGACCGGACAACATGATAGTCTGGGCTATAGGGCTTTCGGGTTTTACCGGCCTGGCTTACGAAATAGTCTGGACAAGGGTACTGGTCTTTTTCTCGCCAGGGGTACTGGTATATACCTTTTCAACCATGCTCACGCTTTTTTTGCTGGGGTTTGCCGTGGGGAGTTATATCGGGAGTTTCCTGGCCGACAAAATCAGACCCCTCAGGCAAACTCTCGCCGGACTGCAAATTACGCTCGCCTTCATCTCTGTCCTTTCGATTCCTTTAGTCGTGAGATTGAATTCTCTCCAGGAATTCGCCAGAGATTATGTTGAACTTATTCCTGATCCATACTGGCGCAGTATGACCTATTTTGCCCTCGCCTGTCTGGCATTGGTTTTCGTACCCTCCGTTTTTCTCGGTGCCACCTTCCCCATGGCAAGCCGTATCTATACCGACAATCTAAAGGAAATAGGGCACAAAATCGGGACAATTTACTCGGCAAATACGATCGGGGCCATCCTTGGTGCCATCATGGCCGGTCTGATTTTCTTGCCTGTTCTAGGTACAAGGCGGAGTCTGATTTTCATAGCTTTGCTCAACATCATCGTAGCGGCTTTGATTCTAATGCGGTGCCTGGATCGCAGAGTAAGGGTAATTTTTGCACAAGTCACCGCAGCCTTCTTGTTTCTGGGCGGCTACTTCTGGATGGATCAAGACGCTTTTATCTCTATATTTTCTAAAGGGAATGAAGAAATCAGGACTGTCTTCGCAAGGGAGGGGGTCGGCGGAACCGTTACCGTGCACCGGTTGCCTGACTACTCTCTGCAACTGGCCATAAATGGAGTAAATGTCTCTGGTACGGACTTCAAGTTCAGGACATCTCAAAAGCTGCAGGCTCATATTCCGCTCCTGATACATAGCCAGGCCCGGGAAATCCTGCAAATCGGGTTTGGAAGCGGTGAGACAGCCTCTTCCGTAACCCGGCACAATATAGACCACGTAGATAGTGTGGAAATTTCCCCGGAAGTGATAGACACCGTTGGTTTTTTTGCGGATGTGAATCAGAAGGTCCTCGATAAGTCCAAACTGAACTTGGCCATAGATGATGTGCGAAGTTTTTTGGTGAGAGGAACCCGAAGATATGATGTTATACTCTCTGATTCCATTCATCCAACTATCGCCGGCAACGGGTCGCTTTATACCGTAGAATACTTTCGCCTTTGCAAAGATAAACTCAGAACCGGGGGAATATTTTCTACCTGGGCACCTCTCTACGAGCTTACTCCGGAGGATTTCAAGGTGATTCTCCGATCTATGAAAACGGTTTTCCCCCACGTGTATCTCTGGCATACACCGGCTGGCCGCAACGAATGGTGCATCCTTATGGGAATGATTCAGCCTCTCTCCATAGACTTGCGCAAACTGGAACAGCATTTCAACCGGAAAGCGATTCGGGAGGACCTGGCTGCCATCTCAGTCCTCGATTGTCGGCAGTTGCTAAGTTTCTTTTTGTTAGACAATGAAGGTATCTTGCAGCTCATCGGGCAGAAGGGACTATGCAACACGGATGATAATTCCTATCTGGAATACGCAGCAGCCAAGAGATACTTTGGCCCTGTGGAACGACATCGGGGAGTGAAAAGAATCTTGCAAGAGCTTCTGGTCAGGCGGAGCGATATAGTTCGATATCTAAAGACCGGTCCCGGTGATCTCGCCTTGAAACGCTATATTATGGAGAGGGATTATATACTGGCTGGACGACTCCTCGAACTCGACAGTCAGTTTCACCTGGCAAATATGATGTATCGGCGAGCGCTGGAACTGAATCCGGTGTCTGAAGTAGCCCGTGATATGCTCGGCTGTTCGCATAATTCAAAGGCCATCCTGCTCAGGGCCTTAACGGAAAATCCCAAAGACTATACCATCTGCCAGAATCTGGGCTTCTCCAGCTTGAACGCTGAAGATTTTTCCGCAGCAACAGGCTGGTTTAAGAAGGTCCTCGAAACAGAACCCAAATCCATTGATGCCCATTTCGGACTGGCAAAGGCCTATTTCGGTTTGAATAAGTTTGACGAAGCGGTAGAGCAGTTGGATATTGCAACCAAACTTGGACCTGTACCCTGGCTTTCTGAAAAGATTAGAAAGGGGCTCAACCTGATCTATGCCAAAAGGATGGTAAACTATCTGCCCAATAGTCCGGAAGCCAGACAAAGGCTGGGGCTCGCCTACTTGGAAAGGGGAAGCTTTGATTCAGCCCTGGCCGAATTGGAAGGAGCGGTAAGGCTTCAGCCCAATTCCATAATGAATCATCTCAACATGGCTACCTGTTATGAAAATGCCTTACAATTCGCTAGGGCAAAAAAGGGCTTTCTAAAAGTGTTGGAATTAGACCGGGCAAACCGAGTAGCCCCAAAATGTCTGGACCGGTTAAGCGGGCGTACGAGTGCTGAAGACATCATAGCCTATGCTACCGCCCGGTTGAGGGAGCCAAGGAATCTGAGGCCTCCGCCCTACCGGAGCATCCATAATTATAGCAGCGCTCTGGATTTTTGGAAGCAAAGGCGGTTTATAGAAGCCACGCGGGAACTTGAGAAGGCAGTGGGATACTGTGAAGACCATCTCCCGGACTTGGTCAGTTTGTATAAGATTCAAGGGATGTATGATCATGCTATAGAGGGACTTCAGACCATGGCCAAAAGCAATCCCGAAGACCGCGCATTAAAAAGAGAGCTAATGGAACTTAATCTTCTGAAAGAGCTAAAAAAAATTCAGAAAGGCCCGGACGCGAACCAGAAATACTGTCAGATCCTGAGTGTATTGGCAAATCTATACTGGCAGGGCGGAGATTTCGAAGAGGCCGAAGAGGCCCTGCTGAAGATTCTGGCTCTTGATCCGAATGCAGCAGTCATCCATCTTAATCTGGGCATGTGTTACGAAGCCACGGGACAATTGGCTAAGGCTTTGGACTCTTATAAAACGGCGCTAGAGATAGATCCGCATCTGGGGTCCGCCAGGAATACCTTACTCCGACTGATGGATACAATAAGAAAATACGGCGGGAGCTCCATCAAGACTTCTTTACATCAGAGGACTCTTTATGGACTCTAGACCAACGCTCACGAATCCTTTACATGTTATTGGGACCTTACCCCGGTAATAACCAGCTCTTATTCTGATAAAACACATTCCGATTGCTCCACAGCTAAAACCTATTTTCTATTTCTTTGCGCATCCTTTCATCTTCCGGAATGCTCTCATCGAGTATCAATATTTGATGGCTGATCTGTTTGATCTCACCGCCCGGGGTCACGATTACGTCAAGGCGGCCCAGCCAGTGGCCTTCCGGCTTAGGAGAACATATGTAGGTATTGTTTATCTTCCAGGGCTTGCATAAAGCGCCGCTTCCGCTTTCAATGATGATGTCCAGGCCGTCAACCTCTTCAGCAAGCTTCGTATCTGTCCTGGTCCCCAGATTAGACAGCATCACCACAAGGGAACACTCCTTTTTCAACCCGGGAACAATGTCCCTAATCACGATCTTGGCATCACTTACTATAATATCCGGATGTCCCTCAACGTGTCCTCTTCGATCGTTCATAAGGCCAAGGATACCTACCTTACACCCACAAACATCTATGACAGCGAAGGATGGAGGCAAAGTTAGAGCCGGATCAGCGCCTTTTAAATTTGCGGCTACAAAAGGGTACTTTTCCCCCTTTATTCTGGTCATGAGAAAATCGCCATCCTCCCAGTCTTCAAGACCAATATTTATCGCATGATAACCCATGTCCAGGTAGCTTTTTAAGATGAACTCCGCCCTTTCCCGGGCCAACGGCAACTCACATGGGGAATACTTACACCTTCCAAAGAGGCTGTCGCCGGCATCGAGCAATAAGACACAATTGCTGCGCCCCCTTATCTGCCCTATAGCCCCTGACCGCCGGGCCAGACCGCCCAGCATCCTGTCGCCTCAACCCGGACAGGGCTTTACATGCCCCCATGTATTGCCCGAGTACAGTATGGTCAGGTGGCACTCTTTACCACCTGCATTTTGATCAAAAGCGAGACACGGGGCGCTGTAACAACATAGAACCAAAAGAAAAAAGAAAGATAAAATGCCATACCTCATAAAACTTCCCATAGTGCCCGACACTCCTTTCAACTAAGGATGTATATTCACCTATACTTTACGGCGCAAGCCCACAAGAACTTGACCCCGGCGCGATTATTTCCCATCTGATCACAAGTATTATCACGGCTCCATCACCCGCTGTTTTGGTGTGGACGGAAACACCGGCCAGGGATGCGGATGTGCAGAGCCAAACTGTTCCAACTGGGGCAGCCTGAAAGACCCTTACCATGCGGCCAATTACATTAATTTCATCCTCTGTTGTACCGACTGTCATGAACCGCATGGGTCGCCCAGACCTTATCTTCTCCGAAAATCAGTCAACGGGATCACTGTAGCGAGTTGGAGCGCCCCACATTCCAGAGACCTTTGCCCCGCCTGCCATAACCACAATTCCCATTATGGCGGCACAGGGTCTTGTCTTAACTGCCATTATCACACCGCCTACGTCAGGGGTTGGGCCTGCACCTGGTGCGTAGGAGCGGGCGGGATTTCTTCCGAACTGATAAATCCTTTTAGCTCTTCATCGTTGTAAAAGGCACGTTCAAAGAAGAGGCCGTGGGCTGGGGCAGTAAAACGGTTCAAGTTCACCGGCTCCACAAGAAAACGCCGTACCTCATCAACACTGAGGCTGCCATTCCCCACGGCAACCAGCACGCCGACGATCCGGCGGATCATCTTCCAGAGGAAATGGGAGCCGACAATACGGAAAAGGATGATGTCGTCAGTTTCGTGCAGCAACGTATTGTTGACCATAACCAAAGGAGATTTTTTCTTGATGGCCTGGCGGTCTGTAAAGGAGGAAAAGTCATTCATCCCGGTCAGTAAGGCTGACGCCTCCCGCATGACCGGCACCTTGAGGGGGTCTTTCACCCACCAGGCGTAATGCCTGCGGAAGACGGTTTTACGCTTGGCAATCTGATACAGGTAACTGCGTCCCACGCAATCATGACGGGCATGGAACTGGGATCCCGCCCTTTCCACTTTCAGGACATTTATATCCTGGGGTAGAATGTCATTGAGCCGCCGGACGATCTCCTGCGGGCCGAGATCGGTCGCTGCCTCCAGGTGGGCAACGTACTCCAAGGCATGGACGCCGGCATCGGTGCGCCCGTTGCCCTGAATATCCACCTGCTCCCCGAAAAGTTCGCCTGCGCACCGCAAGAGACTCCCTTGGATGGTTTTTGTATCCTTCTGCTTCTGCCAGCCACTGTAACGGCCGCCATCGTACTCCAGAATGAGTTTAAATCGCTTGTGTTTCGTGGGCATACAAATATTACCACCTTTTCCTTATATCATTCTGTTCAACCTAATACGGAAAAGCGAAAGACGCAACAATGCCCCACACCTCAACATAAAGGGGATAAATTAATTTTCTCCTGTCTTGATCTATTCCAGGGAGTCTTTTTGGGGGTGAGAAAGAAGGGGCCGTCCGTGCTGAACATGCCTAGCAGTTTTACATGCCGGGAAATCCTGAATCACGCGTGCAGTTTTAATGTGTACGGGCTGTTGCCCAAATCCAAATTTGGTGAAAATTAACAATCCAGTCAAGACCTGCATTCAACAAAATCAAGAAGTAAACTCGTCGAGCTCGCACAATGCGCTCGCTCAACTCGTCTTCGCGGGCGGGGCATTAACCCCGCCCTTGACAAGGGGATGCTTAGCGCCCCCCTCGACCCCCAGCATATGGTTCCCCGTGCTCCCGCACGGGGCATATAAATCGGAGTTAAGTTTCCACTATGATGCGATATGGTAGCGGAGTACCATAAAATTGCTTTGGGCAACAGCCCGTGTAGCCCTGCCCCCTTGTCTTTCCTCCTAATACATTGTCAACTTAGAATCTTAAGGGCGGCCCACTCTCCATATACTACATGCCCAAAATAATGCGTTTGAACGGTTCCAGCCCGGGGTGTTGCCAATTCCAGGCGCCAGCCTTAGCCGCTTCGCCGATCTTCAGGCCCACGAAATTGCTTTTACCGGCGAGATAGGCGTGAAGTCTCGATTTGTGAAGACATCTAACCGGTTCTCCCGCGGTTTCCAGGCAAGAGATATACTGGTCAACACAACTCAGAACTTTGGTATCCTCGAGTGTTTCCAGACAAAGGTCTTCCAGTGTCCCCGGTGCAACATACTCATTGCCGTCCGGATCAACGGAAAACCCTGGGAAGACCATAAAGGCTATTTTGGGAGAAGAGCCTTCGAATTGAAAGGGCACTTTTGGGACAGAAAGGCCGGAAGCCTTTAATGCTTTCCTAATACTGTCAATTGCCCCTTTCGGATCGTTTTCGGCATCACGCGCAATGGCTATTGCTTCTATACCCTCGTAACCCGATAACTGGGTTAGCGATCTCAAATACAAGCCAAGTTCCGTGTTGCCGCCGAAGTTCAACACCTGCATTCCCGTTGCACCAAATGCCTGGTATGCCCATACAGCAAAGTATAAGGCGTCGGTTCCTTCCACCAGTAATAGTTTCTTTTCCTTTATCTGAACAGGAGGTCGTACCATAGTCAGCGTACCTCCATCCCGGACTCAATTGCAGTTTTTAGCAGCTCATACTCAAACGTTTTGGCCACCACGTTATCGTCTATTCTGTCAAGACGCACGTAGCTGAAATCCTGTTTCAACTCTCCGCCAAACCCTTCGTAGGCGGATCTAAGACATTCGTAACTGTGTGTTGTTCCAATTACCTGACAATCGAATTCCCGGGCCGCTTTCCCTATGGCTTCCCAAACTTTGGACATAATCGAATAATGGATGCCATTCTCGCACTCATCGATAAGTACGACGCCATTTTTTGAGGTGGCTATGGCCAGAATAATCGAAAGCAGCCGAGAGACACCTTCCCCCATGTAGGATACGGGGATTTTTCTTGATAGACCAATATCCCCATGGATCAGCGAAGTATCACCCATAGCAATGGATGATAGGCTCTTCAGCTTGGGTTCCACCAGTCGCAGAAACTCAAGGATTCTGTCCTGTTGTCCCACAATGTCAAGCTGGCCAAACCGCTCGGCGTCTTCCGATGGGTTGACATGCATTCTGGATACAAGGAAAACCGCAGCCCGCTGTTTTACCTTTGCATGGTCGATTCGTAAGCCGATTCCGCTCGGTCCTATCAACATGTGCGATACCTGTACCCTTTCTTGTTTTCTTCTATATTCAATGTCCAGAGCGTAGGAAGGGATGGGCTTCTGGTCTGTTCGCACGTGAAGAGGTTTCATTCC
Source organism: Thermodesulfobacteriota bacterium (assembly GCA_040754095.1). GTDB lineage: Bacteria > Desulfobacterota > QYQD01 > QYQD01 > QYQD01 > QYQD01. Next base: position 44,445 of record JBFMFO010000004.1, on the reverse strand, counting down.
CGAATCGGATGCCTTCGCCTGTATCCCAGGTTCAACGTAGTTTGGATTGAATTTCACGGTCATTTTTTCTTCGCTACCATCAATAACTGCACAAATAGCCATTGGCTTCCCGAGGTCATAATTGAAAAACACCGGCGCCCACAGAGTGTCAGGCTCTAGTGATACAGCGTTCACGCCGCGCCAATCAAACTGGCGGAGAATCATTTGAGGGTTAAGCCTGTCGAAGAACATAAACACAGCTTCGAGGACAGAGGTCTTTCCAACGTTATTTCGTCCACCCAGAAGTGTAAACCTGGACAATCGGGGCAATTCGAGCTTTTCAAACCCCTTAAATCCACTAATATTCAGCTTGGTTACCATGCCTTAATCCTCCTCTAATAGTGCGGAAAGCCCAAAACGTAGTGCATCACACGCGCCAAGACGCCACCTGTTAGCGGTGAGCGGTGCACAAAACGCACTTTATAATCCGTCGTATTTAACGTTGTTTCTCACTATGTTTTTTCTGCTTACTTGTTTCTCCAGCCAATCTATCGCCCGCCTGATAGGGTCTTAACCTCACGGTTAATGCGCTTTGCCGTTTTGCGTATTAGCAGGCCCCACACCGCCTACACTTTCCTGCCTGGCAGGGAATGGTTTTTTCGGCCTTGAGGGCCTTCTGGTATTCTTCCCACAGGGAATACGGTCATGCTTTTATGCAATTTATCATTTGACCAGATTTAATTGACTGTCGAGAGTTAATCTTTCTCCGCGCGCTACTGCCCGACTGACAGAAGACTGAACCATGCCCAGTAATTTGTCAACAGCAGTACCTTTCATCCCCAATTAATTTATGAATGAGCAGCATGGTGACTTAAGGGGAACGGTTTGATAGCCTTCAATTCATTAATCTCTGTTTGTTTTGCTTTGAATAAATCCCAGCGCAATTGGAGACTTATCCAGAAATCTTCTGACATGCCAAAAAATCTAGCAAGGCGTAATGCTGTACTTGGTGTTATTCCCCGCCGCTTATTAATTATTTCATTGACACGCTGGTAGGGAACATGAATAGCATTTGCTAATTCCCTTTGAGTAATACCCATGGGAATCAAGAACTCTTCAAGTAACATTTCACCAGGATGCGTTGGCTCCCTGTGTGTAGGTACACGTACACGAACCATTTCTATCCCCTTTTTTAAAAAATTAGTGGTAATCAGTAATTCCAACTACATCGGGACCAGCCTCTGTCCACTTGAAACAAATCCGATACTGGTCATTTATGCGAATACTATATTCCCCTTCTCTGTTTCCTGATAAAGCCTCAAGCTTGTTTCCAGGTGGAATACGTAACTCATCCAAGAATTGAACAGAATCGAGTTGATCCAGTTTTCTTGAGGCGACTTGCCATAGTGATCGAGGACATACTTTTCTGGCTTCTTTTGTATTTTTACCATTAAAAATATCCTCTGTCCCTTTATTCTTGAATGCCTGAATCACATATACATAATAGCACGGCATTCATGCTATTTCAACGGATATTTTTTATATTTTCAGAAAGGTAACACTTTAGCTGTTTGAAAAGAGCTGGTCGTCCAAAAAACGGCGCCTCAAAAATCCCCCTTAATCCCCCTTTTTCAAGGGGGGAGGTGTTTCTCCTCCCTTTGGAAAAGGGAGGTTGGGAGGGATTTTAAAATACTTTTTCAACCAGCTAAACTGATACTCAGAAAGTAGTTTTTGGGGGAAGAAAATGGAACATCCTTAATTAAGTAAACTACGTGTCTTCTATTAGTCGGGCGGATACTTATTACGTCGGCTGTAATCCGTTTATTCTGCTGGGAGGTCTTAACCTCACGGTTAATGCGCTTTGCCATTTTGTGTATCAGCATACCCCGTACCGCTTGCACTTCCCTACCTGGCAGGGGATGTCTTTTCGGCCTTGAGGGCCTTCTGGTATCCTTCCCACAGGTAGGGGCTACCGGGATGCCTACCGCGCCGGAGTCCCGCCGGAGTGGATCGAGGAACTGAAGAGTAAATGAGAGAAAATGCCTTAAAGTAAACTCGTCGAGCTCGCACAATGCGCTCGCTCAACTCGTCTTCGCGGGCGGGGCATTAACCCCGCCCTTGACAAGGGGATGCTTAGCGCCCCCCTCGACCCCCAGCATATGGTTCCCCGTGCTCCCGCACGGGGCATATAAATCGGAGTTATAAAGCGATGGACAGCCCTTCTCCTATTCAGAGATTCAGGGCGAATGCGATGGCACGTCCAGCTTCAATCATCTTGTTTGCCGGGAGAGTTGTGATGAGTGAGCCTATCTTGCCTTTCGATACAGTTTGGATATGATCACAGTTCACAGCGCAATCATGAGGCAGCCCGTCTTGCCGAGAAAGAAAGACCTCGCTTGGGATGTCCCTGATGGTGGTAGTAATAGGCGCTATGGTGACTTCACCGAGATAGTCAAGAATGGAATCTCGCGTCAGTATGAGCACGGGACGCTTTTTATCAGGATGGAGGAACTTGTACCAGCGAACTTCTCCCCGTTTCATTCATCCCCCCACGCCTGCTCATCTTCCCACACACTGAACTCGCCCTTCTTGACGGGTTGCGCCTTGTATCCCCGGCGGTGCTTCTGCTCGAGCCTTGCTACACTGTAGCGCGTGAGCGCATCACGCAACGCATCCCTGGTAAAAGCCGATCGTGATGTGTGAAGCCGTTTCGCAGCACGGTCTACTGCCTCTACCAGATCGTCATCGAGTGTCATCTGCACAGTTCTCATAGTAACTATCGGCCCTCCCTATATGTGGATTACCATAGCTATGGTAATCCACATAAATAACCATGTCAAGAAAATCTTTAACGTCTTAACCTCACGGTTAATGCGCTTTGCCATTTTATGTATCAGCACACCCCGCACCGCTTGCATATTCCCACCTGGCAGGGGATGGTCTTTTCGGCCTTCAGGGCCTTCTGGTATTCTTCCCACAGGTAGTCTTTATTTATGCCATGGCCGATAAAATCCCAGGGGAAAAGTTCATCCCGATCCCGCTCGCGGGAGACAAAGAAATCAGGATTTAAGTCCACTTCTTTATAAGCCTTCTTCCAGCTACCTGTCTTTAACGCCGCCTCCAGGAAAGACCCGATCCGGCGATCTCCTCGGGCCAGGAGGGCCTGCACGTAAGCCCACTTGGGCACATCGAACGTGGTTCGGACGTTTCCCTCGTGGCGCAGGCCGTGACTGATAATCTTTATCTTGTCCTGCAGCGACTCCAACTCATCCATGGCCACCCACTGGAAAGGCGTCCAGGGTTTGGGCACGAAGCAGTTAACACTGAGCGTTATGGTACCCATGCGCCTTTTATCCCGGCATATTTTAAGGATATGATGTTTTATCTTTTTGGTCAGGTGGACAATGGCCTCTACATCTTCTCTTTCTTCCGTAGGCAGGCCGATCATAAAATAGAGCTTGAGATTCAGGATATCCCACTGAGCCAATCTCTCGGTTGCCTCCACTATGGTTTTTTCATCCAGTCCCTTATTAATTACCCGCCGCAGGCGCTCCGATCCGGCGTCTGGAGCTATGGTGACCGTCTTTAACCCGGCGGTTTTCAGGGCGGCCAGGAGTTCCGGGGTCAGGCAGTCCGCCCGCAGGGACGAAAACGAAACCTCCTTACCGTGTGCGATGAGATGCTTGCAGATACGCTCTATGGCCTCGGCATCGGCAATCTCTACCCCTACCAGACCCACCTTATCAATATCCCCGGCCCCGGCAATTACCCTATTTATGACTTCTTCCGGCCAGGGCCGGGGCGGACGATAGATAAAACCCGCCGCACAGAAACGACATCCTCGCGAACATCCGCTCCCTATCTCAATAAGAAATTTGTCTCCAAATTCGGTGTTGGGGGTAAGGACAATAGTGTGTCTCTCGGCGGCCCTTACTATAGGCACGCTCATTCTTTTTACGCTCTGCGGCAACCCTTCAACCGGCTCAAAGGATTTTAACCGTCCCTTTTTATCGTAGCCCGGCTGATAGAATTGCGGGACATAGAGGCCGTCAAGGCGGGAGGCCAGTTCCCGGAGCGCCTTCCGGCGATCCTGTCCGAAAAACTGCTTTTCTATCAACAGATCGAGAAAAGGCGGAATGGTTTCTTCCCCCTCGCCCAGTAAAAAGCAGTCTATATATCCGGCCAATGGCTCCGGATTGAGGAAGGTTGCTACCCCCCCGGCCATGACCAGAGGATGTTTATCGCTGCGATCTTCTGTCCGTATGGGGATGCCTGAGGCCTGGAGGATCTTCAGGACATTCAGATAATCGTTCTCAAAAGAGATGGAAAATGCCAGGACCTTAAAATCGGTCAGGGGCCGGTGGGACTCTATGGAAAAAGGAGATTCGCCCTCCTCCGGCAGGAAGATGCGTTCACAGACCACGCACGGATTCCGATTAAAAAGGGCATAAACGACCTGATAGCCCAGGCTGGACATGCCCACATGGTAATGGTTGGGATAAATGAGGGCTACGGGTAATTTACCGTGCCATTTCTTCCTGATTACTCCCTTTTCGGCGGCGAGAAGTTCCTTGCTTAAAACCTGCTTTTTGTACAATAATCTCCTTCAAGAAGTTCAAAGTTCAACGTTCACAGTTCAGGGTTAAAAAACCGTGAACGTGGAACTCGGAACCGTGAACTTTTTTGGTTGCGGCTATGCCGCGCTGTGTTCTCTGTGGCAATCATCAAAATCAGTCTGCCTGCCGGCGTAAAAATGTCGGCACATCCAGTTCTTCTTCATCCATGGCCGCGGTATCGGAGAAACTGCGTTTTCGCTGTAGGTTAGTATTTCCGGGCAGTATAGTCCTGGGCAAACGCTCCACGCTCTGGCCTTCCGGAGACGAAGACGGCCCTCTGCTCCCGAGCCAAGGCCGGGCCGGAGCATCCTGTTTTCTGGGCTGAAGCCGCGGCAGAACGGTCTGAGGCGGAGATGCATCCTTCTCGCTTTCTTCCTCTGTGTTGATGCCGGTGGCGATGACCGTGACGCGGAGCTCATCCCCAAGGGCATCATCCAGAACCGAACCGAAGATGATATTGGCATCTTCATGCGCCTCTTTCTGGATAAGGGAAGAGGCGGCATATACCTCATCCATGGTCAGGCTATGGTTACAGGAGATGTTGATCAAGACCCCACGCGCTCCGCTTATGGATATATCTTCCAGGAGGGGGCTGGAGATGGCCTTTTGCGCGGCCTCCACCGCCCGGTTTTCGCCGGAGGCAATGCCGGTGCCCATGAGGGCCAGGCCCATTTCCGACATAATGGTTCTGACATCAGCAAAATCCACATTGATGAGACCGGGCACGGTAATTACATCTGAGATTCCCCTTACGGCATAAAGAAGCACATCGTCGGCCTTTTTCAGCATGTCGAGGAAAGTAGCATTCTTTTCTGCAAGGCTCAGGAGGCGGTCATTGGGGATAGTGATGAGGGTATCGACATGTTTTTTTAATTCGCGGATGCCGTCTTCGGCCTGCCGCATGCGCTTTTTTCCTTCAAAATGAAATGGCTTGGTAACTACAGCTACGGTGAGGGCGCCCAGCTCCTTACCGATCTGGGCCACAATCGGCGCACCGCCGGTGCCGGTCCCGCCGCCCATACCGGCGGTAACGAAGACCATGTCACTGCCGGCCAGGGCTTCGCGTATCTTGTCTATGCTCTCCAGGGCGGCCTGTCGGCCCTTGTCCGGATCAGCCCCGGCCCCCAGCCCCCGGGTTACTTCTGCGCCAAGCGGGATCTTGATGTCTGCGCTGGCCACCTCTAGGGCCTGGGCGTCTGTGTTGGCGGCTACAAAACAAACGCCCTTTAAGTCGGACCTGATCATATTTCTGACCGCATTTGTGCCGCCGCCGCCAATGCCGAAGACCTTGATTTTCGCCGCATAGTTATCTTCTGCAAACGTAAAGAGCATAACCCCCTACCCCCTTTATATATGAATACTATAATATCTTATCTTTGAACCATCTTTTCATCCGGCCTGTGACCCGGTTAAAGATATGTTCATCCCGGATGCGGAATTTTCTTTCCGGTTCATTATTGAGTCCGTATATGAGAAGGCCCACAGCCGTTGCATACATGGGACTGTTTATTACATCCACCAGCCCGGTAACGCCCTTGGGATAACCGACGCGTGTCGGTAAGTTGAATATCTGTTCGGCCATCTCCGGTATGCCTTCCAGCAAGGCTGAGCCGCCGGTAACTATCAGGCCCGCGGCAACAAGTTCCTTAAAACCGGAACGAACTATCTCCTGATCAATCAGGCTAAACACTTCTTCCACCCGCGGCTCCAGTATCTCACTCAATATATACCGCGAGACGATGCGCGGTTTCCTGCCGCCTACGCTGGGGACTTCGATGGTCTGATCTTTCTGGATCATGGTATTCAGACAACAACCGTGCCTAACCTTGATTTTTTCCGCCTCGGCCATGGGCGTGCGCAGACCCACGGCAATATCATTGGTCAGGTTATTGCCGCCCAGACCCAACACCGAGGTGTGCCTTATGCTGCCGCCGGTGAAAACAGCCAAATCGGTGGTGCCGCCGCCGAAATCGATCAGCGCCACCCCCAGGTCTTTCTCTTCATCGCTCAAAACCGCTTCCGCCGAGGCCAGGGACTCCAGCACTATGTCGCAGACATCCAGTCCGGCCCGGTTGCAACACTTTATTATGTTGTGCGCCGAGGTAACGGCCCCGGTTATAATGTGCACCTTGGCCTCCAGGCGGACACCGGTCATGCCTAAAGGGTCAAGTATGCCGTCCTGATCATCTACGATATATTCCTGCGGCAGGATGTGGATAACCTCACGGTCCATCGGTATGGCTACGGCCCGGGCCGCGTCGATCACCCGGTCTATATCATTCTGCCCTACCTCGCGCCCTTTGATGGCAATCACGCCGTGGCTGTTAAAACCCTTGATGTGGCTGCCGGCGATACCGGCATAGACGGACTTTATCTCACAGCCCGCCATCAATTCCGCCTCTTCTATGGCCTTCTGGATGGAGTTGACGGTGCTTTCAATATTAACCACCACACCCTTGCGCAGGCCGATAGACGGATGGGAGCCGACTCCCACAATCTTTATCGTATTTTCAGTTACTTCTCCTACTACCGCACAGATCTTGGTCGTGCCGATATCCAGGCCGACAATAATATCCCCTTGATCTTTATCCATAATTAAATTCCTCGTATCACTTTAGCCCTTTGAAACGGTTATTAAATCCGAAAGTTCCGATTGCTTCGGGATCGGAGCTAAATCCGAAATTCGAATATCGAAATTCGAAACAAATTCAAATCCCTAATGTCTCAATGTTCAAAACCACAGCGTGGTCAATTCGTTTTGATCATTCGGATTTTACTCATTCGATATTGTTTCGAGATTCGTGCTTCGGATTTCGGATTTGAAGCCACGCTGTATCCGGAGATCCAACGTATTTCATAGCCCATAGCGTTTCAAAAACCTAAACTGTCACAATTCCCCTAGGACAGGTTGATGGTCTTTCGGATCATAATTTTTCCATTATAATACTCGCAATCAACATAGCTGACCGAATTATAGGCCTCCTTCAAATAAAGGTCATAAAGGACCATTTCCAGTCTCCTGAATTTTTTTGCCATATCCCCCATCCCCAGTCTTATGGGGAAACGTCCATCTACTGTATGTAGAACCAGGCCCATCTTGGGGTCTATGTGGATTTCAGAGATATTTCTGGCCGGCAGCACATCTTCCACGTTCTTTTTGGCATAGAGAAGCGGCAAAAGCTCCCGCAGATGCCCGACCTTTTCCGAATCAGAGAGCAACTCTCCCTTCTTTAAGCCGGTTATAATCGGATAATCCATATTCTCAGCCAGATTGGTCCGTGCGATTATTACGCCCTCTTTATCAACGTAATAAAGCCCGTTATCCTGCAGCAGAGCTACCGGCTGTTTTTCCACAATGCGGATATAAAGGCGGTCGGGCAGTTCCTTGCGCACGATGGCCTGTTTGACCCAGGGGTGCGTCTCCAGTGTCCGGCCGATTTTATCCGCATCAATCGCCAGTATATTGCTGTGTATATCCACATTGGCCAGATTACGTATCTCTTCCTTGGAAATGCGCTGGCACCCGGTGATATGCACTGAATTAATACGAAAGAGGCTGGATTGATACATCCAGCGGCAGCAAGTTCTTGTCAAAAAGATGCCGCCCACGGACAAAGACAGCAGCAGCGCCAGCCCAAACAATAAGATTATGCGCTTTTTACGGCGGCTGTCCGGCCTTTGCGGCATCCTTTTATAACTACGCACCAATGATCTCTACCTCTGGCTCCAATTTTACTCCAAAGCGGGCCTGGACCTGATCGCGAACCAGGCCCAGCAGGCCGAGGATGTCCGAGGCCGTGGCCCCGCCGGTATTGACTATGAAATTGGCGTGCTTCCGTGATACCAGGGCCCCTCCACAACGCATCCCCTTTAATCCGGCCATCTCGATCAATTTACCGGCAGACAGGCCGGCCGGGTTTTTAAAAATAGAGCCGGCGCTGGGCTGACGAAGGGGCTGGGTAGCGCGTTTACGCGCCAGGTTAGAGGTGACCATATCCTGAACCTGCCCGGGATTGCTCCTCTCCAGGCAAAAGGTGCCGGAAAGGATGGCGCCCTCTTTAGGGACTAAAAGAGTGCGATAGCCGAAGGAGAGACGGCTCCTCTCCCATCGCCCGACTTTTCCTTCCTCATCCAGGACGCTGATCTCCTGCAAACGGTCTTTTATCTCACCGCCCCAGGAGCCGGCGTTCATGGATATGGCTCCACCTGTTGAGCCGGGGATACCGGCGGCAAACTCCAGGCCGGAAAATCCGGCCTTAGCCGTAAATCGAACCAGTTGCGGGAGATAGACCCCTCCCTCCACGGTAACTAAAACGGTAGGCCTGTCTTTTAAGTCCGTGACCGTCATCTTCTTGAATCCCATCTTCAGGGAAATAACTACACCGTTAAATCCACGGTCTTTAACTACCAGGTTTGTCCCCCGGCCGATAACAAAATAAGGTACGCCTTCCTGACGCGCAAAGGTCAGGATTTGCCCCAGGGCGTTGAGACTGCGGGGCATAACCAGGGCGCCGGCCGGGCCGCCCACCTTAAGGGTTGTCCAGCGCGCCAGCGGCTCATCAAACAGCACCGCGCCGTCACATAACTTCTCTAATTGCCTTTTTACCCTTTTGTTCATTTTCCAAGCCGCGTCAGCAGCTCTTCTCCTACCTGCCAGATATTGCCGGCTCCCAGGGTCAAGACCACATCCCCGGGACGGACTATCGACTCGAGATGAGAGGCTATAGCCGCTCTGTCCGGTATAAATTGCACATCCTTATGCCCCTGCCGGCGGATACTCTCACACAGATCTTTTGCCTCTACACCCGGAATCGGCTTCTCGCCGGCCGCATAAATCTCGGTCAGTATGAGCACGTCTGTCTGGTAAAAGGCCTTCACAAAATCCTCAAAAAGGGCCTGCGTCCGCGTGTAACGGTGGGGTTGGAAAATGACGATGAGCCGCTTCTCTTCCCAGCATTGCCGCATCGCGGTAAGGGTGGCCTTAATTTCCGTGGGGTGATGACCGTAATCATCTACGACAATAATGCCGTTGATTTCCCCTTTGATCTGAAAACGGCGCTGGACGCCGCTGAACTGTTGCAGGGCAGTCTGTATGTCGGCGAACGGTATATCGAGTTCAAGACCGCAGACCACCGCCGCCAGGGAATTATAGACATTATGTATGCCGGGGACGCTCAGGTTGATCTCTCCAAGTTCCTGCCCCAGATGATAAGCAATGTAGCGTCCTCCCAACCCTGCCCAGCGGACATCCCGCGCCTGAAAATCGGCCTGAGCGCTGAGGCCGTAGGTAGCATAGCGTTTTTTAATATAGGGGATAAAAGATGGAATATGGTTATCGTCCAGGCAGACGATGGCTATCCCATAAAAGGGCACTTTATTTATAAATTCGAGGAAGGTAGTCTTAATGCACTCCAGGTTGCCGTAGTAGTCGAGGTGTTCGACATCGACATTGGTTACCACCACGATGCTCGGAGAAAGATGCATGAAGGAACCGTCGCTCTCATCGGCCTCGGCCACCAGAAATTTGCCCTGTCCCAGCTTGGCGTTGCTTCCCAGGCTGTTGAGCTTGCCGCCGATAACCACCGTGGGATCAAGACCGCCCTGAGCCAGTACCGTAGCTACCATGGAAGTGGTAGTGGTCTTGCCGTGCGCGCCGGCCACGGCAATGCCGTACTTCAGACGCATCAACTCCGCCAGCATCTCCGCCCGCGGGATGACCGGGATCATGGCCTCCCGGGCATACTGCACCTCGGGGTTATCCCTGGTTACGGCTGAAGAAGTAACCAGGACAGCGGCCCCATGTACATTTTGGGGATCATGTCCTTTATGCACGGTGCAACCCAGTCTGCTCAGGCGGCGGGTAATGTCCGTCTCGGCCAGATCGGAGCCGCTGACCTTATAGCCCAGGTTGATTAGAACCTCGGCTATGCCGCTCATGCCGATGCCGCCTATGCCTACAAAGTGTATATGTTGACCGGTTTTATACATTTATCAACCGCCTATCATCTTAAGACACTCTTTCGCAATAAGCGCCGCGGCGTCTGCCTTGCCCAGAGCCAATGACCGGACGGCCATATTCTTAAGAGCGCTCTGATCTTTATACAGCGATTTAATCTCCCCGGCCAGAATATCCGGCCTGAGGTCGGCCTGCAAATATACCCTGGCGGCGCCGGCCTTTTCCAGGCAGCGGGCATTTACCTCCTGATGGTTATTGGCCGCATAAGGATAAGGGATTAACAGGGCAGGTTTCCCGATAGCGGTCAATTCAGCCAAAGTACCGGCCCCGGCCCTGCATACCACAACGTTTGCCCGGCCATAGGCCCATCCCATGTCATTAATAAATGTGGAGACCGTGGCCTCAAACCCGGCCTGCTGATAGGCGTCCCTTACCCAGCCCTCGTCTTTCTCGCCGGTCTGGTGAATAAAGTAAAGTCGTTCCTTCAGGTCATTCAGACCGGCCAGGGCAGCAGTTATAATCTCATTTATGCGGTGTGCGCCCTGACTGCCGCCCAGGATAAGGACGGTGAAACGGTCGTTCACCCCCTTATTTTTGCCGACTGAGTCCAGCAAATCTTTCCGTACCGGATTCCCGGTAAGCATGGCCTTTCGTCCGGGGAAATAGTCTCCGCTTTCCGGATAAGAGATAAATACCCGGTCTGCAATACGACCTAAAATACGGTTAGTCAGACCCGGGATGGAGTTCTGTTCCTGTATCGCGGTCTTTATTCCCATAAGCCAACCTCCAAGGGTTACCGGCCCTGAGACATAACCGCCGACGCCCAGGATTAAATGAGGCCGGAAGTCTCTCAAAATGGCCAGTGTCTGTAATATCGCTAAAGGGACCATGGCCAGGGCCCGAACCGTACCAATCATGCCACGCCCCTTGATACCCTCGGCCCGTATCGTCTTGAACGAAAATCCGTACCTGCGCAGGGCCTCTACGTTTATTTTCCTGCCCGTGCCTACAAACAGGATGTTTGCATCTCCTTTGCTCATCAGTTCCCTGGCCACAGCAATCCCGGGGAAAAGATGCCCGCCGGTTCCACCCCCGGCTACAATGATGCGTATTCTCTTTGCTTCATACATGTCAAGCGTTCGAACGGGTCTATCATATCGCGGCGGCCTTCTTTTTTAACAAGCTCCGGGCTGCTTCCTGAAAAATATCTCCCCTCTCCGCATAACTACGAAACATATCAAAACTCGCACAGGCCGGGGAAAGGAGAACCACATCCCCCGGCGCAGACTCCGCATAGGCCAGGTGCACGGCCTCCGGCAGCGTCCCGGCCTCCATAGTCCGGGTCAGATGTCCCAAAGCCCGACGTATCTTTTCTCCAGCCTCGCCGATAAGGATAAGCGCCTTTACCTTATTGCGCACCATATCTTCCAATACCGCATAACTGCCGCCCTTGTCCCGGCCGCCGGCAATCAGTATGACCGGTCGGTCGAACCCGGCCAGGGACTTGACCACCGAACCCACATTGGTCCCCTTGGAATCATCATAAAAGCTTACGCCGCCGATCTCACAGACAAATTCCGTGCGGTGATGCAGGCCCTCAAACGTCTCCAGGGCCTCCTGTACGGCGGACGGCGCACAGCCGCATATCCGGGCCGCCAGCACGGCGGCCATGATGTTTTCCAGGTTATGCTCGCCCGTCAGCCTCACCTTTTCCAATGAATATGTCTCGCCAGCTTCCTGATCCAGGCGGCAGAGCAGCCTGTTCCCCTCCGGGTAGGCCCCTTTGCCGCGTGGCTTGTGGCTGAAGGCAAATATGCGGGAGGGTATTTTATTTACGTACTGCATCACCACAGGATCATCGGCGTTAATAACGGCAAAGTCACCGGCAGTCTGGTTGGCAAAAACCCTGAACTTGGAGAGGGCATATTCATTAAAAGATGGATAACGATCCAGGTGATCCTCGGTTATGTTCAAAAGGAGCCCCAGCCAGGGGCGAAAGGATTCGGTAGTGTCCAACTGAAAACTGCTTATCTCCGCAACCACAAAATCCCTGTCCTGTTTCTGTCCCGCATAGCCGATCAAGGGGCGGCCGATGTTGCCGCCCACGAATATCTTTTTACCCGCATGCGCCAGAATGTGCCCGATCAATTCCGTAGTCGTGCTCTTGCCGTTAGTGCCGGTTATCGCGATGACAGGCGTATCTATGAAACGGGCAGCCAGTTCTATCTCCCCGATAAGCGGAATACCGGCGTGCCTGGCCGCCCTAAGAGGCCCGATCTCAAGAGGCACACCCGGGCTGACCAATATCAACCCGGCCGCAAGGAAGGTCTTTATGTTATGTCCACCGGACTCCAAAGGAATCCTGTTTTCTTCAATCCAGGCCAGCTTATCTTCCGGGATATCCTTAATGGCTGCCGATTCGGATATGGAGACCTTAGCGCCGCGCTCCAGCAAAAACGCAGCAGATTCCTTACCGCTTGCGCCCAGCCCTACTACCAAAACCTTTTTATCTTTCAAGTCCATACCTGATGTATCCTTTAATTACCTCAGCTTCAGGGTGCTTATGGCTACTAATCCCAGAAGAATAGCAATAATCCAGAAGCGCACGATGACCTTTGGTTCCGGCCATCCTTTAAGCTCAAAGTGGTGGTGGAGCGGGGCCATGCGGAAAATACGCCTGCCGTTGGTGGCCTTAAAATATCCCACCTGAAAGATGACGGACAGGGCCTCGACCACGAATATACCGCCCACAATGGCCAGCAAAATTTCGTGCTTGGTTATCACGGCCACCGTCCCCAAGGCCCCCCCCAGGGCCAGCGAACCGACATCACCCATAAAGACCTGAGCCGGATAGCTGTTAAACCATAAGAACCCCAGACCGGCGCCTACTAATGCCCCGCAAAATACAGCTATCTCTCCGACGCCCGGTACGTATGCGATCTGTAGATAATTGGCTATCTTAATATGCCCGGTTAAGTAGGCAAAAATGAGGTAGGTGGCAGCGGCGATGATGGTCGGCCCGATGGCCAACCCATCCAGACCATCGGTCAGATTGACGGCATTGGATGCCCCAACAATAACTATTATGGCCAGGGGGATATAGGCCCAGCCGATATCAGGCCGGATGGTCTTGAAAAAAGGGATGCTGAGGCGGGTATCAAAATTATGATGCGTATAGAGATAGACACCGATAAACAGGGTAATGGCCAATTGTCCGGCCAGCTTGTAACGACCGCCCAGGCCCTTGTTGTTCTTCTTGATTACCTTGCGGTAGTCGTCTATAAACCCGATGCCGCCAAAGCCGACGGTAACCAGCAGGACCAACCAGATATAATGACTGCTTAAATCCGCCCACAGGAGCGTGGACGCAGCCACGACAAAGATGATCATGAGGCCGCCCATAGTGGGCGTCCCCTGCTTCGAGAAGTGGGACTGTGGGCCTTGTTCACGAATATACTGCCCTACCTGGAGTTCGCTGAGCCGCCGGATCAGATAAGGCCCGACCAGGAAAGACAATAAAAGGGCCGTCAACGTGGCGTAGATAGTGCGAAAGGTAATATACCGGAAGACATTGAAAACAGTATGATATACATGCAGGGGATACAGTAAGTAATATAACATTTATGCCTCTCCCCGGAGCCCTTTTACAATCTCTTCCATCCGCATGCGACGCGATCCTTTTACCAGCACAAAATCTTGGCCGGAGGTCTTTTGCCTGAGTATTCTGACTGCTTCTTCATGGCTGGACGCGGCAAGGATACGGCCTTTATCCATGCCGCCTTCGATAGCGCCTTCCGTAATAAGAGCCGGAGCAAACTCTCCCATAACGATGAGATATTCTATTCCCAGCCCGGCGATATATCTTCCGATGGAGCGATGGGCCTCTGCCGTCTGCTCACCCAATTCCAACATGTCTCCCAAAACCGCTATCCCGGGCCTGCTTCCTTTGATCTCTTTAAGGGTTTCCAGGGCGGCCCGCATAGAGCCCGGATTGGCATTATACGTGTCATTTATTACGGTCATTCCCTGGGAAAGTTTGATAAGCTCTAACCGGTTTGCCGCCGGATGGAATTCTTCCAGGGCTTCTTTGATAGTCTTGATATCCACTCCTATAGCCAATGCCACAGCGCTTGCGGCAAGGGCATTTGTAATGTTGTGTCTCGCCGGCGTCTGTAAGGTTACCTGTGCAGCCCCTTCGTGTGACACCAAAGAGAAACTTAGTGTCCCTTCCGGCTGGCATATAATCTCCCGTGCAGTGACTTCCGCCTCGGGACCAAGCCCAAAGCCAAGTTTACGCGCCCTGCATTTTCGGGCCAGGTTCGAAACATGGGGATCATCCACATTAAATACGGCCGTATCCTCCTCATCCAGAGCGGCATAAAGTTCGCCCTTGGCCCTGGCTACCCCTTCTATAGTTTTAAGACCCTCCAGGTGAGCCATCTGCACATTGGTAATCACCCCTATATCCGGCCTCGCAATCTGAGCCATCCGTTCTATTTCTCCGAGTCTGTTCATGCCCATCTCCAGGACGGCCACTTTATCCGTGGGCTTAACCGCCAGGAGAGACAGAGGCAGCCCGACGAGGTTGTTAAAGTTGCCCATGGTCTTGGCCACATTAAAACATTTAGCCAGGATACCGGCGGTCATCTCCTTGGTGGTGGTCTTGCCGCTGGATCCGGTAATGGCTACCACCTGCACAGGATTGGCGCGGCGCCAGAAAGAGGCGATGTCGCCTAGGGCGGTTAAGGTATCATCTGCCTCAATGACCACGGCCGGAGTAAAAAGATTCCGGCCAGCCTGCTCAGACCACCAGCCTTTACGGACTAAAATACCGCTTACCCCTTTGGCTAATGCTTCCGGCACAAAGTCATGGCCGTCAAAACGTTCCCCTTTCAGGCACAGAAAAAGGTCTCCTTCTTTTGCCGTGCGGGAATCTATGGCTGTACGGTTAAAAGAAACGGCCGTGCCGCCCTGGAGCAGCATTCCCTTTGTAGCATACAATACATCTAAAGCCGTCAGCCTTCTCATATCCCGCCCGGTATCAAGACAGACTGCCAAAGGCATGCCTCACCTCCAGACGATCATCAAAGGATAAAGTATTCCCTTTTACGATCTGATAGTCTTCATGGCCTTTGCCGGCAATGACGACGGCATCTCCCGGCCGGGCCAGGCGCGAGGCCAGTCGGATAGCCTCACGTCGGTCAGGCATAATGACATAGCCCCCCTCTGACGGGCCTGTCAGGACGCTATCCGGCTCAACCCGCCGCAAAGGAGATTCCTTTATTCCTTCTTCAATATGCCTGATAATCTCCAGCGGATCCTCATCCCTGGGGTTGTCTGAGGTTATTATTACTATCCGGCTGAACCGGGCGGCTATCCGCCCCATAATGGGCCTCTTGCCCTGATCGCGATTACCGCCGCAGCCAAATACACTGATAAGCCTTTTAGGATTAAGGGCCTGTACGGCGCTTAAGACCTTTTCCAGGGCATCCGGGGTATGGGCATAGTCCACCAGGACCGTGGCCTTACAATCATTGTCGATGCGATCCATGCGCCCCGGCACAGCGCTCAATGCCTCTATCCCTTTTTTTATAACCTCGCACGAAAGACCCAGGGCCATTCCTACCCCTGTAGCCGCCAGCATATTGTAGAGGTTGTACTCACCGAGCATTTTTGAATGCAGGTTAAAAGCCCCTTTAGGGGTAACTATCTCGGCCTCGATCCCATCCAGGGTAAAGGACGTGTTCAGTGCCGTTATATCCGCCCCATGGCCTCTCAGTCCATAGGTCAAAGGAAGTCCCTGCTGGGTCTTGAGCAATTCCCTGCCCCAGGGGTCGTCGATATTGATAACCGAGTAAGGTCGTTTTGCCCTTCCGCTCTCCTCCAAAACTGTGGTAAACAGCCTTTCCTTACAGTGGAAATAATCTTCCAGGTCTTGATGATAATCCAGGTGGTCCCGAGATAAATTGGTATAGACCGCCACATCAAACCGGCAGGACGCAACCCTCTCCTGATCCAGGGCATGAGATGACACCTCCATGACCACGTGCGTTATCTTCTGATCAGCCATCCGGCGGAGGAGCTTTTGCAGTTCCAGGGACTCAGGCGTGGTGAACGGCGCCTTCAGCACCTCACATCCAAAGCGATAATTGACCGTTCCGATAACCCCGGTAGAAAGACCAGCGGCCCTTAAAAGAGATTCCACCAGGTAAGATGTGGTCGTCTTTCCATTAGTGCCGGTAATACCCACAAGGCACAATCTCCTTGTTATGTCTCCATAGTAGGCACCGGCGATGCAGGCCAGGGCCTGGCGGGTATTGGGAACCCTGATTATGCTTAAGCCGGCAGGGGTGAAATTCAGTTTAAAACCGTTTTGCACTACCACTGCTTTAGCCCCACGACTGATAGCGTCATGGATATAGGCGTGCCCATCGGTCTTTGCTCCGGAAATAGCCACAAAAAGGCTCCCCTGGCTTACCTTCCGGGAGTCATAGGCGACATCGGCAATCTCAATATCCGGCAGGCCTTCCGTGAGTTTTTTGTCGATCGATCCTATTAATTGGGTCAGTAGCATATCCAAAAATCCTGTCTTCTATGAAGACGGCTTGAATTCTATTACACAACGCGAATTCTTTCTTAGCCTTGTTCCCGGCGCCGGTGATTGGCAAACCGCAACTCCGGAACCGGTGACTACCAGAGAGACGTCATATCCCTGGAGCATATACAGGGCTTCCCGCATGGATTTGCCCCGTACGTTCGGCATAATCATGGCCTTTGCAGCCGTGGCCGCAGCCTGCCCGCGGCTATTTTGCGCTTTATTCTCTCTTCCGGTGTACCCCCAGTCTTTTTTTTCTCTATATGAACCAGGCGCTTTTGCCCGGGAACGGCTTAATGCTCTAAGAGAGGCATAGGCTATATCTTTTATCCGGTGTTCTAGTTTTGTCCTTACTTCCTCTTCCCCCGGGGTTCCTTCGATTACCATCAGTATAGCTACCTTAGGATTATGAGCCGGGACGCCTCCCAATAAGTATTTAATATAATCAACCCCGGACGAATTGTCGAGAGAGGGATCATCCGCGGTTGAAATACCGGCGGGGGGCCGAACATAATTGCAAGCTGTAAGCAAGATAAAGTTTTTATCCTCTTTGTCTTGCTGATTTCTAAGGATGGCGCTTATTTTCTCAGATGTCTCCGGCGTGCATGTCTGCCTTGCCGGCGCGCACTGATATTCTTTTATTAACTTACCTTCGCTGTCGGTTACCTTTGAGACCACGTGAGGCGGCATAAAGACGCCGCGGTTTAAGATAGCCCCAAAGGCAGTAATGAGCTGAAGGGGAGTTGCCGTTATCCCTTCACCCCGGTAACACGCAGATATATCGTCCTTATATCGGCTATAAGGCGGCAAAGTGCCGCTATTTTCGCCGGGCAGACAGATACCTGTCTTATTGCCGAATCCGAGCTTGAGAAGAAAATTATATAGAAACTCCGGCGAAGAGGCCTGGGGGGATTCAGAGAGAGCTTTTCCGTTGTCCTTTGTATCTCCATGCGACACGTGTGTTGCATTATCACGTCCTTGCATGACCGGGATACCGGATTTTTCTCTTAAAATCTGCTCTTCAATGGCCGCCGCCGTTCCAAAAAACCCGGCCAGTTCACCCAGCTCATATACATCAGTGACGGCCCGATTCCTGCGCAGCGAGGCATCGGCCTCCCAGAAGGTATTAAGATTGTAAGACGGATAATTGGCCATGGCCAATACGGCCCCGCTCTTAATATCCATGACAATAATGGCCCCTGCTTTAACTATATTATCTTTGGCCGGAACCGGACAAAACCCCCTCTCCGCCACGGCCTGAATGTTGCTGTCCAGAGTCAGAATAATATTATTGCCCTTGCCGGCATTAACCTCTGTTACCCCGCCATTGAATGTCAGGCGGGTTGATTCGTCGCACTTCTTCTGAAGCGACAAAGGGGTGCTGCACAGGAGATCATCATAGGCTGACTCCAATCCCTCTATGCCGTGACCATCCGTATCGGCAAAGCCTATAATCTGAGCGGCCAGGCTGTTCCGGGGATAGAGGCGGCAGTTTTCATTAATAAAATGGATGCCCTTGAGCTTGAGATTCTTTATCATCTCTGCCTGATGGGAGGCCACACGACGGGCTATCCATACAAAGGCCTTCTCACACTCGAGCATCTTGAGCAGGTCTTTTTCGTTGATTCGGAGTGTGTTGGAAAGGGCGGCCGCCGTCTGCGCCGGATCGTCAACATCCAGAGGATGGGCATAAACGGAATAGGCAGTGGCGGTTACAGCCAGCTCTCTGTAGCTCCGGTCGAAAATGCCGCCTCGATAAGGAGCAAGGGATAAGGCAGGTTCCAGGGTGCGGCCATGCCCCGGAATTTTCTTATCCTGTTCGCCTGCATGGAAGGCACGGGCTAATAGAATGCCCGACCCTGATATAAGGATCGCCAGGATAATAATATAGGTGGCATAATTCTTACGCTTACCGGTTTCCCTTTTCATCTAATAATCACAAGCTGTTCTTTGGATGGACGTTGCAATCCCAGTTCACATTTTGCCAATTGTTCTATCCGTACCGGAGATTTTAGACTTTTCCATTCCTGCTGTAACCTGTGATTTTCGCTTAAAAGTTTCTTGTTTTGTTTCTCGGCAACGACTCCCTGTGACTCGCTTTCTGTGATCGTGCGTCCTAATGCCGCAAGTGACAGGAGACATATCGCCAGGCTGCACGCCAGGGCAATTTTCCCGCCGGACAATGATAACTTGGCAGTCTTGTGTTTGGCTTTCTTTCCGACGGTCAGGTTTCCGATAAACGCCCTTTTAGGCAAGCGAATGGTAGAAACATTAGACATGCTTACTCCTCCTTTAAGCCGCGAGTCGCTCCGCCACTCTTAATTTAGCGCTGCGGGCCCGTGGGTTAGCGGCACATTCCTCAGGTGACGGAATAACGGGTTTACGTGTAATCCGACGCAGCACAGGCCGTTCACCCATGAGTCCGGTCTGTTCCATCTCCTGAAATTTTCTTTTGACAATTCTATCTTCGAGGGAGTGAAAGGAAATAATACAAAGTCTTCCCCCTGGCTTGAGGAAGCTGACAACACCTTTTATTGCGCGATCCAGATTTTCTAATTCCCGGTTGACTGCAATCCGCAAGGCCTGGAAGGTGCGTGTGGCCGGATGAATATTGACAGGATGGAACTTGCGCGGTATGGCCGAAGCAACCAGCGAAGCCAGTTGTACGGCGGTATTAAGCGGCTCTCTTTCCCGCTGCCGGCTGATTACCTTGGCAATCCTTCGCGCCCACCTTTCTTCTCCGAATTCCCTTATAATCTTCTCCAGTTCTCTCTCAGGAAACCGGTTAACAATATGCCGGGCGGTCAATGGATTTTGTTTGTCTATGCGCATATCAAGTATTTCATCCTGTTTAAAGCTGAACCCCCGGCCGCTCTGCTCCAGATGATAAGAAGAAATACCCAGATCCAGCAGTACCCCGTCAACCTTTTCAATCTTCAGCTCTTGCGCTATAAGCGGCAGGTCGGCAAAATTCCCTTTTACCAGGATAACACGGTTGCCGAAAGGGGCTAAATGCTCACGCGCTATATGCAGAGAGTCCTCATCCCAGTCAATACCAAGCAATATCCCATCAGGTTTGATTCTTTCCAATATAGCCGCGGCGTGGCCTCCCATGCCTACGGTTCCGTCAACATATATGCCGCCAGGATGACAGTCCAGATGATGAAGGACTTCCTCACGCATAACGGGTACATGCCATCTGGTCACGGGTTTTCCAGGGTCAAAATTAAATCCCAATCTGGGCTAATGTTGCACTCAGTTGCGGATAATTCTCCCGGGATTTACTGATCTCCTCATCCCATAGGGCCTTATCCCATATCTCAAAGTTTTTAAGCATCCCGGCTAATACAATCTCTTTATTCAGGTCTGCATATTCACGAAGGCTGGGAGGAATGAGGACCCTCCCCTGCCGGTCCAGCGGGCATTCCACAGCGCCGGAGATAAACAACCTTAAAAAGGCCTTGACATTCTCGTCTATGGCAGATAGAGAAGCCGTTTTATTCTCAATCAGCCGCCACTCTTCAAAAGGGTAGGCTACTAAGCAACGGTGGAGATTGGTTATAATAAGGCGGTCATCGTACCCGGCCCTGAGAACCTCGCGAAACCGCGCCGGGATAATTAAGCGGCCCTTACTATCCAGGGTATGTGTTGACCTGCCACGAAACACCCTATTTCTGCCTCCGAAATAGATTTTGCCCCACTTTAATCCACTTTACTCCCCTTTTCGCCACTATATGGCCAGGGCTTTAATTTGTCAAGAAAAAATGCCCACATAATAGGCATAAGAAGCATATAGCCATCCGAAACGTATGCTATTACCGGACCCGGGCTTAGAAAGCTATGCCGGGAAAAATATCCTTTACACTAAGCCGTTATTAAGGTAGTTTTTACGGATCAATAGTCTTTTAAAGGTAGGATATATGGAAGAGCAAAAAACAAGACAAAGGCCTGTAGAAAAATCCATGATAGAACCGACTAAATATACCCCTGACAGCCGGTTTAGGTTCCGATGCCATAAGGGCGTAAAATGTTTTACCCTTTGCTGCCGTGGCATCAATATAATCTTGCCGCCCTATGACATAATTCGCATCAAAAATCGCCTTGGTATGTCCTCAGAAGAGTTTCTTTCAAAATACACCAAGCTTGAATTCCTCGGCCATACCCAGCTTCCGGTAATTACCTTAAAGATGCTTGAGGGGAAAGACGAACGCTGTCCGTTTGTAACCCCGGAGGGTTGTACGATATATTCCGATCGCCCTTCAACCTGCAGGTACTATCCCGTGGGCAGGACTACGTTTAAAGAGAAGAATGAGGCGAGTGTCAGGGAAGAGGATTTCTATTTCATGGTTAAAGAGAATCACTGCCTCGGGTTTCAGGAAGATAAGGAATGGACCATAGAAGAATGGAGAAAAGACCAGGGTGTGGATATATATGATGAAATGAATAGAGGCTGGATGGAGATTATCCTCAGGAAAAAATCCTATGGTCCTACTGCTGAGCTTAGCCAACAGGCCCTACAGATGTTCTTTATGGTCTATTCGGATATTGATAAATTCAGGCGGTTTGTTTTTGAAAGCTCATTTCTGGAAAAATATAATATAAGCGATGAAACTATAGCAAAAATAAAAAAGGATGACTTAGAGCTGATGAAATTTGGGTTTGACTGGCTGAAGTCCGCCCTTTTCGGGGCAGAGGCGGTCAAGCTCAAGGACGAGGTATTGCAGGCCAAGGTGAGGGAACTGAGGGAAAAAGCCGGACAAGCGGCTGCGAAGGCTACGCCTTAGGTCAAAATCCGTATTCGATCCGCACGAAAAGCTCAGCCGTGCGAGGTGCGAGCATCTGCTGGAGCGCCTTGTTGGGCCGCAGACGCAGCCCAGGGTTTGATTTTCTTTAGCGATGGGCCAAGGGTGCGTTCTGCAACCTCCGTGTCGTGGGCAGCCTGAGCGCGCAACCAATAGCCGTTGGACAAACCAAAAAACCGGCACAACCGTAAATCAGTATCGGCTGTGATCGAACGCTTGCCTGCGACAATCTCACTGATACGCTGAGCAGGAACGCCAATTTCCTTGGCCAAGCGGTACTGGCTAAGACTCATAGGTTTTAGAAACTCTTCCAAGAGAATCTCGCCGGGAGTAATAGGATCGAGCTTGCTCATAATGGACTCTCCTTAGTGGTAATCGACGATTTCCACATTTTCTGCACCTGCATCCGTCCAACGAAAGCAGACACGCCACTGATCGTTGATACGAATGCTGTATTGACCGGAACGATCACCCTTGAGTGCCTCAAGGTGATTGCTGGGTGGCACCCTCAAATCTTCAAGTCGACCGGCGATCTCAAGCTGTCTAAGTTTACGCCGTGCCACCTTAGCGATGTTCACAAACTGCCTGACACGCTGGCCTTTTGAGAGAGCTTCGGTGTATTCACACTTGAATGATTTAATCATGTTATAATATAGTAACGCATCTCGTGATTAACGTCAAGCGCGCGTACAGAGGCTCAACGCCTGCGTCACAGGCGGCATGGTCCTCGTCATCCCGTGGACGCGGAGATTATAACAAATTATTTTTTTTGCTTTAAACGAGGAATTATCCCCTAAATGAAAATAGAACCTACCCTCTATATAATCGTTCTTGATGACAGCCCATCCTCGCCCTAGTGCTTCATCATCTTCATCTTGACCTTGCCATGTGAATTCGAGCCTTTCGATTTCGCCAACTTTTTCTATCCTATAGTCGATTTGTCCCTGAACCAAACCGAATTGGAAATGCCCCAATTCATTTTTTTTGAAGTAAAGAACCCCGTGCTTCCGCACGGGGCATTAGAAGTCAAATCGGTTCACTTAAAGTCTTTATTAAGTCTTTGCAGTTGCATCTAGTGCTACTAAATGCAAATATTATTGCAAAAGGCAGCAAGATAAAAAAGTCTCCACAGGAATGTCTTAAAACCTAAAAAAGCCCCGTGGGACATATCCCACGGGGCTTTTTTATTTGATTCAGTCGGCAATCGTTACCTGACACGCTCCGACTTTGTCTCTATATGTCTTTTGTAAGCCAAGGCTACCGTACGGTACACCATATGCGCCAGCTTGGAATAGGGTAAGTATCCTATGATATAGAAGACAAACATCAGGTGAAGAACGTACATCGGATAGGCGAGGGTGGCAATATCCGCCAGCCGTAAAAGTTCCGTAAGTATCCCGGATACCGTTACGCCTAATATCATGAGGATAAGCGCCCAGTCAAAATAAGAACTGCTTTGATCCGGGTTCGCCAGCCTGTTCCTTATAACCAGGGAAATACCGATAAAGAGAATAATCGCGCTGATATTCCCGATGATCTTGGCCGGATCATATAACGGCAGGGGTGTCTCCCGATGGAGGATATATTCGTAAAACACCACGATATTAGTAGTTGTAAAGAGACCGACAAACCCGTAAAACACGGCCAGATGGGCGGTAAAGCGCCCCACGTTTGTCCCGCACTTTCTAAAACGCACGTGCCCCAGCACCTCGGCAATGGTCTCCACCAATGACTTTAAAAAGTTTCGCCCGACCAGATGCCTGTAACGGCTGGGACTCATGTCATTCCAAAAGTTCCTTAACCCCAGACCCAGGGAAATTATAGCCAGACCGGCAAAGGGCAAAAATATGGAATCCACAAACTTGATCGGCAAAAACTTCGAATAAACAATCTCGCCCTCCGGGATCTTTAAATTCCCAAGGGCGGCAAGCACCAGCAGGATTATCACCAGGGGGATAGCCATAATCACCGGCAGATACTTACCCTCGCCGACCAGGTTGCCCATGAATCTTGGGAAGGCGTATTCCCTGATAGCGTAAGCGCGCGCCGCCGCTATGACATCGCCCGGCCTAGCCCCGCGCGGGCAATAAGTCGAACAATCACCGCACTGGTGGCATGCCCAAATGTCGCCATTTTTGACCAGCTTGTCCTTCAACCCCCACTGCGCCCAGATCATCTCTTTTCGCGGGAAAGGCTTTTGGTCTGAAGACAGGGGACAAATGACCGAGCATGTCGCGCACTGGAAGCACTTCTTCAGAGACTCTCCGCCTAATTTCTGAATCTCCTTAACAAACTTAACATCGGGATCAACTGAATAACCTGCCATTTCACATACCTCCTAAAAGCCTTTCATGGGGCTGGGGCCCATGGCCTCCATCTGCTCCATAAATTCATTGAAAATCTGTGGTATCTTATCATATTCGTCAATGGCCACCTGTACCAGTTTAACACGTTCTGATTCAAGGGCCAGAGATTTTAATGTCTCGCCCACGTTATCCATACGCCTGTTGGCCAGTTCACTGCCCTTGGCAAAGTGGCATTGATAATCATCGCCATACTTGCAACCCAAAAGGATAACGCCATCGATGCCTCTGGACATGGCATCTTTAATCCAGACCATATTCATCGAGCCCAGGCAACGCACCGGGATAACCCTTATACCCGCCGGTAACTTAAGCCCCTTCATAGCCGCCATGTCCATAGCCGGATAGGCATCATTCTCGCAGACAAAGGCGACAACCCTGTATATACCTTCGTCTTCCGGCACTTCAAAGGACTTCACCATGGAGCCGATCATGTCAATGTTATAATTTTTGAATCCGATAATTCTCTCCGGGCAGGCCCCCATACAGGTACCGCAGCGCCGGCACCGCGTGGGATTGGGCTTGGGCGTTCCTCTCTCATCGTCATCCAATGCCCCAAACGGACATTCTTCGGTGCACCTTTTACACTGTGTGCATCTGGCAAAGAAGAATTCCGGATAGCTCATATCCCCGGAACGCGGATGAACCGACACGCCCCTATAGGCCGATTCTATACACTGAATAGCCTTAAGGGCCGCGCCGGCCGCATCGTCTTCACACATAGGTATGGTCATCGGCTGCCGGACCGTGCCCGCCGCATAGACACCGGTTCGCCTGGTCTCGTAAGGAAAACAGATAAAGTTGGAATCCGCAAAGCCATTAAATAACTCCAGGTCTATCAAGCCGGGACCTTGGCGGTAGGCCAGATTAATAATGGCCTCATCCTGGGTCGTGGGGACCATGCCGGTGGCCAAGACCACCATGTCCACGTTCACCTCAATTTTTTCTCCAATAAGGGTATTATCAACCTCTACGGTTAATCCTTTCCTGGCATCCTCGGTAATGGATACCACATCCCCCTTGGTCAGGAAAACCCCCGGATCCTGCTGCATGCTCTTATAGAAATTCTCATACTGGCCCGGGGTCCGCATATCCTTGTAGAAAATAAACGCCTTGGCGTCTTCACCCTGTTCCCGCACATATTTAGCCTGCTTGAGGGAGGTGATACAGCATGTCGCGGAACAGTACGGAAGATGTTTCTCATCCCGCTGGCCGGCGCACTGAATAAAGGCCACACTCTTTGCCGGCTTTCCATCCGAGGGCCGGACCAGGGAGCCTTTCGCCGCCATATCCTCCATCATCACGTTGGTAATCACATTCGGATACTTGCCAAAGCCCAGGGCATCCAGTTTATTGGCATCGTAAGGCCTCCATCCGGTGGCCAATATTACCGCGCCGTAGTGTTCTGCATTCTCGTCCTGAAGCAGGATATCCTTGTATGCCCGGCCAGCCGCCACCTCAGCGGCTTCTCCGCCCTCGGCCGGTTTGGCTTCCTCAGTTGCCGGAGCGGCTGCCTTAGGCGGCACATCCCACTCAGTCTCAGTCCCTGCCGGCTTAAACGAGACATGGTATAGCCCCGGCGCACCGGCTATACGGGCTACCTCCGTCTCTGTACGGACATCGATCTTCGCATGGCTTTTAACCGCGCTGATCTTGGACTTAATATCCGGTGTCTCTATATCAGTATATGGGTAGGTCTTGGCCGCTTGTTTATAGAGCCTGGCCGCAAACCCGCCCAGTTCCTTCTCTTTTTCCACGAGAGTGACCTCATAGCCGACGCTGGCCGCATCAAGTGCCGCACTCATACCCGTCACACCGCCGCCAATAACCAGGATTTTCTTATTAATCTCCTCTTCCGGTTTATAAGGCTCAGGAAGCTCACCTTTTTGGGTCTTTACAATCCCCATACGCAGGTAATCCTCGGCCAGCATCTGAAACTCCGGATCAATAACCGCCTCTTCTCCTTCGCCTCCGGCTTTTCTTGCCTCATGGCTCCAGACCACGCCTTCCCGCAGATTTACCCTCTCCACCAGTACAGGGCCGAAGTCAAAAACGTCATACATGACCCTTGGCGAACAGGCAGCGATAATCACGGTATTGACCCCCTCCCCTGCGATATCCTGTTTTATCAGGTCAACACCGGCCGAACTGCACAGAAAAGGATGGTTTTTACAGAGTGGAACCTTGGAACTGGCAGCTACCGCGGACAGCTTTTCTATATCAAGTGATTTACCGATATCACAGCCGGTACAGATGTATACTCCGTATTTCTTTTCCATCTACCTACCTCCTCACCAAAGTTTGAATAGCCTTCATCGCTGCTCCGGTAGCAGTCTCAGCGCAGGAAACAACATCCAGGGGTTCCTTGGCACAACCACAGGCAGAAATTCCCCTCTGTGGATCGGCCAGAACAAAGCTGCTCTCGTTCAATGGAACGTTAAGAGAGATATTCGTCCCTGCCATGGCGGGCTGCATCCCCGTGGCCAGGACAGCCATATCCACCCTTTCATGGACTTTTGCTCCGGTTGCCGTATTCTCAGCAACCACCGTCACATCCTTTGTGGCGGGATCTTCCTCGATTTGCGCCACCTTACCTTTAATTAACGAGATATTGGGATTGGCAGCGACTTTACGATAGAAATTCTCATATCGGCCGGGGGTTCGAATATCGATATAGTATATAGAGATCTTCGCCTTCGGATACTGTTCAGCCACATAAGTTGCCTGTTTCAATGAGGCCAAACAGCAAATATATGAACAATATGGCAGATGGTTTTCATCTCTGGAGCCGGCACACTGGACAAAAGCGATCTTTTGTATCTCCTTCCCATCGGAAGGCCGTAAAATCTTACCCGCAGTCGGTCCATTAGGCGCGGCTAATCTCTCCATCATCATATTGGTAATGACATTTTTATGTTTTCCAAATCCGAGGTTATCCATTTTAGTAGCATCATAGGGCTTCCAACCCGTAGCCCAGACTATGCTGCCTACCTTCAGATCCAGGGTCTTCGGCTCCATCTTCAGATCGATGGCATCGTATTTACAAACCTCAACGCATCTGGCGCAACTTGCCTTCTGGCATACCTTTCCGTCAATAACATATTGCATCGGAAAAGCCATGTCATGCGGCTTATATGCCGCCTTACTGGTATTCATACCAAAGTTAAAGTCATTTTCGCGTGTAACCGGGCACACCTCAGCGCAGGCGTTACAGGCCACACAGTTCTCATTTACGTATCGAGGGGTTATTTTCACAGACACATCGTAGTTGCCGGGACTCCCGGAAACCTTATCCACCTCGGCCAGAGTATAAAACTTGATATGGGGGTTGGTTTTTATTCTTTTGAAGTTAATCTCCAAGCCACATGTTGGAGGACATAGCTTTGGAAAATACTTATTTAGCTGAGCTACCCGGCCGCCAAGGTATGGATTTTTCTCCACCAATATAACATCATATCCCACCTCTGCCGCCTCCAGGGCAGCCGTCAATCCGCTAATCCCCCCACCAACGACTAGTATGGTTCCGCTTACAGGACCTGTTCCAGATGTCATGCTATTCCTCCATGGTCGTTTTTTCTCGCTCTAAGGACACCAAAAAACCTCCAGGCGTCTTTTACGACGCCTGGAGGCATTGGTCTGTCATTTGTTACGCACTCAACACTTCCCTCTGACCTCGATTATTCCGGAATGATCTGCTTCCACTCCTTCTTAAATACCGACCATTCCTTCTTATCAGGGTCATACTTGGAGTTGACAAAGCACTTCCAGTTCACTTCGTCAACCTTCGGGAAGTCTGACCGGTAAAAGAAGCCCGGATATCTGGTCTCTTCCCTGAAGAGTATGTGGCGGAGATGGGACTCTACCGTACCCAGACGGTGATATTGTTCCCATGCCCTCATGAGTTCATGGAGATCGCCCGCCGCCAGTTTCTCAGAGTCCTCACGCAGCCACTGGAGAAGCTGCATACATCTCTTCAGCAAGGGCCCGCTGGTCATATAATTGGCATTTGCGCCTGCCCCATACTCGTCACTGGCCTTGATCAGGCGGAGCATGAAATGCTTGGGCTTAATGTAGTTCGGGTTGACGTCAGCCATGGTGCTGGCGCCCTTGAACTGGTTGTAGGTCTTTACCGGCTTATAGATCTCATCAGCCAGTTCCTTTGCACTCTTTTTCAGGGCCGGAGCAAAGCCGGCATTATCCCGAATATACCTGGCCATGGACTTGGCAGCCATACGGCCCTCGGCATGGGAGCCGGAGGAGAATTTATGACCGGATGCGCCGACGCCATCACCTGCTGTAAAGAGGCCGTTTACCGTAGTCATACGGTTGTAACCCCATTTGTAATCCGCCGGGACCCAGTCCTCATTCGGGCCGCTTACCCAAATACCGCAACAACCGGAGTGCGAACCGAGGAGATAAGGCTCAGTAGGCATAATCTCAGAGGGGACTTTTTCCGGTTCGATATTCATACCGGCCCAGAGACCGGCCTGGCCCACGCTCATATCCAGAAAGTCTTCCCAGGCCTCGGCCTCGAGATGTTTGAACTGCTTGGCATCCATAGTCTTGCCGAGTTCCTGCAGGGCCGTAGCCGTATCAATAATAATCGGACCGTGACCATCCAACATTTCCTTCAGCATAAGATGGTTTCTCAGACAGGTGGCCGGGACCTTGGCCAGTCCGTAGGGTGGATACTCTTCCAGCATGTGCTTATTCTTGGCCATGTAGTTTTCACCCAGGGCATTCATGGCCTTGGCCTTAAAGAGAAGGAACCAGGCGCCCACCGGACCGTAACCGTCTTTGAAGCGTGCCGGTACGAAGCGGTTTTCCATCATGGTCAACTCAGCGCCGACCTCGGCACACATGGTATAGGTGGAACCGGCATTCCATACCGGGTACCAGGCCCTGCCCATACCTTCACCCGTAGACCGCGGTCTGAATACGTTGACGGCGCCCCCACAGGCGACCATCATAGTCTTGCACTTAAAGACGTGGACTTTGTTTTCCCTGGTGCTGAAGCCTACCGCACCGGCGATGGTGTTGGGCTTATTGGCATCCAGAAGCAGCTTTACAATGAATACCCTCTCCATGATGTTCTGGTCACCCAAGGCCATCTTGGCGGCCTCAGCCACGATGCACTTGTAGGACTCACCGTTGATCATGATCTGCCATCTACCGGAGCGGACCGGTTTGCCGCCTTCTTTCAGGGTCTTGCCTTCGTCGCCTTTCTGCTTCCAGACCGGCAGGCCCCATTCCTCAAAGAGGTCAACAGAGTCATCCACGTGACGGCCCAGATCATAGATAAGGTCCTCGCGAACGATACCCATAAGGTCGTTTCTAACCATCCTTACATAATCATCCGGCTTGTTTTCCCCCAGGTAGGTGTTGATGGCCGAAAGACCCTGGGCTACTGCGCCGCTTCTCTCCAAAGCAGCCTTGTCCACAAGAATGGTCTTGGCATTCGGAGCCCATTTTTTAATTTCAAAAGCCGTTCCGCAGGCAGCCATACCGCCGCCCACGATAAGAATATCACACTCATGTTCCGCAATTTCCGGATTGTCTACTGCGGGGAGTTCACCTAAAGGTTTATTTGGTAATGCCATAGCTAATATCCTCCTTAAAAAAGTATAAAGTTCTGAATTGTACGCCTAATTACGGGGTAGTCAGCGTCTTGCCTAATTCAGTAAAGAGCAGTTCACTGTCAAGATCGGCTGCCGCCGGATCGGGCTTGCCTTCAAAGGGTTTAATGGAACCTTCGGGTGTCGTCCGAATGGGGAATTTGAACCTTTTCAGATTCCCGTTTCTGAATTTAATCGTCCACATAATGGAATCGGAACCTCGCATCGGGGCAACCAGACCGCCGAGGGGAACGATGTCCGAATAGGACCTAACCTCAATGGCGCCCTGGGGGCATATCTTTACGCAAGAAAAACATTCCCAGCACGCATCCGGCTCTTGATTGTATGCCTTCATCTCCGCAGTGTTTAACACCATCAGGTCATTGGGGCATATATACATACATGCGGTCTTTTCACCGCCTTTGCAACCGTCGCATTTTTCTGGATTTACAAAACTTGGCATAATTTTTCCTCCTATTTATGTTGTGCTACTGACAGGCTTGTTTCCGTCTACAAACCTCACTCCCTATACATTCTTATTTTTCTCTATCATCCCCCCTCTCAGTATAAATTATCGCTCTAAAGACTCTCCCGTCCGCAGACATAACCTCTGCCCACAGTGCCGGACGGGCACCTACGAAAGCTCACAACCGAGCACTTTCTCCTGATTCTTCCAAAATAAGACCTAGTGAAGTGAATGGTATCTCATTTTATATATGGCATCCGCCAATATGTCAAGAGAAAAAATGAATAATTGCTCACTTTTAGAGAAGAGTCTCCCAAACGAAAAATAGCGGAATATCAACAGGTAATGCGATGCACTCCTTATCTATATCTTGTACTTAAGAACACATACAGCACAACATATTGACTCATCACTCATCTGACCTCTCCGAAAGGTAAGCATCGGTGCATACACCCCTGGAGCGCAGGAAGGCCCTGATCCCACCGGCTTCATTGCGTTTCCATTCGTCTATAGCCTCTTCAGCGTCCCTGGCAACGGAAACGACGATCAGCTTCCGCATCAGCCAGTAGTTGAAAGAAAGGACCAAAAAAGAACTCTCCGGGGTACTGTCCTTAACACAATATTCGGGACACCCCTTAAATCCCCCGCAAAGATTAAACCTCTCCTGATCGTATATTGAGCAAAGTCCTTCCGGAGTAAGCCTTGGGCAATTGAACAGGACATAAATCTGGATGTACCTATTGAAATCTTTAGTTATTCCGAAATCAGGCCCCTTGACCAGACAGTCCGAAAAGAAAAAAGGAGTTACAAAAAAACCGTAAAACGTCAGTACGTTAAGATTGCCTTCTATGTCTTTCCGAAGGTTCTCTCCGGCCGCTACTACGGTGTTGGGCAGGTCTTTCTCAGCCACGGTTCTCGGGATAACCATTGAAGTAATAATGGGATCGCAGCAGTTGTATGCACAACCGACACCGCATGGGATGCCTTCCAGCTTCGGAAAAGACCTGTATCTGTCCCGGTAGCGGAGTTCGGGGAAGCCGGCTGTATTTACAGATAATGTCATAATGGCAAGACGATGCGTTACTCCACAACCCACACGGTACAGTCCTTGGCGTAGTTAACGATCTTGCTGCTGACGCTGCCGAACAGGAACTCCTCTTTTTTTGAGATGCCCCGCCGACCGACAACCACCGTACCCTTGTTTTCGTGTTGCGCGTGTCTGATTATGGACTCGGCTATATATCCGCTGGGCGCAGTTACCTGTTCTGTCCTTATACATTCTTCCGGCACGGCATGTTCTCTCATGATATTTCGTGCCTCTGCCAACAAGGCAGCGGAGGTCTGTTTTTGCTTCTCAATGTAGTTCTGTCTTTCCGCGGCAGAAGGAAAGAAATCCTCACCCATGTCTTCAATAATATTCAGTATGGTTATGCGGTAATCCCCTGATGAGCCCACAATGTTAGCCACATAGCGGATGGCGCGCCTTGAATTCTCGGAATTATCTATACTAAGGAGAATATTCTTCCCCGGGTCCGGTTCTCCCATCGTATCTCCCCCCTCTTTTGTTTTATCTGAGTTCCTCTGTCAGATCGGCAAGGCTCCCCGGATAGGAGACTACCAAACTACATTTCCACCCGCGCCTCCTCCAAGTCTTCAAGAAGTTCCCGGACCGTTTCGTAGAAGACCGTGGCGCCTGCCGAAAAATGCATCAAAACCCGGTTCAAGCCCTCCGGTATCTGCGGATATACTTTTTTTAGATTCACTACCCTGTTCGACCATACAATATTTGTATCTTCGTAGTAGAGCCTGGCCAGGACTTCAGGTCGCTCAGCCTTCAGTTGCTGCAGGGTGCAACTCCCGCATCCCACAACAGCCGCCAGGATGTTTCCCAGGCCGAACATGTCGTAACCGAAACGAGACCCTTTGGTCGAGTAGTTGTAGTCAAAATCAATCCATCTGAACAAGCCGTCCGTCTTGTCGATAAGGATATGATCCTGCCTGATGTCTCCGTGTATTTCACCCTGATCGTGCAGCCAACCCATGGCGCGGAAGCAAACGATGAGCCTGTCCAACAGAGAAGGCAGGGCCTGATGGAAGTATTCATCATATTCCATATGCAGGCCCATGAGGTGTTCATAGAGAGACGGCCCATTAATGAAATCCAGGACTCTGATAGGATTTCCCCGTATCTGTTCCACCGTACGCCCTTGCATGAAGTTCGGGTGACCCTCCACCTTTTTCAGAATGCGGGCTTCCTTGACAGGACTTCGCGCAAGTTTAAACCTTATCCCCCCAATATGGCTGGAGAACTCTTCAAAAAAACAGAATTTGATAATTTTTTTAGCATAATTGTCCCGCAGATCCACTACCCTCTTCACCCAGTATTTGGGTTCATCCTCGATCCCGAAACGCTTCTCCGTCTCTACCCCGCGAATCAGGTAATACCTGTCACCCAGCGCCAGGATATCATTATAGTCCACAGCAAAAAAATCCATGTCGGCGCTAACGAAGCGGAATGCCTTTGGCGAAGAATCCTCACCAAGATATTGCCTGGCCATGGCCTCTACAGCCTCTTTGTCATTAATTTCCATAGCCGGTTATTCCAGGTGTTCGAACAAGACTCCGGGGTAAATTAAAGTCTGCCCACCTGTGCATCAAAGCCAAAAAAATGCCGGTATGGCGACATCCATTATGAACGGCCACCATACCGGCATGATCAACGCAACTGTAATTAAGAAGACTATTGCCGGGTACTTACTTCATCTCCTCACCCGTGGCAAACTTCTGCAGCTTGATCTCTACCTTCTCGGTCAGTCCCGAGTAGTATTTTCTCAGGATATCGAGGACTTCGTTACGGCCAAAATGATCCGGAACCTCCTCGCCCTCGGACAGCATCTTGCGCAGCTTGGTGCCGCTCAGGATGACGCGATCCGCCTTGGTGTGCGGGCAGGTGCGCATTGAGGCCATGCCGTCGCACTTATGGCAGTAGAACGTCCAGTCGATCTTCAGCGGCTTGCATTTGAGATACTTTCCGCCTTCGCCCTTCGGGATCTTGTCGAAGATCGTCTGGGCATCAAAAATGCCGTAGTAATCGCCCACACCGGCATGATCGCGGCCGATAAGCATGTGGGTGACACCGTAGTTCTGACGGAACGTGGCGTGGAGCAAGGCCTCTCTCGGCCCGCCATAACGCATTTCCATAGGATAGCCGGCCTGCACCACCATGTCCTTATTGAAGTAGTTCTCAACCAGGACATCTATACACTTGACACGAACGTCAGCAGGTATATCACCGGATTTCAATGCACCGATCAGCGAATGGATGATGACACCGTCACAGACCTCGATAGCGATTTTGGCCAGGTATTCATGTGAACGATGCATCGGATTACGAAGTTGTAACGCGGCGATACGGCTCCACCCCTTATCCTGGAATATCTGTCTCACTTCCGCCGGTCTCTTATAGATGCCTGCAAACTTTGTAGGGAAGTCCAGTTCGCTCAATACCTTCACCGGGCCGGCCAGGTTGACTTCTTTTTGTTTATGTACTTTCTCGACACCGGGATGGCCTGCAATATCATCCGTCGTGAAGACCTGCATACATTCCCAGCTCTTGTCGGCCTCGGTCATATCATACTTCTCTACCACCTTCATCGTCGCCATAATCGTGCCGGTAGCGTCATCCACCAGAGCGATCTCTGAGTCCGGTTTGATCGCGTCGGCATCTGCCTTGCTGCAGTCAACCGTAATAGGAATCGGCCAGAAGGTGCCGTCGGCCATCGTGAAGTTCTCGCACACACCCTTCCAATCCTTCTTGGTCATGAATCCGTGCAACGGGCTGAAGGCCCCGATACCCATCATTATCAGGTCAGAAGTAGCCCGCGAATGGATCCGGACCTGCTTCAGGGTTTTTGCCTTGGTCAATTCCGCTTCACGATCTTTCCCCTCCAGTAAACTACATACCAAACCTCTTCCGCCATGTGGTTCAATTAAAGCCATTCTATTTCCTCCTTATGATTCATCAATAATAATGTGGCAATGCGTCGTTACGCCTCACCATTTAATAGACATGAAATGATATTTTTACCTCGGTCCTCCCAAAACACCCCCCTCCATTAAATACTATCTACAAGCCAAAGGCTTAAAGCACAAAAAATCTATTTTTAGACTTAGGGTTTTTATATACTGTAAGATCCCGACACTGTCAAGTATTAAATGAATGAACACTCACTTTTTGTTAAAATATACACATGAGCAAATATTAATAATATCATATTGTTGTCGGATGAGATTGGCACACTATATGTTGTGCCTATACACACTTTATAAGGAAGATTTGATAATTCTATCGGGATGAGTGTAAACGGTAAAACGATCCTCCCGGGCAAAGCCGATCAACGTCAGGCCGACTTTATCCGCCAGGGCAATGCCCCGATCGGTAGTTGCCGCGCGTGAAATAACAACGGGGATACCTGCCCTGGCGACCTTGGCCACCATATCCTCCGGTTGCCGGCCGCTGCACACCAGAAAACATTCCGAAAGATTATGGCCGTTTTTAAAGGCATGGCCCACCACCTTGTCCACCGCGTTATGACGCCCGACATCTTCCGCTGCCCGGATCAGCTCGCTACGGCGGTCAAACAAGACCGCAATGTGCAATCCCCCCGTCCTCTGCCAATGGCCTGCAAAGGAGGATAAAGAACCGGCGCAGGACAGTACCTGCCTTTCCGAGATTTGCAGCGCCGAATCTATGGGTGAAATATCCCCTGACGGTCTTTCGCCGACAGCTACACCCGTCTTGCTGCGTACATGGATTCCAGCTTCGTCGATATTGACTTCGGCGATCTCCTCAAAGGCCAAAAACCCATCCGTCACCACACGGCCAACGGCATAATCCTCCAGGTCCATGGGTGAGACGCTAACCGTAGCAACCAGGTTCCGGTCTATAAAAAGATGGCAGGGCGTCTCACATGCCACCTCGTCTGAGACCATCTGGCGGCCATTTTTATTGACTTGAATGACCGGGAATGATTTAATGAGCCCGGAAGACATGATGGATAACTCCTTTAAAATTGATCAATTCGCAAAAAAGATGTTTCACCGCAGAGCACGCAGAGGGCGCAGAGGAAAATCTTAAACCATTCAATATGTTATCTCGGCGTTCTCCGCGATCTCTGCGGTAAAATTTTACTTTTTACGAGTTCATCAAAATTCGCACTTCGAAATTTTTATCTCTGTGTCCCTTGTAAGGCAGATATTATAAGATACTCTATTATGAAACAAAAATGAAAGAATTCTTTAAGGTCAAGACATCCGACGAGGTATTCGCTATTATCAACGAGTTCCCGGTTGGACCTACGGAAGAAATCTCTCTGCCGGAAGGTGCCGGGCGCATTTTGGCTGAACCCGTTATCTCACCGGAAGATATGCCGCCCTTTAGCCGTTCCACTATGGATGGATATGCGGTTCGGGCCAGAGATACCTTCGGTTCCTCTGAAAGTATGCCCGCCTTGCTGACCATAGCCGGCAGCGTAGATATGGGCGCATCTCCTTCCCGGGCGCTTTCGGGTGGGCAGGCATACAGGATCCTGACCGGCGGCATGCTCCCTCCAGGGGGTGATGCCGTAGTCATGCAGGAATATACACAACAAGCGGACGAGACGACTATTGAGGTCATGAAAACGGTCGCCCCCGGCGAACACGTTATTCTGCGTGGAGAAGACTTGAAAAAAGGCGAAGAAATCCTGTCCAGAGGACACAGGTTACGCCCTCAGGATATTGGGGCATTGGCCGCAATTGGCCGGCAAAAAATCATTGTTCATCAAAAACCACGGGTGGCTATTATCTCCACAGGAGACGAGATAGTCCCGATTCAAGAGATGCCGCCCCCCGGTAAAATAAGAGACATCAACGCCTATACGCTTTGGGCCGCAGTGTTTGAAAACGGCGGGATACCTGGTTACCTGGGCATCGTGCCGGACAAATTTGACGCCCTTCGCGCAAAGTGCATCGAAGGGATAGAACAGGCGGATATTATCCTTGTATCCGGCGGGAGTTCTGTAGGCAGCCGGGATTTTACGGTCGCGGTGTTCGAGTCCTTTCCTGAAAGCCGGATACTGTTGCACGGCGTATCCGTAAGTCCGGGAAAGCCTACCATCCTGGCCCGGATCGGAAAGAAGGCCCTCTGGGGATTGCCCGGCCATCCGGCATCTTCCATGATTATTTTTTGGCTTTTTGTCCGTCCTTTGCTGCAACGGATCGGAGGACTTGAGCCACAAACAATAGCTCACTCACAACTCATAAAGGCCCGGCTGTCTCGTAATGTGCCGTCTGCGCAGGGCCGGGAAGACTATGTCCGGGTGCGCATCCTCCCTGATGAAAAACACGCGCCGTTCAAATCCCCCCATCCCCCCTTTAAAAAGGGGGGAGCACATCATATTCCCCCTTTGGGAAAGGGAGACACAGGGGGATTTTCAGATGAAACGGGTTATGTAGCCGAACCTGTCTTCGGCAAATCAGGGCTTATCTCCACTATGACCAAGGCCCACGGATTAATCAGGGTCGATATGAATACAGAAGGACTGGATAAGGATTCCATAGTCGATGTCTATTTATTTTGAAAACCACTCACCGCAAAGACGCAAAGACTACAAAGTCAAATGACAAATGATAAAGCTCAAATGTCAAGTCAAGCCCAAAGTTCAAATGTTAAAAGTATTGCGGCATTTGGGCTTAATACATTTTTGCTCTGCGCACTTTGCGCCTTTGCGTGAGAAATTGAACAGCTAATTCTGAAGAATCAGGAGGTCATGGCTTTGCGGAAAATCTATCTGGAAATGAAGACCTTGGCCGAGGCCCAGGAGATATTCTTCAATGCCCTTGATTATGCACATATACTCAAGAGCGAAAAGATTCCTGCGACTGAGGCCCTGGGCCGAATCACAGACGAGGCTGTATATGCCCGTTTTTCTTCCCCGTCCTTTCACTCCGCGGCCATGGACGGCATAGCCGTTATGGCTGAAGATACCTACGGCGCCTCTGAAGGAAATCCCAGACAACTGACCGTCGGCAAAAAGGCACTCTTTGTGAACACCGGCCATATCCTGCCGCCCGGAACCAATGCCGTTATTATGATCGAGGAAGTCCACCAGTTGGACGAAAACACTGTGGAAATACAGGCCCCGGCCCATCCCTGGAAATACGTGCGCAAGGTAGGCGAGGACATCGTGGCCACCGAACTGGTATTGCCTCAGAACCATCGCGTAACACCGTTTGACATCGGCGCGCTCCTGGCCGGCGGGATATTTATGCTTCCGGTAAAGAAAAAACCGCGTGTGGCCGTCATACCTACCGGCAGCGAACTCATAGCCGCCGAAGACATTACCGGTGATGTACCTCCCCGGGGAAAGATCGTCGAATATAACTCGCATATCCTGGCCGGTCTGGTGGAAAAATGCGGGGCCATCGCCACCCGGCACGAGATAATATCCGATGATTATGCCCGTATCAAAGACGCCGTACAAAAGGCCTGCGCCGCCGATTATGACTGCGTAATAATTAATGCCGGCTCCTCGGCCGGCTCGGAAGACTATACCTTTAAGGTCATAAAAGAATTAGGCCAGGTTCTGGTGCACGGAGTGACTATTATGCCGGGGAAGCCTACGATACTCGGCACCATCTCCGGCAAGCCGGTCATAGGAAATCCGGGCTACCCGGTATCGGCCGTCATCTCCTTCGACCGGTTTGTCCGTCCCATTCTTTATAAAATGCTGGGCATCTCTCCACCGGAACGTCCCCGTATCACGGCCAGACCGGCGCGCAAGATCCCTTCCAAGCTGGGCACGGAGGAATTCCTCAGGGTCAACGTAGGCCGCGTAGGCGATACGACCATCGCTACTCCCCTGCCCCGCGGGGCCGGCGCGATTACTACCCTGACCAAGGCCGACGGCATACTGCGCATACCGCATCTTTCCGAGGGAATAAACGCCGATGAAGAAGTGGAGATAGAACTTTTAAAAGAAGCCCGTGAAATCACAGATACCATGGTCATCATCGGAAGCCATGACCTCACCATAGACGTGTTAGCCAACGAGATCAAAAAAAGGACTCCCCGGTTAAGCCTGTCCTCCAGCCATGTCGGCAGTACCGGCGGGCTGCTGGCCATCGGCAAAGGCATGGCCCATCTGGCCGGCTCGCACCTCTTTGATCCGGAAACAGGAGAATATAACATTCCATATATCAAAAAAATAATCCTCAATGTCCCGGTAAAATTGGTAAATCTGGTCTATCGGGAGCAGGGGTTAATGGTCGCAAAAGGGAATCCGAAAGAAATCCGGTCCATTCACGATCTCAGGCGTAAAGATGTAGGCTTTATCAACCGGCAGGCAGGCTCCGGCACCCGCATCCTGCTTGATTTCCAGCTAAAAAAGTTGGGTATCTCTCCTGCTGAAATAACCGGCTATGAAAGGGAAGAATACACCCACATGTCGGTAGCCGTGGATGTCTTAAGCGGCAGCGCTGATGTAGGCCTGGGCATATATGCGGCAGCCAGGGCGCTAGGGTTAGATTTTATTTCGGTAGTTAAGGAACGTTACGATCTGGTCATACCGGCTATGTTTTGGGATGATGAAAGAATCCGTGCACTCATGGCAGTTATCATGTCACCTGAGTTTAAGGAAATCGTTGAACAGTTGGGCGGCTATGATACGAGCCAAACCGGTGAGCTTATCTGGGCGTCATAATAACGAAAGGTATAAGGTGCAGCCGAGCGAAGCGAGGAAACAAGGCCGCAGGCCTTGCCGTCGGTTTAATAGCTTGGTCAGCAGTTTTTTGACAAGGGCATTTTGATGGTTAAACTTCTCTCGGCTCGGTGAGCAGTTTTATGCCTTTAAGAATTTCGTTAAATCTTTTTTCTGAAACCTTACCAATTTTTTCAACCAAGTCGTTTTTATTAACCGTGTAAATTTGCGAAATATTTACAACACTTTTTTTAGGAAGGTTGGCTTCACCTTTATTCAGTAAAACGTTGCCCGGCGCCTGAGCTCTTTTGATGTTTGAGGTAAGAGCACAAATTACTACCGTATTAATTTTGCTCGCGTTAAATAAATTGTTTTGAATAACTACGTGAGGATGCCGATAGCCCGGCTCAGACCCTGATGGCTGACCAAGGTCAACCCAATAGATTTCACCTTGTTCGATTACCATGTCTCTTGCCCTATGATTTTGCGGTGTTTGGCTTTCATAGATGTAGAAATTTTTCTTTCTTCATCATCTGTGTGGTTACTGTATGCATCATTCAGTTGGGCAAGCAGTATTCGGTTTTCTTCTTTTTTCAAATAATCTCTCACCGCGATGGTAAACAGCCGGCTACGTGAAACATGTAGTTTATGCGCTAGCTTGTTGACCTTGTCAAATAATTCTTCATCCAACGATATAGCGGTTTTGACTCCAGACATATTTCACCTCATGCATCGTTTTGTAATTGTATTATGCAATCAGTTTATACCGTTGTCAATACTTAATGGCGGAATG
This sequence comes from Thermodesulfobacteriota bacterium, assembly GCA_040754095.1. Taxonomy (GTDB): domain Bacteria; phylum Desulfobacterota; class QYQD01; order QYQD01; family QYQD01; genus QYQD01. The sequence continues at coordinate 4,522 of JBFMFO010000004.1, read as the reverse complement.
AAAGTTTTGACTGCTAACGGCAAGGTTAACCAGCCGCGCCGGGCTCTCCTACGCATACCGACACGTCAAACGCACAAACCCGCCGCTTCTCGCGGTCTGGTTGAACCTGTTGTTATCTCTAATGGGCTATCGACGATATATTTCTTTGCGATGTCCAACGCTGACAACCAGCACCACTAAGCTATTATCTTGTATTTCGTAAATTACCCGATAGTTGCCAACTCTAATACGCCAAGCATTCCTGCCGGTTAGTTTCTTGACTCCAGACGGTCTGGGGTCCTCGGAAAGCCCTTGGATGGCTGCAATAATGCGAGCCCGGTCTTAATGAGGAACTTTGGAAAGCTCTTTTTGTGCGGACCGTTCAATAAGAAGCTGGTATTTCAATTGGATGATTCCTTTCCAATTTCATCAATCGCCTCTTCGAAAGGAATTGGATCTGAAGGCTTGGATTTGGCCTCATCATACGCTCTGATGTCATCGAGATCTTCCAGTGCCTCCAAGATCTGTCGCCATTCGCCAAATGGCACTACAACAGCCTTTTTATTGCCCTTTCCATCAATGACATACTCTTCGTGTATTTCAAACATCGTATTCCCCCTCACATAGTAAATGCGAATCGTCTCACTTGGTGTATATTATGCAAGTTTTGGAAAGTAATGCAACTATGTTCCGAATCATTCACAGATAACGCCCGGAATCACCTGGACCAAAAGCCTTTGGGCTTTTGGGATCCGGTGAATTCCGTTGTTGTGCAATCAGCGTTGCAGATCAGGCATATGCAAGACGGCCCTTCGGCTGAGGGATGGGTCTGCCGAGTTTCGTGGCAGTTTCGATCCATTCCTCAATAATTTGTTCGGCCTTGCCGAGAGCCTCCTGGTAGGTCTTGCCGTCGGCCATACATCCGGCAAGTTCTGGAACCTCGGCCACGTAAGCATTGTCCTCAGGACTCCAAAAAATGATGATTTCGTATCTCTTATCCATCGTCATTCTCCAATACGAATGTGATATTTGAAGATCACATCCCTGACTTGTTTAACCTGGTAAGGCTTCCCCTTACCTTCTTTGGGTTGTAAGTTTAGAATCTCCTCGACTCCGTCTTTTGTGAAAATGTGGTAATCACCTTTGATGCGCTCCTCAAAACCTAAACGCGCAAGACACACAACACGTCGAACGGGACGTTCGCGTCTGATTTTCGCATCAAGATGTGCTCGTACAGTTTTTCGTATTTTCCCATATGTGAACCCCATCACCCCTGACTATTCATGCCAAGATATGCAATTCATTTTTTGCACAACGCCCAGTGTGAGCGGCGCCGCCCGAGGCTTTCCACTTTAGGCACGGATTTCTCGGCGTCTGCTCAACGCCGTTGTTCTGCGCATTCATTTTCATAAAATCTGCCACGCCATCTTGGGTGTGTTTGGGTCCAGTGGATCTGACTTCTGGAACTGCCTTTTCCATCGCAATCCGACGGCTCTTTTAAACTCGGCTTTGATGGGGTTGAGGAGGAGACCCACCTCCGTCTCGTTTGCGAATCTCAGCATCCTCTGCGCGCTCACCGATTTCTTCCAGTTGGCAGCAATGTATTCGTTATAAATACTTATCGCGTCCCAGTGTTGGTACATCGATATGTCCAGTACCCCATCAGAAGGTCTACCGTGAGCTAAGTCTACTATTCGACGGTAGACCTCTCGGAATTGCTTCTTAAACCGACCTTCATATCGGAACCGTCCGCACAGGATAGCTCCGGTGTGCAATAGGTAAATATCTTTATCCGCTTGCTCTTGGTGACCGATCTTTATTCTCGTATTTGACATCTCTTGGTATCCGCAGAATCGGGATAGGGGGGAGCCTCACGACTCCCCTCCTCCCACACCACCGGGCATACGGATCACGTACCACGGCGGTTCGGTTGATTACTTCGGCACTTCCGCCGACCGGGTGTTCGGACTCCTCTACCCAACATGAACATCGCTCTTTCGAGCAGCTACGTTTCCGCCAGCTTTATTCACACTGGCCACAGGGCCTACTTGCCTCTTCAACCGTTCGGGCCTTCATCCGCCCTAGGCGGACTAGTATGCCCTCTGCTGACTTCTCCCATGCGATCAGAGTCGGTTGCTCAACTCTCAGCCAATTTTCGTCGCACGCGACTTCCCGGGGCAACATGGGAGACCTCCCGGGGTAAGACACAGAGCTTTCCGTGCGTAAACGCCAGATTTATAAAGCACACCCACTCGCGGATGGAGGACTTCGTTGTCACGTGCCAACTCGTCCCGGATGTACCACACCTCGAATCTGGTTCCTGTACGTCGCCCCGCACTTTTGGATTGGACTTCCTCCAGACCCCACCTCACGATGACGCCCTTGTCCTTCTCCTAGCCTTCGGCTCCGCTAAAACCTGGCTCGGGAACTTTCACCCCGATAGTCCTGTGCCATGCCCGGCACACACGGTTCGGCTTACAGGTGCGAGACACGAAGGGGCTCGCATCCTCGTACAGCCGTTTGTTCGGCCCGTCTTTCGTCAATTTCTCCTAATATTATGCCGATACTGCCTGATATATAACCGGTCGATATTTGGGCGAGGGAATCGGTTTACCTTCAGCCCTGGCAGCCTCCAGCCACAACTCTTTCGCCTTCTGAACCTCCTGCAAGGCTGCATCAGGTGTATCTCCGAACGCAGAACAAGCATCGAGATCAGGTATATCGGCAATGTACCCATCATCTTCTTCCGAATAGAAAATGTTAATATGATAGTCGCGCATCATTCATCCTCCAGTTTGAGATTGTATTTCTCAACCAGTTTCAAGAACTGGCGCATTTGATATGGTTTTGCTTGCCCTTTGACGTTTTGAAGATTCACGAGTTCAGGAATATCCGGGCGGACGAAAATGTGATGGCTACCGTCGGTTCGCGACAACGCAAATCCAAATCCTTCAGCAAGATTTACCATCTCTGTAAATCTTATATTTTTCGAACCAGTGATAATTTTTTGTAGCAATTTTCGTCTGTTCATAATTTATCACTTCTCGGCCGAACGTCAGCGTTCAGGCGCGCTGTCAAGCGTCGCCTGGAACGCTTGGTTCTGCTGCTCTTTCCATGAGTTTCCGGATCGCTTTGCCAAGTCTCCCGATCCCGACATCAATCGTGTCCGCATCGGTGCACGAGAAATTGAGGCGCAGCGTGTTGTGTCTACTGCCGCGAACGTAGAAGGGATCGCCCGGCACGAAGACGACCTTGTCCTGGACCGCCAGCTCGAACAAGTCCACCGCGGCCATTCCCCCCGGCAGTTCAGCCCAGATGAACATGCCTCCTTCCGGCCCCGTGTAGGTGACCTGGGAAGGGAAGTTCCGTTGCATGCTATCCTGCATGGCTCGACACTGCCGGCCATAGACGTCCCGAATCATGCCGATGTGTTCGTCTGCGTCGTTGTCACGCAGGTACTGGTACACGATACTCTGAGTGAAATGACTCGTGTGGAGGTCCGTCGCTTGCTTTGCCGTGATCAGTTTGTGCATCAATGCGGATGGTGCGACGATCCATCCAAGCCGCAAGCCGGGCACAAGACTCTTGGAGAACGATCCCAGCAAGACCGTGTTGTCGGGCAGGAGTTCCTTGAAGGACGATTTCGCACGTCCTGAGAATCTCAATTCACCGTACGGGTCGTCCTCGATCAGTAATGTGTCGGTTCCCTCAATTACCCTCGCCAAGTCCTGTCTGTTCTGCTCGGAATATGAGATTCCCGATGGGTTCTGAAAGTTCGGCACGGCGTATATCAGTTTCGGGCGATTGCGGGATAAAACCGTACGCAATGCGCCAGGGTTCATGCCCTCCCTGGAAACCGGAACAGGCAGGAACCTGGGGCGGTAGAGCGAAAAGGCTTGAATGGCTCCCAGATAACCGGGCTCTTCGATCACCACTGCGTCGCCGTCGTTTAGGAGCGTCTTGCCGAGAAGATCCAAGCCCTGCTGGGAACCATTGGTGATGAGGATATTGTCGACCGGTATCTTCAGCTTCGCCTTCTCTCGATAGCGCGTTGATATGTACTCCCTGAGTCCGGCATGTCCTTCCGAGCCTGCATACTGCAAGACATCCCTGCCTTGATTCTCGAACACCTTGCACGTTGCTTCTTTGAGCGCCTCAACCGGAAACAACTCCCTGTTCGGCAACCCTCCCGCAAATGAGATCACACTCGGGTCTAGGGCAACCTTCAGAATCTCGCGGATGAAGGAGCGAGGAACGTCTGTGATGCGGTCCGAGAATATGCGGTCAGGTCTTATCATGTGTCGTCCTCAATAGCAGAACATTATAGATTACATAGATTCTACTTTTCTCACCTGCAGATGAACATTACGAGTATCCTATAAAAATTTGCCACAAAACACAATAACATAAAATTTTAAGGGTCATGACTAGAACAGAAGAAATTTTCTGAGGATTTTGAGTATCAATTTATTCAGATCCTCGCCTCTGTGATTAAACCTAAACTCACATTCTTTTAAATGCAAATGAAAAGTCTTTTTGCTCA
>JBFMFO010000003.1:0-144094 GCA_040754095.1 Thermodesulfobacteriota bacterium | reverse complement strand
AGTGAAAAAAGGTTCACGATTTGACGGATTTTAGCCTCTGAAATTTTTGAACGATTTGCGTACCTATTTTTTAACGTCATAACCAGATGTTAGCACACTTTTTAAGGTGCTGTTCTAGTCATGACCCAATTTTAATTAAATACTAGGCAGATAAGACCGACAAGATAAGAGTTGGTACGCACTTTTTAATCATCTATTTTTTGAAAAAGAGTGCCCAAAATCTACTTTTTGTTTCCCATATAAATATTATGTAGAATGTGGATAAGTACGCCGGTTTACTATCTGGAGACCCAGTGGAAGATTTCAAGACTTATCTACTGTCTAAGAATATAGTCCCTGAGACAAAGCTCGTTTATTATATCTCGTGGATTACTCAGTTTTATGCCTTTTGTGGTAAGAATCCGGGAGATGATGTTTCATCTGAAGAAATTGCCAGTTTTCTTAAGCACTTAACAAAAAGCCGTGAAGATTGGCAGGTCGATCAGGCAAATGAAGCGATCCAGCTTTATCTCTATTACAACCAGCGCAAATGCCAAAATAAAGCAGACCTCGGCACCAATACCCAGTGGAAGGCGGTAGCGCAGGATATGATCCGAATGCTCCGTTTAAAACACAGGTCTTTGAACACTGAAAAAACCTATATGGGCTGGTTGCGGTCTTTTTACCGGTTCTTGAACGGTCAGTCTCCTTATGCGCTTGACAGTTCCCATGTTAAAGATTTTTTGTCTTATCTTGCGGTTGAGCGGAATGTATCTTCTTCTACTCAGAACCAGGCATTCAATGCCATACTCTTCCTATTTCGTTATGTGCTTGACAAGAATATTGACGACATCACTGGAGCAATCAGAGCTTCCAAGAAACGCAGACTGCCAGTAGTCCTGACCAAGCAAGAGATATTCCGCCTGTTTGACCATCTCAATGGGACCGGCCTTTTGATGTCGCGGCTTCTATATGGCTGTGGTCTTCGTCTTCGGGAATGTCTCAAATTGAGAATCAAAGATATTGACTTTGAAAGGGGCTGTTTAACGGTCAGGGCTGGAAAGGGTGATAAAGATCGTGAGACTGTACTGCCCGAGAGCCTCAAAAATGATCTTCGCAAACACTTAGAGAAAGTCAGAAACCTATTCGAAAAAGACCGGAGAGACAATGTTGCAGGCGTTGAATTACCGGGAGCCTTGGAGCGGAAATATCCGAATGCCGGCAAGGAATGGAGTTGGCAATGGGTATTCCCGTCCAAGTGGTTATCCGTTGATCCCAGAACGAGACAAATCCGAAGGCATCATATCCATCCCAACAATCTTCAAAAACAAATCAAACAGGCAGCAATAGAGGCAGGACTCACCAAAAGAGTAACCGTTCATACCTTACGGCATAGCTTTGCCACTCACCTGCTGGAAAAGGGATACGACATAAGAACCATACAGGAACTCCTCGGTCACACCAGTGTCCAGACCACGATGATCTATACCCATGTGGCTACAAAAAACAAACTGGGAGTGAAGAGTCCGTTGGATTGATCTCCAACATCCCTGAAGAGGGAGTATAATTTAACTGTTGCGGCTACCGAAATTTGCTGCTATTTTTAGTATAAGGGTTGTCCTTATGATCTACCCTCAGCGTATTATAGAAAATTATCTAAGGTCAGGGCCGTCGTGTAGGTCCGCCACGAAGGCGGTACGTTGGGAATCGGCTTCGGGATACGCCCTTCGCCCATCCCCAACGTGCTAATCAAAAGCGGACAGTTTATTTGCTACAAAACAGGACAATTCTATTTGTTGACAACATACTTAATGGCGGAATGAAAGTTTTGACTGCTAAAAGCGCCGATGGAAACCGGATTTATCTGCGATCCGGTGGCACCGTTTGTTAACAGATTTACATGATTCTATCTTTGTAGTGTTCCGGTTCTCTGTGAAGATGCGCCACCGCCGTGATTAAAATTTCCTCTTTTTCTATCACGCAAAGAAGAGCATAGGGGAAACCTTTTAATATGCAACGTCGTGTTCGCTGGCCTACTTTCGTCCATGCTTCTGGCATAAGTCTAATACGCTCGATAGCTGCCGATGTTTCCTGGAAAAAACGAAAACCCAGCCCAGGTAATTGGTGGTCGTAGTACCGCACGGCCTCATCCAATTCAAGATTAGCGGGGGATATCAGCCGAATCTTCAACGGTCATACCTCTTTTTGATTTCTTCCCAATCAATTGCCTCAAGCTCTCCTCGTTTATAAGCCTTATATCGAGCCTCCGATTCAGCTATCCAGCTCTTTTCGATTTCCGGATCCGGCTTGTCAAGGCTGTATAAAATGGCCTCGACTAACCGAATTCGTTCTGTCGGCCTAAGCCCTATTGCTTTCTTTGCTAGTTGATCTACTGACTTCATAGTATTCCTCCTTTTCGGTACTAATCGGGATAGGGAGGGACCTCACGACCCCCTGCTACTTCACCCCGATAGCCCTGTGCCATGCCCGGTACGCACGACGCTCTTCGGCGGGCGCAGTTTTTTGCGTTCCGCTGAAAGAGCATGGTTGGGCGATCATTTTTTCCTTTCAATTTTTGTAAGAGAATAGGTTGCTTGCTTGCCATCGCGGCAAACATCTATTGTATAGAATTTACCATCATCAGACTTCCAAATTGCTTTGTCCTTTGTGAAGTGATCCAACGTCAGCGTTTTGCCCGCAATTCTGAATTTATCATTGAGGTAGTAGAAGGAGGTCCCGGCATCTTCCGGTCTTAGACCGGGGCGAAGGCCAACATCACTTTTAATTTTTCCATCAACAATGATAGGAAGTAAAGCAACGTTCTTGTCGTCAATATTTGAAATGGATTTTAATTTGTATGTCTTCCAGTCATCTGAGATATCAGCCTCGACAAAAAGTTGAGCCCCCTCCTCACATCGAGAAGCAATTATCGATACATAGTATTTCCCCGATTCCGATGCATCCTCCCATACACCTATGAGACCAATAAACTTACCCGTGAATTTTACTTCATTGGAAGCTGAATAACAAAAGCCGGAAAGCATGAGGATTACCATTACGGCAAGTGATATAACTCTGCAAAAAATCATCATAAGAGAAATCCCCTTCTTAGCATTCATAAACGCTGATGCCCAACTTATATAATATCGACTCTACTTTTTTCGTCCAAGCCGAATATGTCAAGCATCATATAAAAATTTGCCAAATAACACAATAAGCTAAAATGTATTTAAATATGAGATGGATAGAATCGATAAAACAAAAAACAAGGCTGGTTTTTTAAGGGATAATTTAAATGTTGCGGCTGCCGAAATTCGCTGCTATTTTTAGTATAAAGGTTGCCCTTATGATCTACCCCCAGCGTATTATAGAAAATATAATCAGGGAAGCCATTGAAAAGGGCGAGTTTGACAATCTGCCCGGCAAGGGGAAACCCCTGGTCTTCGAAGACGACAGCCATGTCCCTGAAGATCTGCGCCTGGTCTATAAAATTTTAAAAAATGCCGATTGTATCCCACCGGAACTGCAGTTGAAAAAGGATATCCGGGCTGCCCAGGACCTGTTATCCGGGCTCACCGATGAAAGGGAAAAATACCGGCAGATGAAGAAACTGAATTTCCTGGTCATGAAGCTCAACGTCATGCAGAAGCGGCCTGTGAATTTTGAAGAAAACCAGATTTATTATGAGAAACTGATCGACAAGATGAAATAATTTCCATCCGGAAAGCCTGGCCTCCCGGATGGAAATGGAATGATCCCCTGCCCCTTCAAAAAGGCCGATTTCATCCCCCGACGGCAAAATAGATCAGGGTAAGCAAAAACAGGAATATGGTGGCCACACCGGCCGATACGCCGATGGGTATCCGGTACGAATTCACGTTATATGGCTCGTTCCGGACAGCCTCGTATTTGTCTTTTGGGTCGCCGCGGAAATAGGATTTAATGAGTCTGCCTGCCCTGTAAGGATTCCGGCTGAGAACCGCAGTTCCCTCAACCTCATTGGTGAGAAAACTCTGCACCCCTGACCGCAATGCATTGAGCGGCTTCTCGCAGAACCACAGGATAATCCGCCCACCCATTCTGTAGAAGAGGTCAACGTCGAGGACAATCCCCTTATGCGGCGCGAAATAGTTCCTGGCCACCATAAAGACCAGACCGGAGAGCAGGAAGATCTGAATCGTCGCCAGAATATGGCCGGGAGTAAAGGTGTGATAGTCAACCGGAACCGGATAAGGCAATAACTCCAGGAGCGGCTGCGGATAAACGCCCAGGAATACGCAGAGAAAAGCAGTGGCAACCATCGCCACCTGCATGTTCAAAGGCGCCTCCTTGGCGGTGATCTCCTCGTTTTTGGCAAAGAACGCAAAGTAGCAGAGCTTGACAAAGGAAAGAAAAGTGCCCACCGAGGCCAGAGTCAGCATCAACTCCAGGATGGGCTTATGATCCGCTGATGCGGAGGCGATGACCATGCCTTTGCTCACAAACCCATTGAAGCCGGGGCCGCCGGAGATGGAGAGAGAGGCTATGATACAGGCTATACAGGTAACGGGCATATACCTGGCCAGTCCCCCCATCTCGGTCAGTTTCCTTTTGCCGGTCATGTAGATCACCGAACCCATGCACATGAACAACAGCCCCTTATAGAGGATGTGATTAACCACGTGGGCTATGCCCCCATCCACTCCTAAGGCTCCGCCCACTCCAACCCCGGCCACCATGTAGCCCACCTGGCTCATGATGTGGTAGGAGAGAAGCCGACGGGCATCATTCTGGGCCAGGGCGAAGACAACCCCATAGACGGCCATGGCCCCGCCCATATAGGCCACAAAATCTATGTTCGGGAAACATCTGGCCAGGACATAGACACCGGTTTTTGTGGTATAAACGCACATGAAGACGCTGCCGGTAATAGTCCCCTGGGGATAGGCATCCGGGAGCCAGGTATGCAACGGAATGAAGGCAGTGTTCAGGCCGAAGCCGAACATTATAAGCCAGAACGGCAGCTCATGTAGCGGGGTGCGTATGGCTATGGACCCGGTCCAGGCGGTATGCATGATAATGCCGGCCAAAAGCAAAGCGCCGCCGAACAGGTGCATCAGGACATACCTGAAGCCGGCATCAAGGGCCTCTTTCTCCTTGCGGTACCAAACCAGAAAGACAGAGGCGGCGGCCATAATCTCCCAAAATATGAAGAGGGTAAAATAATCGCCCGCAAAGACCACACCAAGAGAACTCCCTACGTACATAAGGGCGGCCACATGCTGTCCCGCCTCCTCCACATGCAGGGAATAGATGATGCCTAAGAATCCTATAATGACAAAGATATAGCCGACGACCAGGCTTAATTTGTCGACCCGGGCGAATATCAGTTCATAGCCCAAAAAGTCATATACCCAGCTCGTTCCGGCCGGCAGATTTATGATGTCGATCAGGCCTATTACCGGGAGCAAAAGCAAAAAAATCTGTCTCAGCCTTCCCCTGAGGATAGGCACCAGCATGGCTCCCAGAATGAATATTATGAAGGGAGGGACCGGATTAGTCATAAAAATCCTCCTTCTTGCGGGCTATGGCCCCTAAGAGCAGGGCCGCGCCGAGCAGCACTATGGCCCCCAGAAACCCGAATATGGCCTCAAATGAGGGTATCTGATGCCAAAAGTAATGTACATGGTCATGCCCGATAAACAGACCGAACGGGATACAGGCTACGACCAGAACCAAAAATAATTTCTTTAGATTCGCTTCCATAATCAACCTGCTCCTAATCCTAGTATGCTGCTTACAGCCAGCTTGGCTATTCTGAAAAAGTGCACACCGGCATCCGGTGCGATCCCCAAAACGACAGATATAACGGCAGTAGCCACAAGCGGTACGACCATAAACATCGGGGCTTCATCAAAATGCGGCTTGACATCATCCAGGGGCTTCTTAAAGAAGGCCTTATAAATAATGGGGAAGAAAAAGGCCACGTCCAGCAGGGCGCTCGTCAGCAGTACTACCAGAAAGACAATCTCTTTAGCCTCCAAGGCGCCCAGGCACAGGAACCATTTGCTTATGAAGCCATTTACCGGCGGAACCCCTGCGAGGCCCATAGCTCCTATAGCAAAGGCGCCGAAGGTAAGCGGCATCTGCCTGCCCAGGCCGTCCAGTTGACTGATATACTCCTTGTGGGTCTTGACATATATGGCCCCGGCACAGAAAAAGAGGGTGATTTTCATAAAACCATGGAAAGCCATATGCAGTATTCCACCGGTAATACTGCTCTTCGATAATAAAGCAGCTCCCAAGACCATAATAGAAAGGCAGTTTACCGTGGAAAATGCCAGCCGCCGTTTGAGATGATCCTGCCCTAAGGCCAACAATCCGGCGGCAAGTATGGTGAAGGAAACGAAATAGGCCAGGGGCAGCCACAATTGCAGATCAGTGAGAACTTTCGGACCAAAGACATAGAGGATAACCCTGAGACATCCAAAGACGCCGGCCTTCACCACGGCCACGGCATGGAGGAGGGCGCTGACCGGCGTGGGGGCGATCATGGCTGTCGGCAACCATTCGTGCATGGGCATAATGCCGGCCTTGACACCAAAACCAAGTATAAGGGTTATCAGGAGCAAGGTCAGCATGGCCGGGGTCCCATGACCGGCCACAAAGCCGCCCGGTGTAAAGTTAAGAGTGCCGGTAAGATGGTAGATCATCGCCGCCGAGAAAAGTATAAGAGTACCGGCGACCAGTGTATAAAGCAGGTATTTTCGGCCACCTACAATCGCCTCTTTGGTCTCTTTATGAATAACCAATGGCCAGGTAGATATGGTCAGGATCTCATAGAAAACAAACAGGGTTAAGAGATTGGCGGAAAAGGCGATACCGATGGCCGAGGACAGACACATGGCAAAGGCAAAAAAATAACGTGTCTGGGCATGCTCCTTCAATCCCCTCATGTAGCCTATGGAGTAAAAAGAGGTAGCGATCCAGAGGGTGGAAGACAGGAGAGCAAAGACCATACCGAAAGGCTCCACCCTTAATTGCAAAAGGAGGCCGGGGGCTATGGGAAGGATGGTATATTCTATAATCTTCCCGTCCAACACTAATGGAACCATCGAAACTACAATAGAAAATTTAATGACTGCCGCCAGAATCGTCCAAAATTCCCGGAGATTCTTTTGCCTTTCGCCGGTAAGAAGAATCAATGGGGCAGCGATGAGTGATACCAGAACAGCAAGTAGCGGCTTTATTGAATATACGATTTCCATCCTGTCTCCTCCCGGTTAAAAGCTTGCCGGAACCGCAAAGCGAATGATAAAGGCGATAATGCGTTCATTAAAGATACCTAACAAGACTACTCCAGCCGCCATAATAAGGGTGGGGATAAGCATGCTTAGGGGAAGCTCATCCCGCTTTATCTCCTCGTGTGTCCCGCCATCGGTGGCATAGGCGGTCACCGGGGGCTCGAGATAGGCATTTTCTATAATCCGGAAGAAGTAAACGGCATTGAGCAGACTGCTGGCCAACAGAACCACTATAAAGGCCCACTGTTCGGCATCGATTGCGCCCAGGATCAGGTAAAATTTGCTGAAGAACCCGCCGGTAGGCGGTATGCCGATCATGGAGAGGGCGGCAATGGTAAAGGCGCCCATGGTAAGGGGCATCTTTTTATGCAACCCCCGGAACTGCGTAATATCCCTCATACCCATTTTGTACATTATTCCACCGGCCACCAGGAACAGGGTCCCCTTCATAAAGGCATGGTTCAAAATGTGCAGTAAGCTGCCGGTAAGCCCCATACGGTTGGCCAGCCCGATGCCCAGCACGATATACCCGATGTTCGCTATGGAAGAATAGGCCAGCATCCTTTTCAAATCGGTCTGGGCGATGGCCAGGATCGAACCGGCGATAATGCCGGCGACCGCCACCCAGGTCAGGATTTGAGTTATTGGGATCAGGTCTATGGAAAAATGCGGTTTAAACAACGTAAAGAAAATCCGGACCATGAGATAGGCCATGACCTTGGTGAACATGGGGGCGATAACCGCGCTGGTGACAGAGGGCGCATAGGTATATGAGTCCGGAAGCCAGACATGCAACGGAAAGAGCCCCATTTTGACGGCGATTCCCACCGTAAACAAGGCAAAGCCGACCAGCACCGCCTTGTTATGATATAGGGCGGGTAATAGCTGGGACAAATCGGCCATGTTCAACGAACCGGTCACAATGTACACGTAGCCGATCCCCAGATAGTAAAAACAGGCCCCTATGGTGCCCATGATTACATAGTTGAATGCCGCCATAGGCGCCCCGTCTTCACCAACCGCTATGAGGGCATAGGCGGCGAGGGAGGCAATCTCCAGAAACACAAACACGTTAAAGAGGTCTCCGGTGACCGTGATGCCGATAAGGCCAGTCACCATGAGCAGGAAGATACTATAATATGGGACTGTCTTTTCAGGAATTTCCTGCTCAACACTCCTTTTTGAGTAAATAGCTACCACCAGGGCAATGAAAGTCAGCATTACCAGCATAAAACCGTTAAGATAATCAACCACGTACTCGATGCCCCACGGTGGTTCCCATCCGCCAAGGTGGTAGTGAATAGTTCCCTTGGATATGATAGTATCTAGAATTCCAAGAGAGCAGATAAAGGATACAAACAAGGCAGCCAAGGTTAAAGGATAACACGCTTTCTTCTTAAACCAGCCAAGTAGCGCCACTAAAAAAGCGGTCATCAAAGGAACAATCACAATTAGGACAGGACAATGTTCGTAACTCATCTTAGACTCCAGATTTTTTGCGAATTTCTAATATCTCGTCCTCAGCCAGGGTCTTATACCGGTTGTAAATCATGATTATTATGGCCAGGGCCACCCCCGTAGTGGCGATACCCACCACGATAGCCGTAAGCATCAGGACATGCGGCAGGGGATTCATATACTTTACCGGATCCGCCATTCCATGAAGGTCTTCCGCCGTGAGTATAGGTATAGAGGCCCCAACCTTAGACCCGATGGAAATATAGAAGAGTATTATGGCCACCTGAAAGATGTTCATACCGATGAGCTTTTTTACCAGATTTCTCTTACCGATCATGCCGTAAAGACCAAGCATCATCAGAAAGATATAAACCCAGTAGTTATATTTACTGATGATGTACTCAAACATTGTTTTCTCCCTCGCCCCTCTTTTTCTTCCGTAACATCAGGATACAGGCCATCCCTGCCGTAAAGATAACCGTAGTCTCCCCCATGGTGTCATAGCCCCTATAATCGGCCACTACGGAAGTGACTATATTGGGGGTGCCCGTCTCTATATACGTACCTTGAGTATAACGAGGCGAAACATGAACGCTGCCCGGCTGATTTGGATCACCCCACATGGGGAAGTCCTCTGCGCCATAGACGAGCATGACACCGGTTATGATTACCGTAAGCAAAGCAAACGCTTTCAATCTTTCGACCTCCTTTTTGTCTTATGGACTGCGGCGATAAACAGGACGGTGCCGACCCCGGCCCCCACGCAGGCCTCGGTAAAAGCCACATCCACCGCACCCATCTCGGTATAGATCAGGCACATGAAGAAGCTGAAGGATCCAAGGATAATCGTAGCGCCCAAGAGATCTTTTATCTGTAGGGCCGCAATACCGGTTATTACCACAAAGAGAAGCAGTATGAGATCCAGTGGAAGTATCATTCCTTCTCCACCTCCTTAAACTGATGCTCCAGAGTCCAGGGTTTTACGCCGCACCGGAAGGCCGCCCGGGATATGGCATGTGTTCCGGTCGGACCGGCCAGAAACCAGAAGATAGCGATAAAAATAATCTTTATGCTTACCAGAATGTAGGGTAGCGCAAAGTTGCCATCAAATGCATTGTAAATCGCCAGGCCAAACAGAGACAGAAGAACCGCCAGGGTATCGCTCTTTCCCGTGGCATGCATACGACAGAAAAAGTCAGGGAGGCGTAATAGCCCGATGGTTCCGCCGGTGAAGAAAAGCAGACCGAGGAGGAGAAAAATCGCGGTCAGTATCGATCCTATGGTCATGGTATCCATTAATTAAACCTCTCCCTTCATCTCGAAATACTTGGCCGCAGCCAGGGTGCCGATAAAGTTCAAGAGGGCGTAAACTATGCTGATATCCACAAACATATCCAGCCGGTCGTATATGAAACCCATAAGGAGCAAAACAATCAGCGTCTTGGTCCCGATAGCGCCTACGCCTATTATCCGGTTGGTAATAAACGGTCCCCAGACAGCCCTGTAGAGGCAAAGAAATACCAGAAATAATAATGCAATACTCACGCCTATAAAGAATCGCTGCATATCGATCATAGTGACACCCCGTAGAACATTACGTTTTTGTATTTACCCTCACACCCTCTGCTACTGACGAGGGTTTGCTTACCAGATTGTATTTCTTTAGCTTGGCATAAAGGGTACTTCGGCTGATTTTGAGTTTTTTGGCCACCTGGAGCTTGTTCCAGTTTTCTTCCCTCAACATCTTCAGCAGAAATCTTTTCTCGTTATCCTCGAATGAGATTACCCCCTCCTTCTCTTCCCTGGCCACCTCATTGCGCAGCCGGGGAATAAGGTCATCCTGGTCAATAAGCTCATCTCGCGTCGTGAGATAAGCATACTGGATAGTGTTCTCCAATTCCTTGACATTGCCGGGCCAGGAATAATCCATCAAAAACTGCATGGCCTTGGGGGTAATCTTTTTGATGACACCTTTACCCTCACCGGATAACCGCTCCATAAAATATTCAACCCAGAAAGGTATGTCTTCTTTTCTCTGTCTCAGGGGCGGGATATATATATTTATAATGCTGAGGCGGTAGTACAGTTCTTCATTAAATGTCCCCTTCTCCACTTCCTCTTTCAGATCCTTATCCGCGGCCGTTATCATGCGTACGTTTACCCTAATCTTTCCCCCGCCGCCGGGCCTTTCGAATTCCATCGCTTCCAAAAATTTCAGAAGTCTGACCTGAGATAAGGGGAGTACCTCGTCAATATCGTTTAAGAAGACTGTGCCGCCATCGGCTCTTTCAAGGTGCCCCCTTTTGTGATATCTGGCCTTTTTATTGCCGCCCCTGGCATACCCGAAAAGCTCGTTCTCCAATAAAGACCGGGGATAAGCAGCACAATTAATAACCACGAATGCCTTGTCTCTCCGGGAACTATGGGCATGGATGGACTCAGCCACCCATTCCTTCTCCGTCCCGTCCTCTCCCTGGATCAGCACAGTAACATCCGTTGGAGCAAGATTTAAGATCATGTTATAGACTTGCTGCATTTTTATAGATTGTCTTTGTATATCCTTAATATCCAATTGTCTCGTCCATGGACCTTTCCGGTTAATGTTTACCTGCGCTCAGGCGGTAACCCCCCGCTGGAAATATCATAGACCAAAGAGGTCATAACAGCCATGACGCCAAAGCCAACGCCTATCTCCACAAAAAGGATACCCAAAGCCCTGGCCTTAGCTATGGTTACCGGCAATAACTTTGCCAGCTCTCTATAATCCAGAAAATTTCCACCCAAGGCCAGGCATAAGGCCCCGGTCCCTGAATAAATTAAAAGTCCGAGACAGAGGAATATGATATCTACCTTTTCAGACAACCGCCTCCTGGCCATATCCAGCCCGAAAGAAATGACCATCAGGATAAAACTGGCCGCAAGTATAACGCCCCCCTGGAATCCACCCCCGGGGCTGTAGTGCCCATGGGCAATGACATAAAGGGCATAGAGCTGTAAAAACGGCGCCAGCACCCGGGTAAGGGTCTTTATAATTATATCCTCGTAGGTTATTATCATTATTTAACGCCTCCCGCCTGACACATATCGTTCCACATTATTTCAAGGCACCGTATATACGGGCCACATCCAATACATCCTGTACATAGACATGCTCTGCCTCCATGAAGACATGGGCCACCCTGTCCTCCATCTCGCCGCCGTAGAGGAGGTCATAGGCCACCTCTTCGTCGATGGCATGCACGTAGTACTCGCCTTCCTTTATATCTACGCTGATAGTACCCGGGGTAAGGGTTATGGAGTTAGCAAAGGTCACCATCGAGATATCGGTTTGCAATTTCGTCTTAAACTTTATTATATGGGGATTTATAGGCATCTTGGGTTTCAAAACAATCCTGATTACGTGGACGCTGGCCAGATAGATCTGGTATATCAGCCACGGGATATAAGCAAAAAACCTCTTTACTATCGTGCGCATATCCCCCACCCGGACATTAACAAAGAGGAGGTCGTGGGATATATAGGCCACCAGGGCACAGCAACCCACCCCGATGCTGAGATGGAAGACATCAAAGAACCCGGAAAGCGGCATCCAGAAGGGAAAGAACAACAATGCAAAGGTGGCCAGAAAGCTCAGGACCTCGGATTTAGTCCGCTCCGCTCCCTTAAAGATGTCCTGTACCTTCTTCTCCTCGAGGACCTTGGCCTCGGCCGTAAATCTAACTGAGGTATTGAGTACATCCAAGGCACGATTTCTGGCCTCTTCTATGATCTTAAAGGCCTCGTCTGTAGCCTGTATTAAGACCGTCACTTCCATGCCTTTTACTCCTTTGTTTGTCCTGACGTATTGTCAAAAATCTAATCACGGAGAATATAGCGCTATGCTCTGTCTGTGGTTAAATCTAAGGAATAAATAATGCCGGTACCGTCGTTTCCTCCGCTACCTTATATACCGTCCGGCCCGGGAATATCTTCCGTACAGCGGCCTTCCGGCTGTTTCCCATGACGATCAGCGTGGCATGATAATCCCGTGCCGCCAGCATAATCTCCTCAGCCGTCCGGCCGGCGTAGATATGAAATTCCGCGTCTATCCCCTGAGAAGAAAACATCCGGCGTGTGTCCTGGAGCTTTTTCTTAAGCCCCCGCATCTCACCCACGGTCAGCTTCTTTTGAATAACATTCACGATATCCATTTCCTTTGCCAGGCCGTTAAGTCCCTGGATAAAAGAGGCCGCCCGCTCTGAGGCCGGCGACCAGTCAGTGGCAAAAACCAGGTGATCAAAGACTCCCGCAGCCGGAGGCCGCGCCGGTTCCCTCACTCGCCTGGCCATCAAAACGGGTACGGTCAATCCCTTAACGAGGCGCCTGCTGTCACGCCTGGAAACCGCTCTTGTGCCATCACTGCTAACCTCTGCCGCCACAAGCGAAAAACTATTACCGGCGGCCACTCTTAAGATGGAAGCAACAAGATTCCCTTCTTCCCCATGGGCCCAAACCTTAGCCCCCGAGCCGGACAACCGCGTTTGCCACTCCTGGGAATAGCGTTCGGCCATAATTTTCCCTCCGGCATGGAGGAACACCACCTCTCGCAACCCCACCTTTGTGGTCTCCAGCAGCGACTCCAGTAAACTACTCTTGGGCTCGCCAAGGTTTGTTGCATAAAGCAATCTTTCTAACGCCACATTAATCCTCCGAATTCCGGTTTATAACATAACCCTAAGCGCCATATCATCCAGTTGTATCCCGCACCGGCCAAAGTAAATATTTAAGTTTGGCCCCTTATCTGCCGATATAAATAACTTAGACCTAATTGTGTTATTAAACTCAGCAAATTCTGTGCCTAACCCAGGATACAACTCGGCTCATTATTTCATCCTGCTGTTATTCTTAACAAAAACCTGTTAATTGTGATGTTGAGAACTAATAAAAACTTCAAGCATTAGTGTACTAAAATTGTACACTAATGCTTTCCATCCTTAGATAACTACTGTATTTTAAATACTAAAATACTGTATAAATATCGTACAGCAATCTGTGTTTTTACTGTACAGCATGTATCCTATTCAAGATATCTATTTCAATACCAATTCAATACCAAAACCATACCCGCAATAAGTCAAGGTGCGAACCATCGAGTTACGCAATGCACGAAAATATTTTCAGAAAATATAAACATAAATCTTGACAAGCGGCTTGTTTGTGGGCCAAAATACGGAACGTTTTTCATCTTTACAGGGGAGGATATGCGAATATGCAGATCAAGAAGTTACTCTTCGTAACCGACTTCGAGGAATTGTGGTTTGATGCCCTTCAGTCGCTGATGGATCTTCGCAAGGTGGGTCTTAATCACGTAGTATTTTTACATGTAATAGAGAGAGAGAAGGTGGCCATGCGCCGGGGAACCGGCTATCTTAAGAGTGAAGAAATAAAACTCAAAGAAATGGCCAATGTCCGGTTTATCAATTGGGCGGAAAGCCTGTTTGAAATGGGTATGGAATGTGGCGCCTACGTCGTAGTGGGTGACCCGGTACCCAAGATCTTGTCCACGGCAGAGGTCGAAAAAGTAGATCTGGTTGTCACCGGTCGCCACAAAAAGGCCAAAATGAAGGGTCTCTATATAGATTCCCAGACCCTGGAGCTTCTCCGGAGGACCACTGTCCCTGTCCTGGTACATAAATACATGACTAAAGACGGCAAGATCAACAAGGCCCCCTTTGAGAAACCCCTTCTGGCCACGGATTGGTCTGCCCCCTGTGGCAGGGCGATAGAATACCTCCTGGGGCTCAAAAACATCATAAAGAAAGCAGAGATTATACATATCCTGACCGAAAAAGATATGGAAGGGCGCTCTAAGACAGAACTGCAAAAGATAGAAAAGGAAAGCAAAAAACGGCTGGAAGAGGTTCGCCTGACCCTTGAAGGAGCCAAGATTGAGGCCGATACCCACCTTTACGTAGGAAACGTTGTGGACCAAATAGAAACTGCGGCTCGTGAGCTTGACGCCACTATGATCGTCACCGGGACAACCGGAAAAGGCGCCTGGAGAGCAAGGTGGTTAGGCAGCGTCTCACACGAAGCAGCAGAAAAATTGGATTTGCCCACCCTCCTTGTTCCATAACAACAGAAAAGGGCCCGGATACTCTGTGGTTGAGTGTCCGGGCCCCTCTAAAAGACAATTACTTTCTAGCCTAATATCTTTTTTATTGTCCCCGCCAGTTCTTCCGGCTCCGCCGGCTTCTCCAGATAGGCCGCCGGCTCAGGCACGGCCTGTCCGCCGAACTCTGTCAGCGCGGCCTGAGAGCGGAGGAAGGTCCGCTTGGCGATCCCGGATAAGATAACTACCGGGATGGTCTTTAAGGCATCGTCTGTTTTCAATTCACGATACATCCTGATCCCGCTCTCCCGCGGCATTAGGACATCCAGAACGATCAAATCCGGTTTATCTCCCCTTACCTTGGCCATCGCCTCTTCACCATTTGTCGCTACAATAGGCGTATAGCCGTTTGTCTCAACAACAGTGGTAACAAATGTCCTCACATCAGCATCATCATCTACAACAAGCACCTTTTTCCCCATAATATATCCTCCTGTGTTTTTTTAAAAACTCTATCCCCCGGCCTTCACAAAGCAAACATTTTCTCTCAATGGAAGGTGAATAGAAAAGGTTGACCCTTTTCCGGGCTCCGATTCTACAGTGATGGTTCCACCGTGTTCCTTGATTATCTTCTGTGTCACAAGCAGTCCTAATCCGGTGCCTGCGCCACCCTTGGTACTAAAAAAAGAGGTGAAAATCTTGTTCTTGACCTCCTCATCCATACCACAGCCATTATCAGAGACCTCAATCACCACTGTATCCTTATCCTCAAGGGCTGTCTTTACTTCTACAACGCAATCCTTTTTCCTGTCAAGGTCGAAATGACAGGCATCGATGGCGTTGGAGACTAAATTAAGCACACAGCGGTGTATTCCTTTGGGATCTAAAGCTACCTCTCCAACAGCCTGGTCAAAATTACGAATTATTTTTACGCCGACCTCTTGGGCCGCCAACTCCATAAGGTCACAGACTTCACCGGCAATGGTGTTTAGAAAACATCTCTGATAGTCGGGTTCGCGTTCTTTAGAATAATTGAGCAAATCCATGACCAGATCAGAGACCTTGCCTATGTTGCGGTTAACCATATCCCAGCCGGTCTTTAGCTGTTCGGAGTTATTACTCTTAAAGGCAGTGTTTACCACATAAACCCCCCCTTTAAGCCCGTATAAGATATTCTTAACGCAATGGGCCAGGCCGGATACGGTCTGGCCTATTGCAGCCAGCCTTTCCGACTCGATCAATTCCTGCTCCAGCCGTTTAATCTCTCTCAGATCCTGTAAAAAACCGACGCTGCCCACTACTTCCTCTTTTTCGTACAGTATAGCGCCGGAAAACCTTACCGGCATCTCCTGACCATCTTTAGCCTTAACATTTATTTCTTTCCACCTGAAAATATGTTCTTCTCCGTATTTCCGGCCAGATAATCCTTCTTTGATCTCCCGGGCAATTTCTTTTGGATAAAGATATTCAATATCCATTCTCCTTATGGCCTCCAGGCGGGAATAACCGAATATTCTTGAGGCCCCCTCGTTGAAAATGAGTACACTGCCCTTTTCGTTGGTAGCCACTATGCCATCAATGGAGGCCTGAATAAGCTTATCCTCAAATTCGTATCTTCGCCTCAACTCCTCTGTGGCCGCTTTTACCATACTTTCCAGGTCATGTGTGTACTCTTTGAGCCTCCGTTTCATCTCCAGTTTCTGTTCGGCCCTTTTCAGGGCAATGGAAAGGGCATCATCGCTAACCGGTTTGGTGATAAAATCAGAAGCCCCAAGCTGAAGGGCCTGAATGGCTAATTCCAGTTCACCATGTCCTGTAATAACTATCACTTCCGTATCAGGTTCGATCTGCTTGATTATTTTCAGGACCTCAATGCCATCCATACCGGGCATCTTTATATCGGTCAAAACAATCCGCGGGAGATTCCGACGGAACGCTTCCAGACCCTTAGCGCCATTTTCCGCCGTCAGCACCTGATATCCGTCTTTCCTTAATGAAAGGGATAATACCTTCCTTATGCCTTCTTCGTCATCGATCAGCAGCAGTGTTGACACGTTAACTCTCCGATGTCTGATTATGAGCGGGGAATCTCAATTCAAAAGTTGTGCCGAGACCTATTTCACTCTTTACATCTATGGTTCCCCCGTAATCGCGGACAATTCCATAACTAATGGACATGCCCAGTCCCGTGCCCCTGCCCACCTCTTTAGTGGTAAAAAACGGCTCAAATATCTTGTCTTTAATATCATCGGGGATCCCTATCCCGGTATCGGATACCATAATTACAACCTGCCCGTCTTCCTGAAATGACTTTATAGTTATAGACATCGCCCCGGTCTCCGGCCCCATCTTTTCAAACTTCTCGTCTATCGCATCCAATGCATTGGTCACCATGTTGATGAAAACCTGCTCCAATCTGTTATGGTCGGCCATTATTGGAGGCAAGCCCTTGGCCAGGTCAAGCTTAATCTCTACTTGATGCAATCTTAGTTGCTGACCTAATACCTTGAACACGTCCTGAATCGGTTTATTAATATCTATTAGCGACCGCACCGGGGTAGATGCCCTGGAAAACTCCCGCAGGTGATTAATAATCCCGGATGCCCGGTCCACATGGCTGCTGATTTCCCCGGCCACCGTCTTCAACTCTTCGATATCAATCTTTTCACCTCGTTTAATCATTTTCAAAAGGAAATCGCTCCCGATCTTGAGTACGTTTAACGGCTGATTCAGTTCATGGGCAATACCGGAGGCCATGGTACCGATAGTGGTCATCTTGCCGGCCTGAATGAGCTGGGCCTCCTTTTCCACGCTTTCTGTAATGTCCGTGGTCGCTACAATCAATGCATCCTTTTCCATATATCTCGCCGGACAAACGGTAATGTTCACATAAAATAAGTGCCCATCTTTATGTATGTGCCTTTTCTTGGTAAAGAATCCGCATTGCCCGGGCGAAAGCTCTTTGAACCCTGATATCACCTCTCCTGTCGGTTTATGGCCCAGACTGTCAAAGGACATCTCTAATAATTCTTCCCTTGGGTAACCATAATGCACCAAAGCCCTCTCGTTAACGTCCAATATCCGGAAATTATCCCTGTCTATAATAAAAACAGGGGCAGGATTGGCATTAAACAAAAGCCTGTATTTTTCCTCAGATACCCGAAGTTCTTCCTCATAAGCGCTCAACCTATGGAGCATGTGTCGAAAGGCGTCTTGAAGCGTTACTATTTCATCTCCTTTATAACGCTTATAAACAGGACATTCTGCGCACTGTTCTATCTTTTCAGGAAACTTCCCGGACGGCTCGCCAAAACACAACGTATCAGGCACATACCAACAGGGCACGCCGTTTCGTGCATATGCGGGACAATCCCTTTTATCGCAATTTAATAGTTCCCAGCAGTGAACGGCCCGCCGCGGAAATCTTTCACTCCCGGGGACATATCTGCCCCAGCTGATTTCATCAGCTATCCCAGTCAACCCGGTAAGAGGCCGGACAATGAATCTATTGAGCCACATGGTCAGGAAGAAACCAACCACTGTTAGGGAAATTATAGCCATAAATATATTCTGGTTCCGTACAGTGGATAGTGTCTCCTGAATCGGCTCCCAGCTAAACCCTACAGATAACACCCCTAGGAGAGGTTTTTCAGACCCATGACATTTATAGCATGCCTTTTCATTGTGAATGGGGCGGGCATAACGTAATATCTTTGGACCCTCAGGATCAAAACGATGCCTTTCCACTCCCTGTGCTAACTTACCTATGCGCAGGGCTTCAAAGGTGACCGTAGAAATGGCCTTTCGCCCGACATCATCGCGCTCTATTCCATTATACCTGATGATACCGTTTTCATCACAGAGATGAACTACCTTCAGATCTTCTAGCGTGCCCAGCCTCTCTAATATGGCCTGTACCTTATCCATATCGCCATCAAGCATGGGATACTCTATACTCTTCATGACGGTGTCACTTATTTCCAGGGCCATTTTCTTATTCTCTTCAGTATGACGCTCAACCTGGTTAATCACGATATAATAGTTAGAAGCGCCCATCACGGTAAGGAGGATTAAACCTACGCCCAGTAGTATCTTAGCCCTTAGACTTCCTAATATGAATCTATCTTTTAAATTTGCCCAAAAAGACATAAAATATACTACCTCGCAGCCGGGAAAACAGACATTCTTGATCTGATTTTAAGGGCCTCTACGATCTCGTGACACGAGATTAGCCTTTGTCAGCGCTAACCCGGGAACATTCTATATGGTATTTTTTGAGCTTGGCATAAAGGGTGCTACGGCTGATATTTAACTTCTTAGCCACCTGGAATTTATTCCACTGGTATTGCTCCAACATTCTGGTAAGAAATCTCAGTTCATTTTCTTCAAAGGAACTTGCATCTTTCCCCTTATCAAGGCCAAACCGCAGGTAAGCCGGGAGGCTTTCTTCCGTGATAAACTCTCCTTTGGTCAATATAAAGGCGTGTTCGATGGTGTTTTCCAGTTCCCGGACATTGCCCGGCCAATGATAGTCCATCAATATCCGCATGGCCTCCGGTGTAATACCCATAACCTTTTCCCCCTGGCTGGCATTCAACTTGGCCAGAAAGTGCCCCGCCAAGAGGGGAATATCATTCTTTCTGGTGCGCAAAGGAGGCAAACTAATGGGAATGATATTGAGGCGATAATAGAGGTCTTCTCTGAATGCACCCCTCTCTACCTCCTTCCGCAGCTCCTTATTAGTAGCCACAACAATCCTTATATCTACCTTAATGGCCTCCTCGCCCCCTAGCCTCTGAAATTCCTGGGTCTCAAGGACTCGCAAAAGTTTGACCTGAAAAACCGGCGGGATTTCCCCTATTTCATCCAGAAAAATCGTACCGCCATGGGCACGCTCGAAACATCCCAACCTCCGGCGCACAGCGCCGGTAAAAGCGCCCCTTTCATGGCCAAAAAGTTCACTTTCCAGAAGGGTAAGGGGATAAGAAGAACAGTTAACCGCCACAAAGGGTTTATCTTTGCGCAGGCTGTTCATGTGAATAGCCCTGGCCACCAATTCCTTGCCGGTGCCGCTTTCTCCCTGAATGAGGACAGTCACGTTAGTGGGCGCCACGTCCCCGATTAGGTCATAAATCTGCTGCATCTTATGGTCCTTGCCGATAAGCTCGCCGTATCTCGAAAACCTTGCGATCTTGTTATGCAAGTCCCGTAACTTTTCGTCCTGTAAAATAATCCGGCGGACCGTCCCCGCAGCCTGTGAAACCATAAGATATATGAATCTGACATCCTTCTCTGAAATGGCCTCATGACTATAGATCACGATACCGCCGATAACATCGCCATGCTTCACGATGGGGATGAGCACCCCGGGCAGACTATCCAATCCTTTAACGCACAGGCTATCAAACCGGGTTTCTTTGAGTGTTATCGGCTCGACCACAGAGACCATCTCCATTACCCCGGTAGTTTCCATTTCAGAACCTGCCGGCTTATAGCCTTCAATAACAACGAAACCATCCTTCCGTCCGTTAAAGATCAGGGGTTGTACATGCTGATAATTAATGAACTCGCCTACCTTGCCCATTATAAAATCGAGAACCTCTTTTAAAGAGGTCTTGTCGCTGATATGTTGATAGATGTTATAGAAAGCCTCCATCCCTTTGCAAGCCTTCTCAAGTTCCCCGGTCTTTTCCCTGACCAGATTTTCCATGTTAGTGGTATATTCCCGGAGTCTGGCCCTCGTCTCCAACCTGTTTTCAGCCCGGACCAGGGCAATGGAAAGCGCCTCGTCACTCAACGGCTTGGTTATAAAATCAGAGGCACCCAATTGGAGAGACTTAATGGCCAGGTTCATATCTCCATGGCCGGTAATGACTATAACCTCTATTTCCGGCCTGATTTCTTTAATTTTCTTTAAAACTTCAATGCCATCCATACCGGGCATCCTTATATCGGTCAGGACTATATCCGGCTGCTCGCCTTTCAACAGTTCCAGGCCCTTACGACCGTCTCCGGACAACAAAACATTATACCCGTCATTCCTTAAAGAAAGCCCTAAAATGTTTCTTACGCCTTCTTCGTCATCGATTAGCAAGAGCTTCCGCATCGTAATCCCTTTATCTAGTTCCCACCCGGAAACTGCCAAATCCCCCCACACCCCCCTTTGCTAAAGGGGGGAAATATTGAAATCCCCCTTTGGAAAAGGGGGATACAGGGGGATTTTCGGATAAATACTATCCAAATATGTAAAAAGGCTGTATTGCGAACAAAGATCTGAAACGACCGTCACCCATATACTGCTCTTATAGCATACCTCACCAGAATATTTAAGAAAATTTAGCGTAAATTGTATGGCCTCGATAACTTCTGTGTCAAGGACAATATATTGTAAAAAATTTTACCCTTCTGTGTCACATTTTCTTTAAATAATGCTCATCCGGATTCACGCTTACAGCGATCAGCATTCAGCCGTCAGCAAAAATCTAAGATAAACAACATATTAAGCTGAACGCTGAGAGCTGAATGCTGAAAGCTCATCCGGACTTTTTGGATTTGACTTCCCTTGCACAATATAGTAGCTATCGTACACCTATGTTTGGCTGGACAGGTAAAATATTGAGGGTCGATCTGACTCACAGGACTATAGATGAGGAACGCCTCGATTCGCAGGAAAGGAAACTCTATCTGGGCGGACGCGGTCTGGGCGTAAAATGGGTCTATGACCGTGGCCAGATCGAACCTTTATCCCCGGACAATCTCCTGGTTTTTGCTACCGGTCCCCTCACCGGCACGGGGGCGCTGGCCTCCGGCCGGGCCACGGCTGTATCCAAGTCACCGTTAACGGGTGCCATCTGTTATAGTAACGTTGGCGGCACATTTGGCGTGCAAGTAAAAAAAACGGGCTATGACGCAATAATCATAGATGGCGCCTCTCCAGAACCACTTCTCCTCGAGATTGAAAGCGACCGGCCTGCCCTGAAAAATGCGCGGGAACTCTGGGGGAAAAATACCGGACAAGTCTTTGACCACCTAAAGGGGTACAAAGCAGTCCTATGTATCGGCATAGCCGGAGAGAAAAAAATCCGTCTGGCCTCTATAATGCACAACCGATCCCATGCCTTTGGTCGAGGTGGACTGGGCGCCGTAATGGGCGCGAAAGGGCTTAAAGCTATCGCCATCAACGGTACCGGGAGTGTAAAAATAGCCCGGCCAAAAGAGTTTAAAAATCGCCAGGAAAACCTGAACAAAATCATTGCGGCCAGCCCGGTTTTGAAAAACCTCTCCCTTCTTGGCACGCCCAGTCTTGTTGAAGTAATTAATTGGGCCGGGCTCCTACCCGTAGCCAATTTCAGAAAATCGTCATTCCCAGAGGCCGATGTATTAGCGGCAGAGGCCCTGAAAAAATTATACAAACCAAAGAGTAAGGCCTGCCTTGCCTGTCCCGTGGCCTGTAAAAAGGAGACGCAGGCCCATATCCCTTTGCCGGAATATGAAACCATAGGTATGTTCGGCCCCAATAACGAAAACAGCGCCCTGCCATCTGTTGTCGAAGTTAACCAAATCTGCAATGACTACGGCCTGGACACTATCAGCGTTGCCTCTACCCTGGCCTGTTATGCAGAGATAAGGGGCGTGAAACTTAAACCGCCTGAGATCTGCGATCTTGTCAAGGACATAGGCGAGGCCAGAGGGTCAGGGGCGACCATGGGTGAAGGTTCACTGCGCTATGCCCGGTCTCAAAACCGTAAAGAGGCCTCGATGACTATTAAAGGATTAGAACTGGCGGCTTATGATCCGCGCAAGGCCTACGGCCTGGCGCTGGCCTACGGGACATCTAACCGGGGCGCATGTCACCTGGGAGCCTATATGGTCGCCCCGGAAGCGCTGCGTAAGCCCAAAGCTATTGATCCCCGCACCTTCACAGGCAAGCCTTCTTACCTGGCCATATTCCAGGACACTTTTGCTGCTGTAGATTCCCTGGTAGTATGTAAGTTTGCTTACTTGGGGGCCGGGCAAGAAGAATATGCCAATATATTGGCTGCCGTAACCGGTGGGACTTTCGCGGCAGACGATCTTAATAAGATCGGCGAACGGATCTGGAACCTGGAAAGACTCTATAATATCCGGGAAGGATTTACAAAAGATGACGATTTTCTGCCCGACCGCTTTTACGAAACGATGGGCCTAGAGAACGCCTCGGTGGAAAATATCGACCGAATTCAGTATGATAAAGCCTTAACAGAATACTACCGGCATAGAGGATGGACCAACGAAGGTGTGCCCGGAGACCATAAGCTCAAGGACTTAGGATTGATGAAGTTGTAGCCGCGCAGCAGATGGACTTTTTGAGGCCGTAAGGATTGTCCTAGCCATGGAAGAGTTAATCAAATACGGGAAGAAAATGGTCGCCCAAAGGCTGGCACATTCGCATTTCGGCAACGTCAGTAAGCGTATCGGGGACCGGATCCTGATAAGCACGACCGGGAGCATGCTCGACGAACTGGAAGGCCAGATTGTGGAGGTTTCCCTTTCCGGGCCGTCTTCACTGGATATGATAGCCTCAACCGAACTGGTCGTCCACAGGGAAATCTACAAGGGAACCTCGGCTCTCGCTATCTTACATGGCCACTCTGAATTCGCTGTAGTCCTGTCTCTCTTGTACCCGGCCGGAACCGAGCTGCGCCCCGAGGATTCAGAAAGCGTTTATCTACTCCACGAAATACCCATTGTTCAGGGAGGCGTAGGGTCCAGAGGGCTGGCCCAAAGTGCAGCCGCGGCCCTGTGCGATCACAAAGCTGTTCTGGTCAGAGGACACGGCGTCTTTGCCCGGGGAAACACGGTCGATGAGGCATTTGTGGTTCTTTCGTCCGTAGAGCACAGTTGCCAGGTCAAATATTTTACGGACCTATGGAACAAAAAGTCGTGATTAAAAGACCACCTTCCCGGCCCCTCCCCCTACCCGCTATACGCTAATATAACACCCGAATCCGCCGTTTAATTTGGCTATCAAAATTAACATCAGCAGGTTATGGGATATCCCTGATCACCAGCAAGATATTAGATGCAAGGCGCCGAGGAGCGACGACTGAGGCGTATGGAGCAATACGCCGCAAGGAGGAGCGATCGAAGTCAACGCTGCAGATGATGTCTTGCTGGTGATCAGGGAAAACGTTTTCACTTGCCAACCATATCGTTTTTCATGTAGAGTAAAGCATCCTGACAGACTAATTCTCTTACACGGAACGGCTTATGGCGAAAAAATTTAAAGAAGCGTCTATTCACGAATTGAGAAGGACCTGTGATCCGGAAACCCTTGGGTTTACCACCACAGACGAAGTGCTTACCCTGAAAAATGGCGTTATAGGCCAGGAACGCGCGGTTAATGCCCTGAAGTTCGGCATTAAGATGTCAGACCTGGAATATAATGTTTATATGGCCGGCGCTCCGAATACGGGCATGAGCTACATCGTCAAATCCTTTCTGGAAGATATAGCCGACAAACAGGATGTGCCTCCCGATTGTTGTTATGTGCATAATTTCAAGGAACCGGACAAGCCGATAGCTATAGAACTTCCGGTAGGCGAGGGCAGAGAATTTCAGAAGGATATGGAAGAACTCATCGAAAATCTCAAGATGCAGATACCTGAGGTCTTTGGAAGTGAATACTATCTGACGCGCAAGGAAGAAATTGTTAAGGGCTTTAACGCTCGCCGGGCAAAAATCTTTGAAGAACTGGAAGAACGGGCCAGGCAGGAAGGTTTTGCCCTGAATGTAGATCAAGGCGGCATGATGGTCATCCCGGCCAAAGAAGATGGGACACCCCTCGCGCAGGAGGATATCAAAGCCCTTTCTGACGGGCAGAGGGCCGGGCTCCGGGCTAAAAGCGAGGCCCTGCAAAAAGAAATGAACATTGCCGCTCACAAGATACAACAGATGGAAAAGGAATTTCGCACCGAGTTAAAGGGGTTGGATAGAGACGTAACTCTCCAGGCCGTAGGCCATTTTATCGATGACCTCAAAGAAAAATACAGATCGTATCCGGCCGTAGTCACCTACCTGCAGGATGTACAGGATGACGTGGTCAAGCATATAGATGACTTTAAACAAAAGGCCGCGCCTGCCGGGCCGTTCCCAATAGCTGCTCCCGCCCCGTCATTTACGCGCTATGAGGTCAATGTGCTCATAGATAATTCGAAACTTAAAGGGGCCCCGGTGGTCTATTGCACCAATCCCAACTATCCGAACCTCTTTGGAACCATAGAGTACAAGGCCCAATTCGGCGCCCTTTTCACCGACTTCACCATGATCAAGCCCGGCGCCCTGCACCAAGCCAATGGAGGGTATTTAATTATCAAGGTGCTGGATCTCTTGAAGTGGTTTTTTTCCTATGAGGCGCTGAAAAGGACTATAAAAAATAAGGAAATACGCATCGAGGGCCTCGCCGAACAATTTGGTTACATCACAACCAAAACCCTCAAGCCGGAACCTGTCCCGCTGCGGGTAAAAACCATCCTCATCGGTGATCCATATATCTATTACTTACTTTACAATTATGACGAGGCATTCAGAGAGTTGTTCAAGGTCAAGGCGCATCTTGACGTGGAAATGGACAATCAACCGGCCAAGCTGGAGCAGTTTATAAGCTGCTTAAAGACCATGGTTTATAAACAAAATCTCAGGCCCCTGCATAAGACCGGCGTGGCCCGCCTCATCGAATACAGCTCGGAATTGTCCGGCGATAAGAACAAGCTGACCCTGGAGCTTGCGGAAATATATGACATAGTCAAGGAAGCCCACTTCTGGGCCACTGAAGATAAAAAGGAATATATCACGGCTGACCACGTCGAAAAAGCCATCACCGAGAAGAGATATCGCTCCAATCTCTATGAAGAAAAAGTACAAGAAGCCATAGCCAAAGGAACCATAAAGATCCAGACTGACGGCCGCATAAGCGGGCAAGTAAACGGACTTTCAGTATATGACCTTGGCGATTATACGTTCGGAAGGCCGACCCGTATTACCGCTAATGTCTCCATCGGCAAGGAAGGGGTCGTAACCATTGACCGCGAAGCCGAGCTGAGCGGGCGTATCCATACCAAAGGGGTTATGATCCTCGGTGGATACCTGAAAGAAAAATTTGCCCATGACAAACCATTGACTTTATCCGCCACGCTTTGTTTCGAGCAAAGCTACGGCCTGGTCGAAGGCGACTCTGCATCCGGGGCAGAACTCTTTGCCTTGCTCTCCAGCCTGGCGGATGTGCCGATCTATCAAGGCATAGCCGTCACCGGGGCAGTAAGCCAAAAAGGGGAAATCTTGCCCGTCGGCGGAGTTACACGAAAAGTCGAAGGTTTTTACGAGGTGTGCAAGGCCCTGGGCCTGACCGGCGAACAGGGGGTAATTATTCCGGAACGAAATGTAAAGGATTTGATGCTACGAAAAGACGTGGTGGAGGCGGTCCGGGAGGGCAAATTCTATATCTATCCCATTTCCACAGTGGAAGAAGGCATCGAGATCCTTACCGGCATGGAGGCCGGCAAGCGGAAAGAAGACGGGACCTATGACGAGGGAACCGTATTCTGCCGGGTGGATCAAAATCTGAAAAAGATGGCCGAACATGTAAAGGCCTTCATGAAGGAAGAGAAATAATAGCTCATAGCTCATGGCTGATAGCTGATGACCATTGACCAATGACTAATGACCAGTGACTAAATCCAAATATCAAACCTGGATTTTGTCATTTGAAAATGGGGAACAGGGTTTAGGATTTTTTGCGGTAAGGGAGCTTTTAGTGCGGCAATATCTGATTGATGAACTGGATAAAAAACAAGTCGAACAGATTGTGGAATATCTCCGGGAGCATGCCCAACTGTCCTCTGTAGAGGGTCTGTTCTGGGTTGACCTCCCGGATGACCTGCTGGCTGAGGTGCAATACACCCACGAAAATTGCAAGCCCTTTTGTTTCTCTATCGAGGTCGGAGAGGATTGCGTCAAGTTAGAATTTCTCATACGCAGCAAGCAGACTCTTCACTGCGACTGTATCCAATATGCCGGTAAGGCACAAAGAGATTTTATCCTGGGATTTGCGGAAAAAATGCTGTCAGAAAAAGGCATCCGGGCATAAAGAAAATGGGCGGGTATCAAGGCAACATATCCGGACTATCTCCCGGGTGGCTCCTTGGCTGCCTCGGCCGCAGTATAGTAGAAAGAATACGGCATTTAAGCAATGTTGTGGGCCTTCTCACCCGCCTCATCTATATCTTATTCAAAGAACATAAGACAGGGCGGCGACTGATTAGACAAGCTATCATACAACAGATATATTTTACAGGGGTTCAGTCTCTGGGTATCATAAGCCTCGTGGCCCTTATTTTCGGTTTTTTGGTTATCGTTCAATCCCTGGGACAACTGACCAGGGTCGGGAGTGAAGAGTTCCTGGGCACATTACTTGTAGCCGTAGTCATACGGGAAATTGGGCCGCTGATGACCACGCTGGTCGTCATACTTCGCTCCGGGATGTCCATGTCGGTAGAGATAGGTTATATGCATGTCCT
Source organism: Thermodesulfobacteriota bacterium (assembly GCA_040754095.1). Classification (GTDB taxonomy): domain Bacteria; phylum Desulfobacterota; class QYQD01; order QYQD01; family QYQD01; genus QYQD01. The sequence continues at coordinate 116,729 of JBFMFO010000003.1, read as the reverse complement.
TAAAGAAATGCGCGCGCTCCGTATGCTGGGAATAGACCCCCTGCACCTTATAGTTCTGCCCCGTGTCTTGGGAGTAATACTGGCTATCATCTGCCTTTTTGTTTGCTTCGACGCTGTAGCTATTACCGGGGGATACTTATTCGCCTGGATATTCACAGGAACGCCGTTTTCTGTCTTACTTCCTTCATTCTACCGGGCTATTACAGGGTTTGATGTCATTATAGGATTTGTCAAGGCCCTTTTCTTCGGCCTCATTATATCTCTGGTCTGTACTTACCAGGGCGGTCTGGCTAAAAAGGCTATCACTGAAGTGCCACAGGTCACCGCCCGGGCCGCTGTACAATGTCTGGTGTATTGTTTTGTCCTGAACGTCCTCATATCCACCTTTTTTTACCTGTGATTGGAAGATGGCCGCAATTCGCCTCCACATAAATAATGTATGGTATAAAGATAACGGGAAAAATATACTGCAGGGGGTTAACCTGGCCGTACAATCTGGCGAAGGGATAGGTCTCTGTGACCCAACCGGCCTGTCCGGCGCTGAGTTGCTCCAGATATGCGCCACTTTGCTGGAACCAACGCAGGGAGAAATCTACCTGGATGGGATACCCGTACCTTTTGACAGGGAAATAGACCTTCTTTCCCTGCGCCGAAAGATTGCTTACGTAGCCGAGGATACGGCCCTGATAAGCAATCTCACCTTATTACAAAACGTATCCCTAGGATGGGCCTACTACGAAAACAGATCACTGCACGATGTTTGGGAAGAAGGAGAAAGGCTCTTAACCTATTTCCAGGTCAATGATTATAAAGACCTGCATCCCACAGAGGTTAATGCGGAGATATTTAAACGGGCAGTATGCGCCCGGGAGCTGGCCAAAAAACCTATCCTGATACTATTGGACAGAATAATCGATACCCTTTCTACAGAAGGACAGACCCTGCTTATATCCTATGCAGGAAAATGCCTGCAGGAGATGGGCAGCTCCCTGCTGGTCGCCTCCACAAGCGCTGCCTCATTCGCCTCCCTGTCCGCACTCATCAGTCGCTCATATACCCTGGAAGAGGGGAGGCTGGCCGGAGAAAATCCTGGCTCGGAGAGGGTAATGTAAAAACTTTCGTGAAAAACAACCACAGAGGGTTTTACGTAAGTTCCAAATGACAAAAGTAGAAGTCATTAGTCATTAGTCAAGAGTCATTTGTCACTGGTAAAAGGGGTCTATCTTTCTCCCAACTTAACCAATGACTAATGACCAGTGACGAGTGACGTTTTGAGCTTTGGCATTTGGCATTGATTTTAACTTTGAACTTTAAACTTTGAACTCATTAGTACGTTATAGTTTCTCTGTGTTCTGTGGTTAGGTTTTGATAATATCCGGGGAGGAACAGCATCCGATCATGGAAATGAAGTTTAGCACAATGGAAAAGATGGTGGGCGCTTTGCTCATCCTTACCATCATCGTAGTAACCGGAAGCGTAATCGTCATCGGCCGCGGTAAGGCCTGGTTTAGGGATTATGGCATCTATAATATTGTCTTTGATGAGGGCTACAACCTCAGGGAAGGGGCCACCGTCAAGATATTTAATACTGATGTGGGGCGGGTGACTTCGTTAGAGATCACCCCGCAAAACAAGGTAGGGGTCACCATCAAAATCCTGAAGGGATACTCAAAATTGATCAGGCGGGACTCGGTAGCGGTCGTGGCCAGTCCCACCTTCATTGGCAGCGAATATATATCTATATCCGCCGGTTCGCCGGAGTCACCCCTTATATCTGAAGAGGGAACCATCCCCTCCAAGAGGAAAAAATCTCTCAGTGATTATGCTGAAGAGTTTCACCTGGAAGAAAAATTCAATGCCCTTACCCGGATACTATACAGCCTCGAGGAGACGATGGATCAGCTTAAGGACCCGGAAGGCCCGTTATTGGGTACGCTCTGGGACCTGCGGGCCATAACCAATGATATAAAAAGGGGCCAGGGGATGGGGAACATACTGGTAAAAAATGACCTTTATGAGAGACTGGACCGGCAAATGGCCCACCTGGAGACCACACTGGCTAACGCTGAGAAGACATCGCAGGGCGTAGAGCAAGCCGCCCGGGTCCTGCCGGAAGCCATGCAAGAAATGAGAAAAATCCTGCATGATATAAAGACCGCCAGTCGTGATGCGCCGGCCATTGCCCAGGGAGCGCGTGAGAATTTACAGAAATTGGACCAGATACTGGAATCCGCCAAACGTAGTCCGCTCATTAAAGGCGGCATCCCCCCGAAAGAAAAGGGAATTATTCAGCCGGATACAAGAGGAGTAAGATAAATGCGCCGCTGTCTTCTGATAATAGCCTGCATACTGTTAATGTTATCCGGCCTCCCAGGCTGTGCAGGCGCGCCGCCGAAGCCTATAGAATTAGAAAAAGAAAAGGCGCTGGATTATGCCAATCAGGGATTACGCTGGTTTAAAAAGGGTTGTTATAGCCGGGCCTTGTCCTTATTTGAAGATTCCCTGCGAATTAACCAGTCCACAGACAACCTTCCCGGCATGGCTTATGACTATAACAATCTCGGCATGCTGGCCCTGAATACCGGCAAGCTCAATGAGGCCGGAGATTTTTTCACCCTGGCCGCCCGCATTCAGCGTAATCTGGATAACGAAGCAGGGCTATCTCTCAGTCTCAGTAATCTGGCTACGGTTGATCTGAAGGCGGAAAATCCAAGCCAGGCCGAAAGACACCTGGAAGAGGCTTTTCAGGCGGCAACCCGCGGCAAGGATGATGTCCAGCAAGCATTTGTCCTCAATCTTATGGGACACCTATATTGGCAAAAAGGCCTTCTTCCCATGGCAAATGACTCTGTATCGAAAGCCATAGCCATATATGAAGCCGGGGATAATAAATCCGGGATGGCTTCAGCCTGCCATAATCTGGGCCTTATACGCATGTCTGAGGGAAATTATATGGAGGCCCAAACCCTATGGGTAGAAGCCCTGGAACTTGACCAGGAAAACCTCGATTATCCCGGTATCGCTGCTGACCTGGAGATGCTGGCCAAGTTAACCCTAAAACAGGAAAGGTGGTCTGAGGCCGCTGAATACGCCTGGAGGGCCTTCAACGTCTGTTATAATATCGGACACAAGGAAAAAGCCTCGCTTGTGCTTGAAATACTAAAAAGGGCCGATGAAGCCGGAAATCTCAAATCTCCTATAGCCGATCTTGAAGAAAAACTTAAAGAGATGTCATCTCCTGAATTCGATCTGCCCTGTAGATAGAATTTATGGGCGCTCAGCTTTCAGTCTTCAGCTATCAGCTTTGAGGAAAATAATAAATTGGGGTCATGACTAGAACAGCACTTTAAAAAGTGTGCTGCCATCTAGTTATGACCCATAAATTTTTACTTGCCTTGCTGATCGCTGACAGCTGACTGCTGAATGCTACCTTTAAACCATTTAAGCTGCCGGCAGAGGCCGCGGATGAGTTGAGTCTCCCGTGAGAGAAGTTTGACGCGGGAAAGAAAGGCCCGCACCTGGTTAAGGCCATATTCCTGCTCCCCAGATTTAAGAAAACCGATTGTGAGCAGCGCCCCCTGCAGATCCGCATACATCCCCTCCAGCTCTGCAGAAGTCGCCAGATGCGGTGTAATACGATCCCGAGAGGTGGCTTCCATACGGGCCATGAGTATCTCGTAACATACAATCATGACGGCCTGGGCCAGGTTAAGCGAAGCAAAATTGGCTGTAGGTATGGTGGTCACAATATGACAATATCTCAGATCCTCGTTGCTCAGGCCTGTATTCTCCGGGCCAAAAAGGAGGGCTACGCAGTTATTTTGAGAAAGGTCCACGATACGACCGGCCAGTTCCCGCGGCGTCTCTAGGGCCTGCCGATGTCTGCCCAGCCTGGCCGTAGTTCCGACTATATACTGAAAAGGGGCAAGGGCCGCGTCCAGGCTGTCATGGATCTCCATATCTTCAATCAGGCCCGCCGCCTCATGCGTAGCCATCTTAAGCATTTTTTCTCTATCCGGATTGGCCGGACTCACCACCGTTATCTTGGAGATGCCCATGTTCAGAGCACAGCGCGCTGCCGCCCCGATATTCTCCGGATAACGTGGCTTGTGCAGAACAATGGCCAGGTTGGCGAGATTAGCTGTAATGGTTTTCACGCAAATAGCCTACGATGCAAAGTCCAGGCGGCTACCTTTTTGATTCCCTCAGGTCAGAAACTCCCCTGGATGTGTACTTCATAACCAGAACAAGATTAATATGCCGGCGCGGAATATCGACTCTGGCCACCTGGACCCGCACAAAATCCCCTATCTGGAAAACCCGCTTTTTTCTTCTACCCACCAGACGATGGTGTTTTTCTTCGTAATAATAGTAATCATCGGCCATGTCCACCAGACGCACTACGCCTTCCACAAAAATCTCACGTAGTTCCACAAAAAATCCGAAGGCGGTAACTGCCGATATGATACCATCGTACTCCTCTCCGATTTTATCCTCCATAAACCGTGCACGCAGACGATCCACCATTTCGCGTTCCGCCTCCATGGCCAGACGTTCCTGCGTTGAGATATACCGGCCTATCTCGGATATCTGCTCTAAGCTATAAAGGGGCTTGGGATTCCCTTCCAGCGTATGGTGCAAGATGCGATGTACTATCAAGTCGGCATAGCGGCGGATGGGAGAGGTAAAATGGGTGTAGTGGGCTGAGGCTAAACCAAAATGCCCACGGTTTTCAGCCGCATAAACCGCCTGCTTCATGGAACGCAATAGCAGCGTGTTAACCACATATTCGCCCGGCGCGCCTTCTACCAAACCGAGCACCTGCTGAAACCAGTGCGGGGTCATCTTTTCCGGAAACGTAATAGGCAACCCCAGAGAATAGGCAAAATTGAGAAAATTGTGGACTTTTGCCGCCTCAGGCTCCTCGTGTATGCGATAAAGACAGGGGATATCTCTCTCAGAGATATACTCGGCCACAGCCTCGTTGGCCGCTATCATAAATTCCTCTATGATCTGATGGGCAAGGTTTCTTTCCCGGCGCACAACATCCTCTAAGGTTCCTTGCACGCCAAGTATTATGGCCGGTTCCGGGAGATCAAAATCAATACTGCCGCGTCGGCGTCTATTCCCGGCAATTTTCTGACTTAACTCAGCCATCCATTCCAATGATTTAACCAGCGGCCTATATGTCCGGCGCAGGCTCCTATCCTTATCCACCAGGATGCCTTTGACCTCTGTATAGGTTAAACGGGCGTCACTCTGGATGACACTCTTATAAAAACGACGTTCCCTCATCTTCCCCTGGCGGTCAAAATGCATAAAGACGGTAAAGGCCAGTCGCTCCACCCGGGGCCTCAAGCTGCCTAAATAGTCTGAAAGGATGGGCGGAAACATGGGAACGACAAAATTAGGGAAATAGACACTGTTACCACGCTTATAGGCATCTTCGTCCAAAGGACTTCCTGCCGGCACATAATGGCTGATATCGGCAATGGAGACATAGAGATTATAACCCTGGCGATCCTTCTCTATAGATACAGCATCGTCAAAATCTTTGGCCTGCTCTCCATCAATGGTCACGGTAAGAACGCCCCGCAGGTCCTCCCGGCCCTTCACCATCCCGGCTTTAACCTCGGAAGGCAGAGACTGCGCCTGCGCCTCTGCCTCAGGGCTGAAGTCCTGGATAAGGCCGTGCTTGAAAATGACCATCTGCGTCTGTACGGCTATATCATCCGGGTCGCCAAGCACTTTTATTATCCGGCCTTCAGGGTTTCGCCTCCCCGGGGGGAAATTCGTTATCTCCGCCACCACCACTTCATCCGAACGGGCGCCGGCGGTCTCCCGGGAGGAGATGACAACTTCAAACGGAAATCGTTCATCCTCAGGCATTACGTAGGAGGCTCCCCGACCCCTGGTGAAAGCCCCAACGACATATTTGGCTTTCCTTTCCAGGATACGGATGACTCTCCCCTCCGGCCGACGGCCTCTTAGTCCATGTTCCAGGCGCACCATTACCCGATCGCCGTGGATGGCATCCTTTATCTCCCGTCCCGGTATAAATACGTCTTCTATATCTTTTGCTTCCGGGATCACAAAGCCAAAACCACCCGGGTTGATCTGCAGACGTCCCGTAACCAGATTCATACGTTCCGGGAGACCATAGCGGCCCTCTTTAAGTAGTATAAGATCACCGGTTTCCCCCATCCGGATTATCATGTCTTTTACGAACTTTTTATTCCGTGGCGCAGGGCTTAAAATCTGCAAAATCTCACGCATAAAAAGAGGCCGCCCTGCCTTGCGCATGGCGGCCAGTACATCTGCGGGCTGGATTGCCCTTTCTTTTGTCTCCCTGGTTATTCTTCTGGACATCCATTCACCTTTTTATCTTCCCGAAGCCAAAACCTAACCGGCTTAGTAAGAATTTAGCGCTTTTTAAAATGCGCTAAATCTCATTGCAAAATGGAAAATGCAATGTGGAAAATGTAAAATTTCGGACAAATACCATCAACATTTTGAATTTTGCACTTTAAATCTTGCATTTTGAATTGAAGTTTAGCCAGGTTTTCAAATGGCTAAACTGATACCGGGTTTATATAATCCGACTATCACTACTCATCACCCAGTACTCATTACTTATAATTCCGCATCATCTCTTCCGCTCTGGCCAGCTCTGCCTTACTGTTTATACCCATAACCTCATCCTGCCGATCTGTAATAACGCTGATAACCCTGTGGCCCATCTCTTTGATCAGGTGCACAGCGTCGGTTAAATAATATTCTCCCTGCACATTATCTCTTCCTGCCCTTCTCAGGGCATCGATAACCACTGGAAATTTAGCGCAATATATTCCGGTATTCACTTCACATATCACTTTTTCATCTGGTATAGCATCCTTATCTTCAACGATCCTTAAGATATTACCCTTGCCGTCTTTGATCACCCGGCCATAATGCCCGGGGTTATCTACAATCGTCGTCAGGACAGATAATGCCGCCTTCCGGGCTATATGTTGTTTTATAAGCCCCCTCACTGTCTCCGGCCTCAAAAACGGTACGTCGCCACAGAGAATGACCACGTCTCCGCTATAACCGGAAAGCTCACTCGCTGCACACAAGACAGCATGTCCGGTTCCCAATTGCTCGTGCTGTAAGATAAACTTAACCGGCCGGTCACCAAAAGTCTCTTGTACCGCCTTGCTCTGATACCCAACAATCACATATGTACCTGACGATTCAAGCCTTTCAGCCGTGTCCAATACATAGGCCAGCATCGGCCGGCCCATAATCTCGTGTAATACCTTGGCCCGGGAAGATTTCATGCGCGTCCCTTTTCCCGCGGCAAGGATTATGAACTTAAATGACACCTTTTCCTTAACAAGCACAGAAGCTATACCTTTCGCAACCATATATTATAGGCAACATCACTGGTCATTAGTCATCGGTCATTGATTAGCGCACGACCGGAAACTACCGTTTTCGGTCGTGCCACAGGCCGATTCGCCGGGGCGAACTTCACGCTTTCAGCGGTCAGCTGTCAGCCATCAGCAAAAAATCCAAGGCAAATAGTACCTTAAGCTGAATGCTGATGCTGAGTGTTGATCGCTTTTACCAGTGACAACTGACATTCATTATAGAAATTCCAAAAGAAAAGGGCAAGCCCTCGCTTGCCCTTTTCCATTCAAACCTATTCTCAGCCTTTTTCCTTAGGCCATAATTATTTTGCCTTCTCAGCTATCTTTAGCCGCCATATCGCCCTCTGCAAAGCAGCCTCGGCACGCACCACATCAATAGTTTCCCTCTTCGCGGCTGCCGCCTGTAATCTCTGCTCGGCTCTCTCTTTGGCCTTCAGTGCCCGTGCTACATCAACCTCATGCGCCTTCTCGGCAGAGGTCACGAGAAAAGTGGCACGATCAGCAACTATCTCCGCGAATCCGCCGCTTACAATCGCATATTCCGTCTTATTGCCTACCTTATAACGTAACTCGCCTAACTTAATAGCCGTCAGATACGCCGCATGGTTTGGCAGTGCCCCAAACTCACCCCATTCTCCTGGGGCTACCACCATATCCACCTCTTCGCTGACCACCATCCGGCTCGGTGTAGTTACCTCAAGCAATAACTTATCAGCCATCTTTTTTTGCTCCGTACCTTTCTGTCGCTAAACCAAATGATTTGTCAACTACTTAGGCAGCAGCCATCTTCTTCGCCTTTTCTCTGGCCTCTTCGATACTGCCAACCATATAGAAGGCCTGCTCCGGCAGATCGTCATGCTTACCTTCGATGATCTCTTTAAAGCCTCGGACTGTCTCTTCCACCTTCACAAATTTACCCGCCATGCCAGTGAACGTCTCGGCCACATGGAACGGTTGCGACAGGAATCTCTGAATTCTACGAGCCCTACCAACAGTGATCTTGTCCTCATCCGACAGCTCATCCATACCAAGGATAGCGATGATATCCTGGAGATCCTTGTATTTCTGAAGTATCACCTGAACCGTTCGCGCCACATAATAGTGATCCGCACCCACGACATTAGGATCCAGGATTCTTGACGTTGAGTCGAGCGGATCCACCGCGGGATAGATCCCGAGCTCCGCAATCGGCCTCGACAAAACCACAGTGCCATCAAGGTGCGCAAAGGTGGTAGCCGGAGCCGGGTCAGTCAGGTCGTCTGCCGGTACGTAAACACACTGCACAGCCGTGATGGATCCCTTGGTGGTGGAGGTAATACGCTCCTGCAATTCACCGAGGTCGGTACCCAGAGTCGGTTGATAACCAACCGCGCTCGGGATACGGCCCAGAAGCGCCGAAACTTCCGCGCCTGCCTGTGTAAATCGGAAGATATTATCGATGAAAACAAGCACGTCCTGACCTTCTATGTCCCGGAAGTACTCGGCAGCCGCCAGCCCGGTCAGGGCCACCCGGGCCCGAGCCCCGGGAGGCTCAGTCATCTGCCCGTAGATCAGACACGCCTTGGGGAGAACGCCCGACTCTTTCATCTCCAGGTAGAGGTCGTTCCCTTCACGGGTCCTCTCGCCCACGCCACAGAATACCGAGATACCACCATGGTGCAAAGCAATGTTATGGACCATCTCCAACATAACAACCGTCTTACCAACACCAGCGCCACCAAACATCCCCATCTTACCGCCACGGGGAAAGGGCACCAGCAGGTCAATAACTTTTACCCCGGTCTCAAGGACCTTTACCGTGGTATCCTGCTCGATGAACGTTGGCGCCGCCCGGTGAATAGGCATCATATGCTCCGACACAAGCGGGCCCAGACCATCTACCGGATTACCAATTACGTTCATAATGCGCCCCAGGGCCTTAGGGCCGACCGGCACCATAATCGGCGCTCCCGTATCACGCGCCGGCATCCCCCGCATCAGGCCATCTGTTGTGTCCATCGAGATACACCGCACCATATTATCCCCAAGGTGCTGTGCCACCTCCACAACTAGATTTTCCGGCTGATCACTGATAGCCACGTTAGTAATCCTGATCGCATTCATAATGGCCGGCAATTGTCCCGGCTCAAATTCCACATCCAGTACGTTTCCAATGACCTGGGCTATCTTTCCTGTAGCGCCACCTGTATGCTCTGCACTCATCGGTGTCTATTCCTCCTCATTATTCAATATTATTCTATTTCTTCAGCGCCTCGGCCCCGCCGACAATGTCCATCAATTCTCTCGTAATGGCGGCCTGCCGCGCCTTGTTATACATCAGGCTCAAGCTCCGGATCAAATCTTTACAGTTACGCGAAGCGTTGTCCATGGCTGTCATCCGGGCGGCGTGCTCGCTGGCTGACGTCTCCAGCATGGCATTGTACACCTGCACGTTCACGTGTGTAGGTAAAAGACTGCTGATAAGCTGTTCCGGTGAGGGCTCATATAAATATTCCCGCGCAGTGCCGGCCGCTTCTCCTGCCCCCCCAAGTTCTTCTGGACTTATGGGGAGGAGTTTCCTGGTAACGGGCTTTTGGATAGCCACACTGATAAAATGCGCAGAAACCACATACACTTCATCAGACTCACCCCTAATAAATCTACTTGCCAGATCCTGGGCAATTGTTATGGCATTCGACATGTCAAACCGGCCCATAACGTCGATATGTGAGGCCCTCATGTTCGTCTCACGATGCCGGAAGTAGTCTCGACCTTTTCGACCGAGACAAACGAGTGAGGTCCCTACCCCTTCCGCCCCCTTTGCCCGCAGGAACTTTTCGGCTACATTATTCAAATTTACGTTAAAACTGCCACACAACCCCCGGTCTGCGGTAACCAGCAGAAGTTCAATATTCTTTACCTCGCGCTGTTCCAAAAGAGGCGAGGCATCAACATTCAGGTGCGCGGATAGACTCCCTATGACCTCAGCAAATTTGCTGGCATAGGGCCTGAAATTCTCCATTTTCGACTGTGCCCCGCGCAGTTTGGCCGCCGCCACCATGTTCATGGCCTTGGTAATCTGCTGGGTCTTTTTTACTGCCCCAATTTTCCGTAAAACGTCTTTTAGCGTAGCCATCGGTAACCACTCTTATCTCATGAAATTGATGTGAAAGTCTTTATTACCCCTACAAGCCCTTGGAGGCCTTGAAGGCGCCCCGATACTCGTCAAGGGCCTTCCTCATCTTTGCCTCCAAGCTATCGTCTATGGTCTTCTTTTCCCTTAATTCTTTAAAAACATCAGGGTGTTTGCTTTCGATAAATGGGTAGAGCCCGTCCTCATAAGCTCTCAATGCATCTATAGGATGCTCATCCAGATATCCCCTTGCACCGGCAAAGAGAATAGTGATCTCTTTCTCCATAGGCAGGGGCTGGTACTGCGGCTGTTTGAGGATTTCTACCAGGCGGGCACCCCGATTGAGCTGCGCCTGCGTGGACTTGTCAAGGTCGCTACCGAACCCGGCGAAGGCCGCCAACTCTCGATACTGGGCCAGATCTAATCGAAGCGTACCAGCAACCTGTTTCATGGCCTTGACCTGCGCCGCCCCACCCACGCGGGAGACGGACAGACCAACGTTAATCGCCGGCCTGACACCTGCGAAAAACAGTGCGGGTTCAAGATAGATCTGACCATCGGTAATAGAGATAACATTGGTCGGAATATAGGCAGAGACGTCGCCAGCCTGGGTCTCAATAATAGGTAATGCCGTCAATGAACCACCCCCCAGTGCATCATTCACCTTAGCGGCCCTCTCTAATAATCGGGAATGGTTATAGAAGATATCACCCGGATACGCCTCGCGCCCTGGAGGCCGCCTGAGCAGCAGTGAGAGCTGCCGATAGGCTACAGCCTGCTTGGAAAGGTCGTCATAGATAATCAAGGCATGCCGCCCGGTATCACGGAAATACTCACCCATGGTACAACCGGCAAATGCAGCCACGTACTGCAACGGCGCGGGGTCACTGGCACAAGCGGCCACGATCGTCGTATACTCCATGGCCCCGTGACGCCGCAACGCCTCGGCAACCAATGCCACGGTTGATTTCTTCTGGCCGACCGCGACATAGATACAGAATACATCCTGACCTTTTTGGTTGATAATGGCATCCACACCAATAGCGGTTTTGCCGATCTGACGGTCGCCTATGATGAGTTCTCGTTGTCCTCGACCCACCGGCGTCATAGCGTCGATAGCCTTAAGCCCCGTGTACATGGGCTCCTTAACCGGCTGCCGGGCAATAACACCAGGGGCGATCATCTCTATCCGGCGCGTCTCCTTGACCTCAATTGGCCCTTTACCATCCAAGGGACTTCCAAGGCCATCGACTACACGTCCTACAACGGCCTCACCCACCGGCACCTCGGCGATGCGGCCCGTACGTTTGACGACGTCGCCCTCTTTGATGTGCTCCACGTCTCCCATGACAGCACAGCCCACGTTATCCTCTTCCAGATTAAGAGCAACACCCATGATGCCACCCGGAAATTCCAGAAGCTCCATGGCCTGGCAATTCTCGACCCCATGGACACGGGCAATACCATCACCTACAGATAGGACAATGCCTGTCTCCTTGAGGTCAATCTTTTTCTCATACTCTTTAATCTGACCCTTAATAATCTGACTAACTTCTTCGGCTCGTATCTGCATTATGATACCTCACCCCTCTTTAAAATTTCTTTTATATCCCGTAATTGAGTTCTTACACTCCCATCCCAAACCATGTCTCCCGCTCTCACCACCAGTCCCCCTATAATAGAAGGATCCTCTTCTGTATTAAGGATAACCTTTTTGCCGGTGACCTTTTCCAATGCCTTTTGGACGCTCTGTTTTACATCCTCAGCCAGGGAGATAGCAGCCGTAACCACCGCCCTTTTAACCCCCATAAATTCATCGGTTAACTTCTGATGCAGCACGGCAATGTCAGGAACAGAAAGTATACGCCTTTTTTCCACCAGAAGCTTCATGAAGTTGCTCATGATAGGGCTGAGTTTGAGAGTTACGGCCAGGTCACCCATCAATCTGGCCTTAATATCAGTAGGATAGACCGGATTGGTTAAGGCATCTCTTAATTCAGGAGATCCCTGTAGGATTTGCGCAAAGCCATTTAACTCCTGCTGATAAGCCTCCAGCTTATCCTCCTCTTTGCCAACCACAAAAAGTGCCTTGGCGTATCTTTTGGCAACTATCTTACTGATCAATTTGTATGCACCACCTTCGCAATATATTCGTCAATCAATTTCTTGTGATCTGATTCATTAAGATTCTTCTTAATTAGATCTTCAGCCAGCTTAACTGAAAGCTCGGCTGCTTCAGCACTTAAGACCAGCTTAGCCCGCTTCATCTCTTGCTCCACCGCAAATTGAGCCTGTTTCTTTATTGATTCAGCAGTCTTCTCGGCATCTTCGATGATCCGCTTCTTCTCGGCCTCACCCTGCTCAATATATTCTTGAATTACTTTTTTGGCCTCCTCCTCGATGGTCGAAAGTTTTCTCTCGTACTCAGCATACCTCTTTTCTGCCTCAGACTTTTTTACATCCAGCGCATCAAAGTTATCCTTAATCGAGGCTTGCCGACCGGAAAGGAGATTGCTTACAGGCTTTTTAAGTACCTTAAAGAGCACGGCGGCTAGAATTGTAAAATTCATAGTCCGCCAGACAAGATCCCACCATAGCTCACTACTGTATCCATGCCCCTCACCATGCCCTGAGGCAAATACCGTCGTATAGTACAGTAAAACCGATATAATCGTTAGAGCCTGTGCGGCACTCACTATAAAAAACCGCTTACCATTACTCTGATCAGCCATCAAATACCCCTCCCCAAAATCTTGGCCGCTATGTCAGAAGCAAACCCCGATACCTGCCCTTTCAGTTCCTCTTTCGCCTTATTAGCGTCCTGGTCAATCTGCGACAACATCTGGGACTTAGATGCCTCGGCCTCACTACGGGTCTTGGAAATAATCTGTTTCTCCTCGCCAAGGCCCTCATTTTTTAAGTTTTCCTTTTCCTTGTTCCCTCGCTCGTGAGCCCCGCTCATTTTAACCTTAAAGTCTTCAAGCCTCTGGCTGGCGTTCTTAATAAGCCCCTCTATCTCACGCTCCAAGCCTGACACCTTCTCTTTTCTCTCTGCTATAATTTTACGCAAGGGCCGATAAAGGATGAGATTCAGGATAACCATCAGAGCCAGGAAATTGGCCAACTGTATCAACAAGGTAATATCTATATCCAGCATCCGTTTACCCCTCACTTAAAGGAAGTTTCAGCTTATAAAATAAGGAATCATCATGATTAGTGAATAGCAGTTCAGTAGACTAAAAAGGCTTTTACATGATTTAAAACCCCGTGTCAATGTTTTTTTAATATGTTTTAAAAACTATATTGGGCATAATTATGGGATAAATGAAGTAAGTCAAAATCTGAAGCGGGTTTTTTAAAATAATCTCCGGATATCAAGGCTCGGATTACGGGCCTTTTTGCAGCATAAACCGCCGCATACGGATGTTAAGAAGCAGGCCGATACCGGTCAGGGTAGTGATGGCTGAAGAACCACCATAACTGATCAAGGGAAGAGGGACTCCGACCACAGGCATTAGGCCAAGAACCATGCCCACATTTACCACTAAATGCCAGAATATCATGGCCAATATGCCAAACGCCAAAAAGGTGCCGAACTTTTCCTTTGAACGGATAGCAACCTGCAAGCCCAACAGGATAAGCAAAAAATAAAGAATAATCAGCAGAATCGATCCTATAAAACCCCACTCCTCCCCAAGGACGGAAAAGGCAAAATCAGTATGCTGTTCGGGAAGGAAATTAAGTTTGCTTTGTGATCCCTCCAGATAGCCCTTCCCCAGTATCTTGCCGGACCCCACCGCGATCTTGGACTGAAGGGCATGATAACCAGCCCCCAGGGGGTCTCTTTCCGGCCAGAGAAAAGATTCCACCCTCTTTTTTTGATAATCCTTTAATAAAGACCAGATAAACGGCACAGAGGTCAGTCCAAAACCCAGCAAGGTCAAAAATGCGCCCCATTTTAGACCTACGAAAAGGACCATTGACGCCAGTATAAACAGGAGCAAAAGACTCGTCCCTAAATCCGGCTCCTTAACGATAAGAATAAAGGGAAGCAAAACAATACCCGCCGGCGCCAGGAGGTCACTTAGTCCGTAGCCCTTTTTAACGTCCTTGTGATAAAAATAACTGGCCAGTGCAATAACCGTCGCCAACTTGGCCAGCTCTGACGGTTGAAAAACCAGGGAGCCGAAACCTAGCCACCTTTGAGAGCCCGAAACTGTCTTCCCAACAAACAATACGGCCACCAGGGTTATTATAGATACCACATATATGTAAGGAGCCCACTCAGCTATCCGCCGGTAATCAAAAGATAGAACGACAACCATAATGACCCCGGATAGGCCCAGCCAATAAAGCTGCCTTAGATAAACTGTAGTTGCAGGACCAGTAGCAGAATAACCGGCGCTATAAAGATTTAGAACTCCTAACATTGATAAGAGTAGCACTACCCCAAGTAATGGCCAATCAAAGTTGGTTATATACCTCCTATCTATCATTTGCACCCCCTGTGCGAACCAGGGCCGCCTCTCGAAGATGCGCCGGGGCGTCCGGGCCGGACTTTTTGCCGAAATATTCTTCCAAAACCGCCCTGGCTACGGGAGCAGCTATTGAACCACCATGCCCGCTATGTTCAACTAAAACCGCAATTGCTATCTCAGGGGCCTCCACCGGGGCAAAGGCCACAAACCAGGCATGGTCCCGATACTTATAAGGTATAGCGCTTATGTTCTTCTCACGGTAGGCGGGCAAACGAACCACCTGGGCCGTCCCGGTCTTGCCTCCGACCATAACTGTGCTGAGCCGGCACGCCCCCCCCGTACCGTGCGGCTCATTTACCACCCCCGCCAAGCCGTCCCGTATTATTTCCAGGTTACGTTTACAAACCGGAACCCGCCCGTCTATTATGGGCTTAAACTGTTTTATTATCTTGCCGTCAAGACTAACGATTTTTTCCACAAACTGGGGACGATAAAGCGCCCCCCCATTGGCCACAGCAGAAATCACGCGCAGCATCTGGAGAGGGGTGACCAGATCAAAACCCTGGCCGATAGCGATAGAAAGCGTCTCCCCCTCCTGCCAGGGCACCTTAAACCGTTTTAATTTCCATTCGGGAGTAGGCACCAGTCCTGACTTTTCATGCTCCAATTCTACCTTGGCAGGTGATCCCAGACCAAAACCCTGCGCGTAGCGTGCCAGACGTTTTACCCCCAGCCTTCTCCCCATTTCATAGAAATAAACGTCGCATGACCGCACGATAGCTTTATGCATAGCCACGCTGCCATGTCCTTTTTCCTCCCAACATCTATAGACCCGGTTACCAAAAGGATAATATCCGCTGCAATATAGTGGAGCGGCAGGATCAATAACCTTCTCTTCCAGCGCGGCCGCCATGGTTACAATCTTATAAGTAGAACCCGGGGGATATTGCCCTTGAATAACCTTATCCGGCAAAGGCCGTAAAGGATCATTTACCAGACCTGACCACTCTTCCCGACTTAATCCGTGGAGAAAGGCTTCCAAATCAATATTAGGACAGCTCGCCCAGGTCAGTATCTTTCCATTTCTGGGATCCATGGCTACGACTGCCCCCGAACGGCCAGCCATAGCATCTTCGGCTACCCTTTGCAGGTCGGCGTCCAGGGTGAGATGGATATTATTCCCGGAAACGGGCGGGATATCCCCGTAAACACTTATCACCCGGCCGGCGGCATCAACCTCTACCTGCCTGCCGCCGCCTATACCCGCCAAATCCGCCTGATAAACCTTCTCCAGGCCGCATCGCCCAACGAATTCACCCATCCTGACGTTCTTAAATGATTCGCCCTTCAATTCCTTTTCATTTATCTCTCCCAGGTAACCAAACAAGTGTGCGGCCATATTCCCATAAACATAGTTTCTCTTAGGTTCAATCTCTATGGTTACGCCGGGCATCTCAAACCTGTGCATCTCTATCAAGGCCACGGTATCTGCATCCACATCTTCACATAAGCGTATAGGCATATAACGGGGCATATTCTTCGCCGCCACCACCTTTTCCCATAGTAAGGCCGGACTTTTCTTCAAGAGGGAACTCAACCGGTTAAGTAACTTATTTATGTCTTTTACGTCTTCACGAACCAGGGATATGCTGAAAGACGGCCGGCTTTGCACCAGCACCTGCCCATGCCGATCCAGGATATCTCCCCGTGGCCCCGGCATGTATTGGATACGGAGGCAATTTCTCTCCGAGCGTTTGAGGTATTCGTCACCTTTTATGATCTGTAGATACCAGAGGCGGGCAAAAAAAACGGCAAAAACGACTATGACGAATACAGTAATCCGGTCAAATCTCCTGTGGTATTCCTCGATTTCTGCCGGATCAAATGTCCTTATGCGTAGATCTCTTTTTGAACCTGTCTGCCTCACAATATAGACCACTTATCTATAGACAACGTCACTGGTCATTAGTCATTGGTCATGTAATGTGCGGTAAACTTATTAATTCCTACCAGTGACAACTGACTATTGACTAATGACATTCTTTTTATAATAAGAACCAAGAATATTCTAACCACCGAATTACTAAAGAAATCCTAGCGCGAAACCTCGCGTGCTTCCCGTAACCCAAACAACCGGTCAAAATAATCGTAACAAATGAAAAAGACAGGGCTTAGCAGAGCCGTCAGGAGACTTTGAAGAAATACCATCCAAACGTGATGCCACCAAATTACTCCATCCATGAATACCAAATCCAAAACCAGCAGGCCCAAGTTAGCCAAAAAACTTACGGAAAAAATGATAGCCATTTGATAATAGATATTTTTTACGATCAGATTACGTGAGATAACCTTTACTAATAAAAAAAGCATGGCATAAACGAGTACATGCATGCCCAGGGCACTGCCTGCAAATGTATCCACCAATATACCTAAAGAAAAAACCAACAAACCACTCTGGATTCCATTTAGGTAAAGTGAGACATATATAATTAAGAGGAGCAACCCGTCAATTTTAAGTTTCCATAAAGGCAGATGATAGAATAGAGTCGTTTCCAGGATTAATAATACGCAACCCAGTAAAAATAAAAAAAACATATTAGGTCACTTTATCCCATGCAATTTTTAGCCACAACGCCACCAAGGCCCTAAGAGATCAGATTAATTTCGAATTTCGAAATTCGATTTTTTTTAACTTTGTGTCTTGGTGACTTTGTGGCGCTAATTCCTATTCCATTATAGAGCTTTTTTCTAAAACAACCAATGCTTCTTCTATATTAGAAATATTAACACAGGGAACCACTTCGATATGTTGAAATAAACCCGGGCGAGAACTCCTGGCCTTAATAACCCTCCCGACAGGCAACCCCTTCGGGAATATCCCCCCCACCCCGGAAGAGATTACTATATCCCCGGGTTTAACATCATCACGAATCCCAACGTAATCTAAATAACAGACTCCCCCGGATTCTCCCTTGAGCACTCCCCTTACCCTGCTTCTCTGCACAATGGCATCGACAGCGCTGTTCCGGTCTGTAATCAGTAAAGCCTTTGCATAGTGCAGGGAGACACTTATAATCTGGCCAACAACACCATCAGCAGATATAACTGCCATCCCTCGTTGAAGCCCATCGTCAGAGCCACGGTTAATAATCATGGTCTTAAACCAGACCGTTGGATCGTACCCAACGACCTCTGCCGACAAAAGGGGCAGGGGCACCGTCTCTTTAAAATTTAATAGTTTCTTGAGCCGGATATTGGCAAGAAGGGCTTCACGATACTCATTGTTTTTACTGCGAAGTCGTTCGATTTCTTTTCTCAACAATCTATTTTCCTTTTGCACGCCAACCAAGTAGATATAATCATGCCCAAAAGAAGCAATTCCCCTCTGAATGAAGACGATCCCTTTCTGGATGGGAGCAAACAACTCCACACCAACCTTCTGCCAGGGGCCAAAATCTCTGTTTTTCCCTATACTGGAAACAAGGAGTACAAAAAGGATAACAGCTAACAGACCAGTCAAGATAAAAATTTTCAGACGATTAAGGGGTCTTTCCTTTTTTCGCATCAAGACATCCGCATTACTGTATAGCGATCTCTTTCAGGATACCGATATTGTCCAGAATTTTCCCGGATCCCAGCACTACGGATGAAAGAGGGTCATCAGCAATAATAATAGGCAGCCCGGTTTCTTCTCTTAATAATTTATCCAGATTGCGTAGAAGAGCGCCTCCGCCTGTAAGAACTATTCCTTTATCGACAATGTCTGCTGCCAGTTCGGGTGGTGTTTGTTCTAAAGCGACCTTCACCGTCTCCACTATAGCATCTATCTGTTCGGTTATGGCCTCTCGCACCTCGTCGGCATCTATAGTAATGGTCTTGGGGACTCCGGAGACAAGGTCCCGTCCTTTTATTTCCATGGTGTCATAAGGCTTCTCCGGCATTACGTTGCCGATGCTAGTCTTTATCATCTCGGCAGAGTGTTCACCGACCAATAAGTTATACTTCTTCTTGATATATTGTAAGATGGCCTCGTCCATTTTATCCCCGGCCACTCTAACTGACCCCGAATAAACAACCCCGGACAGAGAAATAACAGCTACCTCAGTAGTACCGCCTCCGATATCCACTATCATATTGGCCGTAGGCTCGGTTATGGGCAAACCTGCGCCCACGGCTGCAGCCATGGGTTCCTCAACCAGATAGACTTCCCGTGCCCCTGCTGATTCTGCGGATTCCTTGACCGCCCTTTTTTCCACCTGGGTTATCCCCGAAGGGACACTGACAATAATACGTGGGCGCACCAAGGTCCGCCTGTTATGCACCTTGGTAATAAAATAACGAAGCATGGCCTCGGTTACCTCAAAATCTGCGATAACGCCATCCCTCATCGGGCGGATAGCCATTATATTGCCCGGCGTCTTTCCCAGCATCATTTTTGCCTCTTTCCCCACGGCCAGGACCTTGCTAGCGCCCCTAATATCCTTTCTCACCGCTACAACCGAGGGTTCTCTTAATACAATTCCCTTCCCCTTGACATAAACCAACGTATTCGCAGTACCCAGGTCAATGGCCAGATCGCTGGATAACCACCCCAATATAGAGTCAAACATCATACCCTCTTCTCCTTAATTTTAATGAAAAAACTTAAATTTTAACCGGTTCTCCCGCTTTTTTTATTTTCCGACTTTTCACAATAACCCGTGTAATAACAAGGGTCAATATCTTTTTTATGCATAATATACATACTTACCTTTTTAACTAATATATATCGTCCAATTCAATAAAATAATTCACTCATTTTGAGATGTTAATGAAAGTCCGATGAAAATTATCTTGACAAAATTTATGGAATCTTATTTCATACATATATTATGAATGAGCAACCATTCATAGGGGATCTTCTTGAGCCAAATAAGTCTATAACTCTGTGAAAGCCACCGACAAACATCAGAAGATTATCCAGGCCGCCGTTAAAATTTTTGCCCGGAACGGTTTCTTTAACTCACGCATCTCAGAAATCGCCAAAGAAGCAAATGTGGCGGACGGCACGATATATCTTTATTTTAACAATAAATATGACATACTCATCTCCCTCTTTGAGGAAGAGATGGGGGGAATTATAACCAACATGCGTGAAGAACTGGCCAAAGAAGAAAACCCGCTCAAACAATTGGAGATTTTTTCCCGGGTTCATCTGAAAATTGTAGAAGAAAACAGAGAGATGGCCGAAGTGCTCCAGGTCGAAATCCGGCAGAGTAGTAAATTCATGAAGGAATATCGCAATAAAAAATTTGCCGAGTATGTAAATATAATCTCTTCCATTATAAAAAAAGGCCAGGAACAAGGCCTCATCCGCAAAGACGTCATGCCGGGCATAGCCAAGCGGGCTTTTTTCGGAGCTTTAGATGAAATGTCCCGTTTCTGGATACTCTCCCCTCAAAAAAAATACAGTACGCATACCGCAGCCAAACAAATCAGCGATTTCTTTATCCGCGGAATTGCTGTATCCTGAAAAATAGCCATCAGCTATCAGCCTTCAGCTTTCAGCTTTTGGCTGTTTTAGGCCTTGGCTTTTTCAGTGACTTTGTGGTAAAAAACAAACAAAGTATAGTGAATGTCATTAGTCAATAGTCATTTGTCACTGGTAAAAGCGATCAGCATTCAGCTATCAGCCTTCAGCATAAAGCCGGCCCACCGTTCACTGTTGACCGTTAACCGAAAGAAAATGTCGGACAACGGTTAACGGATAACAAACATGCTGACAGCTGACCGCTGAAAGCGTGAAGCTCGCCCCGGCGAATCGGCGCGTGGCACGACCGGCCTTAGGCCGACCGTAAGCCGGAAACGGTAATTTCCGGTTGAGCACTAACCGATGGCCGATGACTAATGATCGGTTGTTGCCCATCGTATGGTTATTAAGGAGAAATTCATGCCCTCTCTATTAGGAACAACGGTCATAGAACACCTGCTGACCACCCAAAAGGCCCACCCCGAGGCTACCGGTGCATTCACGCGGTTGTTATCCGAACTCATTGTGGCCGCCAAAATCATCTCTCGCGAGGTAAATAAAGCCGGCCTGGTGGACATACTGGGCTATGCCGGACGAGAAAACGTCCAGGGAGAGCAGGTACAGAAGCTGGATGAATTCGCTCAT
The DNA here is from genome assembly GCA_040754095.1 of Thermodesulfobacteriota bacterium. Lineage (GTDB taxonomy): Bacteria > Desulfobacterota > QYQD01 > QYQD01 > QYQD01 > QYQD01. The sequence continues at coordinate 95,573 of JBFMFO010000003.1, read as the reverse complement.
AGGACCATCGTTGAGCGTATGGCCCACACCGGAGAATTGTGCGCTATGGCTTCAGAAGAAGACCCGGATATAATACCCGTCCCTGAGAGATTTACCAAAGGCAATTATGTCCTGATCTTCGACCCCTTGGACGGTTCATCCAATATCGACGTAAACGTCAGCATCGGCACTATCTTCTCCATTTACCGCCGCTTAACCCCGATGCCTGCCGACCCAACCCTGGAAGATATCCTCCAAAAAGGAAGCAAACAGGTCGCAGCCGGCTACTTTGTCTATGGCTCCAGCAGCATGATGGTCTATACGTCAGGCAGCGGCGTACACGGATTTACACTCCTTCCAAGTATAGGCGAGTTCTTGTTATCCCATGAGAATATCAAGATACCGGAGCGGGGAAGGGCCTTTAGCGTTAACGAAGGCAACTATAGCTATTGGTCGGATGAAGTTAAAAAACTTGTGACCTATTTTAAAACGCCGGATAGGGAAACAAAAAGACCGTACACGGGGCGCTATATTGGTTCTCTGGTGGCGGATTTCCATCGCAACCTCCTGCATGGCGGTATATTTATGTACCCTCCGGATAAAAAAGACCCCAAAAAGCCTCTCGGCAAACTGCGCCTCATGTGTGAGTGCAACCCGCTGTCCTTTGTCGTAGAGCAGGCCGGTGGCTATGCCAGCACCGGCTTCCAGAGCATACTTGATCTCGAGCCCAAAGAATTGCATCAGCGTGTGCCGCTTTACATAGGAAGCAAAGAAGATGTACTTATTGCCGAACAGTTCATAAAAGGAGAAAGGAGATCCTGATGCCGCTTGTACCTGCCAAAGACATATTGCTTAAGGCTTACCGGGAAGGCTACGCCATAGGGGCCTTTAATTTTGTTAATATGGAAATGTTACAGGCCATTTTACAGACGGCCAATAACCTGCGCGCCCCGGTCATTATCCAGGCTTCAGAAGGCGCCATCAGTTATGCCGGACTATCGACCATCGTATCCATGGCCAGGACACTGGCCGGAAAGGTAGAAATCCCCGTAGCCCTGCATCTGGATCACGGGCACAAGCTGGAAACGATCAGGGCCTGTATTCAGGCCGGATTTACCTCGGTCATGATCGACGCCTCTCACCTGCCTTATACCGAAAATGCAGCCCTGACCAGGCAGGTGGTAAAAACAGCCCACGAGGTCGGGGTCTCGGTAGAGGCCGAACTGGGCCGCCTCATGGGCATAGAGGATACCGTATCTGTAGCGGAAAGAGACGCCGTACTTGTCGATCCTGAAGAGGCCGGCCGTTTTGTTCAGGAGACAAATGTTGACTCTCTGGCTCCGGCAGTAGGGACATCGCACGGGGCCTTCAAGTATAAAGGCGCTGCCCGCCTTGACCTGGAACGACTAAAAAAGGTTAAAGAAAAGACGGGCATACCCCTCGTCCTGCACGGCGCGTCTTCTATCCCGGCTGACCTTCTTCAAGAGGCCATTGGTTCCGGCATTCCGATTGGGGAGGCCAAAGGCGTGCCCCTGGAAGAAGTGCAAAAGGCTATCAAGGTGGGTGTAGCCAAGGTCAATATAGATACGGACCTCCGACTTGGTTTCGTCAGCGCCATGCGCCGCATCCTGGCGGAAAAACCGGAGACTTTCGACCTGAGAAAAATCCTGGGGCCGGCCCGGGAAAAAGTGGCGCAGATCATCGCAGGCAAGATAGAGGCCCTGGGCTGTGCCAACAGGGTCTGAACGTGCTCATCCTGGGTATCGAAAGCTCCTGTGATGAGACAGCCGCGGCTGTCGTCCGGGACGGAAAAATTATATTATCCAGTGTGGTAGCCTCCCAGGTGGACGTGCATCGCCGTTACGGCGGCGTCGTACCGGAACTGGCCTCCCGCAAACACATCGAAGCCATCTATCCTGTCGTGAAAGAGGCCCTGGAACGGTCCGGGGTATCTTTAAATGGCATTGATGCCATAGCCGCCACCCGGGGGCCGGGGCTGGTAGGGTCACTACTGATCGGCCTCTCCTTTGCCAAGGCCCTTTCTTATGCGCGGGAACTCCCCCTCATTGGCGTGAGCCACATCGAAGGACACCTGTTATCTATTTATCTGGAAGAAGATTCCCCTTCTTTCCCCTATGTCGCCCTTATGGCCTCAGGCGGGCATACCGCCCTGTACTACGTCTCTGACTATACAGGTTATCATCTCCTGGGCCAGACGCGGGATGACGCCGCCGGCGAGGCCTTCGATAAGGTGGCGAAACTGATGGGCCTTGGCTATCCCGGAGGTGAGGTAATCAGCCGGCTGGCCGAACAAGGGAACCCTAAAAAAATCAATCTCCCCCGGGCCATTATCAGTAAGGATTCCTTCGATTTCAGCTTCAGCGGCCTTAAGACCGCAGTAGCCAATTATATACGCTGTTGCCGGGAGAATCGGATAACGGCACCCTACGAGGATACGGCGGCCGCCTTTCAGGAGGCCGTAGTTGATGTTCTGACAGATAAAACCATGAAGGCCGCCCTGCAATATAAAGTCAAAAATATTGTTGCGGCAGGCGGAGTAGCTTCTAATCGCCGGTTAAGGGAAGCCCTCGGCGCGGCCGCAAAACAGGCCGGGATTAAGGTCTTTATCCCGGATCCGTCCCTTTGCACGGATAATGCCGCTATGATTGCGGTGGCCGGATACCATCGTTTCCGCAAAGGAGAGGTTTCCGACATGGACCTCGATGCCTATTCCCGTCTCAGCCCTCAGCAGTCTACGCCCGGCAAAGCTGATGGCTGAATGCTTATAGATATGACTTTAAAAAGGATATTAAAATACTATTATCTCCGCATAAAGAACCTCAAGGGCAATCCCCGGTCGATTGCCTCCGGCATGGCCATTGGTGTCTTTATCGGTCTTACCCCGACCATACCGTTCCACACCATAATGATCCTCCTGACAACCTCTCTGTTGAGCAGCAGCCGCATAGCCGGGCTTATCGGGGCCATTGTAATCAGTAATCCCGTCACCATACCCATCTACTATTACCTGGCCTATTACCTCGGGAAATGGGTCACCTCTTTTGAAATGAAACTGCCATATACCTATTCTATTATCGATATAGCCCACGCCGGCCGGGAGTTAGTGCTCACTATGCTCATTGGTGGAGTGATCCTCGGCATTATACCGGCGGTTATTACCTATTTCCTTACACTTTACAGTTTTAAGTACCTCAGGACAAAGCGCCGGGCCAGACGGCTATAGTGAATGTCATTAGTCATTTGTCAATAGTCATTGGTAATTAGTTAAGTAGGGAGATCAATATCTTCTACCATTGACAAGTGACTATTGACCGATGACTTTTTTGTGACAAGTGACGTTTTGAACTTAGACGCTTTGACATTCATTTAAACTTTACACTTTGAAATTTAAACTGAGCGTCCAATGACCAGCCCGCAAGGATTACTAAAAAAGTACGACATACGGCCCTCAAAGAGCCGGGGGCAAAATTTCCTTATAAACCCGGATATTGCTAAGACCATAATTGAAAAAGCGGGATTTGGGGCAGAGGACATAGTCATTGAAGTGGGCACGGGTCTGGGCATTCTCACCCTGCCCCTGGCCGCCAGGGTCAAAAAACTCATAAGCTTTGAAGTTGACCCGCGCCTGATTGCTATTGTGAAAGAAGAATATGCCCTCCCTTCCACCCTGGAAATAGTACACCAGGACATACTGAAAGTTGATTTTCCGGCATTGGAAAGAGAATATGGACAAAAACTAAAGATAATAGGGAACCTGCCGTACTATATTTCCAGCCCTATACTTTTTAAGATATGGGAATGTCGGTCTTCGTTTAAAAATGCCTTTGTCATGCTCCAAAAGGAGGTGGCCGAAAGGATCGTCGCCCCGCCCGGCGGTAAAACATATGGCATTCTTGCCGTGTTCTTCAATTATTGCGCCGCCGTCGAAAAGGTCTTACGAGTGCCTGCCGCTCAATTCTATCCCAGACCGGAAGTGGATTCTATGATCCTCGGTCTTCACCTCCGCCCCCCGGAGGTAATCGCTGAAGATGAATCCCTCTTTAAAAAAACAGTCAAGAGCGCCTTCCAGAAACGGCGCAAGACCCTGCAAAATGCCCTCTCTGGAGCCAGCTTTCCTCCTGAACTGATTAGAAACGTCCTGGAAACCCTGCACATCGATGGACAGAGAAGGGCCGAAACCCTGGAAGTTAACGATTTTGTACGGATAAGCAATCTGCTGAGAAAAGCGGCTATCAGATGTTAGCTTTCAACCATCATCTATCAGGAGGACAAGCGTCCCGCCTGTCCTCAGGTGTTAAATGGCTTGACTCTGTGTGCTCTGCGGCAAATAGTTGCTAACTAACAAAACTTGACAAAAAGAAAGGGCAGTTGTTAAATTGCGTCCGTACCAAGAGAGCGGTTTAATATTGTGAATTACAATGAATGTCATTAGTCAATGGTTATCTGTCACTAGTAAAAGCCGTCAATCCCACACCTAACCAATGACCGATGACTAATGACCAGTGACGTCTCCTATATGAAGATAATGAAATCCGTGGCCAGGATGCAATCCCTGTCCATGCAAAAGAGGGCCGAAGGCAAACGGATCGCTCTTGTGCCTACTATGGGGTTCTTTCATGCGGGACATATAAGCCTCATGGCCTATGCCCGTAAGAGATGCGACCTCCTGGTAGTGAGCGTCTTTGTAAATCCGTTGCAGTTCGGCCCTTCAGAGGACCTTGAACGCTATCCGCGTGACCTTAAACGCGATCGTATAATGGCTGAAAAGGCCGGTGTGGATATCCTCTTCTGTCCGTCTGCACAGGACATGTACCCGCCGAGATTTCAGACACATGTGGAAGTGGAACAGGTAACCCAATCGCTATGCGGCCGGAACCGGCCCGCACATTTTCGCGGGGTAACCACGGTGGTAACTAAACTTTTTAATATCGTACAGCCTCATGAGGCCGTATTCGGGCTGAAAGATTACCAGCAATGGCTGGCCATCCGCCGCATGGCCGGCGATTTAAATATGGCCATCAAGGTAACAGGCCGGCCCATCGTCCGTGAAAGAGATGGCCTGGCCATGAGTTCGCGCAATACCTATCTATCCCCGGCTGAGAGAAAGGCGGCGCTCAGCCTTCAACAGGCCATTTCCGTGGCTAAGGATCTGGTCCATAAAGGAGAAAAAAGGCCTGAAGGGATAAAAAAGGCCATAAAGGAACTGATGGCTGTTCATGATAATGTCAGGACAGACTATATCAGTTTTTGCCATCCTGAAACACTGGAGGAGCGGCACATAGTTAACGATAAAACCCTACTGGCCATAGCTGCCCGGGTAGGGAAAACACGTCTTATCGACAATTGCCTTTTATCGCCGGGAGAATAAACAAAATGCAGAGGCTTATGCTGAAATCGAAACTGCACCGCGTAAGAGTAACGGAGGCCGATCTGAATTACGAAGGCAGCCTGACCATAGATGCCTCTCTTATGAGGGCCGCGGGCATCTTGCCTTTCGAAATGGTCCGGGTCTATAATATAAACAACGGCGAACGTTTTGAGACTTACGCTATCGAGGGTCTGCCTGATTCCGGCGTTATCTGTCTTAATGGCGCAGCGGCCCGCAAGGGAGTGGTCGGCGACCTGCTCATAGTAGCCACTTACGCCCTTTACAGCGAAGATGAATTGGCAGGCCACAGACCGCACCTTTGTCATGTAGATAAAGACAACCACATCGTTTAATCCCTGTGAAGCGATTCATAAGCAAGATAAAAAACCTATTTTTGACCGGGCTTCTAGTTCTCATCCCCATCTTCGTGACGATATATGTCGCAACAGGGATGATAAATTTTATTGATTCAATCGGGGACATCCTCCCGAAAAAGTTCAACCCTGAGACCTATCTACCCTTCCATATCCCGGGCCTGGGTATCATATACACCGTAATATTAGCCTTGACTACCGGGCTTCTGGTCCGCAACTATATCGGCAAAAAGGCCCTGGGCTACTGGGAAATGATCGTAGATAAAATCCCCCTGGTCAGGGTGCTCTACGGCGCCCTCAGACAGGTCTCGGAGGCCATATTTGTCAAGGGCGATACCCAGTTTAAGAAGGTAGTATTGATTGAATACCCCCGCCGGGGTATTTATAGTCTTGGTTTTATCACCGGAAAGGCCGGCGATAAACTGTCTGCAAACACCCGTCCTCACATGGTCGGTGTTTTTGTACCCACAACCCCTAACCCCACCTCTGGATTCTACCTTATCGTGCCGGAAGAAGATATTATTAATGTGGATATCTCTGTCGAAGACGCCTTTAAGCTTATACTTTCGGGTGGCATGGTTAGTCCAAGCTAAACCCCCGGCGACATCACTTCCTAAGACGAACCCTGCGTTAAGTAGAACCGAATAATTTCTCAATACTAATATTGATCAATTCGTAAAAAAACCTTTTCACCGCTGAGCACGCAGAGTGCGCAGAGAAAAACTGTAAACCGTTCGGCTGGCTCACGGGCATGAGCCGGGTCGAATGACTATTCAATATGTTATCTCAGCGTTCTCGGCGATCTCTGCAGTAAAATTTTACTTTTTACGAGTTCATCAATATTGATGGTCTTGTAACAAGTCAACTTCTCACGCAAAGGCGCAAAGACCGCAAAGGGGAAATAAAAATCTGGAAATCAAGAAATCAGGAATAGAACGGTATTTTTTCATGAGTTCCTGAGTTCCAAATCTTATTCTTTTTACATCCTTGGCGGCTTTGCGTGATATTTTGGACCGTTTGCGAGATCATCAATATTATGAGCCTTAATAGCTTGACAAGGATAGAGTCATCTGTTTATATACCGCAAGTTTGCAAGAGGAGGACGCACTATGTTTATGAAAAATTGCCTTTTTACCTCAGAATCGGTTACCGAGGGACATCCGGACAAGGTAGCCGACCAAATCTCTGATGCTATCCTTGACGCTATACTGGAAAAGGATAAAATGGGCCGGGTGGCCTGTGAAACATTGGTGACTACCGGCATGGCCCTGATAGCCGGCGAGATCACCACGGATTGCTATGTAGATATGCCGCAAATTGTGCGCGGCGCCATAAAAGAAATCGGCTATACAGACTCATCCATGGGTTTTGACTGGCAAACCTGTGCTGTTCTTTCCAGCATCGATAAACAGTCGCCGGATATTGCACAGGGCGTAAACGGCACCGGCCTCTACCATGAAATGGGAGCCGGCGATCAGGGCCTCATGTTTGGCTATGCCTCTGACGAAACCCCGGATTTCATGCCCATGCCTATCTGGTATGCCCACAAGCTGGCCATGCGCCTGGCTGAAGTGCGAAAGAAGGGAATACTTACCTTTTTGAGACCGGACGGCAAGACCCAGGTTACGGTCCGTTATGTCAATGGGGAGCCGGTATCCATACCAACCGTGGTTATTGCCGCCCAGCATACCCCGGAAGTGTCCTATAAAGAGATTAAAGAGGCCATTATTGAGGAAGTCATCAGGGAGGTTATCCCGGCGCACCTCATGACCGGCGATACAGAATACCTGATCAATACGACCGGCCGTTTTGTCGTGGGCGGGCCGCTGGCCGATTGCGGCGTCACTGGGCGAAAAATCATCGTCGATACCTATGGAGGCCGCGGACACCATGGCGGCGGGGCCTTTTCCGGAAAAGACCCCTCTAAGGTGGATCGCAGTCCCTCCTATATGGCCAGATATGTGGCCAAGAATGTGGTGGCCGCCGGTCTGGCGCGGGAATGCGAGGTTCAGGTGGCTTATAGTATCGGCCTGGCCAGGCCGCTTTCCATCAACGTAAATACCTATGGCACAGAGGCCATCCCTAATGACCGGATTGTCAAGATCATTACGGAGGATTTCAGCTTCAAGCCGGCCGACGTTATCAGCTATCTGGATTTAAGACGTCCCATATTCAAAAAAACAGCGGCTTACGGGCACTTTGGCCGGCCGGAGCCGGAGTTCACCTGGGAAAAGCTGGATAAGGTGGAATTGTTGAAGGAGAAGGCCGGACTTTAAACAGTTGTCCGTTGACCGTTGTCCATGGTCCGTTGCAGGTTTCGGATTGAGGTAGCGCCTCTGCCAATTCGCAACGGACTACTGACAACTGACCACTGACATTTTAAGGAGTCAGCATGAAACACCACATCAAAGACGAAAAACTCGCTGATAAAGGAAAACTCCGGATAGAATGGGCCGGCCAGAGTATGCCCGTGCTCAATATTATCCGGGATCGCTTTGAAAAGGAAAAGCCGCTCAAAGGCGTGCGCATTGCCGCCTGTCTCCATGTGACCACGGAAACAGCGGCCCTGATGGAGACGCTAAAGGCCGGGGGCGCGGATGTGGCCATCTGCGCTTCTAATCCCCTCAGCACACAGGACGATGTAGCTGCCTCTTTGGTTAAGAATAGCGGCATCCCCGTCTTTGCCATTAAAGGCGAAGACCATGATACCTACTACAGCCACATCCGCTCTGTGCTGAAAATAAAACCTATGATAACTATGGATGACGGCGCCGACCTGGTATCGACGCTCCATTCAGAGAAAAAAGACCTTATTCCCTCTATCCTGGCCGGCACAGAAGAGACAACCACCGGCGTTATCCGGCTACGCAGTATGGCCATGGATAAGGTCCTCGGTTATCCTATAATCGCCGTAAATGACGCCAAGACCAAACACTTCTTTGATAACCGCTACGGAACCGGTCAAAGCACCATCGACGGCATCATCAGGGCCACCAATCGTCTCCTGGCGGGAAGCGCCTTTGTGGTCTGCGGTTACGGTTGGTGCGGCCGGGGAGTAGCTAACCGGGCCCGGGGCATGGGAGCGCGGGTTATTATTACTGAGGTTGATCCCCTGAAGTCGCTGGAAGCGGTCATGGACGGCTATGCCGTCATGCCCATGGAAGAGGCCGCCCGGATCGGGGATATTTATTGCACACTTACCGGCAATATCCATGTCATACGCAAGGAACACTTTCTTAAAATGAAAGACGGGGCCATCGTCTCCAACTCCGGCCACTTTAACGTCGAGCTGGACCTCGACGGCCTGGCGGAGGTAACCGAAAAAAGGCGCATGATCCGGGAATATGTAGAAGAATATACACTGGCCAACGGCAAACGGGTTTACGTATTAGGAGAAGGACGGCTCATTAACCTGGCTGCGGCCGAAGGGCATCCGTCGAGCGTCATGGACATGAGTTTTGCCAACCAGGCCTTGTCCGCCGAATACATAGCAAAACACCATGGTCAGATGAGAAAAGAGGTTTACCCGGTTCCGGAAGAGATCGACCGCCGGATCGCCTTAATGAAACTCCAGTCTATGGGAATACAGATCGATAAGCTGACGGCAGAACAGGAAAAATACCTTAGTTCCTGGGAAATGGGAACGTAAGAGACAGAAAAATAAAGCAAGAGAGCTTAAGGTTCAAGGCTTTCAGCTCTCTTGCTTTCAGCTATTGCAGATTACGGTTTTATCCCCAGCTTCTTCTCCCTCTCTGCCACGAGCAGTCTGGTCTTGACTGCCGTGTCCGGGTTTAGGCTCATAGAGTCAATCCCGCATTCCACAAGAAACTCGGCGAATTCGGGAAAATCGCTCGGCCCCTGGCCACAGATGCCTATCTTCCTCTTATTGGCCCGCGCCACCTTAATAACCTGGGCAATCAAACGTTTTACAGATTCATTACGTTCATCAGAAATATGGGCGATAAGCTCTGAATCCCGATCCAGCCCCATCGTGAGCTGTGTCAGATCATTAGACCCGATGGAGAACCCATCGAATACCTTGGAAAACTCATCAGCCAGCACAACATTGCTGGGTATCTCGCACATCACATAGACTTCCAGTCCCTTTTTGCCCTGAACCAGGCCGTATTTCTTCATAACCTCGATTACTTTCTTCCCTTCTTCCACAGTCCGGCAGAAGGGAACCATGACCTTGACATTGGTCAGGCCCATGTCCTCTCTCACCTTGAGGAGCGCTTTGCACTCCAGCGCAAAAGCAGATTCATAGGCCGGATCATAATAGCGCGAAGCCCCGCGCCAGCCGATCATGGGGTTGCTCTCAACCGGCTCATAAAGAAATCCGCCGATTAAGTTAGCGTATTCGTTGGTCTTGAAGTCGGAAAGGCGCACAATAACATCGTTAGGATAAAAACCGGCGCCGATCCGCCCGATACCCTGGGCCAGAGTATCTACAAAGAATTGTACCTTGTCTTTATAATGGGGCGTACGCTGATCGATCTGTTCTACTACCTTTGCTATCTTCTTATCTTTCCGCGCCTTTCCCTTAAGCTCCTTGTAATGGATGAGCGCCAGGGGATGTATGCCGATATGAGAGTTAATAATAAATTCTTCTCGCGCCAACCCCACTCCATCATTCGGAATCTGGCCCTGTATGAAAGCCTTTTCCGGGATGCCTACATTCATCATTATCTTGGTGCGGGTCTGGGGCAATTTCTTCAGGTCAGTGCGTTCCACCTTATACTTCAATATGCCTTCATATATATGGCCGGTTTCTCCCTCACAGCATGACACAGTAACAGTCTGGCCAGCCTTTAAAACCTTATCCGCCTTTTCTGTCCCGATAACACAAGGGATACCCAATTCCCGGGACACAATAGCCGCATGGCACGTCCGCCCGCCGCGGTTGGTAACGATGGCTGCGGCGATTTTCATGATCGGCTCCCAGTCGGGATCGGTCATGTCCGTTACCAAAACCTGCCCTGGTTTGAAATCCAGGATGTTCTTGGAACTCTTAATAATATTTACCTTGCCCTGACCCACCCTGGAGCCGACCGCCTGCCCGGTGACAAGGAGCTTTCCCGTCTCTTTCAGGACGTATGTCTCTATAAAATTGACATCCTTCTGGGAATGCACCGTCTCCGGCCTGGCCTGCACGATATAGAGCTTACCGGTCCCTGCCTTTTTGCCGTCTCCATCCTTGGCCCACTCGATGTCCATAGGCTTAAAATAACCGGCCTCTTTACTGTAGTGATCTTCAATCACACAGGCCCAACGCGCCAGGGTAGCCAGTTCTTCATCCGAAAGCACATACTGATTTCTCTCAGTAAGCGATGTCGGCTTATTAACAGTTGGTTTCCTGGGGTTGTTCGTATAAACCATCTTTATCTCTTTGGTCCCCAGTTTCTTGACGACTATGGGCATCTTGCCGTTCTTGAGGGTCGGTTTGAAGACATAAAATTCATCAGGGTTGACTGCTCCCTGCACCACATTTTCACCCAGACCCCAGGCGCCGGTAATAAAAACCGCATCTTTGAAGCCGGACTCCGTATCAATAGAAAACATAACGCCGGAGCAGGCTGAATCGCTTCGTATCATCTTCTGGACGGCTATGGATAGATAGACATCAAAATGACCAAACCCCTTATCCTGCCTGTAGGAAATGGCCCGGTTGGTAAACAGGCTGGCAAAACATCTCTTACAGGCATCTATAAGATGTTCTTCCCCCTGGATATTCAGATAGGTCTCCTGCTGGCCGGCAAATGAGGCATCGGGAAGGTCTTCGGCGGTGGCAGAAGAACGGACCGCAACGTCCACATTAACCCCGTACTCCTTCTCCATCCGTACATAGGCATCAACAATAGTCCTGGTGAGATCATCCGGGAAAGGAGCGGTACGCACTACATTACGCACCTTTTCCCCACGCTGCATGAGATCCTTAACATTATGGGTGTCGAGACCCGTCAGGATATCTCGAATCTTTTTGTCCACACCCGACGTCTGGAGCAGATGTTTGTAGGCCTCGGCCGTTATGGCAAAACCACCCGGGACGTTGACGCCTTTCCTGATCAGTTTTTGATACATCTCTCCCAGTGAAGCGTTTTTCCCGCCGACCAACGGGATATCCTTGATGCCTATCTCGTCAAACCATAATATAAACCTATTGTTACTCTTACTCTTACCCATGAACACGCCCCCTCCTATGATTGCGTTCTAATTTCTCAGACTTCCTGCATAGTAGCAAGAATTGGCTAAAAGTTACAACAAAAAAACGCAGCATCCGGCGTTCAGTTATTGGTATACTGGTTAAGCAGTTAAGTAGTTGAGTAGTGAAAAAACCCTCAACTACTTAACATCATGCTCCGCTTAACCCCGTAACCCACAACCCGTAACCCATCACTTATAGCCTTTATAGCCTTGAGCTTTCAGCCTTCAGCCCTTCATTCCGAACATATCTTGATAACCTCTCGCGGAATAGCGGGCAGCGGCAATATTTTATCTACGGCGCCACGCTTTATGGCCTCCTTGGGCATGCCAAAAACCACACAGGTGGCCTCGTCCTGGGCAATGGTAAAGGCCCCGGCCTCCTTCATTTCCAGCAACCCCTGAGCGCCGTCGTCGCCCATGCCGGTCATGATGACGCCGACCGCATTGGACCCGGCATAGCGCGCGCCGGAGCGAAAGAGCACATCCACAGACGGACGATGACGGGAGACTAAAGGCCCGTCCTTAATCTCCACATAATACCGGGCGCCGCTCCGCTTGAGCAAGGTATGCCTATTCCCGGGGGCTATCAAGGCCCGTCCGGTCACCACGCCATCACCATTTTCAGCCTCTTTGACCTCCACCCGGCAAAGGCCGTTCAGCCGCGCGGCAAAGGCGGTGGTAAATTTCTCAGGCATGTGCTGGACAATCACTATGCCCGGGGTATCGTGCGGCAGGGCCTCAAGGAAATCTCTTAACGCCTCCGTACCGCCGGTGGAAGCCCCGATCAGGACTACCTTCTCCGTGGTTTCGGCCATGGCCCTGGTCTTTGGTTTGGCCATGATTACATCCGCCGTCAGTTTTTCTTCAACTTTTCTGATTTTTCTGGGACGTAATGTGACCTGAGCCGCCGCCTTAACAGCGTCGCAGATGCGTATCCTGGACTCCTCCAGAAACTGCTTTGTCCCCATCTTGGGTTTCTCGATGATCTCCACTGCGCCATATTCCAGGGCCTGGAGGGTGGTCCGGGCGCCCTGTGTAGTCAGGGTCGAGCAGATCACCACGGGGATGGGATGCTGGGCCATAAGCTTGCGCAGGAAGGTGATGCCGTCCATGCGCGGCATCTCTACGTCCAGGGTAATAACATCCGGCACAGCCTTTTTCAGACGCTCCGCCGCCACATAAGGGTCCTGCGCTGTAGCGATTACCTCAATATCCGGATCAGAGTTTAATATCTCGTTAAGCGTCTGCCGCACCACGGCAGAGTCATCAACAACCAGCACCTTGATTTTCTCGCTCATGTTATCCCCGCATCTATTGTATATTGCATGTCGTTAAAGTCATGCAGGGTGGGCGCAGCCCACCGAAAATACGCTGCGCTGCCAATGATGGTGGGCAAAGCCCACCCTACGTCTAATATTGTAATGCCAAAGGTCGTGCTTCAGATTTCTTGCATCTTTGCGGTCTTGGCGCCTTGGCGTGAGAAATTGACTTCTGTTTTCAGCCCGCTAACCGCCAATTAGTCCCAGATTCCGCACCTCTTCCAGAAATTTTTGTTTGTTAACGGGCTTTACGATATATGAGGTAGCACCTCCTTTGTAGAATGCCTCGACGACGTTCTTTGGATCGCTGAGTGCAGTAGTCATAATTACCTTTACTTCCTCCGAAGGTCTTATACCTGCGTCCTTTTCTATTTCACGGATCCGCCGGAGCGCCTCCTGCCCATCAATATCCGGCATCATTATGTCCATACAGATTAGATCGTAGGGTTTGCTGTCCTCATAGGCCAGCCGGAAGGCCTGGATGGCCTCGTCGCCGTCAATAGCGATATCACAGTCTCCATAAGGTGAAAGGATATCCCTTAAAATCCGCCGGGCGATAAAATCGTCCTCTACAATCAATGTCCTCATTGATAAACCCCCTTGTTGTAAAGTTCAAATGACAAAGCGCAAAACCTCACTCGTCACTGGTCATTAGTCATTGTTTATAAAATAGTTACAGGTTACAGAAGTTACCGATTTGTAACTTGTAACTTTTGCAACTTGCAACTTCTTTAAGTAATGACAAATGACTATTGACTAATGACATCTGTTTTAGTCATTTGGGCTTCATTTGAGCTTTGCCATTTGACATTTGTCATTCCCCTCCCATATTATTCCAATCGGCCTCACCCGCCGACTTCTTAAATGCCTCTAATTCTTCTCCCATCCTTTCAAACAATGCGCCACACCCGGAGATATCATCCTTTCTGATCGCCAGTTCGATGCGAAAGGCGCTGTCGGCAATCCTTTTTGCCCCGATGTTGGCGGCCATTCCTTTTATCTTATGCGCATGGCGCTCTATGAGCCGCTCATCTCCGGAGGAGATCGCCCCTCCCAATCCCTGAATCTCAAACGGAACCTTCTCCAAAAACAGGTTCGTAACCTCCTTTAGAAGGTTCACGTCACCCCCGAGGTTATCCAGCGCGCCTGATACATCGAGCGCCTTGCTCTCTGCCGGCGGATTCCCGGCTGCAAAATCAACAGATGGCGTAAAATAACTGTTTTCCCTATCTTTCGCCGTCTTATTCACCACGGTGGCCTCTATCAGTTGTAAAAGCTCCGCCGCCTTGACCGGCTTGGAGATATAACCGTCCATACCCGCCTCCAGACACCTTTCCCGGTCACCCTTCAGGGCGGAGGCAGTCATGGCAATAATGGGAATATGCGCTCCCGTCGCCTTTTCTTTCTCCCGTATCAGGCGCGTGGCCTCAAACCCGTCCATAACCGGCATCTGGATGTCCATAAAGATGAGGTCAAAATTCCCTTTCCCCCATGTCTCTACGGCCGCTTTACCGTCCGAGACGACCGTTGGCATATGGCCATGTTTCAGGAGGATGCCCCTTGCTACCTCCTGGTTGATAAGGTCATCCTCAGCCAACAGGACCCTGAAATTAGTCTTGGACAGGGTATGTGGCGTCGCCGCTGTCCCTTCTCTTGCTTCACTCAAGTGGTCAGAGGACTGAGACTCTCTTTCCGGAAGCCCCCGCGGCAGACCAAACCTGACCGTAAAATGGAATATGCTTCCCCTGCCTTCCTCGCTTTCCACCCAGATACTGCCGCCCATCATCTCCACAAGCCGTCTCGATATGCTTAACCCAAGCCCCACCCCTCCATACCGGCGGTTGTTCGAGGCCTCGCCCTGGATAAAGGCATCAAAAATAGTTTCGAGTTTATCTCTGGGAATTCCGATCCCGGTATCTTTTACCGAGAAATGGAGCAACATACCCGACCCAGTCCTTTCCTCCACCCCGGCGCTAATCAGTACATATCCGCTTTTGGTAAACTTGACGGCGTTTCCTATGAGATTAAGCAATATCTGTCTCAAGCGGCCCGCGTCTCCGGACAGGGCATCGGGAACGGCGTCAGGAATATCCCGCCGGATCGCCAGGCCTCTTCCCTGCGCCGGCAATCTCAGGAGGTCAACCACCGAGTTGATAACCGAACGGAGGCTGAAGTCCGTCTCTTCCATAACCAGTTTCCCCGCCTCGATCCTGGAAAAATCCAGGATGTCGTTAAGCAGACTATGCAGGGAATCGGCCGCCGATCTTGCCATAGTAAGGTATTCCCGTTGCCGCAAAGGCATCTCGCCATCGAGCGCCAGATCAAGCATGCCCAGCACCCCGTTCATGGGGGTACGGATTTCATGGCTCATCATAGCTAGAAATTCACTTTTAGCCCGGTTGGCCACCTCGGCCTGTTGTTTGGCTGCCAGCATCCTTTCCCGGCTCACGAAGAAACCGAGGAGAAGTACGGCCGCCAGCATGGTGATAATTATAGGCGCCAGGCGATGGGTCATGATTTTTTGCTGCCAATCCCCGGCGTCAATGTCTATACCCACGGCCGCCAATACCCGCCCGGTCCGGGGGTCACGGACCGGGGAAAAACCAGAGACCCAGTCTCCCCATCGGTCGGTAAGCGGTCCCTCTACAAACGGCTTGCCGGATGTAAAAAAACCCAGTAGTTCAGGACTGGCCTCCCCGTAGAGCTGGCCCGGCGGCGAACAGTCCCGGGATCCCTCCGGTTCGGAGTCTGCGAGGAAAATAACCTTGCCGTCCCTCCTGGCCATTAAATAAACAAACCGGCAGTCCGGATTGGCGGCCCTGACATTAATAAGCCGCCCCTTCAGGCAATTGTAGTCCGGCGTGCCGATGTCGGCCGGTGTGCCCGTCAGTCTCGTTACATGACCAAGGTCCACGGTGTCGGCTATGGTCTTGACGCGGCTAAGCAGATGAAAACGTAGGTCTCCCTCTGCATATCTGCCCACCGCTTCCGTAAGTGCCCACCCGCCGGCCAAGACAAAAAACAGGGCGAGCCCCATCCGCGGCATGTAACAGGATCTCCACTTACAGTCATCCCCGTCCGCATCATAGCGACAGAAGATCCGAAAATGGGCTGCTACGGCAATAGCAACGATAATGGCCAGAATACCCCGGATCAATTGGATCGGGACACCCGCAACCGCTAGAAATGTCTCCCGGTTAAGCGCCGAGGCAGGGAAAAAGGAAGCGCCTTCCACCACCGTGCCTATGGTCAGGCCGCAACCGGCCATGGCCAGAGCGGCAACCGCCAAAGGGCGGCCTTTCATACCCCGGGCCTTTGAGGCCTGAAACAGGACCCATGCCGCCCATAACCCGCCCGCCAGTCCCAAGGTGTAGCGGGTAGAAGAGAGAAGTCCTCTTAGCCCGGCCAAGCCGCCCAGGGCAGCCAGACACAATAACGGGATAAAAACCCACCGGCCCGGCGCCCGCCCCCTGAGAGCCGCCATGCCGGCCCGGCCAAACTCCACAAGGAATGCAAAGGCCAGGATCATAAGGCCGAGCCGCGCTACGAAAAACACGTCATGCCCGGTGCTCATGGCCGCCATACACAGCCAGTTGCTGACGCCGTAGGCAGCGGCAAACAGCCCCAGCCATCGCCACGGCAAGTGACCGTATCTCCTCCGGCTCAGGAACCAGCACACTATGGCCAGCAGGGCGAACGACAGCCCGTAGAAGAATAGGACATAGTCCATCTGGTCTTTTAAAAAATCTGCCATCCCTTGTCCCCGGGCTATCAAGTTTTCATCCGAAAACTATCGAAAGATGGAAATTTCGAATGTTAAAGCTGACGGCCCCATAAAAACTCAATTTCTCACGCCAAGGCACAAAGGACGCAAAAAGAATATAATTTGGAACTCATGAACTCATGAAGAAAAATATTGTTCTATTCTTGATTTTTCGCCTCGGCGAATCTGCCTATGGCACGACTTGATTTCCAGATTTTCTTTTTTCCTTCGCGGTCTTGGCGGCCTTGCGTGATATTCCGAACTTCTTTACATCTTCCTGTAAACCGTGGGGCTGGCCAGTTTAAAATCCGTTTCCATCCCGTGCAGGGTCTCCGAGTGGCCGATGAACAGATACCCTCCGTCAACGAGATGCTTATAAAACTTCTTGACCAACATGGTTCTGGTCCCCTGGTCGAAATATATCATGACATTGCGGCAAAAGATAAAATCCATAGACCCGTGGAAAGGGACGGAGTCGTCCATAAAATTATAATGCTGAAATTTCACGCGGTTACGCAACTCCGGCGCCACACGATAATAACCTTCCTGTCCCTTTATTCCTCGCATGAAATATTTCCGAAGGTAATCAGGGGGGACACTCTGGATATCGACCTCTGAATAAACTGCGCGCCGGCCTTTATCCAACATGCGATGTGATATATCCGTAGCCAGGATAGAAAACTCACCGCCCCCACAAACCTTAAGATACTCTATCATGACCATAGTTAAGGTATAAGGTTCTTCTCCCGAGGAACAACCTGCGCTCCAGGCCGTGATTTTCCCCTTACCCTGACGGCGTACCCGGGCCGCCAACTCCGGCAAGACCGCCTCTTTTAAGAACTTAAAATGGCCTGCCTCCCGGAAAAACTCGGTCTTGTTAGTGCTGACCATATCGATAGTATGTGGGAATTCGGCCTGACGGCCCGCCGGGCTGGTTATGTAATTGTAATAATCTAAAAAAGAACGCATCCCAAGGGCCCTGAGGCGTTTTAGCAGCCGTGAAACAAGCATGTTCCTTTTAGCAGGGGGAAGGGTTATCCCGGCATGGCGATAGACAAGATCGCTGAACAGGGCAAACTCCTGGTCAGACATGTCAGGGGGATTAAAAATGGGGATATTCGTATTTAAGCCGGGGCTTATGTCCGCCATAATTTTTGTCTATTTTCGGCTATCAGCGTTCAACTATCAGTATGAAGCCGGTCCACCGTTCACTGTTGACCGTTTACCGAAAAAAATGTCGGACAACGGTTAACGGATAACGGATAACAAACATGCTGACCGCTGAACGCTGAGTGCTGATAGCTTCCTAACCCACCATCTCCGCCTGAACATCCAATGTCGTTGACTTAAGAATAATCCGGTTGATCCTCACCGTCACACCGGCGAAAGCCGGTGTCCAGAACATCTTGAAAAGACTGGATTCCGGCTTTCGCCGGAATGACGTCCTTTGATTCTGCATCAGCAGATGAAACCTTAAGTCAATGACATTGCCTGGACATCACCAGATGTCTTTTGAACGGCTACATCCGTCTCAATCGCCGGTCCGGCGGCGGCGGACATGAGCGTTATTTCATCGATGGAAAGGATGCGGTTGATATCCAGAATGATAATAAAGCCTTCGTTCTGCCTGGCCATGCCCTGGATAAAGTCAGCCCTGAGGCGCATCCCCATCTTGGGCGCCGGTTCGATCTCACCGGCTGGTATCTCCAGGACTTCTTTGACTGAATCCACAAGACATCCTATCGTGACTGTCTCCCCATCAAGCTCCACTTCTACAATCACAATACAGGTATCGACGGTTCGCTCTGCCGCCGGCATCCCCAGTTTTAACCGCATATCCATAACCGGGACTACGTTGCCCCTTAAGTTTATCACGCCGCAGAGAAAATCCGGCATGCGCGGTATCCGGGTAACGGTTGTGTACTCCAGCACCTCTTTTACCCTCGAGGTCTCCAGGGCAAAATCTTCTCTGTTCAAAACAAAGGTAAGGTACTGCCTGATCTCGTCCATAGTTCTATCTCCTTTGATTTATTGTCTCACCGCCCTCCTAAATACCGGCGGATCTTCGACAGAGACGCAAAGCTATAAATCCGAAATCCTAATATCGAAATCCGAAACAAATCCGAAATCATAATGCTCAAATGACCAAGGCGTAATTGTTTAGAATTTTGAATTTTGATGAATTCGTAAAAAGTCCTGAAATCGTCATGCCGGACTTGATCCGGCATCCAGAACATATTGAATTTGCTGGATTCCGGCTTTCGCCGGAATGACAGAAAATAGTCTTTTCAGACTTTTTACGAGACCATCAATTTTGGTCATTTAAATTTGTTTCGTATTTCGTGCTTCGAATTTAGAATTTGTCCGCCCTTGCGGTGAATATCCGCCTCAAAATCTTTCGAAATTCTGGTCGTTCTGCTTATCCAGATCAAGAATAACACCTACAGCATCCTGGCTCCTCGCGGCCGTCTGGCCCCCTTCCGCACGCCCCGGCGCATCTACGACCGAGGCGACGGTTAAGTCCTTAACCGATTCTGTACTGGGTTTTCCCTTGAGCTTGCCGGTAAGGCCGATGAAGTTCCCGGAGTTCGTTTTTCGCGCCGAGTTCTTCTTATTGACTCTCTTTCGTCCTCCCAGCCGCTCGATAAACATATCCACGTTACGCTGCATCTCAACCACCTGCGAGGACGTCTCTTCACTGGTGGAGGCCAGTTCTTCAGAGGCGGCTGCGTTTGCCTGCACCACCTGGTCGAGCTGCTGGATGGCCTGGGTGACCTGGCCGATACCGCTGGCCTGCTCCCGGCTGGCCGCATTGATCTCCTGAACAAGTTCAGAGGTCTTCTGGATAGCGGGGACCAACTCTTCCACCAGCTTGCCGGCATGTTCGGCCACCTGGAGGCTGCCGCCTAAAAGGTTGGCAATCTCCTGGGCCGCGATCTGGCTCCGTTCCGCCAGCTTCCTCACCTCGGAAGCGACCACTGCAAAGCCCTTTCCATGTTCACCGGCCCGGGCCGCCTCGATAGCGGCATTCAGGGCCAGTAAATTGGTCTGGCGAGAGATCTCTTCGATTACGCTCGTCTTCTCGGCAATCTGCTTCATGGCGCCGACCGCCTGGGTCACCGCCTGACCGCCTTCGCTGGCGTTGCCGGCCGCCTTGGTAGCCATAGCCGCAGTCTGGCCGGCGCTGTCCGCATTCTGTGAGATAGACGCATTCATCTCCTCCATGGAGCTGGATACCTCCTCGATGCTCGCCGCCTGTTCTGTGGCCCCCTGTGAAAGCCCCTGGGCCGTAGCGGAAAGCTGTTCCGCGCCCGCTGCCACGTTTTCTACCGCTTCCCCTATGCTCAATGCCGTCCGCCTGAAGCTTCTTATGCCGAGAATGATAAAGATGTTTATAATCACGGCCACCACCAGGGCTGCCCCGGCCACTGCCATCAGCAGGTTCCGGCCATACTCCACGTCTTTATCCGACGCCAGCTTGGCCGCCTCCACCTCCCTGTCCACCACGGCCACGATCTTCTCTGTCCCGGCTATGGTTTTATCAATAACCGCATCCAACTGGGTATCGAGCATCTGGACTTCTTTGTTTATGCCGCCCCGGCCCTGGGTTAATATCTGGTTAATAATCTTTTCCACCGCACCAAAGGAATTACGAAATTCTGCCAGATGTGTCTTGACCTCGGCAGAGGCAATCCCGTCCAACTCGCCCATATGCTCGCTGACCTCGGCCATCTCCTTCTTGATTGTGCCGGCCAACTCATCCCGCTCGGCCGTAGTCTCCGCGGTCAGGAACTCCATAACCCCCCAGCCGGTATTGGCAAGATGCAGTTGTAGTTCTTTAGCTACGATGGCGCGCTTCATAATAACATCCGAGATGTTCATCAGATGCCCGTCTATGGCCTCCATCTGCCTGATGCCGGTGTAGCTGACCACACCCAGGGCGATTACAAGAAAAACAAACGCCCCGATAAGCTTTGGTCCTACTGATACTTTCATCTTTCTACCTCCTTGTATTTCTTAGGCTCACCGCAAAGACGCAAAGCTATAAATCCGAAATCCTAATATCGAAATCCGAAACAAATCCGAAATCAAAATGTCCAAATGACCAAAACATAATTGTTTAGGATTTTGAATTTTGATGAATTCGTAAAAAGTCCTGAAATCGTCATGCCGGACTTGATCCGGCATCCAGAACATATTGAATTTGCTGGATTCCGGCTTTCGCCGGAATGACAGAAAATAGTCTTTTCAGACTTTTTACGAGACCATCAATTTTGGTCATTTAAATTTGTTTCGTATTTCGTGCTTCGAATTTAGAATTTGTCCGCCCTTGCGGTGAATAGCCGCCTCAAAACCTTTCAAAATCCTGCCCATCATTATCCGGCTCCAGGATTAAATCCACCGCTCTCGATCCTGCCTGCCCAAGCTTATCCCCGGTTGAACTATCAACTTTTTTCTCATGTCTCTGTGTTACAGGTGCGGCGGCCGGACTCAACTGCATCGCGGAGGAAGGAGCCGTTGGGCGTTTTACGCGCCTGATCCCGGCATGCGCCGCTGTCTGCCGGGCGCCCTCGCCAGTCTTGAAAAACTCTGCCGCATTAAGCAATTGTTCTGCCTGAGCGGAAAGCTCTTCGGAGGAATGGCCACCTCCTCTGCGCTACCGGTATTCTGCTGCACCACCTGATTAAGCTGTTCAATGGCCTGGGTGACCTGTTCTATCCCCCGGGCCTGCTCTCCGCTGGAAGCGCTGATCTCCTGAACGAGATCGGCGGTCTTCTGTATATTGGGAACCAGTTCAGCTACCATACGGCCGGCACTTTCGGCCACCTCGACGCTGCTCCCCGATAAATCGGCAATCTCCTGGGCCGCAGTCTGGCTGCGTTCGGCCAGCTTCCGCACCTCTGCCGCCACCACCGCAAAGCCCCGTCCATGCTCTCCGGCCCGGGCCGCCTCAATGGCCGCATTCAAGGCCAGGAGGTTGGTCTGTCTGGCAATCTCTTCAATAATAGTTATTTTTTCCGCGATCTGGTTCATGGCCCCTACCGCCTGCACCACTGCATCACCACTCTCCCTGGCATTTTGAGCCGCATCTTTTGCAATAACCGCCGTCTGCTTGGCGTTATCCGCATTCTGCACTACTGCGGCATTCATCTCCTCCATGGAACTGGATACCTCCTCGATGCTTGCCGCCTGTTCGGACGTGCCCTGGGACATCTGCGTGGCAGCAGCATTAAGCTCCTCGCTGCCTGCAGCCACCTGCCCGGCCACTGTCCGTACATTGACGGCAAAACCGGTAAGATTATCGATCATGCTGTTCAGGCTGTTCTTGATCTCGTTAAAATCGCCTTTGTAGTCGTCTGTAAGCTTTGCCGGGAGGTCGCCTCTGCTGATCTGCCGGACGTATTCGGCTGAAGTCTTCAGAGGGCCGGTTACAGCATCGAGGGTATCGTTTATGCCGTGGATAATCTTTCCATAATCACCGCCAAATTTCCCGGTATCGCCGCGGGTATCGAGTTTTCCTTCCACCGCAGACCTGGTGAGCAGGTCTATCTCGGCAAGCAGGCCGTTCAGTTGCGCCACCATCTTCTTAAATGATGCGGCCAGGTCGCCGGTCTCATCCCGGCTCTTGATATCGATTTCTACCGAGGTATCTCCTGCCGCCAGTTTATCAGCAACGTCACGAAGCTGGTTGACTGGTCTGACAATACGACGAGCGATAAGTATGCCTACAACAGCAGTTATTAAAACGGCTAAAGACAAGATGACGATAACGCCCATATTGACACGTTTGATCGAGGTAACAATGGCCTCCATACTCTCATGCACTTCTTTGGTCTGTGATTCCACCAATGGATTGAGATTGCGCCACAGGGCCTCTGCTGCCTCATCAAACTCGGCCATCAGCTTGTTTCCGCCGGCCGGCCCGTGCTCTATGTAAGCCTGGGCCATCTTTTTCCCGGTGGCATGATATGCGTTAAATTCTGCTTCCAATTTCTTCAGGTGTTCCAATCCCTCCTGGTTGTTTTCCTCGGTGAACATCTCCCTGAACTTATTCAGCCCGGCCAAAAAAGATCGTCTGTGCTCCTCTGCCTTATCAAAACCATCATTCAGGCCGTCCTGCGCCCGCGTGGCCGAGATATCCGATAGCCACTGTTGTACCTGTATAACGTCCACCTTCATCTGCTGGGCGGTCTCGTGAAAGACGATGCTCTCGTCCTTTGTCAAGCTCGACCTTGATTCTACATCCCGATTGGCAAAATAGGCCCATCCCCCGATGATCAGCATAGAAAGCAAGGGGATGACAAAACCAACGGCCAGTTTTGTACCTATCCTGACTTTCATTTTTCTACCTCCTTGTATTTCTCACCGCAAATCGGTCATTAGTCATTGGTCACTGGTCATTACCTTCAGCCTTGAGCCATGAACTATGAGCTATCAGCCATCAGCTTTGAGCTTTGAGCTTTGAGCTTTGAGCCTTCAGCTTTCTTCCCGTCCTCTGCGGTGAACTCATGCCGCCTCCTCACGCTGTGCGCACCGTGTGATCTGGGGTACGTCCAAAATCAAGGCCACCGTGCCGTCACCCAGTATAGTAGCCCCGGATACGCCGTCGGCTTGCCTGAACATCTTGCCCAGAGGTTTAATCACCGCCTGCTTCTCACCCACAATCCTGTCCACAACCAGGCCTGTAACGAAATCCTCGGCCTGCACCACGATGACCTGTTCTATAGATAGCGCTTCTCTATCCGCCGTAACAAAGAATTCACTTAAGCGGACATAAGGAACAAGCCTGTCCCGGACATTCATCACATGGCGTCCGTGGGTATTATCAATATCACGCCCGGTCAATTCCACACACTCCTGCACATGATGCAGCGGAATCACAAACCGCTCCCGGCCTGACTCCACCAGGAGGCCGTCGATTATGGCCAGGGTCAGGGGCAGTCTGACCGTAACCGTGGTGCCTCGCCCCTTTTTACTCTGAATATCAAACGAACCCCGCAGGGCCTCTATCTCCCGTCTTACCACGTCCATGCCTACCCCGCGGCCTGAGACATCTGTGACCGTTTCAGCGGTGGAAAACCCCGGCTGGAAAATGAGATTAAATATCTGGGAATCGGAGAGGCTCTTCGCGTCATCGATCAGCCCTTTTTCCATGGCCTTACGGACGATGGCCTCCGTATCAAGCCCCTTGCCGTCGTCCTCAACCGATATAACCACCTCTCCTCCGGCGTGCGCCGCCGTCAAACGAATTATGCCGCGACGCGGCTTGCCGGTGGCCTCTCTTTTCTCCGGGGTCTCAATACCGTGGTCTAAGCTATTCCGGATAAGATGAACCAGGGGATCGCCGATCTTCTCGATAACCGTTTTATCGAGTTCTGTCTCGTCTCCCTCTGTGATAAAATCAACTTCCTTGCCCAGCGCCACGGAAAGGTCGCGCACCAATCTTTTAAACTTGGCAAAAGTGGAGCCAATGGGCAGCATACGCACTCCCAGGACACAATCGCGCAGTTCGCCGGTAAGACGCTCGACACTCTCTACAGCCGTCAGCAGTTCCGAGTTCCCGTTAGAACCGGCCGCTTGAGTGAGTTGGGCCTGCGTAGTGACCAACTCACCCACTATATTAATGAGCTGGTCAAGCTTTTCGGCGGCCACGCGGATGCTGCTGGCGCTATGCTTTTCCGCCTGCTGCCGGATAATATGCTGTTCGACCAGGGCTGAATTAACCTTTTCCTTAGACACCGTACCGGTCTCGACCAGTATCTCCCCGATCTTTTTTTGATCCTTTGCGGCCCTTTCCACCGCTTCGGCAGGGACATCTCCACGAGCAACCAGTATCTGACCAATCTTTTCAGTTGCCGCATCGCCAATCGTATTCGCATTTGCTATCTTTTCAATGGTCACCTCACTGCTGTCTTCCACAAATATAAAGACATCGCGGATCGCGTTGATATCGGCCTCAGATATAAGAGTCACGTCCCATCCGAGATAACAATCATCATAATTGATTTCTTCCAGGCAGGGGATGCGATCGGAAAGAGCGGTGACCCGCAGCTCTCCGAGGTTGTCCAGTTCGTTAAGCAAGGCGATAGGGTCGTTCCCATAGCGAAGCGTATCGCTTCCAGGAATAAAACGGATACGGTATGTAGCTCTCATGCCCCTGCTGCTTTCCGGTTGAACTTCGGCCCCCGAATCAGGGACTGCCTCGTTCGTCTCTGGGCCTGTCGCCTCTCCCTCATTTGCCTCTCCGGGTAAAAGCGAACGCAATGCGGCGATAATTTCCTCACGGCCGCCCGAATCCGCCTCAGATGCGCCGAACAGCATGGATGAGATCTCATCCCGCGCCGCCAGAATCAGGCCGGTGAGGTCATTCGTAACCGGGATGACGCCGTTTCGCGCCTGATCCAGGACGGTCTCCACGTGGTGGGTAAACCCGGCCACGGCGTCAAAACCGAACATGGCCCCGGAACCTTTAATTGTATGCATGGCTCGAAAAATACGGTTCACAAGCTCCATGTCGGACATGTTGTTTTCCAACTCAAGCACGGCCTCTTCCAGTTCGGCCAGCAGCTCCCTGGCTTCTTCCAAATAGGTCTGGGCGTGTTTATCTTCGGGGTTCACGGCTAATACCTCCATAGCTCATATTTCGGGTAACCTCATGCCATCCCGCCTTCATAAGTTCAAATGTCAAAATCCAAAGTTGATGGGTTCGTAACAAGTCGTCATTCCCGTGAAAACGGGAATCCAGTCTCTTCACAAAGAGCTTTATATAAATCATCCCATTCAGGGTTATACTCCTCGATAAGTTTTAGTTTCCACTTGCGATTCCATTTCTTTATTTGTTTCTCTCTGGTAATAGCTGCCTCAGCTGTCTCATGCATTTCATACCAAACCAGACAGTGGACATTATATTTCTTTGTAAACCCATCAACTAAATCACTCTTATGTTCATATACCCGTTTGATTAAGTTCGACGTCACGCCGGTATACAAAGTGCCATTCCGTTTACTGCAAAGGATATAAACGAAGAAGTTTTTCATGCTTCTTTTTTCTGGATTCCCGCTTTCGCGGGAATGACGGACTACTTATACCCGCACAATTCCCTGTTAATCGAGTCCTGTGGCAGTGTTTTGACGAAATCAATGACATTTTCTCCAAACTGGGCTGTTCGCTCCTCAAGATCATAGAGCTTTTGCTCATTTGAACTTTGAATTTCATTTGTCATTTGAGCTTTGACATTTGTCATTCATTTGGCCTTTGAACTTTGAGCTTTGATTTTACCCGCTTATCTTAATACTTTTTTAACCACCGCCAGGAGCTGATCCGGCTTAAACGGCTTAACGATCCATCCGGAGGCCCCGGCTGTTCTGCCTTCAGCCTTCTTGCTCTCCTGAGACTCTGTAGTCAGCATAATGATCGGGATGAACTTATGGTTAGGCATCCCGCGCACACCCTTGATCAGGCTGATCCCATCCAGGTTGGGCATATTGAGGTCGGTAATCAGCATGTCTATCTGCGTGCCGTTCAACTTGGTCAGGGCATCTTTACCGTCCGCCGCTTCGATGACCTCGTAACCGGCCTGTTTAAGGGTGAAACTTACCATCTGCCGGACGCTGGCTGAATCGTCGGCGGTCATAATTGTCTTAGCCATAAATTACCCCCCCAGTTTTTACCTAAATCCACTGCCAAAACACCGTTAGCACTTATGCGCCGAACTGAGATTACCGAGCGCCACGTTTAAATCCGAAATTCGAAATCCCAAATCCGAAACAAATCCGAAATCAAAATGCTCAAATGACCAAAACATAAGTGGCTATTGCAAAACTCTTACGATCGAATTGTTGTCATTCCGGCGAAAGCCGGAATCCAGTCTTTTCAAACAGTTGCAAACCATCTGGACTCCGGTTTTCACCGGAGTGACGACTTTTGCAAGAGCCTCATAATTGCTTAGAATTTTGGTCATTTGGTATTGTCTCGAATTTCGTGCTTCGGATTTCGAATTTTAAGCCCAAAGAGGTCAGCCATTCCTGCCAATTCTGCTGCCTGATTAAACGGCTCGGGGATGTCCGCCAAATTAAGCGACTTACCGGCTTTGGCGGCGCTCTTTTGAGTTGCAAATAGAAGTTGCAAAGTGCAGACATCGACCTCTGTAACTCCATCCATGGCTACCGTAGGATTTTCTGTAGATTCAATAAGCCTCAGCAGGGCCCCTTTTAATTCCGCGCCTTCGGCGATACCGACTGCACCCGTCAGCTTTAACACCGGCTTTCCGTCAACGTCGCTAAGCATGCAAGCCATGTTGATCCCTCCCCATTTTAGCTATCAGCGTTCAGCTATCAGCATGTTTGTTATCTGTTATCCGTTAACCGTTGTCCGACATTTTCTTTCGGTAAACGGTCAACAGTGAACGGTGGACCGACTTCATGCTGACCGCTGACTGCTGATAGCTGACAGCTATTTTTAAAACAACTCCACATTGTCTCCCATGTCATCTGTGCCTGTCGCTTTTATCTGCGCATCCTTTTCAAGTGGAACACGCGCCGAGGCGTGACGTTCGACAGCATGGACATCAGTACACCCCGGCGCATCTGCGACCGGTTTAAGTTGCTGCAGGGCATGAGTGTGCATCCTGCGTTCACTCTCCATGGTATAGCGTTCGGCTGTTCTATCCAGCGTCGATGCCCCGTTAATAAGCCGTCTCTCCTCCGGTGATAATCTCTTGCCGATTTCATCCTGCAGATGTTCTAAGTGCGATATAGTCCTTTCCAGGCCGCTTTCAGCAAGTTGAGGGAATTTTATGGTCTTCCCTAACGCCGTAACATCCTCTCCCAATGAACGACTGGCTTGATTAATGGACTCAACGGCGCTCCCTGTCTTGTCGCTGGCAGTCTGCAGGAGAAGCACGGCATTAGAGGCCCGTTCCTGGCTTTTTGCGGTCTGGCTCCGGCAATGTTCCAATACATCTTCCAGTTTGTCTTTCAGGTCGGCCGCCACATTAACGGCATTCTGGAGTAGGGAGGCCGTCTCTTCGGCCACCGCACTCCAGGAATCCGAAAGATGCTGCATATCTTCAGCCAGTACAGAAAGTGCGCGTCCATCCCCTCCCAGTCTTGCCGCCTGTACTTGGGCATTAAGGGCCAGGATCTTCATATCCAGGCGTGTCTTATTGATTTTGGCTTGATTGCTTCCGATCCGCTCTACCAGGCCTGACACATTACCGATGGTCTTAAACAATACCTCGCTGAGCAAAAAACTATTTTTCAGTTGCTGTCCCAGCGCCTCCATCTGGGGCTCAAGCATAGCCAGTGCATTATCACCCTTGCCCCCGCTCGTCTCACCTATGGCCGCGGCGACATGCCTTACATGTCCTTCGATTTCCCGGCCGATCTCTTCAAGGGCAGTCATTATGTTTTGGCCGGCGGTAGTAATTTCGCTTCTCACGTTACGAAGTTGTGAAAGCTGTACAGCTAAGTTCCTATAAACAATGCTCAGTTCTTCTGATGTACATTTTTTCAGATTTTTCCCGTCCAGAGAGCATCCTATCTCTGTCAGGGTCTCCTGTACGTGTTCAACCTGCTGCCTGGTTATATCCTGAAACTGCAAGGCGGATACAATCTCTCCGACCTCCCGGAGTATCCTTTCGGAAAAGTGATCAATCTGTTCGGAAAGCCGGGTCATCTGTGCGGATGCCATATCTACCATATCTAAAACACCCATAATTTGTTGTGAAATCCGATCAGATTCTTTACGTTGGATTTTCAGACGGGCAGCCACGGATGTCTCTGCCTCCTCAATATTTGCCAATACCTGTTTTACCTCGGTCTCAAAGTCAGATGCATACTTGGAAAGCGCACCGGAAAAATTACTTATTTGATCCGATAAAAAAATAAACCCGCTGCCCATATCTCCAAGACGGCCGCACTCGATGCGGGTAGAAATACCCAGTATTCTGGTTATAACGGCCAGCCTCTCCAGGGCATTTTGCCCGCTCTTCAGGCTTTCCAGTTCTTTCCCTATATTGAAAATATGCCTGACAGCCTTTGCAGACTCCTCAATCGTGGTACGCAGGGCATCAAGTGACGTATTAAAAATATCCCTCACATCCAGAAACAGGTCTATAACCTTTCGGAGATGTCCGCCTGAGGCGGGGGCCGGTTCCTCTTCTCGAAGATGCGCCGTAGCGTGCAGATAGACTGCCCCCCTGGCCTGTTCTGAAAGATCCTGGGCCCGGTGAAAAACAGACTCAAGCTCCCGGCCAAGCTGCAAAAATTCCGGCTCAATGTCGGCACATAACTGCGTCAGATGCCTCTGACATTCATCCAGTTCCTTTGTTATATCCCGCTGCTCATCCAATGGAGAAAAACCTCTTGAGCTTTTAGCCTTCAACTATGAGCCATGAGCTATACTCATTTATCGGTAAGCGAAAAAATTTATTAAGGAAAAAATGAACTACCCCGCAGCAAGCTACGGGGGATTTAACCCAATAACTCACGAATATCTGTGTAATCTGCGTAATCTGTGGATTAAATTCTTTCAAACTCCCGGTCGTCCATATCATTCTTACCCAGGACTATATCAACCCCGGTTGTTATCTGCGGCTTAGTCACACTGCCGCTCGCAGATGCGCCGGGGCGCGCCGGTTTGTGGGCAGACAGTTTAGGGATGTCGGCACGGGGACTACGCCCGGCTCCCGATTGTTTCATCCCCTGACCACCCTGGTCATCCAGCTTGAAGAAATTAACGGACTCGCGCAGCCGCTCGGCCTGGGACGTAAGTTCCTCGGCGGTTGCGGACATCTCTTCGGCAGCGCTGGCATTCTGCTGCACCACCTGGTCGAGCTGTTGAATAGACTGAGTCACCTGCCGGATACCGCTGGCCTGCTCGGTGCTGGAGGCATTTATCTCCTGAACCAGCTCGGCGGTCTTCTGGATATTGGGAACCAGTTCGGCCACCAGAGCGCCGGCATGTTCGGCCACCTGAACACTGCTCCCCGATAGATTGGCGATCTCCTGGGCTGCGGTCTGGCTGCGCTCGGCCAGCTTGCGCACCTCGGCCGCCACCACCGCAAACCCCCGCCCATGTTCCCCGGCCCGGGCCGCCTCGATGGCCGCATTTAAGGCTAACAGATTGGTCTGGCGGGCGATTTCTTCAATGATGGATATTTTTTCCGCGATCTGTTTCATGGCCCCTACCGCCTCCGCCACGGCCTTGCCGCTTTCCTGGGCATTGCCGGCGGCCTTCTCGGCAATGGAGGTGGTCTGCCTGGCATTGTCGGCATTCTGATTTACCGTACTGTTCATCTCCTCCATGGAGCTGGACACCTCTTCAATACTGGACGCCTGTTCGGTAGAACCCTGTGAGAGTTGCGCGGCCGTACTGCTGGTTTGCTGACTGCCGGAGGCCACATTGTCGGACGCCTCTTTTATATTGCCGACGATATTCCGCAAGTCGTTAATCATTTTCTTAAAGGCATTTCCAAGGACATCCTTTTCTGACTTGAGTGTGATTTCTACGGTCAGGTCTCCCCGGGCAACAGCTTCCGCTACCCGGGCGGTCTCCCGGAGACTTTCAATAACCTTATTTAAACTTTCTATGACCCTGGCGATCTCATCCTGTCTTTCCGCGACAATGTTTACCGACAGGTCTCCGAGGCTCAGGGTATGTAATTCTTTTACCAGCATGGCCACCTGTCTTTCCAGGTATTCACGTTGTTCATCGGCCTCTTTCTGGAGGCGTTTGACCTCTGTTATGTCTATGATGACCTCCATGCCGCCGTAGGGCTTTCCCTGCTCGTCAAAGAGGGCCGAACAGGCCGCCTGGATGGGCACCTTTCTGCCGTCCCTGGTCTCGGCCACCGTCTCACCGTTGATTACGTCGCCGGTGCGCATGCAGTTCTTTATCGTGCACTGGGCCGTGCCGCAGAGGGGAGTCCTGGCAAACTGGGCGCAGGTCATCTTCCCCACCACCTCATCCCGACTGTAGCCCATGGCCTTTAACGCCACATCATTGATGGAGGTGATCACCAGGTCTTTATCGGTCACAAACATGGGCGCGGCGGCGGATTTGAGGATATTATCTACCTCCCACTTGGCCTTGACTGCCTCGGTCCGGTCTAGGATGACCTCCATGCCGCCGTAGGGCTTTCCCTGCTCGTCAAAGAGGGCCGAACAGGCCGCCTGGATGGGCACCTTCCTTCCGTCCCTGGTCTCGGCCACCGTCTCACCGTTGATTACGTCGCCGGTGCGCATGCAGTTCTTAATCGTGCACTGGGCCGTGCCGCAGAGCGGGGTCTTGGAAAACTGGGCACAGGTCATCTTCCCCACTACCTCATCCCGACTGTAGCCCATGGCCTTCAGCGCGGCGTCATTTATAGAGGTAATCACCAGGTCTTTATCGGTCACAAACATGGGTGCGGCTATAGCAGATAAGATACTTTCACAGCGCCTGGCCTGCGCCCGGGCCTCCTGTAACTCACTCTCATAATCCTTTGCCTTGTTTTCTTCTCGTTTAAACAGGTTCATCTTCTTACCTCCTCTTGAAGAGTATGATTTGCGATACGCCTTCGTTCCTTCCTTATCGGCACACCCAAAAAAACATTAAGAAAAAAACGAATAATACGACTTCTTGTTGTGCATGTTGGTCGAAAGTAACATCTTGGCTCTTTGAATACCTATAGATAAATGGATGGTGGAATAATGGAATGATGGGTAGTCACGTAGGGTGGGCTTTGCCCACCGAGAGAAGGATAGCGGGTAAAACCCATCGTGCGGGACTATCCTACTATTACTCCGGCAATTAAACATATAAACTTGCCAAATCCCCCTCACCCCCCCTTTTCCAAAGGGGGGGTGAGGGGGATTTAAGTCCCGTAGGGTGGGCTTTGCCCACCCTACATGGCTAAATTTTAACCAATTGTATCAGCTTAGCTATTTGAAGAAGTATTTTAAAATCCCTCCCAACCTCCCTTTTCCAAAGGGAGGAGAAACATTTCCCCCCTTTGAAAAAGGGGGCCCTGTCAGCGGTCCCGTGAAAACGTAAGAAAACGGGCAATTTGAAAATGCAGCACTTTTGTGGCATAGAGTATGCTTGCATGGTGCATGTGAACCCTGTGAACTCAAATACTTACAAGAATACGAAGAAGAGAAGAACAGTATTGATTGAGCATTTTGGGAAGAAGACCGGCATTTTCATGTTGCCAGATCTGATGCATATTCAGATTACCGCTGACAGGGGGGGCCCCCTACATTCCCCCTTTGAAAAAGGGGGATTAAGGGGGATTTTCGAGGCGCCGTTTTCTGGACGACCAGCTCTTTTCAAACAGCTAACGTGTTACAAACAATTATGTTTTGGTCATTTGAGCATTTTGATTTCGGATTTGTTTCGGATTTCGATATTCGGATTTATAGTGCCGTAGCCGTAGGGTGGGCTTAGCCCACCATCATTGGCGGCGTAGTAGTTTTGGTGGGCTTAGCCCACCCTACGAAGCTGCACAAAACATTATGTTAACTTAATTGTAACAATGTCCGAAAAGTAGTATATAAGCGAAAAACTACGGACTTCCGGTCTGCTGGAGAAAGGTGTCTTCAGATGAATGTATCAGAATACCTTACAACCTCAGAAGCTGGCAAGATTTGCGGGGTAACCCGGACAACCATCACCCGATGGATAGATGAAGGCATCCTCAATGCCTTCGTAACCCCGGGCGGCCATCGTAAGATAAGAAGAGGGGAGTTGCTTAATTTCCTGGCCGGCAAAGATGCAGTTCCGCCGGAGGCCGTTAATCCCGGTAAAAATCACATCCTGGTGGTTGATGATAATCCTTATGACCTTAAACTCTTTGAGGCTGCCTTCCTGGCAGCCAAAGATAGATACCAGGTTCATACCGCCGGCGACGGATTTGAGGCCATTTATAAAATTGGCGAGGTCAAACCAAAAATCGTGATCCTGGACCTGATGATGCCTAAGATGGATGGGTTTGAAGTCTGTACCAGGATTAAATCCAATGATTGTACCAAACATATCAAAGTAATAGTTACTACAGCCCATGCAGAGGAAGGATACAGAAAAAAAGCACTGAAATGCGGCGCAGACGCCTTCTTTGCCAAGCCCCTGGATTGGACCGCTCTAATCAAAAAAATCATTGAGTTCTCATGATCGTTAAAAGCTGATAGTCGAAGAAAGTGGATAAAGGAAAAGGCTACTTGCAGGAATTCCTTGTCAACGTCCGGCAGAAGACCGAATATGATTCTCGCGGCTTCCGGCGCGTAGCCAAACCTGTTCCACCGGCCGAAGTTCTTAAAAAGGTGGAAGAATGGCTGGGGAAAAGCAAATAAGCTCAAAGCCCAAAGCTGAAGGCTGAAAGCTGATCTGAAAGGAGATTACATGTACGCCATACTGCTCGCCGATGATAATCCCAATGTCCGCTTTATGGTGAGTGAGATATTACGCGCTAATATTGACTGTGCAATAATTCCCGCCGGGGACGGCCTGGAGGCCGTGCGGCTGGCCCGCGAAAAACACCCGGATGTGGTGCTCCTTGATATCCAGATGCCGATTATGGATGGATTCGAGGTCTGCCGGATACTCAAGGGCGATCCTGAGATGAGGCATATCCCCATCGTATTCCTGACTGCCACTTATGACGACTTAAAGTCCAAGATAAAGGGCATGGACATGGGGGCCGACGATTATATAGTGCAACCGGTTGACAACCTGATTTTGGCAACCCGGGTCAAGGTTATGTTGCGCATAAAGTCGCTGTATGACGAGTTGCGTCGGGCCGGCCATGAGTTGCAACGGGCAGAGCAGCAAAAGTTTGCCTTTCTTTCAAAAACTTCCCACGAACTGCGCAGCCCCCTTAACGGCATCCTCGGTTTTGCTGAGCTGCTGGCCAATGAATACTACGGGCCGTTAAACAGCAACCAGCGCGAATTTCTCTCCGTGATCGACCGGAACGGGCGACAACTGCTGACCCTGGTTAATGACATCTCGCTCCTAGCCAGGCTGGAGACCGGGGGTGTTACGCCCCGTCCGGAACCCCTCTCTCTAACCGGCCTGATCGATACGGTCTGGATGGATCTGCAAAATATGGCCTACAATAAGCGTATCTCCTTCCGGCGGGAAACGCCGCCGGAATCAGACCGTATCACCGCAGATAAAAGAGGCCTGCAGACTATTCTGCGAAACCTCCTTGATAATGCCATAAAGTTTAGCCAGGCGGGCGGACAAATCAGCGTAAATTGCCGGCTGCAACAAGACCCAAATCCCCCCTCACCCCCCTTTACTAAAGGGGGGATAAGGGGGGATTTGGTGGCCATAGCCATAACCGATACCGGTCAGGGCATAAAGCCGGGAGACAGCGATAAGATATTTACCCCGTTTCCTAAAATAACCAGGAAAGAAGGCGGAGAACAAGGCTCAGGCCTCGGGCTTGCCATATCTAAAAAATTTGTTGAGCTGATGGGGGGTTTCATAGAGTTTGAAAGCGCGCCGGGAGCAGGTTCAACCTTTACCGTTTACCTGCCTTTTACAGAAGCTGCCGGCCATCAGCCGTCGGCTTGACATCGCACAATTAAGAAACTATATTACTATTTATTCGGAAACTATAGTTTCCGAATAAAAGCTCTCAGCTATCAGCTTTCATCTGTCAGCCAAAAAATAAGATAAACAACATATTAAATTAAACTGAAGGCTGATTGCTGACCGCTGACAGCTTCCCTTGTTTAACCGATGAGCAAAGACTATTATAAAATCCTGGGAGTTCCTAAAAGCGCCTCCGCTGAGGAGATCAAGAAGGCCTACCGGAAATTGGCATTAAAGTATCACCCTGACCGTAATAAAGGGGATAAGGCCGCCGAGGAAAGGTTTAAGCAGATCAGCGAGGCTTACGCCGTCCTGAGTGATCCGGAAAAAAGGAAGCAATACGACACCGTCGGATCGACAGAGTTCCATCAGCGGTTCTCTCAGGAAGACATCTTTCGTGGGTTTGATTATTCCGGCATCTTTAAGGAGTTTGGGTTCAGTTTTGGCGACATCCTGGGCCAGGCCTTTTCGCAGGGCAAAAAGGGAAGCTCCCGTCAATTCTACTATAACTTTGGGGGACCGCAATCCGGCCGCGACTTCCGGTTTCATCAGGACGTAAGGCAGAAGGGTGAAGATATCGTTTTAGAACTACCGGTCAGCCTGGTAGAGGCGTTTAATGGAGCGGAAAAGGTCGTCTCTTTCCAGCGTGGCGGGCACATGGAAAGGGTCTCTGTCAGGATACCGGCAGGGATAGAAGACGGGAAAAAGTTGCGCATACCGGGTAAAGGCGGACCCGGATTACATGGAGGGCCGCCGGGCAATCTTTATTTAAAGATCAAGGTGCTGGAACATCCGCAATTCAAGCGTGAAGGGTTCAATCTGGTACTGGACAGGGAAATACCTTTCAGCAGCGTTGTCCTCGGTTCACAGGTGGATGTCCCGACCCTGGATGGCAAAAATTTAAGCGTACGTGTGCCGGCCGGCACCCAGAGCAACACCAGGCTGCGGATTAAGGGGTTCGGGCTTCCGCTACCGGATGGTTCGGGACGGGGGGATTTGTACGTACGTATTATGGTGAAGGTCCCGGGCAAGCTGAACAATAACCAAAAACATCTGGTCGAAGAGCTTGCCGCCGCAGGACTATAGCCCCTTAGTTCTAAATTTCATAACGCAAAGACTCTGACTGGTAAGTCCAAAGTTTAAAGTTCAAAACGTCACTCATCACTGGTCATTAGTCATTGGTTAAGTTGGGAAGATAGATTGCCTTTACTGGTGACAAATGACTATTGACTAATGACATCAACTTTTGCTTCTCCGCCTGCGGCGGATTGAGGTCAGGGGGTCATCTGAAAGCAGCCCGATTTTTTTTATTTCTATTCTTCCTGTCTTTTGTCCTTTGTATTCAGCCTGTATTTGCCGCCACTTATCCCCGGCACAAAGGCCCGGTCAACGACTTCGCACGGGTCTTATCACCAGTCCATGCCGATCAGATCAACCACCTGGCCCAGGAGCTATGGCAGAAAACCGGGACCGGATTGGTAGTAGTTACCCTGCCCGATCTCGGCGGCTCCGACATAGAAACCTATGCCACCGGCCTTTATGAGGACTGGGGCATAGGGAAAAAGGGGGAAGACAGGGGCGTTCTCATCCTCCTGGCCCAAAAAGAGCGGCGCGTGCGGATAGAAACCGGCTATGGCGTCGAGGGAATACTGCCTGACGGTCTGGTCGGCCAGATACTCGATGATTATGTAATTCTCTGGTTTAAGAGAGGCGATTTCAGCCAGGGACTTCTCAACGGCAGTCTGGCCATAACGCAGATTGTGGCCCGGGACGCAGGAGTCCAGCTTACCGGGAAGATGGAGCTAAAGAAGGCACACCGCAGTTCGTCTTCCTGGCCATTGGCTGTCCTGCCCCTGTTTTTATTTTTCTTTCTAGTTCTGGGAAGGAGGCGCTCCCGCATGGGCGGGCTGCCTATTATCTTTTTCCCGCCTATAGGCCGTGGCGGCGGATTCGGAAACGACGATTTCGGTGGTTTTGGCGGGGGATTCGGTGGGTTTGGCGGGGGCATGAGCGGCGGTGGCGGCGCCAGCCGGGGATTTTAGACGATTTGAACCGTTTAAACAGTTTAAGCAGCTTAAACTGTTATTAATAAGGCCGGTTCTAGAAGTAGTTGGGACCAACGTGGTTATTTTTTAAGAATGGAAATAGACCATGAAACTAAGCGAATTGGTTGAAGATTATAAGGCTATTTACGGCGCAGAGTTGCTTTCAATCACCAGAGTGACCTGGCCGGAGACCGCCATCCTGATTGTCCTTACCGACCGGGGAGTAAGCCGGCCGGCCGGAGCATTTGACGTGGTCCGCAAGTGGCATAAAAAGGGATTACCTACGCCGCTATTTCTCAGCAAATCATATATAGGCGCTTCTCTGGACACCTTTCCCCTGGAGTTCATGGCCTTTCAAAAGAACTATCACGTCGAACACGGCGAGGACGTCCTTCAATCCCTTGCCTTTGATAAGGCTAATGTGCGCCTGCAATGCGAAAGGGAAATAAAGGGGAAGCTCCTTCTCCTCCGCAAGAAATACCTGGAGACGCGGGGTAAAGGGAAGGACATCCGGCAACTGATAGCCGTCTCCCTGCCCGGCTTTATTATGGTGTTTTACGGGTTGCTTCATGTCCTCGGCCGGGAAGCGCCATTCGCCGAGGATGAGATAATTTCACAATTGACGGATGCCCTGAAATTGGATAGGGAAATTTTTATGACCTTGCTCCGGGTGAAAGAGGGGAAGAAAAAACCTTCTGAGGATGAGTTAGTGCATCTGTTGGAAGGATACCTGGATGCGGTTAACCGGCTGGCGCAGGTGGTTGACAGTTTGTCTTAAGGAGGGGCTATATGGCTGATGCTAAGGGTAGAAAGTCGCTTATTATAATTATAGCGATAATTGCTGTTGTCCTGCTGATGAGCTATTCCTTTGTAAAAGGAACCTATAATCAGTTGGTGGCTCTGGATGAGGGCGTAAAGGCCGCATGGGCCCAGGTGGAAAACCAGTTGCAGCGCCGCTATGACCTGATACCCAATTATGTCAATGTGGTAAAGGGCTATGCGGCCCATGAAAAGGAGGTACTGGTCACGGTAACCGAGGCGCGGGCCAGGGTGGGACAGGCCCGTACCATAGAAGAAAAGATTGAGGCCAATAATTCCCTTTCTTCGGCGCTGAGCCGTCTCCTCGTAGTTGTGGAGAGATATCCTGACCTCAAGGCCAATCAGAATTTTATGCGTCTTCAGGATGAATTGGCGGGAACGGAAAACAGAATCGCCACGGAAAGGAGACGCTATAACGAGGCAGTGCAGTCATACAATACGAGGATCAGGAGTTTTCCAGACAACATCCTGGCGGGTATGTTCGGATTTTCCAGGGCAGGATTCTTTCAGGCCCCTGGGACGGCAACGCAGGCCCCAAAGGTCAGTTTTTGACGGGTGAATACCGCCACACTAAAGACGGCAGCCCATGATTTTCGCTATCTCTTGAATCGCAATTATCCTCGCCGGGCCGCCCTCACCCTGATAGGCAACCAATATCAACTCACCGTGGCTGAACGAGACCTTCTCCATCGGGGTGTCTTCGCTCGGAAAGACTCTGAGCGGAAAAACAAAAAAATCCCCGTCTCTGCCTTGCATCAAGCCACCTTGGCGATCGATGGTCATAACGTTCTCATAACCCTGGAAAGCGCTTTAAGGGGGCTGCCCCTGATCCTGGCGGATGACGGATTTATCAGGGATATTGCCCGGGCCGCCAGGGGATATGCCCCCGGCGCTTTTACTATGGAGGCCCTGAATCTGATCTGCGATACGCTCAGACGGCATCAGCCGGCAGATATTATCTTTCTCCTGGATTCTCCCGTCTCCAGGAGCGGGGAACTGGCGGCCAAGGCCCGGCGCTTTTTGTCGGAATACGGTTTGAAGGGGAGAGTTCAGGCCATACCTGTGCCTGAAAAAATATTGTCCGGGTTCTCCGGAGCGGTAGCTACCAGCGACTCGGAAATTATTGAAGACGCGGCCAAGGTTTTTGACCTGGCCGGCCACATAATAAGGTATCGCCTGGGCTTTAAAAATATGATACGGCTTTAAAAGTTTAAAGTTCAAGGTTCAGAGTTCAGGGTTAAAAAACCGTGAACGGGGAACCCGGAACCTTGGACTTCTTTTGGTTACAGCTTTGCCCACCACCTTTGGCGGCGTAGCGTAGGTTTGGTGGGCAAAGCCCACCCTACATGACTTGCCTGACAGCCGGCCTTATTTGGCCTTTTCAAGTTGGCGGTGGGGGATGTTTGACAGGTCGTCCCTTGTAGTATAAAGGACGATAAAACGCTTTTCCAGCTCTTTGTTCAGCTCTACCAGTTTCTCCTTTTCCATATCCATAATCCGTATGAAGACGTGGCGGCATTCCTTCTCACATGAGTCCCAGGAGGTGAGGATGCTTACCATCCGCCCCCCGTGAGCCCGGATGGTATCGGCTACTTCTTTTATGGAGCCCGCCCTGTCTTCAATGCTGAACGCAAACTGGATTCCGCCTTGATATATACCCGTGATACTCACCAGTACCTTGAGGACATCAGTCAGCGTAACCACACCGATAAGGTCGCCCTTATTATTCACTACCGGAAGGCCGGAAATACGGTTTTCGAGCATGATAACAGCCGCCTTTTCTACCGTATCATCCCCGTTAATGGTGATAGGGTCTTTGGCCATGAGATCTTTAACTTTTATTTCAGACAAGAGATAATACAATTCATGTACATCCAGAGAAGTAGCTTTGGAAGGAGCAGCATCCTTTAAATCCCGGTCAGTGATAATCCCGACCAGCTTCCCCTTGCGTAAGACCGGCAGCCTGCGGACGTTGTGTTCTTTCATTATCTGTGTAGCCTTCATCATAGATGTGTTTTCATCTATGGCTATAACCTCGCTGGCCATCCACCCTTTTACTAACATGGCGCATCTCCCCTCACGGCTGGTAACTATTTAAAAGCGTTCGAAATCATGACAACATCACCATATTTTGTCAAGACCTTTTTCGCTGAGAATTTCACATCTTTTATGGAATCCGATGTTCCTGAGCAAAATTTACTGGAGTACTACCTCAGGCGACCAACTTATTGAGATCTTCTCCCTCTACAACCTCTTTCTCCAGTAAGAGCTTGGAAAGCATATCCAATTTTTCCTTTTTCCCCATCAGTATCTCTTTTGCCTTTTCATAACACGAGTTGACCAGTTTCCTGACCTCATCGTCAATCTGGCGGGCTGTCTCTTCGCTATATTCTTTTGACTGTGGAAGCATAACATCGAGAAACATGGGCCTCCTCTCGCGGCCGAAAGTTAACGGCCCGAGCGCCTCGCTCATGCCGTACTCGGTAACCATACTCCGGGCTATGTCCGCGGCCTTTAAGAGATCATTCTGCGCACCGGTAGAAACCTCTTTAAAGTTTATTTCTTCAGAACCCCGGCCTCCCAGGAGAACAGTAATCTTATCCATCAGTTCCGACTTAGTCATCAGGTACCGGTCTTCTGTAGGGAGTTGCAGCGTATAACCAAGGGCGGCAATACCACGGGGAATAATAGAAATACGGTGGACCGGATCGGCGTGCGGCAGGGACATGGCTACGAGGGCATGTCCGGCCTCATGGTAGGCCACGATCTCCTTTTCCTTCCTGGTAATCAGTCTGCTCTTTTTCTCCAGGCCGGCCATAACACGGTCAATCGCCTCCTCAAAATCTGACATTTCAACCTGAGATTTGTTATTACGAGCCGCCAGCAGAGCGGATTCGTTAACTACATTGGCCAGATCGGCCCCCACCATCCCCACGGTCCGCGCCGCAATGACCTTTACATCCACATCAGGGGCTATCTTTACCTTCCGGATATGGATCTTTAATATAGCCTCCCGTCCTTTGAGATCAGGTCGATCCACAAGAACATGACGATCAAAACGACCGGCTCGCAGTAGGGCCTGATCTAAAATCTCCGGACGGTTTGTAGCCGCCATAATTATTACGCCCTTCTTGGTATCGAACCCATCTAGTTCAGAGAGGAGCTGGGTCAATGTCTGCTCGCGTTCATCAACCCCTGAGACCGGGCTGATACCCCGCGCCTTCCCCAGGGCGTCGATCTCATCAATAAAGATTATACATGGAGCCTTTTCTTCGGCCTGGGCAAACAGGTCACGGACGCGCGCCGCTCCTACACCCACAAACATCTCCACAAAAGAAGAGCCGCTCAGGCTCAGAAAAGGGACCCTTGCCTCTCCGGCGACGGCCTTGGCCAGGAGAGTCTTACCGGTGCCGGGTGGGCCGACCAGCAGGACTCCCTTGGGTATCTTCCCTCCCAAACTCTGAAACCGGCCGGGATTCCTCAGAAATTCGATAACTTCTTTCAGCTCCTCCTCCGCCTCGTCAACGCCGGCTACGTCTTCAAAAGTAACCTTGGTCTCATCCTCAACATAGACCTTGGCCTTGCTCTTGCCGATAGCCATAAAACCGCCTTCTGCACCGGTGCGCATCCGCTTGAGAAAATATCCCCAGATGGCAACAAATATGAATATCGGCACGACCCACGAAAGTAATGTAGTCAACCAGGTCATTTCCGGCTGGGCGGTAAATTTGATACGATTGGCCTCAAGTTCTTTTATGAGATCCGGGTCCTCCATCCGCACGGCATAAAAAGTCTTCTCCTTGGCTAACCGGGCAACCGCTGTCTTGTCCTTTTCACCGGCCCGCATCTTGGCAAGGGTTTCTGCCGCTCCTGGGCCCAACTTGCCGCGAATGGAATCTTTGGCAATAAGCAGGTCTTCAACCCGGCCTTCCCGAACTAACACCTTAAATTCACTATAAGATATGGTTGCCTGTTGCTGTGCCAGGAAGAAATACTGGAACAGCATCAATACCCCCATGGCCACGATAAAGTACCAGATCGAAAAGTGAATTTTCTTTTGTTTCATTCGCACACCATAACTTTAATAGGTTAACATAACTATATCAAAAGATATCTCAAACATGCAAGAAATACCACACCATTGTTACTCCAGAGCAGAATACCCGACTGCCGTCTTTCCCGCGAAAGCGGGAATCCAGTAAGGAACTGGATGCCGGATCATGCCCGGCATGACATTTATCCTGTGTTTATCTGCCAGAGTAATAATAACAGAGTTCGCTAAACAAAATAAGGAGATAAAAAGGTAAGATTTAGTGCGCGGGCTTATTTTCAGAGGAATTAGTCTGAGGCCGGTAGGCCTGAAAATAGCGTGACTTTATATCTTCCAGAAGGGCTTCTTTCTCGGCATCAGATAGCCGGTCATAGATTGGACTTAACCGCAAAAAGCCTTTGATTTCTTCTTCACTCATCGTGCGTACACCGACACCGTTGACAAAACGATTTATTCCATACACCAAGCAAAAAACCTTGTCAAGAGTTTTTTGTCAGTTTTGTGACAAAGTTTTGACCTTTGTCCTATAACGTTCTATAATCACCAACTTGATAGCTTAGGAATTTCCTTTTTGGAACGCAGATAAATGCAGATTGATAAGACTTCAAGTATAAAAGATTAATATAAAATGCAAGATAAACCAAAGCTAAAGATTCTGTTCCTATGCACCGGGAACACCTGCCGTAGTCAGATGGCAGAGGCCTGGGCCCGGCATTTAAAGGGAGGACAGCTTGAGGCCTGTTCCGCCGGCATAGACCCACGCGGGGTGGATTCCATGGCGATCAAAGCCATGGCGGAGGCTGACATCGACATCTCGGGGCAGAAATCCAAGGACGTGAACTCATTAGGAGATATTGCATTTGATTACGTCATCACTCTCTGTGATAGCGCCCGCGAAGCCTGCCCGTTCTTTCCTGCCAAAACCAAGATAGTGCATGCAGGGTTTGATGACCCTCCAAGGCTGGCGGCAAGTGCACAGAGCGAGGAAGAGGCCATGTCCCACTACCGGCGGGTAAGAGACGAGATCAGGGCCTTTGTAGAAGGGTTGCCTGAAGTACTTACAGAAAGGTGATTTAGGTGATAAGAGATTTGGCACTAAAGAACAGGAGCTATCGGCGTTTTTATCAGGAAGTGACGATTGCGCGCGAGACACTGAGGGAACTTGTTGACTTGGCCAGACTCTCGGCATCCGCCGGTAACCTCCAACCCCTGAAATATATCCTTTCCTGCGATCCTCAAAAAAACGCCTTGATATTCTCGCACCTGGCCTGGGCTGCCTACCTCAAAGACTGGGCCGGCCCGGCTGAAGGAGAAAGGCCATCGGCCTATATCGTGGTGCTTGGGGATAAAGAAATCAACCAGTCTTTTGTCGGCTACGACTCCGGGATAGCCATCCAGAGCATCCTCCTGGGTGCAACAGAAAAGGGTCTGGGCGGCTGCATTATCGGTTCAGTACAGCGGGAGGAACTCCGCAAGGTCCTCGGGATACCGTTACGCTACGAGATACTCCTGGTTGTGGCCATGGGTAAGCCCAGGGAAAAGGTGGTAATCGAGACAGTCGCATCCGTCAGAGGCGGACATCTACGACCGGATGGAGACATCAAATACTGGCGGGATGCCGAAGGCGTACACCATGTGCCAAAGCGGCATCTGGACGATATTGTCATGGGTTAACAACCCAATACATGCCAATACGTAACACGCTGCAGGATATCAAATTTGGCTCTGCCTTTTATCGGCGCAGGACTTCTGGGGACCATACCTGTGTTACGGCAGAGCAAGACTAATTCTGATTTACGTTAGCACGTCATAGATCATGCGAATAGCGGCAAATCCTATTATGAAGGCCAGAAAGCGGCGAAGCAGGACAACAGGGACTCTATGGCTGAACTGGCCGCCCCAGCGTGCGCCGGGGATAGCTCCGAAAACAACGGCGGCCGTTGCCAGGTACGGCACTTGGCTTGTAAAAATCTTTCCCAGCACCCCTGCGACGGATGAGATAAAGACTATACCCATAGTGCTTCCTAAAGCGACCCGGGTCGGTATCTGCAAGACGTAGATCATCAGAGGAATAAAAATGTAGGCTCCCGGCGCTCCCACCAGGCCGCCCACAAATCCCACAACCACAGCAATCAGGAAGGCCCCCACCCGATTAAATTGTACTTCATTGGCCGGTACTTCTCTACCCTGTTCACGGCGGGGAATCCACAGCATTATCGCTGCGATTACAGACATGGCGGCAAAAACAGCCAGGAGGAAATCGGCCTTGGTAAACTTGGATAGGTAGGCCCCGGCAAAACAAGTTAAG
This sequence comes from Thermodesulfobacteriota bacterium, assembly GCA_040754095.1. Classification (GTDB taxonomy): domain Bacteria; phylum Desulfobacterota; class QYQD01; order QYQD01; family QYQD01; genus QYQD01. The sequence goes on along the minus strand of JBFMFO010000003.1, from coordinate 51,742 downwards.
AAACCGGTGATCCCCATAATCAAGACCAGACTCTTGCTCACGGACTTGTGCTGATGGTGTGTGAACGTGCCGATGAGGGAGGCGGTAAAAACCATCGTGATCGTGATCCCCGCCGCCTGCTTCATATCCAGAGATCCCACTCCCAGCATTGTCGGAAGGTAAAGCAAGGCCGGGACGATGATAACGGCACCGCCCAGGCCGGTCATGGCGGAAATGAATGATCCACCAAGGCCTATGAGAAAAAGAGTTATTAAAAAAGCCTCGTCCATCAACATCTCCCTTAGAAGCAAAGCACCTTGTCACTTGTGGCGACCATTTCGTAGAGGTCCTTCTGACTGCCTTTGCGGCAGAACTCGTCTCCTTCCAGACCTCGGAAGCCCAGGCACTTGCCGCAGGCCAGGAGCCTGCCTTCGCTGAGGACAAAGGTCTTCACCAGCTCTTTGATGTTGAATTTTTCAGAATCGGCGTCTTCGTAATGAACGGCTTTAGAATTCAAAAAGATCTTGACCTCATCCATCCGGTCCAGACAGAGATTTGCAAAACGAAAGGCATTCCATATAGTTTCCGAATCGTTTGTGGAAATGATAATTCCGATCTTCATTCGCGCTCCTCCGATAAAAGGCTCTGTGAATCTACTTCGTGCGTTTACTTCTTCTAAATCTTCCCTTCTTCTTTAAGCCTTTTTACTAGGTATTTTCCGCTTTCCAGGGAGATATTAAACTCCTTAGCCAGTACTTCCGGGCTCACATCACTTTTCCCTTTTACAAAGGTAAGAACTTCCTTTTCCAATTGTGTCATCCAGTCCTCAAACAAGGCTCGTATCGCAGAGGGTGCAACCGTCTCCAGTAGGGCTTTCTGTTGCATAGATGAAACCAGTCTTTTACACATGTTCGTTGGATCGACACCTTCGTCCATGCACTTTGCAATTCAAAGGTGAACCATGCTGCTGGTCTCTTCATCGCCTGCCTTGCCCACCATTTTAAGGACGAAGTCCTTTTGGCCCTGCTCGTCAAGAACCGGGAATATCTGTTCCATCAGGGAAACGATAAGATCCTTGACCTGGTCTATGGACATTCCCGAAATTATTTCATCCAAGGGTTTCTCAGACATGTCTTTGCCTCCGATACAAAATTTAAAACAGCTCTTGGTTTTTTATGAGATCTGAAACGAGCACATTGAGTTTTTTTATGATCTGAAGAACCTCCCCGTCAGCGATTTCGTAATAGACAAAAGGTCCGCTCCTCTCCACTTTCAGCAGGAGATTGCGCCTCAGTTCCTTAAGGTGATGGGAAACGAGAGGCTGCGACAGGCCCAACTCTTCCACTATCTGCGACACAGATTTTTTCTCCCTGCTTATGGCCATCAAAATTCTCAGCCTATTCTCGTCGGATAGCGCCTTACAAATAGCCGACAGTGGTCTGTAGAGGAGTCCCAAAATTAATCCTATATATAAACTATTATTTATATGTTCATATCTTATAACGGGCCGGAACTTCTCTGTCAAGAGGAATCTGAGAGATAATAAAGTTATATCACGGGAAGTACCATCAGGCATATATCAATGGTGCCAATGCCATCTGAAAAGGCTGGGTAAAGCCCGAAAAAGGGCGTTGACCTGGATATGAAGGCCACACTCTCCTCACACATAGAAGGAGACATCCACTGTACACCTTATTCCGGGACAATTTAGCACTGGCGAGTAAGGGGAGTAATAGGCAGGGTCACATCAGCCCCTTTTCCTTGAAAGACAGGTATCCTTTTTTTGTAATGATTATATGATCTAACACAGATATTCCGAGGATTTTACCTGCCTCAACCATCTGTTCCGTTATGGCTATATCATCAGGGCTTGGTTTCAGCACACCTGACGGGTGGTTGTGGGCAAGAATAACGGATGCGGCCCGGTCGGAGATGACGTCGGCAAACACCTCCCGGGGATGAACCTGACTTGAATTAAGAAGACCAACGGTGACCACCCTGTTCCCGATAACCTCATTGGCGCCATTCAGAGATATGCACAGGAAATGTTCCTGTTTTTTGTCCGCAATATGTAAAATGAGGGGTAAAACATCTTTCGTCTTTTGAACCACTAATAAGTCCTTGAAAAACCTCCGTCTTGCAAATTCAAAGGCAGCCAAAATCTGGCAGGCCTTGGCAAGACCAACGCCTTCAATCGATATAAGACTTTTTAGCTCTACCTTTCCCTTATCTTTATCAAGCTTTCGTAGAATACCCTGAGCTACCTGAAAGACGTTTTTGCCCTTCACCCCGCTTCCAAGAAGTATGGCGAGAAGCTCAATATCCGATAGCGCCTCCGGCCCCTGGGCCGCCAGTTTTTCACGCGGCCTGTCAAAATTGGGGAGGTCTTTAATATCTTTCATAATTACTTCAGGTTATTATATTTATTTTAACCACGTTACTGTCTTAGCGGAAGGCATGCTCCTATTTCTTCTTTTCCAATTGGATAATCCCACGTATATGCTTCAAAAGCCCTTCTCTCAATTTATTGTTCCTAATCTTGCGAAAGAGTTTCAAGATAATAATTTCTTCCCTATCGAGGAGCTGAAAATGTTCAAGAGGGGTTTCTCCGGGAGTATATTCTAAAACAGGGCCTGATACCTTAGAAACAAATTCTCCTTTTTCGAAAAAGTCGGCAATGTGAACACCCAGGGCTTCGGATATCTGCTGAAGGCGAAAGACCGTCATGTTCGCGACCCCTTTCTCATATTTTTGAATTTGCTGAAAAGATATGCCGACCCTTTCGGCCAATTCAATCTGAGACAGCCCACGGCTCTTCCTTATTTGCTTAATTTGCATTCCAATCTTTTTGTCAATCCACGTCAATTTTCACGCAACCTGTCTCGTTTTTTATAGTACCGGAATTTATAGCTATGACAACTTTCTTGCAAGTATCGTAAAGAAAACTAAAAAAGTCTATCGCCTTACAGTTGTATTTTTTGCTTGATTTTATTCTCCTGATAGTTGTATTAATTGGGTAAGTGTGGATATTGGAATATATCTGATAAGGCTTGGGGGGAATATTGCTATAGCAATAGAGGAGAAAACAAATGGAGAAAAAAAGGATACTCATCGTAGATGATGAAGAAACGGTCAGAACAGTACTGCTTCAGGCCTTTGAGTTTTTTGGTTACGAAATAGACACTGTAGAAAATGGGATGGAGGCCGTCAAGCGGATTGCCTCTGAAGCCTATGATTTGATTATTACGGATTACAGGATGCCAGAGATGGACGGCCTTGAATTGATACAAAGAATAAAAATGCTAAATCCCTCTATTCCTGTTCTCGTAGTTACCAGCGATGGACCTGAATGCGAACTCCTGAAAAGCGGAGCTTTAGCCTGTATAAAAAAACCATTTAATATCTTAGAGTTACAAAAAATCTCACAAAACATCCTTGATGGACGCCCTCCATCTACCTGAAGATATGAATAACAGGCAGGGATCAGTCCATGATCCGTATAAACAGACCCAGAAAATCGGCGGTCTCACTTCCATGCCGTTATCTGATTAGATGTGTCCAGACTTATGGTTTTTAACCCAACCCTGTAGGCTCATGACGTGTGCCAAAGCGGCATCTGGATGATATTATCATAAGTTAACAACTCAATACCTGGCACCACGTAGAACGCTATGCAATATCAAAATTGACCTGCCTGCGTATTATACCGGGTCAGGGCTTTTGGGGGAGCGTTCCTGTTTTAGAGCAAGGCAAGACTAATTCTGATTCACGTTAGCACGTCATAGATCATGCGAATAGCGGCAAATCCTATTATGAAGGCCAGAAAGCGGCGAAGCAGGACAACAGGGACTCTATGGCTGAAGTGGCCGCCCCAGCGTGCGCCGGGGATAGCTCCGAGAACAACTGCGGCCGTTGCCAGGTATGGCACTTGGCTTGTAAAAATCTTTCCCAGCACCCCTGCGACGGATGAGATAAAGACTATACCCATAGTGCTTCCTAGAGCGACCCGGGTCGGTATCTGCAAGACGTAGATCATCAGAGGAATAAAAATGTAGGCTCCCGGCGCTCCTACCAGGCCGCCCACAAATCCCACAACCACAGCAATCAGGAAGGCCCCCACCCGATTAAATTGTACTTCATTGGCCGGTACTTCTCTACCTTGTTCACGGCGTGGAATCCACATCATTACGGCTGCAATCACGGACATAACGGCAAAGATGGCCAGGAGAAAATCGGCTTTGGTATATTTGGACAGGTATGCCCCGCCAAAACACGTTAAGAAACCGGTGATCCCCATAATCAAGACCAGACTCTTGCTTACGGATTTATGCTGATGGTGTGTGAACGTGCCGATGAGGGAGGCGGTAAAAACCATCGTGATCGTGATCCCCGCCGCCTGCTTCATATCCAGAGATCCCACTCCCAGCATTGTCGGAAGGTAAAGCAAGGCTGGGACGATGATAATGGCACCGCCCAGGCCGGTCATGACGGAAATGAATGATCCACCAAGGCCTATGAGAAAAAGAGTCATTAGAAAAACCCAGTCCATCAACGATCAAGCTCACCGGCGGCAATGGAGCGCAGCGGAGTACGCAGCAGCACCTTGTTAGAAACTTTTATTAATGGGTATATTCAATGATCTGAATTTCCGGGCCGACTTTTTTGATTATTGCATCTCTCATATTTGCATAATGCGGGCAGGGATAGCCGATAGGATTCCCTCTGGAAATGCAGGAGGCAAAAACAATCGCTTCCGCGCCTCGCTCAACCATAAGTTTAGCTCTTGTAATCGCTCGCTTTCCCGGACAGCCGCCGCATGAAACAAATCCGACAATTTCAACCGGACCGGTTTCTTCAAAAGCGAGTTTACCTTCTTTCGTAACCTTAAAATCGGTGTTGCCCGGACACATATCTTCTGTTTGCCGGCATCGAATGATTCCAACTTTTTTCATCTGATCTTTCTCCTTTTGTTTCTAACATTTCCCTTAAAAGCAAAGCACCTTGTCACTTGTGGCAACTATTTCGTACAGGTCCTTCTGACTGCCCTTGCGGCAAAGGTCATCTCCATCCAAGCCTCGGAAGCCCAGACACTTGCCGCAGGCCAGAAGCTTACCTTCGCTGAGGACAAAGGTCTTCACCAGTTCTTTGATGTTGAATTTTTCAGAATCGGCTTCTTCGTAATGGACGGCTTTAGAATTCAAGAAGATCTGGACCTCATCCATTCGTTCCAGACAGAGATTGGCAAAACGAAAGGCATTCCACATGGTCTCCGGATCATTTGTGGAAATGATAATTCCGATCTTCATCACAATTTCCTCCCCAAAAAAATCAACACGAACCAGAACAAGATGGAAAAGTTACTGCTTGGTGGACTATTTTCATGATGTTTTTTAGAATTAAAGTCCGGTATCAGATTTTTCCTTCTTCTCTGAGTTTGCCAACCAGGAAGGCGCTACTTTCAATGGAAATATTGAATTTCCGGGCCAGGATTTCCGAATTCATTTCCTGGTTTTTCTTTGCAAACGCCAGGACTTCCTTTTCGAGTTGCCCCATCCAATCCGCAAACAAAGCTTTTATCCCAGGCGGTGCAACCGCCTCCAGCATGGCTTCCTGTTGCATGGATGAAATCAGTTTCTTGCACATGTTTGTTGGATCGACACCTTCGTCCATGCACTTGGCAATTCAAAGGTGAACCATGCTGCCGGTCTCTTCATCACCGGCTTTACCGACCATTTTAAGGACAAAATCTTTCTTGTCCTGCTCATCAAGAACCGGAAATAGCTGTTCCATAAGGGAAACGATAAGATCCTTGACCTGGTCTATGGACATTCCCGAAATTATTTCATCCAAGGGTTTCTCAGACATGTTTTTGCCTCCGATTCAAAACTTAAAAAAGCTCTTGGGTTTTTATGAGCTCTGAAACGAGCACATTGAGTTTTTTTATGATCTGAAGAACCTCCCCGTCAGCGATTTCGTAATAGACAAAAGGTCCGCTCCTCTCCACTTTCAGCAGGAGATTGCGCCTCAGTTCCTTAAGGTGATGGGAAACGAGAGGCTGCGACAGGCCCAACTCTTCCACTATCTGCGACACAGATTTTTTCTCCCTGCTTATGGCCATCAAAATTCTCAGCCTATTCTCGTCGGATAGCGCCTTACAAATAGCCGACAGTGGTCTGTAGAGGAGTTCCAAATTAGTCCCTGGACATAAACTATTATTTATATGTTTATGCCTTATAACCGGCCGAAACTTCTCTGTCAAGAGGAATCTGAGAGATAATTTAGACTATACTATGGGGAGTCTATAAGGCCTATGTCAATGGTGCCATACTGGAAAAGCTGGATAAGGCCCGAATGGTTATAGACGCCCGGGAACACGCATACTACCTTGATTATAAAAATAAAAGGGCTGGATTTATCGAGGCCTTCTGGAACATCATTAATTGGGACTTCACGAAGCGAATGAGAGATTTGAAGAGGTGTTGGTCGTTAGTTCCTGGATTTGTGCTTTTTGCAGCAGAAATAAGAAGGCCAACAGTGACCACCCTGTTTCCGATAACTTCATTGGCACCATTCAAAGATATGCACGGGAAGTGTTTCTCCTTTTTGTCCGCAACATTATTAGTGTCCGGTAAAAAAATTTGCTGACAGCTTACATTTGTCATTCCCGCGCACGCGGGAATCCAGTAAAATCGCTTGCAAGAACTAGATTCCTGCTCCCTGATCGGGGCCAAGGACAAGTTTCGCAGGAATGACCAGAAAGAACTTATGAGACATTGCTTATAAAACTAATGTATTATCAAGGCCCTTATAGAGCTTACCGGACACTAATGATGGCGAAAAGCTCTATATCCGATAACGCCTCTGGTCCATGGGCTGCCAGTTTTTCACGATGTGAATAACAGGCAGGTCCATTTCTCTCTATAAATAATAAAGGCTTTCGTCATGGACAGGAGGTCGTTTCTTCGCTGACAGCGTGGCCTTTGAGGATATATTTAAAAAATCTTCTCCGTCCAAAATATCTCCCATCTCCTTTTCTATCTGCTCCGGGTCCTCCCCGGCCTCCATCCGTTTTAGGGCCTCCTCCATGCCGGAGCCAAGATCAAGGCCGGTCATATCACACAGTTTTCGCATGAGCTTCGCACCCTGCCTGGGGTCATCCTCATCGAGATTTTCCGCCTCGCGTTCCAACACAGACATGGCCTTTTCCAACTTCGATTCATCCAGGTCCGGCATCCCCACGTCATCCTCTCCCTTCGCGCTCTTTAGGACGGCGAACCTGGACATGAGACGATCCAATGGTCCGCTACCGCATTTCGGGCACATAGGCCGTTTTTCCGTATTTACCCGGCTGGAAAAGAAGTTGAAGATAGTATTGCAATCAGCACAGTAGAATTCATAGATGGGCATGATAGTTCCTCCCTGATAGTGTAGAAAAAAGGCGTTCGTGGGTCAAGCAGAAATTGGCAGGAATAGATGTCCCTGTAACCACCTTAGAAGGAGTATACGGAGCTTCCCAAATTTTTAGGGAACCCTTATGGTTCTGAGCGAAACTTGCTGGAGCAGCGGGGTACCTATCGAAGGCGAGCAGGGAGGGGAAAGCCAGCCCTTTAGTGGCTGGAAGGGGCAAGCATTCCCCGCCTGCGAGCCTCGAAGGGGTCGCTGTGCAAGCCGTGAAGCGAAGAGACTTAAGGGTTCACCCAATGGTCAGGAGACTCTTGGGAAAAGTACTTCTTGACTTTGAAAGGAAAAATTTAATATAGTGCCTTTATGTGAAAGGCCGCTATATGCAATCCAACCGCTTAGTTAGACTGGTTGAAACGGTTCTTAAGATCAAGACCCAGCCGCACCAAACCCGTCAGCAATGTTTAGCCTCTCTTAGCATCGGCAAGTCGCAATTCTATTATGATCTCCAGTCCTTAAACGAACTGGGTCTGTCAATTAAATATTCTAACCACGAAAAGGCATTTTTGATAAAAAAAGAACCCGCATTTACCATACCCAACCTTGCCCTGGGGGATACTGTGGCCCTTATGCTCTCGGTCCGGCAGCAGGTTCTAACGGCACGAAATGATTTTGCCCTTGCTTACGGCGCCTACGCCGCTTTGTGCCATATCATAAACGCACTCCCCTCGAAGACCCGAAAAGAATTGCTAAATATGGTGGATAAACTGATTGTAAGGGATGGATTCGGCTGTCATAAGGACATCCTGGATAAACTACAGGGGGCGCTCCAGGATAGAAATCGCATTGTCATAGACTGCCGGAAAGAAGGCGAAAAGGTGCTGCGCCGCTATACGGCCGATCCGGAACGGCTTTACTTCGAGCAGGGCAGTCTGTTTCTGGACGCCTTCACCCCTGAAAGCAAAAAGACGGAGACATTCCGTGTCACGCTCATCAAACAAGTAATCAAAACCCCTTTCTTCATACCCCGTTGATAAACAGTCTAACATCCATGCGCGCGACCAGAGTCATTACGCTCCTTACCGACTTCGGCACCAGGGACACCTACGCCGGCGTTATGAAGGGGGTTATTCTATCCATCTGCCCGGATGTCCGGCTCATCGACCTGACGCATGAAATTCCCCCGCAGGATATAAGGGCGGCGGCGTGGCAGATACCTGCTTCCTATAATTACTTCCCGAAAGGGAGCATACACGTGGCCGTAGTCGATCCGGAGGTGGGCAGTTCCCGCCGGCCTATTCTGGTCGCCTGCGACGGCCACTTCTTTATCGGCCCGGACAACGGACTCTTCAGCCTGCTCTACCAATCAGGAAAGCCGTTTGATGTATATGTATTAAGTCAGAAAAAATACTTCTTGGACAGAATCTCCACCACTTTTCACGGTCGCGATATCTTTGCGCCAATAGCCGGACATCTGGCCTGCGGCACGCCGCCTGAGGAATTGGGTGAACGTATTACAGACCCGGTCACCCTTGGCGCCGTAAGGCCTGAATTCGATGGGAGGACGCTCTGCGGGGAAGTGATCTGGATAGACCGCTTTGGAAACCTTATTACCAACATATCAGAAAAAGAATTTAAGAAATACATCCGGGGGAAACCCTTTGTGATCAAGGCCGGCAACCTTTCTTTAAAATTCCTCCAGAAGACGTATGCCGGGGCCGGAGAGCATGGTATAATAGCCTTGTTCGGCGGCGGCGGCCTTCTGGAAATCGCCGAGGTCTCCGGCAGCGCAGCCAGGAGGCTGAAAATGGGTGCAGGGGCCGCAGTAACCGTAACCATAGAAAAAAATCTTAAGGAGACAGAAGAAAATCGCTCTTGATAAAAAAACCACCCGTGTCTTCTTTGCGGCCAACACCCTGTTTTATTTTTGTCACTGGATGGTTTTCGCATTTCTGCCCCTTCTCCTGAAAGAATACGGCCTTACCGATGGCCGTATCGGCATAATAATCGGCACATTCTCCATGGCATCTATGTTGCTCATGCTCCCCATGGGGGTCTTTTCCGATTACTTTTCTCCCAAAAAGACCGTCATCGCCGGTACGTGTTGCCTGAGCCTGTACTTCTTCTTCCTCCTCCTCTCCCGGAACTTTTATTGGCTCCTGCTCTCTGTCGCTATCGGAGGCGCCGGCGCCTCCGCCCTCTTTATTGTACTTTCGTCTCTTTATCTCAAGGTCATCACGCGCAATAGTTTAAGCCGGCAGGTGGCCCTCTACCACGTGGGCGGTTACCTGGGATATGCCTTTGGACCGCTTATAGGAGGATTGATCACTTCTTACTATCCACCGGAGTCTTTAATTGCTACGGCCTGGGTATGCTCCCTGGCGCTTATCGCGCTTACCTTATTTCTCAGGGATTCCGCCCCGATCAGGTTTAGCTTTGAGGAATACCGGGCCGACCTGAAAAAACCGGGAAGACTCCTCTTGATACTGGGGATATTTGTCCTGGCCACCCACTTTGGCGTAGAGCAAACGTCCTTTACGCTTTTAATGAAAGGGAAACTGGGATTTGCGGCCGGAAATATCGGCTTTATGTTTGCCGGTATCGGCCTGTGGATGGCCTTTTTGGCCCCATGGATCGGATACTTTATGGATCGTAAGCAGAGGATTATCCATTTCCTCTTTGCCGGCCTTGTAATGTCCGGTGCATTTCAATTCCTGACCGGGAAGGCGTGGTCGTTCGGGAGTCTTCTTCTAACCAGGATATTTCACACCACGGGTGACGCCATAGCCATTTTAGGCATAGGGGTCCTGACTGCGCTCTACTTCCCGGGGGCGCGCCTCGGGGGAAATTCAGGACTGCTCTATGTAGTGCGGACGGCCGCCATGTTTTCCGGGGCAGTAGCGGCCGGTCTTATAAACACAAGGTGGGGGTACAGTTCTTCCTTTATGGCCAACGGCCTCTTCGTCCTGGCCTTTACAGCCATCCTGGCCATATCATTCAGACGCTGCTTTTCCTCTTCGCTGACCGGTCGATCTCAATAAGGCCGATACCAAGCAGGCGAGGAAGATGTAAAACCTGTCCTTACCGGGTTAATGCCTTATGGCTTATTCGGTTAAAAAACAGTTCCTTTTGCCCCTCGAAGTCCGGATTTCTCTCCTTGTCATGGCATTCCAGGCAGATGGACACGGGAACGGCACGTCTCAACCGAGCGGTTTCAGGATAGAAGATGTGCTTCCGGCCCGGACCGTGGCATACCTCGCACCCCACAGCGGCCAACCGGCCGGCAGTTTGCCCTATCTGAAAGCCGGTGGGATAACCAAAACCCGTGGTATGACACGAAACACAATCGGGATAAAAATGCCTCCGGACATCTCTCAAGGTATCAAAGGCCCGGTAATGCCTGGTGCCTTTCCAGGCCCGGTATTCGGTTTCATGGCAATTTCGGCAGCCATCCGCCCCCACATAGCCGTTATCCCTGTCCTGCTCCAGCGCATGGCCGGAGAGCTTCCGCTTTGCCCCGGCCTGCCCTGCCCGATCCTTAACCGCTGCGCCATAAGCCTGCGAGATAAATTGCTCCGTGTCCGGATCAGGGGCAATCTTCATCGAAAGGTAAATCCGGTTGAAGTCATGCCTTAGAAGCCGTCCATTATGGTCCACCCATAAATCCAGTCTGGCCAGGTACTTCTGGTCGGGAGAGACAATAACGGCATGGTTGACATTTTCTACAGGGATCTTGCCTCTGGCCGCCAGGATAACCTGGACGTCGCCAAATTCAGAGATGATTGATCTGTTTTCTTCTTCTGAAAGATCGCTTAAGACCACAATCAAGTTGGCTTCCCTTTTGATGGCGGGCAGATATTTTTTGATACCGGCCAAAGGATCGGATATTTCAACCACTTCGGCCTGAATTTGATTGCGGGTGGGAGGTGGCGCGGTCAGGGCCAGGATTCCCACCCTGACCGGACCCAGTTCTTTGATGAGATATGGCCTCCCCTGAAGCTCGTTAGCCTCACCCTTATGGACACTGGCCGAAAGAAAAGGAGTCTTCAGGATCTTAATCTGATTCCGGATAAAGTCGGTTCCGAAGTTGAAGGCGTCGCCGCCCAGGGCAATGGCGTGATAGCCCATCTTCTCCAGGGTCTTTAGATAAACCTCAGTCCTTATCAGATCCGTCGGGCCTGCGCCATGAAAAGCGCCGCTCCCTTCGATCAACAGGGCCTGAGGATTCTCCTTAAAAACGTCCTTGATTATTGTAGCCCTTCTGGCCAGACCGCCAGCCCGGTTTTCGCCTCAGCCGCAAGGCTCCAATGCCCCCCGGGTCTGGCCGGTAAAGATCAGAGTTATCCTTGTCCCTTCTTCTGCACCGGATGAGGCAAAAAAGGATAAGAACACTATAACCAACAAAAAGAAATATGCTAAGAGCCTGCTCATCTCAACACCTACAAAGGATTTTATGCCCGCGCAAAAATCATATCAAAAGTCCTTATCAGATGTCCAGTATTATCAAAAATAAACACCGATACCTTGACACCTCAGCTATAAGCTGATAACAAGTGTCATCTTATCTGCCATCAGAGGTTCCGCATGTTGCCTGACTTTGTAAAAGGTCTGTTAAGGCCAGGGGCATATCCCCACCCGGTAGCCGAGATAAAACTTGTCCAGACCCATATCTCCTACGTCTTTATTACCGGTGACTTTGTTTATAAGATAAAAAAACCTGTTAACTTCGGTTTTCTCGATTTTACCACCCTCGAAAAACGCAAACACTTTTGCGAGCGGGAGGTAGTCCTCAATAAAAGGCTCTCGCCGGAGATATATCTCGGGGTGGAACCGGTGACTACAGACAGAAAAGGCTTTTTTATAAACGGTCCGGGAGAGACTATCGAATACGCGGTCAGGATGCGGCAGATGCCCCAGGACCGGATGATGGACGTCCTGATAAAAGAAAATAAAATAGATAAAAAGGTCATCGACCGCATCGTGCAAAAACTCGTCCCCTTCTACGCACAGGCCGCCACCGGCCCGGAGATAGACTTCTATGGCGAAATCCCGCAGGTACGCTTCAATATCGAGGAAAACTTTGCTCAGACCGAAGGCTACATAGGCCGCGCCCTCACCAGGGAGCGTTTTGAAACCATTAAGTCATACAGCCTCTCCTTCTTTGAAAAACGGGCTAATCTCTTTCAGGAACGCATAAAATCAGGAAAAATCCGGGACGGGCACGGCGACCTATATTCGGCCAACATCTGCATAGCGGATGATGTCTATATTTACGACTGCATAGAGTTCAACGAGCGTTTTCGCTACGGAGACGTGGCCTGTGATATAGCCTTCCTGGCCATGGACCTGGATTTCCACCGGTTGGGCGCCCTCTCCGGATATCTTATTGATCGCTTTGTGGAACTCTCCGGCGACCGCTCGCTTATAGACGTACTGGATTTCTATAAGTGTTACCGGGCCTATGTGCGCGGCAAAATACACTCCTTCTCGGCGGACAGCAAGGAGATCGGCGAAGAAGACCGGGGCCGCTCCCTGTCCACAGCCCGAAAATACTTCGGCCTTGCCTACCGCTATGCCGGCGGGGAAAGGAAGCCGGTTCTCATGGTATTCTTTGGCCTTATCGCCGGCGGAAAGAGCACCCAGGCCAGGGTTATTGGTGAAAAACTGGCCATCGCGCCCCTTAATTCTGACGAGATCAGGAAAAAAATGGCCGGTCTCGCGCCCACAGAAAGAAGGCTGGAGCCCTTCGGACAGGGCATTTACAGCCCGGACTTTTCCCGCTCGACCTATGCCAGATTACGCGAAGAGGCGGCGGCCCGGCTGGAGATGGGAGAATCCGTCATCCTCGACGCCTCATACAAGGACGAGGCCGAAAGGACGGCCCTGATAAAGATAGCCGAAGGGCTGGATGTCCCCTACTGCTTTGTCTATTGCCACTGCCCGGAAGAGGAAACCAAGGCCCGGCTGGAAAGACGCAGAAAAAATAAGAAGGCCGTCTCAGACGGTCGCTGGGAGATATATCTGAAACAGGTGGAGACCTTTGATCGACCGGAGGAGATACCAGCCAGCCGCCTGCTTCAGGTAGATACAAGCCAGACCATGGCTAAGACCACAGCCTATATACTCCAGTCCTGCCCGGAAGATATACGCCGCGCTCTATCCCTCTGATGATTACGTGATGGATTAGCCCAGAAGTTTCTCATAATCCGGATGATTTCCAATCCAGAACCAAAGTATGCCACCGGGAGCGTCAACTCCAAGGGCACGATAGAACCGGCCGATTCGGACTGACCAAAAGCGACCGATTTTTTTCAAATGTAATGAGGGGTGCTGTGGATCGTCTTTGAGAAGCTTGAAATTCTTTTCGGCAAGCCTTTGGATAGGTCCCGGAAGGACCTTGTGACATTGCCAAAAAGCAGGTGAGGTAAAGTGTCTCAAATTTCAGTACACTCGCCTGACTCGAAAGCCTTCAGTGCCTTATTGGCAAGAGCATCCAGTTTCCCGGCCGTTGCATCTTCTTCAATTTGCCGGTCCCAAGCCTCAGCATCGAATTGCACAAACCATTTGCGAAACCTTGCAAGTTCAGATGAAGATAGCTTTCGGATCTCACTTTCTATGTTCTCGACCTTGCTCATAAAAATGTTCCTCCTTATCGAATATTAGCTGGGCCAACAAAATTGCGCAAGGGGATAATCCAGTTACCGCAGAGGAGCCTTGGGATATTGGCTAATCGGGATAGGGGACTCTCACCCCGATAGTCCTGTACCATGCCCGGCACACACGCAAAGCTAACCGGCCGCCTGCTTTTTGGCGGTCCGTGTTGAGCGCTTGGTTCGGCAAGTGTCTGGCACCAGCTTGATTTCCAGATGACAGCCGACAGCCTGGGCATATTTTTTCAGGGTAGTCAAGGATGGCGCATGTTTCCCCGCTGCTTCCAAGCGAGAAACGGCGCTTTTTGTTGTCCCCATCCGCTCCGCTACTGCTTCCTGAGTAAGGCCGGCTCTGGATCGTGCGGCAAGCATCTCGCGAACAAGTGTATACTCCTCTTCCAGGTCCTCGTATGCTTCCCTGAAATCCCTCCGCTTCAATGCCTTTTTGAGGAACGCTTCATGGTCATGGGGAACCGGTTTATATTTTAATTCAGCCATTCTGAACCTCCTTAAGCCTTTTCCGGGCAATTTTCAATTCTTGTTCCGGGGTTTCTTGTGTTTTTTTCACGAAAGCGTGGAGTATCACAACACGCTGGCCAATGACGAAACAATAAAACACGCGACCGATGCCCTCCCTGCCGCGTGGTCTCAACTCGAAAAGACCTCCGCCCATTGCTCGTGAATGCGGCATGCGCAGATGTGGCCCGAACTCCATCAGAAGCTCCACAATACGTGCAAAATCGGCCAATATGTCGTCAGGCCAGGATTCGATTTCGGCTTTGACGCGTGGATGAAAATAATTAACGATGTAGCCCATGGTTTTTAAGTTAGCAAAATTGCTAACCCATGTCAACTCCCTTGCATATCCCGGATCGTAATTATTGAAACTCTTCTATGTTCTCTGCCAATCGGGATAGGGAGGATCCTCACGACTTCCCCCCCCTCCCACACCATCCGCCTAGGCGAATCCTAGCCTTCGGCTCCGCTAAAACCTGGATCGGGGACTTTCACCCCGATAGTTCTGTGCCATGCTGAAATAACCCGCCAGGGCGACGACCTTAGACGAAAACCAAACCGGCGTTATCGCCAGTCGGGTTGACGCAATTGTTCGCTTCAGATTTTTTCTTTATGGTGCTATTCCGATTATGACTAATGGCACTGCCGGAACGCCGCGCCCTTGCCTGACGACGTTGTAGAATTCGCCTTCATAGTAGGCAACGCCAGAACTCATTTGGGACTGAAGGGATTTCATAGGGAGGATTTCGATTCCTACGTCAATCTGATCGCCTACATAAAAGGCGAGATGTTTAACAAAGAGATCATAGGCAACGAAGGCGTATTTGCCGAATTGAACTTCTATAGCCACTCTGTCTTTGACAAAATCGGTTTGATTGTAACTGAAAATAGGCTTCTCTCCCGCAGCCTCAATCTCCTTTTTCTGTTCTTCAGGAGTCATGGAAAGTGTTTTACGAATGAGCTTCTCACTTCTCGTAACCCAGTAACTAACACGGCTTTCATGCCACTCTTTTGCGCGGAGCAATTTATTGAACGCCGCATTCATGTCAATAGGGCTGTAAAGCAGTTTGCCCTTCATCGTCTTTTCCTTAGATACCTTGCTTTTGCATTTCTCAGCATCAACCGCCGTGATAACAGACTGAATTTCTTGCCATAGCTGCGGCTTATGCACGAGAAGAAATTCGAGGCCGTTCAGATGGGAGTA
This sequence comes from Thermodesulfobacteriota bacterium, assembly GCA_040754095.1. Taxonomy (GTDB): domain Bacteria; phylum Desulfobacterota; class QYQD01; order QYQD01; family QYQD01; genus QYQD01. The sequence goes on along the minus strand of JBFMFO010000003.1, from coordinate 35,992 downwards.
TGTTTCAACTATTTTCATCGGCTTGCATATTTCCGTTTCTTTTCTTTAATTAAAGGAAGCTGATCAGAATGATCCGTTTTCGTCCATGGAGCGACAGTTAAACTGTTCCCCGCTTTTATCGGATCATATACGGGCTGATTCATTGGGCGAGTTCTTAACATTCCAGCCATTTCTAATTCTATTCTTTGTTTTGCAAGCCTGACGTATTGAGGAATAACCTCCGCGCCAACGCCTCGCCGATTGTGACGGATGGCTGCAATAATTGATGTGCCAGTTCCGAGAAAAGGATCAAAGACCCAATCGGCTTCGTTGGTCATTGAAAGCACGAGCCGTTCAATAAGTTCAACAGGAAATTGGCAAGGATGGTCTGTTTTCTCAATGTGATTACTTTTGACATTAGGAATGACCCACAAATCCCCTGGATTTTTCCCAAGAGGATTGCATGAATGCTTTCCGGCATTCGGGCCTTTAAAATATTTTTTGCCGGGATATTTTTGAGGAACCCTGACGGGATCGAGGTTAAAAACGTAATTATCCGATTTAGTAAACCAAATTATTGTTTCATGGCGACCTGAAAAACGACGGCTGCAATGAAGGCCATGCTCAAAGTGCCAAATTATTCGGTTTCGCATCTTTAACCCGAGATTGGTGAATATAGGATACAAAACGGTGTCGAGCGGAATAATGGAACCATTGTCAACGTAGTTTCCGACCTGCCAACAAATGCTTCCGCGGGGAGCAAGACCCCGCACGCATTCGCGTATGACCGCAGCCTGTTGCTCAAGGTATGTTTCCAGTTTAAGCCGTTTCTCATATTCCTTCCCTATATTGTAGGGTGGTGAGGTGACAATAAGTTGTAGTGATTCGTCTGGAATTGTCGATAGAAGTTTCAGACAGTCTCCATGATAGACGACTACGTGTTCGGAATTAGAGAAGTTTTCTGAGATATGCCGTTTATCGAACATGCATTTATATGACCTGTAAGGGTGGATTTGTGGTCAAGATGTCTTTTTATATTTCCTTTTTTATATTTTTGCAAGCGAATCGGGATAGGGGGGAGCTTCTATCCAATCGCTTGTGCAATACTGACGGGGGTTACTCCTTTTGCACTCTTTTTCAAATCAAAAGAAAAGCAATCTCAGAAGCAACGCCTCCTGCTCCTCTCACTTTCCTAATACATTGTCAACTTAGAATCTTAAGGGCGTTCCACCTCTCCACGAGTCCCTTCCCGTCGCCTGCGTTGATTCATCGGCTGTTTTTTTTCGTTTTATATTTTTCCATTCGTTATTTGTTACATATACAAAAGATTGAGGAGCTTTTGAAAAGGATTGGCATTGGGCAAGAGGTAAAGGGCGAATAAACAAGCGTGGATTTTTCAGAAGGTAACACTTGCCAATGGAGTATCCTTGATAATATGAGAAGAAATCGTCCTTATAAATGAACCCATACTTGCCAAAATCTCTCCACAAGATTTCTGGTGGTGCCTCAACACAATTACAAACTTCGCAATACCCGAGAACCATTTGGTCGGGATTGGTCGAATAAACTACGATATGAGTTATGATAGTTGGTGTCCCATTTCTACGGAATTCTACTGTCTTATCCCCTGAAAAAATTGCATGTGCATATATAGGGTTGATAGCCAACGCTATTACATTTCGATTTTTTCTTTTATCCACGATAATCCTTCCGAATGGAGCCTCGATATAGATTGAGGTGCACCTTTTAATATTTTATTTTTTTTAAGCTCTGTCAGTAAAATTGGGGTCTTTAATTTTTTTGCAAAGCGGAATTTAACAGCTAATGTTGGCTTACTACAGAGATCAACTATGTCTTGATACCTGTAAACAGTACGTGTGCCGACAAACCGAGCTATTTCGTTAGGATCTATAGACCTTAATGTGTCCTCAACAACACCAATAGCAGTAACCCCAGAAAGATCATGGGAACGAAAGATTAAAAGATTATCTCCCGGCTGGAGTTGTGTTGTCGTTGCATGGCAAAGATATGCTTTTTTTATGCTATTACCACATGGTCGCGAATTTCGAAACAGAGGGATTTGACTTTCCATCTCAGGGAATAGAATACTGTGAAATTGTGGAATTATAGGGACGATAAATGTGGAATTGTTCCGAAAGACAAAAGCACGCGGGCCAAAACGGATATGGAAATCAAGTGGTGATAACGTTTCTACTTGTTCCGGTGAGTATATTAAAGTTTTATAAATAATACACTCGCCTCGCTCATTGAACTTTTCTGCAACGTTAAAACCGAAAGAATTCGCAAAGGCAATAAGTCCATCTTGCTTTTGAAATGCTGTGAAGTAAATATATTTGTAATCATTGAGGTAAGCGTAATCTAAGGCTGATTTTAGAAGGAGCTCACCATACCGATTTCCACCATATTTTTCGGAAATTTTGAAGGTACATAATTTTAATGTCTTTCCAATCGCACCAAGAGGCAATTGTTCCTCTCGCTTAATAATAAGAAGGCCTGCCAGTTGTAACCCATTTTCATTCCTAATGATGTAACCCTCTCGGTGTTCTCGCCGGCACTTAATTAACCATGAGTCAAAATTAGGGTGATAATCTTTCCGTAACGAATCAAAGATTTCATCCTCTGCATCAAGCTCGTGAGCATAAACTTTATCAACAGATGGAGGGGGTGGAGGTGTTTTATCGAAGAAATTACGGAGTAGGTCGATAGCCTCTTTAAGCAGAAGTACTCTTGATTCTAATCCAAGCCTTCTTGCTTTACGATGAACACCTTTGTCTTCTGAAACAAGAAAATCAACAACATTCGCTTCAACAGCGGCAAGGTAACAATTGTCAACAAAATCATTTGATCCAACTTCTGGAGAACCAACTACGGTAGTATCAAGAATAGAGATTGAGGGAGGAGAAGGAATTGTTTTGTATCTGCCTATAAGTGTTCTTCGAAGATTGGCTCTTTCATGATTTTTATCTCTGGCAAGATCATATTCTATCGCAGGATGGATGCAGATAGTATTGTTGGACTGGCTTGATAAGTTGTGAAAAAGAATAGCGCTACTGGTGTTAACCCCCAGATCAACAGTTGAACCTGGCTCCAGTGGCAAGACTATGTTTGTATCGATTAATATATTCATCCATGCCTGGTAATCATTTTTTATAGCCAATCGAGATAGGGGGGAACCTCACGACTTTCCCCCTCCCACACCACTGGGCATACGGATCACGTACCACGGCAGTTCGGTTGAGGTAGTCCTTTCAGACGGTTTCTTTGAAATCAAGCAGAACTCAATCTGACGTGTTAGTGTTCTTCCTGGCATGGTCTGGGGCACTATCGGGCTTGGGCTGCTTAACAAAGGGCAGCCTCTGAACATCCTTCGCCAAGTGATCCAAATCGGGAAACAGATAGGATTCCGTTATTCCCATGTACGCAAGATACGTCAGAAAGGATTGCTTGAATTCCGCCGGTATTTCGATCCTCCTTAGGTAGTTGGCTGCGTCAGGCAAAAGATTGAGCGGTTTGTGCGTGCCGTGGATCGTGCACTCACAGGATTGGACCATATGTCTCACATCGAAGTGGTCAGCGGCGATTGCGAATATCTTGTCTGTATCCCCGGAGGTAACTCGACCAACAGCGGCTTCCCATAGGGGAAGCACCGCGGAATCGCTCACACCGAGAATCCGGTCGCTTTTGCCTTGAGATTTGTTGAGAAGCGCTGGGCTCAAGGCCCACAGAACACCGGGGTGTGCGAGATGTTCGCCCTCGCGGACTGCAAAGAATAGTGCCACCAGAGGTGATTCTGACCAGTCGAGAAGCCTTGTCGGCAATCCGTGATGCTGCATCAAAAGCAGCCAAGAACGTATGTCGTTGGTCTCTGGTGGTCGGGAATAACGTGGTCTTGCTCTATTGATGAAGCGCACAATCATGTCGGTCTCAAGCTCTGCACGACACTTGTGGTACAGAGAGGGGGTAACAGACCAGTCGGCTCTCGCCTGTCCCCTCCACCAAAGAAACTCCCCTGAGAATCCCCGAACAGAGGCTTCAATCGCTCCCCAAAACTCAGAAAAAGTCGTTACTGTGCAAGTCTCCAACATCTTGCCTCTCATCAAAAGACTTTGTATTGCCAACTCTTTTACTGCATACCAGCGTCCCTATTATTTCCCAGTGGCGATGGGCGATCGAAGATTTTGGAATTACAATAAGTGGACAGAAGGAACGCAACGAGCGACAAGACGACGAACGCCAAGCCACACAGCCAGTGAAAATGCCAGAATGTCGCTACCAGAGCAGTGAACGCGGCGACATACCCCAAGCCCATTGTGAAAAACAGAGGAAAGGATAGGTACAAAACCTGATCGAATGAGAACTCCGTCACCGCCCAGGCATCGAATGACAGAAGCGGCAGGGCGACCGTCAGCGCATAGATAGCTACCCAGAGAGCAGTATCGAGGCTGTCCAGCGTCAAGATAGTCAGTAAGGCAGCGAACGAACTCGCCAATAGCCCAAACGTTGCGAGCCGTCGCTCACGATCTGGCGGAGCGCTCTGTGATAAAACCATAGTCTGTTTCCTTGAGCTTATGGCCCGCGCCTAACTTATATATTAAGCAAACCCTACTTTTTTCGTCTGAGCTGAATATGAGAGGTATCGTATAGAAATTTACAAGAAAACGCAACATATTAGACAGATAAAGCTGATCTTGGCGTCTGACGCTGAGGCATGTATGATACCACCATTGAAAATTTGACATAAGCCGCAAAAAAGCATAAATAAGACATAGAAACGGACCTTTTACGAGGCCGTCCCAATTACCATGAGGTGATACCATGTATTCACGCATGCTGGTGCTTCGCTTCCCGCAAGATATCGTAGATAGACCGATCGTCTGCAACCTGGTCAGGGAATTTGACCTCTCTTTCAACATCCTTAAGGCCACCATCCTGCCGGGGCAGGAAGGTCTTATGATCATGGAGCTGAGCGGGCATCGCAAGAACTTTAACCGGGGGATAAAGTTTCTGGAAGAATGCGGGGTAAAAATAAAGACCATCGGTCAGGACATCAACCGCAATATGGACAAGTGTTTTCAATGCGGGGCCTGCACCGCCGTCTGCCCCACCGGGGCCCTCTACATCCGCCGTCCGGAGATGGAGGTATGCTTCGAACCGGAAAAATGCAGCGGTTGCGAACTATGTGTGGCGGCCTGCCCGGTGAGGGCTATGGAAGTTCATCTGCGTAATGCCTCAGGATTTTAAAAGCCGCCCATTTTGTGGCCTTCCTGCTCTATCCCCTTCTCTATGAGTAATTATCCCTCACAAAAAAGGATTGCCGTAGCCTTAAGCGGAGGCATAGACAGCGCTGTGGCCGCCGCCTTGCTTAAAGAGGAAGGGTGCGACATCCTTGCCCTGCACATGTTGATCCCCACGGAGGATATGGCCGTATGCGCCGAAAAAGCCGGGGACGTAGCCCGTCGTCTCAATATCCCTTTTTATACTGTTGATGTGGAAAAGCCGTTCACCGAAGAGGTCATCCATTATTTTATTGATGAATACCTGCGGGGCCGGACTCCCAACCCTTGCGTGGTCTGCAACAAGCAGATTAAATTGGGTGTCCTGCTGGAGAGGGCCTTATCTCTCGGCGCGGAAAAGATGGCTACCGGCCATTACGCCCGTGTGACATATAATGAGGAACCCGGCCGGTTCATCCTGCGCAAGGGTTCTGACCGCGCCAAGGACCAGTCCTATTTTCTCTGCATGCTCAGGCAGGAACAACTGGCCCGCATCCTTCTTCCACTGGGTGAGATGTCTAAGGCCGAGGTCAGGGAGTATGCCTCCCGCATAGGGTTTAAAGACTTATCCGAACGTGAAAGCCAGGAGGTCTGTTTTATCCCCCATGGAGATTATAAAGAATTCCTGCGGGAACGAATACCGCCGGACCTGGCTAATTCCGGCGATATCGTGGATACTAAAGGCCGTATCCTGGGAAAACACCGGGGCATTTTTAGTTTCACCATCGGGCAGCGCCGGGGGCTTGGCCTGCCGGATGCGACTCCTTTTTACGTCCTGGGGTTTAATATTGAGAAAAAACAGGTTATTATCGGCAAGAAGGAAGACCTCTATCGCCAGGATTGCATGGTAGAAAAGATAAATTGGGTATCTGTCCGGGAAATCACGAAGGCATTGGAGGTCAAAATGCGTATTCGTTATAAACACAGGGAAGCCCCTGCGATGCTTACCCCTGTAGATGCCGCCACTGTCCGCGTCCGGTTTCAGGAGCCGCAAAAGGCCATTACGCCGGGACAGGTAGCCGTTTTTTATGAAGGGGATGTGGTGGTAGGAGGCGGATTCATTGCCTGAAATACAGAAAATTGCCATTGAGACCCTGGGTTGCAAGGTCAATCAATTTGAATCGGCAGCCATAGAAGAACAGCTCAGGGCCAAAGGTCATACTATAGTCCCGTTTTCGCAGCAGGCCGACGCATACATCATAAACACATGCACGGTCACGGCCAAAGCGGACTTTCAGTCCAGGCAACTCATCCGCCGGGCTATGCGCACCAATCCCGCCGCCAGGATTATCGCCACCGGCTGCTATGTCCAGACGGCCAGCCGGGAGCTGTTGGAATTCTGCCAGGCCGGCAATGTCTGTCTGGTTGGAAATGACCGGAAATTCAACCTGACAAACTACCTCAGCCCGCATAGCCCGGACAATTCCTTTGAAATCTACGTGGGGGCCATAGAAGAGGTAAAAAATATCTGCCCCTTCAGCGTCGAACATTTCCCGCGGCGCACCAGGGCCTTTCTCCGGATACAGGACGGCTGCAATGCCTTTTGCTCCTATTGTATCGTCCCCTATGCCCGGGGGCGGAGCCGCAGCCTGCCGCCGGTTGAGGCGCTTAAACAGGCGGAGCGGCTTGTGGAGGGCGGCTATCAGGAAATAGTCCTTACCGGTATCAACCTGGGACGGTACGGCCGGGACCTCGTCCCGCCAGCCTCGCTCTATGAACTTCTGGCGTCGTTGGAAAAGGTAAACGGGCTTCGCAGAATCCGCCTTAGCTCGATCGAACCCATGGAGATAACAAAAGAACTGGTGACATTCATGGCCGGATCAGAGGTCATCTGTCCCCACTTCCACATCCCCCTGCAGAGTGGAAGCGCAGAGATATTAAAAAGGATGAATCGCCATTACACCCCGGAATTTTATAGGGATATGATCGGCATGATCCATGCGGCCATACCTGTGGCAGCCATAGGCACTGATGTAATGGTCGGCTTTCCGGGAGAGGGGGAAAAGGAGTTTAAAGAAACCTACGATCTCTTATCCGAACTGCCCATAACCTATCTGCACGTATTCCGCTATTCCACCCGGCCGGGAACCGCCGCCTGTGCCTTTCCGGAAAGCGTAAACGCAAAGGCAGCCACCCTAAGGGCCGGGCAGCTTAAGGAGATGGGGCTTCTCAAAAAGAAGACATTCTATTTTCGGAACCTGGGACAAGAAACCAGCCTTCTCATCGAGGGCCGGGACAGGCATTCTAAACTTTATAAAGGGCTTACGCCCAATTACATCCCGGTTTTGATAGACACAAAAGGTGTATCTATCAGCGGGATGATAGACGTAAAAATCGAACGCATCCTGAGCGACCAAGTTATCGGTGTTCTTCTGTAATCCAGCAGGAATTAGTTAGTTTCCATCCGAAAACCCCAAAATTTCGGATGAAGCAATCAGCATTCAGCTTAACATGCTGTTTGTTTTTATTTTTTGCTGAGAACTGACGGCTGATGGCTGAAAGCTTACAGACAGCTCATCCGAACCTGATCACCTTACGAACCAGGAACCCCATGATGCTGATCATCACGATTTCCCCTACGATAAGGCTCCCCCAGGCGTGCCAGAGATGCCAGAATAGCCCGGAAGAAACGACTACTACCAGGCAAAGAACAATAATTACCGCCAAGGAATGTACCGCTTTTTCATTCATATTTCTCCCCCCGTTATTTCTCAAATTATCGGAAGTAGTGGCCCTTCTTATCGATTTGCTTATACACCAAAATAAAAAATAGATAAAGTCTAAAAATGAACCGCCATTCGTTTGCAGATGTTATGTCAGGGATTGCACTTTTTACACGGACTTAACCCATCATAGAATGCCTCCAGGCGGTTCCGGTAGATGACCTTGTTACGGCGCCCCGTCTTTCGGCCAAGATGACAGGACGGGCTATGGAAGCGACGCGACCGCGTATTGCCGATGTAAAAGGCCTCCTTGCCGGGGTCGGCCGAGGCCCAAATCCCCACTCTTTCACGCATGGCCCGACGCTGCAGGGTTAACAAATCCCGGTCATATCTCACATTGGGCGGGGTCGTATATACCATGGCCAGCCCCTTTTCCACCAAAGCGCCATTAACAAAGGTCCCGTCCGGCAAAAAGACATAAGCCAGCAATCGCCCGTACTGGTCATACTTCTCCTTGTCAACCTGGATTCGCACCTGCCTGCCCCGCGTCAGATGCCTGTTCAAAAGGCAGGCCTCATCGGCTAATGGTTCGGCTGGTCGTCCCTCGTGCGCCATCTCCGGGGTGTTTACGCCTGCATAACGCACCCTGGTGCCGTTTGAAAGCTTTATAGTATCTCCATCAAACACCCAGGTCACCGTGGCCGACATATCGGCCAGGACAGGAGCGCTGAAGATATAGGCCCAAAGGACGAGGAGACGGACAACGAAACAGACTTTTTTGCTTTTATCTCTCATAGTAGATGGCGGCCTTTAATCGAATTTTTTGCCGGTAAGCCGCTCGAAGGCCTCAATATACTTGGCCCTGGTCTTTGCTATTATTTCCGGAGGCAGCTCAGGGGCCGGGGGTTTCTGGTCCCAATGGAGAGACAACAGATAATCACGGACAAATTGTTTGTCAAAACTGGGCTGACTCTGACCGGGTTGATATTGATCCTGCGGCCAGAAACGTGAGGAATCGGGCGTCAGTACCTCGTCAATCAGTATCAGATTTCCATCTGCCAGCCCGAATTCAAATTTGGTATCGGCTATAATAATTCCTTTCTTCTCGGCCAGGAAGGACGCCTTTTTATATAGCCGCAGGCTTGTTTGCGCAATTTTGGCGGCCAGCTCTTTCCCGATCAGGTTCTCGACTTCTGGAAAAGAGATATTCTGGTCATGTGTACCGGCCTCGGCCTTGGTCGAAGGGGTAAAAATCGGAGCCGGCAGTTTGGCCGATTCCGTAAGCCCTTTGGGCAGGGTTATGCCGCATACCGCTCCCGTCTCCCGGTACTCTTTCCACCCCGAGCCTGACAGGTAACCACGCACAATGCACTCTACGGGGAGGGGCATGGCCTTTTGGACCAGCATAGTCCGGCCGGCAAGGACTTCGGCATATTTGTGACAGACGGCCGGGAAATCTTTCACCTCGCCTGAGATCAGGTGATTGGGCGCTATGCCGGCCAGTTCCCGGAACCAGTAAAGCGATATCTGTGTTAGGATGCGGCCCTTGTCCGGTATGGGGTTGGGCATCACCACATCAAAGGCCGAAAGCCGGTCCGTAGCCACGATGAGCAGATGTTCGCCGGCATCATAGACGTCGCGCACCTTGCCCCGGTTGCAAAGGGGCAGCCCTTCAATATGTGTTTCGAAAACAGCGCCGGCAGCCATCTTACCTCACCATCAACCCGCGCGGCGGGTCTTTTTCTTGAGACGGCTTATGCGACGACGATTAATACAGGCCTTTTTCTTATCCCCGCTTTCCTGAGCAGCCACAAGTTTGGCCCGCAACTCCTTGGCCTTGGCCTTTATCTCGCGCATAGTGGCGGCAGGCTTTTTCTTGGGCTCATCCGTAATGCCGCGCGCCTTTTTGATAGCCGCGATAACCTCGTCCTTATTCATTCCGTGAACGCCGACAATATCAGGAATCTGCAAGGCGATCTCCCGGAGTTCCTTAACGGTCATAGACTCAAGCGGTTTTTCCTTTGTTTCTTTTTCTTTCTTTCCCATAATCTCTCCTTTTTATTCTATTAGACAGGCATCTTTGATCATTTCATAAAAAAATCTTTTCACCGCTGAAGACACAGAGAAAAACTTTTGCCACTAAGGCACCAAGACACAAAGTTAAAAATTTCGAAATTCGAATTTCGAAATTCGAAATTAATCTGATCTCTTAGTGGCTGAATAGTCACATTGTCCTGGGACTTATTAACGTGCTTCTCTCCTGGAAAGGACGTAAAAAAACAGGTATAAATCCCAACGGGTTATTGCATTCCTTTTCCCAGCCGGGCGGACAGTCCGGCGGAGATTCGTTGCCGAAATATATATCCTGTGATACGTCTCCGCTACGGTGGCCGGCCTGATCTATGACGGCCACGGCAACATTTATAGTCTCTCCAAAAAGGACAGCCGGCGGCGTAAGCATGTAAAGATACCCGGCCACGTGCGCCTGGTTATCCTTGTGCACCTTCATGTAGGGCACCGACTCTTCACCCGCGCCCCTCTGACGTACATTGACATGGATGTAGGCCATATCCCCGTCTTCGTCTTTGGCGGAGATATAAAACTTCAGCGTGTCACCGCTTCTTATGGCAGCAGGGCAATAAAAGCGCTCTACTACCGGCGGATGCGGACCGTACTTTAGTTCGGCCTCGGCCAGGGTCATCCGTGGGCTGCAAGACAGGGGAAACAGGATGCAGAGGGAAAGGCAGATGAAGCCAAAAAACAAATACTTTTTCTCTGTCGCCATTTTTTCACCCTCCCTTACAAACGTCGCTGGTCACTGGTTAACGTATCGAACTCCCCACGCAACTAATTAGCTTCCATCCGGAAAGTCCCCTCGTAGGACAGTCCCGCACGGTGGGGTTACCCGCCGTCATTCTTTTGGTGGGCAAAGCCCACCCTACGGGACTGAGAGCTGATCGCCGATGGCTGAAAGCTCGAATCCGGAAACGACAGTTTCCGGATGAAAACCAAATAATGACTAATGACCATTGACTGATGATTTTCTCTATATAATACCCCGGCCTACACCTATATAAGTGTAGCCAAGTTCGTGCATTTTCTCCGAGTCATATATATTTCGCAAATCCAGGATCAGGGGCTGGGCTATTATCTTCCGGAGTTTTTTCAGGTCCAGGTTCCTCAACTCATTCCATTCCGTAAGAAACACAAGGGCGTCTGCCCCTTTTGCCGCCTGGTAGGCGTCCTGGCAAAAGGAAAGGTTTTTGCCGGTTACCGCCTTCTTAAATTCATCGACGCCGGCCGGATCATAGGCTCTTACCTTTGCCCCCTTTTCCAGCAATATTCTAACTATGTCAATAGCCGGAGATTCCCGTACATCGCTGGTGTTGGGTTTGAAAGTAAGACCCAGTACGCCGACTGTCTTCCCCTTCAAGGAGCCCAGCGCTGTCTCAATCTTATTGACCATCCGGGCCCGCTGTCTTCGGTTTACTTCAATCACGGTCTCAACAATACTGAGAGGACTGCCCTGCTTTCTTCCCAGGTGGGCAAGGGCCAGTGTATCCTTGGGGAAACAAGAGCCTCCATAGCCCGGCCCCGGATGCAAGAATTTCGGCCCTATCCGACCGTCCAGGCCCATGGCCCTGGCTACGTGATGCACATCCGCTCCGACCTTTTCACAAAGATTCGCCACTTCATTAATAAACGATATCTTTGTCGCCAGAAAGGCGTTTGCAGCGTATTTAATCAACTCGGCGGTCTCCAGGCCGGTTACAACAAAGGGGGTCTCGATCAGATAGAGGGGCCGGTAAATATCCTTTACAACGGCCAGGGCCTCGGCGCTGTCAGACCCGAGAACCACCCGGTTGGGACGCATGAAATCTTCAATGGCCGATCCCTCGCGCAGGAATTCCGGGTTCGACACGACGTCCACTTTAACGCCTTTTTTCCCGCCTGCGGCGGAGATAACCCCTTTAATCCAACGGTTCGTCCCCACCGGCACCGTACTCTTGATAACTATTACCTTATAGTCGTCGATTGCCTCCGCCAGGCCTTTGGCCACCGCTTCTACCTGTGAGAGATCCGGCTGTCCCTGCCCGTCATCCGGCGTGCCCACTGCAATAAAGATGACCAGAGACTGCCTTACCGAGGTCTTCATATCCGTGGTGAAAGAAAGGCGGCCATTTTTTACATTCTTGGAGACCAACTCTTCCAGCCCCGGTTCGTAAAAAGGTATCTCGCCCTTTTTTAGTCTTTTAATCTTGTCCTTGTCCTGATCGACGCAGATAACCTGCAACCCAAAGTCAGCCAGCCCTGCGCCGGTGACCAATCCCACGTAGCCGGTGCCGATTACGGTAATGTGCATAAGCCTATCCCTTAACCTTCATTTCCTGATACCATTTTACGAATAATGGGACGCCTTCTTCCACTGTCACCTGAGGATTATAATCGAGCAGTCCCTTGGACTTTGATATGTCCGCATAGGTGACGGGCACATCGCCCGGCTGGTCAGGCAGCCATTTTATGCGTGCTTTCTTTCCCAGGGCATCTTCTATCAGGGCCACCAGTTTTCTTAACTCTGTGGTGCGGGATTCGCCCAGGTTGAAGATATCATAAGGCCCTATTGCAGTGGATGCCCGGGCCGCCATTACACCCTGAATGATATCGTCGACATAAGTATAATCCCGCCGGGATGAACCGTCTCCGTAGAGCGGCACCTCCAGGCCCTCGTCGATAAGGCGCGTAAACTTGTGAATAGCCATCTCCGGCCTCTGACGCGGGCCATAGACCGTAAAAAAACGCAGCACGGTAACATGGATGCCATAGAGGTGATGATAGGTATAACACATGAGTTCATTGGCCCGCTTGGTGGCCGCGTAAGGAGATACGGGCCGTGATATGTCGTCATCTTCTGAAAACGGAACCTTATTGTTTATGCCGTACACTGAAGACGACCCGCCGTAGATAAACCTCTTTACGTCATATTTACGGCAAAGCTCAAGGATATTTAAGGTCCCGCGTCCGTTTACGTCCTCGTAAAGCAGGGGGTCATTTAAAGACGGGCGTACTCCGGCCCGCGCCGCCAGGTGGATGACCTCGGTTAATGGAAACTTGCGAAACACACCCTCCATAAAGGAGAGGTCGCGAATATCTCCCTGCCGCAGATGAAAGTCCCGGCTCTGCAGGGCCGTTTCCAGATTGCGCCGCTTGATGGCCGGATCGTAAAAGTCATTAAAGTCATCGACACAGACCACCTCTTCAGTGCCAAGCAGTTTTTCAACCAGATGGGAGCCGATGAACCCCGCTCCGCCAGTTACCAGAACCGCCATTTACCCTCCTAATAATTAGTTTCCATCCGAAACCCCCTGTTTTCTGGATGGAGCGGTCAGCTATCAGCATGAAGCCGGTCCACCGTTCACTGTTGACCGTTTACCGAAAGAAAATGTCGGACAACGGTAAACGGATAACGGATAACAAACATGCTGACGGCTGAAAGCTGATCGCTGAGAGCTTTCATCGGAAACGGCAGTTTCCGGATGAACACTAATAGGCCCTTTTTATGATGTTTTATCCGGCATGTCAATTTTTTTGAAGATGGTCTTTTTGAAAAGGAGATTTTAACTCATAGCTATAGGTAACTAAACAAAAAAAATCTTGTAATCTCTATACCTCCCGTGGTAAAGGATAGCAATCAAAAATACCACTCAGGAGGGGTTGTCATGGCAGAAGGTAATGTCCTGGAGGTTAGCGACAGCAGTTTTGAGACAGATATCCTCAAAAGTGATAAGCCGGCGCTGGTAGATTTCTGGGCGGCTTGGTGTGGCCCGTGCCGGGCGATTGCCCCAGTGGTTAAAGAACTGGCCGAGGAATATGCAGACCACCTGAAGGTCGCAAAAATGAACGTGGACGAAAATCCGGCCACGCCTAGTAAATATGGCATCAGGGCCATTCCTACGCTGCTTTTTTTTAAAGAAGGTAAATTGGCTGACCAGATTACAGGCGCAGTCTCTAAAAACATCATTGAAAGCGGTATCAAAAAGATCCTTGAGACATAAATAATATGAATATAAAACACACATCCGCCGGGGGTGGACAAAGGACGATAAAAATCCCCCCTCGCCCCCCTTTGGTAAAGGGGGGTTGGGGGGATTTTCAGGTGAAAAAAGTTAAATGGATTAAAGGCAGCGACATGCAAAGGATCGCTACCTTTTGTTTTGTGCTGTTTTTCCTGTTATTTTTTACCGGCTGCGCTACAATTACTTCTTTAATCATTCCTAACCCACCGCGTGAAAAGACCGCCGAAGAATTGGCAACATCAGGTATGGCTTATCTGCGTGGAGGAGACTACTATAAGTCCGCAGAGGCCTTCCAGCAGATAAAAGACCGTTATCCGTTCAGCCAATATAGTCTCCTGGCTGCCCTAAAACTGGCCGATATTCATTATCATCGTAAAGAATATGAAGAGGCCGTCAGCGCCTACCAGGAGTTTGAAAAGCTTCACCCAACCAATGAAGCCTTACCATACGTAACCTATCAGATCGGCATGTCTTATTTCAGGCAGATGCTTGGTGTCGACCGTGACCAGGCCGCAACCAGGAATGCCTTGAATGAATTTCACCGCTTACTGAACACGTACCCGGACAGTCCATACGTTATTGAGGCGAAAGAAAGGATCAGGCAGTGCCGGGAAAGATTAGCCGAACACGAGTTATATGTAGGCAGGTTCTATCTAAGGACCGAACAATATCGGGCGGCCTTAAACCGCCTGAGACGACTGGTAAGCGACTATCCGGAAACCCCGGCTAAAGAAAAAGCCCTGGCCCTTATCAAACAGTGCGAGGGAAAGCTTGCCGCAGAGGTCTCATAATATAGCATCAGCTATCAGCTCGCCACAATACCGGCGAATCTTCGACGGTCAGCTTTCAGCCACAACCTTATAAACCATATCCAGCGCCTCAGAAAGCTTATCGACCTTTGTGCCGCCGGCCTGGGCCATATCCGGTCTTCCACCGCCGCTGCCGCCTACCAGTTGGGCCACTTTTTTAACGATGTCGCCGGCATGAAATCTCTTGGTCAGGTCTTTGGTAACCACGGCCACAAGGTGGACTTTGTTGTCATGGACACCTCCGAGCACGACTATGCCCGAATCGATCTTATCACGGAACCTGTCGGCAAGCTCCCTCAGGGTTTTGGGACTATCTATAGGGACTATCGTAGAAAGGACATGGAACCCATCCATTTTTCTGGCGCCTTGCAGGATACTGTCCAATCCCTGGAGGGTCAGCTTAGACGTTAAATCAGCGACTTCCTTTTCCAGTTCTTTCTGTCTGGTTATTAATTTCTCTATCTTGTTTTCTAATTCTTCCGTGCCCGCTTTCAAAAGATGGCCCAGGCGCTTTAACCTTATATCCTGTTCCTGCGCCAACATCAGGGCCACACTGCCGGTTACGGCCTCTATACGGCGGATGCCGGCGGCTACCCCGCCTTCACCCACGATCTTGAACAGACCTATATCCCCGGTCCGGGACGCATGCGTACCCCCGCAAAGTTCCTTGCTGAAAGGGCCGATAGATACCACCCGCACCCGGTCTCCATACTTTTCCCCAAAGAGGGCAGTCGCCCCGTTTTGTATGGCCTGTTCCAGGGCCTGTATATCCGTCTCCAGGGGAATATTCTCCCGGATCTTCCCGTTGACTATGGTCTCGATTCTCTCCAGGTCAGCCGCCTCTACCGGCGAAAAATGCGTGAAATCAAAACGCAGTCTATCCGGGGCCACCAGAGAGCCGGACTGCCGGACATGCTCACCCAGAACGGTTCGCAGTGCCGCCTGGAGGAGATGGGTGGCGGTATGGTTCAGGGCCACGGACTGCCGCCGCTCCGGGGATATGGCCAGTTCTATTTCTTCGCCGGCCCTTATTTTCCCATCTATTACCCGGCCGCGATGTACATAAAGCCTGCCCGCTATACTGATAGTTTCCTCGATAACCACCGTGCCTGCCTGCCCTCTGATGGTCCCCTGATCCCCTACCTGCCCCCCGGCCTCCGCATAGAAAGGCGTCTTTTCCGCTACGACCTCCACTGCCTCGCCATTTCCCGCCTCCGCCACCGCCTCGCCATTTTTGATCAATAGCCACAACCGGGAGCGGGTCGAGCAGACCTCATAGCCGACAAACTCCGTTTTTTGCCCCTTGTCCAGCAGGTCACGAAATACAGGGGATATTTCTACCGCCTCACCCTTCCAGGCCTTCTTGGAAAGCTCGCGCTGCCTGGCCATATACTCCTGGAAACCGGCATTATCGATTTCAAGGCCGTTTTCCTGCCCGATATCCTGAATGATGTCTATGGGGAACCCGTAGGTATCGTAGAGTTTAAAGACTGTATCCCCGGATATAATATGGCCCCCCTTGGCCCTCAGGTCGGCTATTTCCTCCTGAAGGAGACGAAGACCGAAGTCCAGGGTCTCGGCAAAGCGTTCCTCTTCATTCAAAAGGACCTTTTTTGCAAAAGCGGCAGATTCTATTAATTCCGGGTAGGTTTTCCCCATAATGGCGGCCACGGCGCCGGTTACCTCGCCCAGAAAAGGTCTATCAAGGCCAAGCACCCGGCCATAACGGACGGCGCGGCGCAGTATCCTTCTGAGAACATAGCCGCGGCCTTCATTAGAGGGTAACACCCCGTCGGCAATGAGAAAGGCGGCTGCCCGGCTGTGATCGGCAATGACCTGCATGGCCATATCGT
This sequence comes from Thermodesulfobacteriota bacterium, assembly GCA_040754095.1. Lineage (GTDB taxonomy): Bacteria > Desulfobacterota > QYQD01 > QYQD01 > QYQD01 > QYQD01. The sequence continues at coordinate 19,320 of JBFMFO010000003.1, read as the reverse complement.
GGGCCTCACTCTGACCATAGGAGGTCCCGGACAGGCCGGCTATGGCCGAAATGATTCCCTGAAACAAGTCGGATTCATAATTGCTTTTTTTGCCTTGCAGGACCGCGGCAATACGTTCCAATCCCATACCGGTATCAATGCTGGGCCGGGGCAGCGGATGCAGCTCTCCTTTTTCATTCCGGTAGTACTGCATAAAGACCAGATTCCACAGTTCCAGGTACCGATCACAATCACAACCTACCCGACAATCCGGCCTACGGCAGCCTATCCCCTCGCCCTGATCAATGAGGATTTCAGAACAGGGCCCGCAGGGACCGGTATCCCCCATGGCCCAGAAGTTGTCCTTTTCTCCAAGCCTGACCATTCTTTCCGCAGGCAGACCTATTTTTGTACGCCAGATTTCATAGGCCTCACTGTCCTGTTCATAGACGGAAACCCAAAGCTTTTCTGTAGGCAGTTTTAGGTGCCCGGTCAAAAACTCCCAGGCAAAGGCGATAGCTTCCTCCTTGAAATAGTCTCCAAAGGAAAAATTGCCCAGCATCTCAAAAAACGTATGATGCCGCGCCGTCCGGCCCACATTTTCCAGATCGTTGTGCTTGCCGCCGGCCCGCATACATTTTTGCACCGAAACCGCCCTGACATAATCGCGCCTTTCCCCTCCCAGAAATACCTGTTTGAACTGGACCATCCCGGCATTGGTAAAGAGCAGGGTGGGATCATCGGCCGGCACCAGGGACGAGCTTTTAACTGCCGTATGGCCTTTTATAACAAAATACTCTATAAATTTTTCTCTGATTTCTTGTCCGGTCATTTATTTGTCCTGTTTTGCCGCCTTTTCTGTATCGCTCCCGGCAATCCCATAGGCCTCTTTAATTCTGTCCTCAATGGCCGCCATTACCGCAGGATTGTCCCTTAGGAATACCCGGGCATTTTCACGTCCCTGGCCGATTCTTTCCCCGCCATAGGAATACCAGGCGCCGCTCTTATCAATTATGTTCACGGCCGTAGCCAGGTCCAGGACATCCATCTCCCTGGATATGCCCGAACCGTATAAAATATCAAATTCTGCCTCCTTGAAGGGCGGCGCCATCTTGTTTTTGACTACCTTCACCCTTGTACGGCTGCCTACAATATCCTGCCCCTCCTTGATATTGCCTATCTTTCGAATATCAAGACGCATAGAGGCATAAAACTTAAGGGCCGTGCCGCCTGTAGTCGTCTCCGGGTTGCCATAGAAGACACCGATCTTCATGCGTATCTGATTGATAAATATCACTGAAGTCAGAGACCGGCTGATGCTGGCGGTAAGCTTGCGCAGGGCCTGGGACATGAGGCGGGCCTGGAGTCCGACATGGGAATCGCCCATCTCCCCTTCTATCTCGGCACGAGGAACTAGCGCTGCCACGGAGTCAACGACCAGTACATCTACCGCCCCGCTACGCACCAACACCTCGGCAATTTCAAGGGCCTGTTCACCGGTATCCGGCTGAGATACCAGCAGCTCATCGGTCTTAACCCCCAGCTTTTGCGCATAACCCACATCCAGGGCATGTTCTGCGTCAATGAAGGCTGCTGTACCCCCTCTTCTCTGGGCCTTCGCCACAATATGTAAGGCCAGAGTCGTCTTACCGGAAGACTCCGGCCCGAAGATCTCGGTTACTCTCCCGCGGGGGATACCCCCTATGCCGGAGGCTATATCTAAAGCCAGGGAGCCGGTCGGAATAACGGGGACATCCACTACCCGTTCGTTAGCCCCCAGGCGCATAATAGAGCCTTTTCCGAATTGTTTTTCGATTTGGGTGACGGCCAGTTCTACGGCCTTGCCTTTATCCATTGGTGTTGCCATGTTATCCCTCCAGTTTTTATTAAGGATGATATTAACCTATTAATGGTAGTCGCCGCAAGGGTGTATAGATGGCGCCTTCAGGGCGCAGGGCGCTTTTATAGAGTATTAGCTCATTGACGGTAAAAGGGGTAAAATTTATATCTTTGAGCTTTTCAATTTTATGGGCCAAATCTGAGGCCCTCTTATAGGAACGTACCCGTCCCAGGGTCAAATGCGGGGTAAATGGCCTGTCTTCTGCCGCAAAACCCAGGCCGGAAAGGGCCTGTTCGATACTTTTCTGTATAACCATCAAACGCTCTATATCGCCGGTCATCCCGATCCAGATGACCCGCGGCCGCCTTAAATCCGGGAAGGCGCCTATACCTTCGGCCTTCAAGGCCAGCGGCTTATGGCCGGTTATAACCTCATTTACCGCATTAACGATGGGATCAACCTGTCCTTCCTCAATATTGCCGAGAAATTTCAAGGTAAGATGGATGCCTTCCGGCCTGACCCATTTTATATCGGCAGCCGGAGTGCGTAGCCCTATGGTAGCGCTAACTATAGATTCACGAAGATCCATCGGCGGATCAACTGCCAAAAATGAGCGTATCATGCGCCAGATACCTTCTTAATACATCCAGGGCGGTCTCTGCCGCTACCTTTTGAATCATCTCACGCGTGCCCCGGAACAAAAAATGATGAGCTACCGTATTTCCTGGGACGGCCAGGCCGATATAGACTGTCCCCACCGGTTTTTCCGGTGTACCACCAGTAGGGCCGGCAATGCCGGTTACCGAAAGACCGATATCGGTGCGACTTTTCTCTTTGACTCCGAGCGCCATCTGCTCGGCCACCCCGGCGCTGACTGCGCCAAAAGCAGCCAGCGTCTCTTTAGAGACATTGAGAAGTTCCACCTTTGAGAGGTTGCTGTAGGTGATTACCCCCCGTTCGAAATAGTCCGAGCTTCCGGGTACCCTGGTCAGACGGTGGCCAATCAGACCGCCCGTACAGGATTCCGCCATAGAAAGACTGAGATTCCCGGCCCTTAAAAGGTCCCCCACTACTTTTTCCATCGTATCGTCCCTATAGCCGAAGACATGCGGATACAATCTTGCTTCCAGGTCTGCCCTGGCCCCGGAAAGGACAGCCTCAGTCTCACCCAAGGGTTCACCGCTGAACGTCAGGGTCACGTGGACTTCAGGGAAATCAGGATAATAACCAATTTTAAGCCCGGGATAAATTCCTTCCAGATCCGCACAACGGGCATTTATCTCTGACTCGACCAGTCCGAAGGTCTTTATGACTTCCTGCCGGGTGAAAACAGAGGGTTTCCATTTGGTTGCCAAGAATGGCAAGACCTTGCGGTCCAGGAGGTTTTTCATCTGTTCAGGAACCCCGGGCAGAAAAAAAAGAAATTTTCCCCCGTGCTCCAGGAAATAACCGGCCGCCTTGCCTGTTTCATCCAGCAGTGTGGCCCCTTCAGGCAGCCAGGCCAGTTTAAGATATTCTTCACACGGCTTTTCCCCTTTGGCCTGGAAGTATTTTTCGATTCGCTCTTTGATCCCATTGTGAAATACAAGCCTGCGGCCAAGGATATGTGAAGTTACTTCCGTGGTCAGATCATCACTGGTAGGCCCCAGCCCGCCCGTAACTATCACAAAGTCGGCCTTCTGCATGGCCTGAGTCAGCCCCTCTTCTATAGATTCCGGCTGGTCTCCCACGATGCTCATCTTCCTTATAACATAACCTGCCTCAAAAAACCGCCTGGCCGCAAACAGGCTGGTAGTATTTGAGACCCGCCCCGCCAGTAATTCATCGCCGATGGCTATAATCTCACCTTTCATGGTTTATTCCTATGACGCCAATTTGGTAACCGCAGCCTTTAGGTTGCTCCCAGGTAAAGGACAAGACGCAACATCGAGTTGGCATATATGCCTGCGACAATGTCGTCAGCCACTATACCGTAACCTCCGGGCAATATTCTCTCAAGCATTTTAGCAGGAAATATCTTGGTAATATCAAAAAAACGAAAGAGCAAAAATCCAACCAAAATCGCCCAGCCGGTTGGAGGAATTTGCACAAGAGTTACCGCCATCCCGGCGATTTCGTCAATTACTATGGAAGAATCGTCTTTCTGTCCGGTTATAATCTCCGCCTGATGAGCGACTATGACTGCCAGGGAAATCAGCGCGATAAGGCCGGGGAGATAGAAAAGCAGCGAATATCGCGCCAGCAAGTAATGAAACAATACCCCCCACAGGCTGCCCCACGTCCCCGGGGCCAGAGGTAACCGTCCGAAATAGGCCCCTGTCGCCAAAAAGAGTAACAGACTGCGCAAAACATATCCTTTTGAGAATATCTTTTAGTTTTTATCCGGGAACCCAAGGATTCCGGATGGAGCAATCAGCACTCAGCCATCAGCGTTCAGCTTAATGTGATGTTTGTCTTAGATTTTTGCTGACAGCTAATCGCTGATCGCTGAAAGCGTGAAGCCGGAAACAGTAGTTTCCGGATGAACATTAATTAATCAGCCTGCTCTCCGGCACCGGCCAAGGCGATCTTCTGATATACGTATTTGAGAGGGACATTGTGTTCGTTGGCTATTTTTCGGCATTCTTCATACTCAGGATAAACAACCCGCCGGCCATCTGTTTCCCTCGCTATCTTTACCTTTACCAGGCCCCACTCCGTCCTGACCTGGCCTATAGTGCGTTCTACAGCAAAGCGCCGGGCCCCGTAGTAACGCATCCCCAGGGTGGTGGTTTCCCGTAATATGATCTCCATAAGTAGCCCTTTCAGCGCTTCAGGACTTATCACCCGTAGCAGCGTCCCCGGCCGGTTTTTCTTCATTTGTATGGGAGATAGAGAGACATCCAGCGCCCCAGCCTCAAACAATTTGTCCATCAGGTGATCATAAAATTCAGGATTCATGTCGTCAATATGCGACTCTATAACCGTAACCGGCCTTGATTCGGGGATCGCCAAAGGATGCCCGGAGATCAGGCGCAGGAGATTTGGTATTTCAGGCAGTTCAGATGTGCCCGCGCCGTAACCCGTCTTGTCGATGCGCATGGCTGGCATCTGGCCGAAATCTTTAGCCAGGGTAGTGACAATAGCTGCTCCTGTAGGGGTTACAAGCTCTACCTGGCTATCCACCGGATATGTAGGCGCTCCCTTAAGGAGGGCCAGGGTGGCCGGAGCGGGTAGCGGCAACCGGCCGTGGCTGGAGTTTATCCAGCCTCTGGACATAGGAAGGGGCGAGCAATAGAATTCTTTTATGCCAAAGTAGTTGAAACCGATAGCCGCCCCTACGATATCAACTATGGTATCGACACCGCCTACTTCATGGAAATGAACCTTGGCCGGCGGCGTGTTATGGACCCGGGCCTCGGCCCCGGCAAGGCGTTTAAATATATTCAAGCTTATCTTTTTCACGGGCGCATCAAGGGTACTTTCCGATATGAGCTGCCGAATATCAGCAAAAGGACGTTCCGGTGGCGCTTTTTCCTTTACCTCTACCTCAAAAAATATGCTGCTGATGGGGTATTTTTTAGAACGACAGGCGCGGCAATGATACCCTTTTAAGGAGAGCTTCTTTAGCTCGCCCCTCAGTTTTTCCAGGGGTAATCCCAGGTCCAGAAGCGCCCCCACCACCATATTGCCGCTTATGCCCCCAAGACAGTCGAAGTACAGTATGGAATCGCCGGTGTATCCTGGTATCTTATTTTTTTGTATCCGTGTTTCTTGCATGAAGCCCCTGGACCAATCTATAGATTTTCTCCCTGGCCATGTATGAAAAGATAACGGCAGCCAGGGCTATACCGAGCAGGATGAAAAAAACAGCATACGCCTGATCAAAAACCTTACTCCCCTGGAGGACAAGCATCAACGTGCCGGGCATGCGTCCAACCGCGGCAATGACGAGAAAAACACTGGTGGGCATGAGACTAAGCCCCAGGAGATAACATAGATAATCCTTGGGAAACCCCGGCAGCAAAAAAAAGATAAAGGCTATAATAACGCCCTGGTGCTCGACTATGAAGTTGAACTTATTATAGATCTTTGTCTGTCCTAAGCGGCGGGTTACATAGGGCGTAAACAGCCTGGAGATACTAAAGGCCAGCCATGAACCCAAGGTTAATCCAACAGTCGAATAGATAAATCCTTTAATCGCACCAAAGAGGTATCCGCCGATAAATCCGGTGGCTTCACCCGGAATAGGGGAGATTAACACCTGCATTATCTGGAGGCCTATAAAGGCCAGTGGCGCCAGCGGGCCGAAAGAAGCCACAAAATTCCGGATCTTTTCCCGGTCGGACAGCAGGGCGCTGAATTTGTCATACCCAATGGTTGATAAAGAATTATGGAGCAATACCAGACCGAATAATGAGAGGCATAAGAGGATAATGCCCCAGAGTAATAACTTTTTGTAGGAATTGCCCTTGTCCATTGTTTTTCTATACTTATTTTTAAGACTTTTGGCAAGTTATGTATGCATAGCGTCGGCCTTTAATCTTGACTACACTTACACCAAATGTTACTTTACGGCCATCTATAAAAGCTAAGGTAACCGCCATGAAAAAATTTCTGATAAGTAGTCTATTTATAATTCTGGGTTTCTGCTCATCGCTTTGGGCCGGAGAACCGGCCAGGGTTGCCATTATCCCCTTCAATGTTCATGCGCCGGGTGATCTGTCCTACCTGCAGGACGGCATTTTCGACATGCTCTCCAGCCGCATTGCCTGGGAGGGGAAGGTCGTAGTGCTGGAAAAACACGCGGTTAAAGATATATGCCAGAAATACACGGGCAATTTAAATGAAATATCGGCCAAAACACTGGGGCAGGATTTAAAGGTCGATTACGTCCTTTTCGGCAGCCTTACGGTACTAGGAAATTCAAGCAGCCTGGACGCCAAAATAGTAGCCACAAATCTTAACCAACCGGCCATGTCCGTTTATACTCAGACAAAAAGTCTGGATGAAGTCATTCCTAAAGTAGATGAATTTGCCGGGGATATAAATGCCAAGATATTTGGCCGGACTCCGGTTATCACCCGTACTGCTGTCGCCCCGCCCAAGGAACAAACGACGGTTGCAGCCCATCCACAGCGGATTTTATTGTCCAGCCAGGAAGAGGAGCCGTCTTCTAATCTAAATCCCGATTTCATTCAACTTTCTGCCAAACAAAAGAAGTCCGGTTTCTGGAAAAGCCAGGAGTTCCCATGTGTTATGCGGGGGATGCAGATAGCTGATTTAGACGGTGACGGGCAGAAAGAGATAGTCTTTATCAACCAGACAGATGTCTGGATATATCGTCAAAAAGGTGAAAAACTGGACAAAGTAAAACATATCAAGGGCAAATCCATCTATGATCAACTTGCTGTTGACGTAGGAGATATAAATGGTAACGGGACCCCTGAAATTTACGTGTCCAACCTGAGTTCCGGCAACGTGGATTCATTCGTTCTGGAATGGAACGGATCAGATTTTGTGCGCATCGCCGAGCATCTACGCTGGTATCTCAGGATAACTAAGCCGGCAGGGGGCAACCTGACCATAGTCGGCCAGCAAAAGGATATTAATAGCCCCTTTGCGTCGGCCGTTTGTGAGCTGCTATGGGTAAATAAAAAGTTACAGGCCGGGGAGCAACTTCGCCTGCCTGTAGGCGCTAACGTATTCAATTTCACGATAGCGGACATTGACGGTGATAAAAACCCGGAAACCGTCATGATTGATGAACACAATAAACTCAAGGTCTATGCTGACTCCGGTGAGCTGCGCTGGAAAAGTGACGAACCCTATGGAGAAACTATCAACTTTGTTACGGTCAATCCCAACCGCACACGCTCCGATACTGAAGAAAGGATATATCTGCCCTCACGGATCATTGTGACCGATCTGAATAAAGACGGCATTGCCGACCTTATAGTAAACAAAAACCTTTCTACTGCATCCCGATTGTTGCGAAACTTCAAGGAATATACCAGCAGCGAGATATATTTGCTCAGCTGGGACGGGCTGGGCCTGGCGGAAAGTTGGAAAACACGCAAGATATCCGGTGGAGTCTGTGATTATGAGTTAGTAGATGCCGATGGAAAAGACCATTACGAACTCTTTGTCGGTATCATAATGAGAACCGGCGTCGCCCCCCTTGTTTCCGGCAAAAGCACTATAATCAGCTACAAGCTCAACGTCAGTCAGGACGAATAGCGTTTTATCGAAAGATTAACCACAGAACACATAGCTTTCAGCGGGTAGCGTATAGCTTCAAACGTGAGGTGTCTTTCGTCACTCGTCCTTCCTCTTGCGCCTCCCTCTCACCTTCCTTGACTGCCGATCGCTGTAATCTGTTTTTTTCTTGACATTTTTTTGAAGTTAACGGTTAACTTACCGATGTATCTTTAGTATTGCTTCGGCGAGTAAATATATAAAAATGTCATGCCGGACTTGATCCGGCATCCAGTTCATTTCTGGATTCCGGCTTTCGCCGGGATGACGGTATTTGAGTATTTAATTGCCGGAGTAATAATATCCACCGGGGATCTGTTCCATATAACCTGATACAAGAATCGTTTAACTCATGGAAGCCCTTGTCGGTAAAAATGCCCTGCGTTTTTTGCGCGAGATCATGTTGAGGAAAACTCAACTCAGCCTGTTTATCCCTGGCGCTGATTACACTCGTTTAACTATCATCCTTAAGCTCCCTGTAATCGGTAACCAACAATATGTGGCAATGGACTGGATAGAAGATTTTGCGGATATTATTCTCTCTCATCCGGATCCCAAGCTTATCTTTGAGTGTATTGACAACCAGAAAATCCCGTATCGTTTTTCAACCAGGCTCTATAAGGCAGAGGACAGAGAGATATGGGTCTATTCCCCCCAAGAGATTGTTCGTATCCAAAGACGGCGGCACTTTCGTATTGATGTGCCCTCAGGCAGTGAAGTGAGGATGTCTCCGGGAGGAGAAACCTCGGCCTTCGCCATAAAAGACATCAGTGTAAGCGGATTAGCCATCCTCGTACCCCGAAACAAGGGAAAAGAAAAAATTCTAAAGCTCGGTGATGAACTAAAAGAGCTCAGAGTCCATCTCCTCCTGGAGGGAAAAGTTTACGGGATTGCCGTAAAGTCAGCTATAGTAAGAAGGTTGCAGGATAATATGGAGACCAACGTGATCCAGTGCGGGTTAGAATTCACAGGTATTGATAATAAGACAGAAAATATAGTGAACGACTATATCCGCAGACTGGAACGTGTTATGCTCCGCAAGTTACGCGGGATAGAAGACTAAACGGTTATTGATTATTTTATGTTTTTTGTTTATTTTTTATATGGTCACTTTTTTTTGGAATAATCACAAGGCCTTTTCCACGGACCTATAATTTTTCAGGAGGTAATATAAGGGAATCATGAAACCAAAGCCGTCTTCCGGTTATAGCCCTCTGTCCCAGGGGGCTAAACTTCGTAAACGTAAAATTTTGGCTGAGGCGATACGTCCCGTGGAGATATCACCGGCTATGACTGTGGGTGACCTGCTGGAACAAATGAGCGGGATGTCCATACAGGCACGAAATCTGGGCAATTGCGCGAGAGTTCTTTCCAGGATGTTTGAAGACCCTGACCGGCCTACGGTTTTCCTGGGGCTGGCCGGCCCGCTGATCGCTGCCGGATTAAGGAATGTCATCCGTGAGTTAATCGTAGGAGGTTATATAGACGTAGTGGTGTCAACAGGGGCCATTCTCTATCAGGATATATACCAGGCCAGAGGGTATAAGCATTATAAGGGAACTCCGGCGGCAGATGACCGGGTACTCAGAGACCTTTACATAGATCGCATCTATGATACCTACGTAGATGAGGAGGCCTTCTGGAAAACCGACATGTGGTGCAGCGAGATTGCCGATGAACTGCCACCCGGCAATTATTCCAGCCGGCAGTACATAGATTTTATCGGCTCTCATCTGGATGACGAACGCTCTATAGTTTACCAATGCCACCGCCTGGGCATCCCTGTTTTTGCCCCGGCTATAAATGATTCTTCCATAGGCATCGGACTTACTGAACACCGGCACAGATGTAGGATGGAGTCAAAGCCGGGAGTTGCCATTGATTCTATCCAGGACAATTATGAGCTTACCCAGATTGTGGTCAGGTCAAAGAAGACGGCGGCCATCTACGTGGCCGGCGGGGTGCCGAAAAACTACATCAACGACTCCATAGTTATGAGTTATATATTCGGCATGGAACGCGGACACGCCTATGCCATACAGGTCACCACAGCGGTTTCACAGGACGGCGGTCTTTCCGGTTCAACCCTGGGTGAAGCCCAGTCCTGGGGGAAGATAAAGAAAGATGCAGACTTTGCCATGGCCTGGGTAGAACCCAGTGTCTCCTTGCCGCTGCTGGCCGCTTATGCACTGGAAAAACATCCTGCGCCGGCCAGGCCAAGGCTAATATTTAATTGGGAAGGGGACATCCTCAAAGGATTAAATCCGGAAAAGGTTGCCCGGAAGACCACGCGAGGCAAATTCAAAGGTTGAAGTTGAAGGCGCAACCTTGGCGGCTTCGTAAGAAGTCAATTTCTCACGCAAAGGCCGCGAAGGAAAAATGAAAATCTGGAAATCAAGAAATCAGGAATGGAATAGTATGACCCTTCATGAGTTCCTGAGTTCCAAATTTTATTCTTTTTGCATCCTTGGTGGCTTTGCGTGATATTTTGGGCCTTTTACGAGTTCATCAACTTTGACCCGCCTGCGGCGAATCCGACTTAAGGGGGTGCGTCTTTTCCCCAAAAACCATAAACTGGGCCCACCTGATGCCGAACTTCATCAGTTCCAGTTCATCTGAACGAAGCCGGGTAACATACTCGACCGAAAGGTCAAATTTTTCCAGGAACCCTGGTGTAAAAACCATGTCTTTGAATTTATCCAGATTGTAGCAGGCCAGGGCAAAATTTCGCATCTGCTCATCGGTCAGATTTTTAATCCCGGCACGATCCCTGCTGACAATAAGTTCCATAAAGAGATCGTTCATCTCGTTATAAATTTTTATCTCCTGATCATCCAGCCACTCTTCTATAGACCATTCATTCGGCTCTGCAAACCCCAGGCAATGGTCTTCCTGGAAGATAAAATAGTTCTCTTTTTTCCGGTTGGTATCTCTGTTTTTTTCTACCAGGCGACCGAGAGGATAAGTGCGGCAGGAGGCAGGCCGGTCCGCATAGACCGTGCACCCGTCCGGCGTAACAAAAGGGCAGGTTCGCTCCTGGTCCTTGTTCATACGAAGAGTCATCACCGGGAATCCCGAGACAATACCGATATTGGTAGAGGCATATTTCCGCAGAAAATCTCCGGATGAAATGCCCAGTCTGTTTTTCAGGCGCAGTATATCATAAGGCGAAAGGAAGAGGTTAAGGTCACGGCAACAATGGGTAAAACATCTTAATTCTTTGCGGCAGGCAAAGCGAAACCTCTCGCCCGGCATGAGCGGCCGGGGTTCTCCTAACTCGCCTGCTTCTCCAGTTACAACTTTGTTCGGTTCTGTCATGTATCTTATTTCCTTTTGTGTTAAATTTTCCGGACTGCACAAGCCGGGCAACATATCCGAAAGACCGGTTATCCGTGACTTCTGCCCAGCCTTTTTATCTCGTTACGCCTCGTAACTATCTCAAAAGCTATCTCAAAATTCCTCTTGCGCAGGAGATGAATTTCTTCAGTATGAATCTCACGGTCTTTAAGCTCCCTTTCCGTGAGTTCCAGTATCTTTCGATCATTTGCCTTTTTTTCTGCTTCTAACTCCTGAATCTTTTTTTCCAAATGGGCCCTCTGCATTTCAACTTCTTTGGTCACCGTCTCTTCCATCTTTCCCGTCTCTTAAGTGGTTTTTAGTTTTTCCGATAAGGTCACGTTGCTTTTTAGCCCGTTTAAGCGCTTAAGACAAGATTTTTGTGCACCCAAATTAAGACGCACCCGTAAAAAATCAAAAATTGGACGGCACAGTAAAAAAGCTCCAGTTGCAAGGCGCGCAAATAGGAAGAGCAGTCAGCATTCAGCTCTCAGCTTTCAGAAGGTGGAATAGGGCCTTAAGCTGACTGCTGATAGCTGATGGCTGATAGCTATTTCACAGCAAATGGACTTTTTACGAAGCCGTCAATTAAAACTTAACAGAATTAAAGAATACGGGTAAAATGTTCGATTGAAAATATATGACGAACTCGTAAAAAGCATCCGGAGGAAACCGATCAAAGTATGGAACTCCGTTTTCATGAACCGAACCTCGAAATTGATGACCGGATAGAGTCCTTGATGGACTTGGCAGGCATTGATGCCAATCGCGATATTATACGCGAATTAATTATTGCCGGCCTGAAGGGTGGTCAGGACACCAGAGATCGCGGCGACCTGAAGATGATGAATAACACCCTCAAGGAGATGCGTTATACTGCAAAGGTCTTTGGGCCTTACCGGAACCGGCTCAAAGTAACGGTATTTGGTTCAGCCAGAACCCTTCCCGGCACACCGCTTTATGATATGGCCCTGCGCTTTGCCCGCGGGTTGATCGAGAACGGCTTTATGGTGATTACCGGCGGCGGCCCTGGGATCATGGAGGCAGCCAACAAGGGGGCCGGTCATGAGAATTCCTTTGGCGTTACTATCAAACTCCCCTTTGAACAGGTGACTAATGAGATAATAGCCTCTAACCCGCGCATGATCCAGTATAAATACTTTTTTAACCGCAAGGTGGCCTTTATTAAGGAAACCCACGCCGTGGCGCTGTTCCCCGGCGGGTTTGGGACTATGGACGAGGTTATGGAGGCCATGACCCTCGTCCAGACCGGCAAACAGAACCCCATCCCTATCGTGTTTCTCGAAACCGGGGGAAATGGATATTGGGGGAAATGGATGGAATTTCTGCAAGACTGCCTGGTTAAGGGCGAATATATCTCGCCGGAAGACGTAAGCTTACTCACCATCCTCAACGATGAAAAAGAGGCGGTAAAAATTATCACAGCGTTTTATCGCCGTTATCACTCCATGCGCTACGTAGGAGACCTGGTAGTCTTACGCCTGAAAACGGGGTTAAAAGTGGTTGACATTCAGGCATTAAATGAGGAATTCCCGGAGGACCTCCTGCCCGGTGGAAAATTTGAGGCCCGGGAGGCCTTACCGGAGGAACAGGACGAACCTGAATTGTTAGAACTACCGCGTTTAACGTTCCCCTTCAATAAGAAATCTTTCGCCAGCCTTAAGGCTATAATCGAGCGGGTAAATAGTTTCTGACATGCACCGGGTTATTCTGTTTCTTTAAATTTTACTACCTTGATTATATCCCTGTAAAATTCCCTTTCTTCCTTGGATACCTCGGTCTTAAGCAGGTTCCGCCTGACCAGTATAGGAATTTGCTGATTCAAGGCCAGGGCCAGGGCATCACTGGGCCTTGAATCAACCCCGACCTCGTTCCCGCCTTTTTCATAGAAGACATTGGCAATATACGCATTATCTTGCTGCTCATATATCTCCACACGCAAGAATCTAATGCCCAGATTTTTCAATATCCCTAAATAAAGATCATGCGTTAGGGGCCGGGGAGGCCTGTAAGTGCCTTTTTCCTTGGCAATGGCAGCGAATTCAGCCGGACCGATGAGCATCGTAAAGTAATATTTACTGTCTGCCTTCTCTTTTAAGATAATCTGATATCCATCCTGCTGCTCTACCAGTTGGACATCATGCACGGCTATCATATCTTCCAGCCCTTCCAAATTGATTCCTCCTCTAACACGCCAATTCTTCCGCTAAGGTCAAAGGCCCTCACCTTGACATAGTATCCTCGCTGCAAATCCATCTCAGGCCTTTAAAAAGACATTAAATTAAGGCCCATGGAAAGTCAACCCTCATAAATTCTTTAAATTTCCTTGTGCCTGGGACAATCGCGCCATAGAATAGAAAATAAACCATAGAGGAGTTTGCGTAAATTCCAAATGACAAAATCCAAAGTTCAAAACGTCACTGGTCACTGGTCATTAGTCATTGGTTATGTTGGGAGAAAGATAGGCCCCTTTTACTAGTGACAAATGACTATTGACTAATGACTTCTACTTTAGTCATTTGAGCTTTGAAATTTGAACTTATTAATACGTTATATTTTCTCTGTGTGCTCTGTGGTTAATCTTTTGATAGTACGGAGGTTCGAACAAGGGAGATAGGTATGGATAAAGAAACAACAAGCCGGGTTTATCAGGAAAGGTTGGAAGACTTGAAAAACATGCCCAAGGACTTAGTGCAAAAATTAACGGCCGGAGTTAAGGAGCCATGGACCAAGATATTTCTCACAGAACCGGACCCCAAAAAATGGCCTCCCGGGATGTACGAAATTCTGAGACCATATATTGAAAAAGATTAGCGTGCCCTGTGGGGAATCAAAGAGGCTAGCCCTGGAATTACTCCAGAGCCAGCCTCTTATTTACCTAACCAGGCCAGATGCCCGGCCTCTGAATTAGCTGTCAGCTATCAGCGCTCAGCCTCTGGCTGTCTGCTGATTGCTGACGGCTGATCGCTTTCTGAAAGTCAGTCATCACTATAGACAGGCGAGACGCCTGTCCTACTGCTGGCTTCTAACTTCTGACTCCTGTCTTCTTAGAAACTGAGCGTCAGGCTGTGGTCGATCTGATAGACGTCATCGGTGGTGTAGTTTGTGCCAGCCGGGCCCTTGAAGAAGTCGCCCGTCCACAGATAACCGAGATGCAGCTCATAGGCCAGGTTGCTCATGATCTGGTACTTCAGGCCCAGGTCCAGTTCTTTACCGAATTCATCATCCTGGTAATAGGTGCTGCTGATCTTGTCTGCGTATGCTATACCCACGGCGCCGTGCAGGGCGAGCTGCGGATTAACCGTATAGTCGGCATAGATCCAGTACCCCACAGAACCGGTAGCGGTATCTCCCGGATTGCCGAACTGGCTGGCATTGGAGTAACCAGGTTTCTGGGAAGGATGCACCAGAGTGGTGTTTAAGATGTTGCTCTGTGGTCCGTACAGGACGTACATCGGCTGGAAGTCTCCGCCCGAGGCCGGACCAACGTCGTAATCTCCATCGGAAGCGTTGTCATCGCCGGAGGTATAGGCCGTGCCTACACCAACTGTCAGTGGTCCTTTGTTCATCCAGGCCTTGGCATAGTAACCCCACCCGGCACGATCCACATCTGTGGTGCCGGCGGCGTAGTAATCCTTATAGTCGCCGCTCAGGAGGGACAGTTCACCCTTGAAGAAATAGGTGCTCGTCGCATCATTGGCCTGTACGCAGAAGTAGTTGCCGATACGGTTGGCCTTCCATCCGGTAGTGGCCGGGTTCTCTGAACCTGTCCGGACATGGTAGTAGTCGAAGGCATAGCCCAAATAAAGACAAGGTTTGGTATATTGCAGGCAGAGGGAGTACCGGTCGAGGTCCTCGTCGGCCATGTTATTGCCTGATGTAACACTCTGTTCCTCCCATTTTTCATGGAAGGCGAAGAAGCTGAAGGGTCCCCAGCTCGGGGAGAAATAGTGGATCTTCTCCACGTCCATCTCGGTATTGGCCCACTCCGTAAAGTAGGTATAGATTCCGGGCTTGCGGCCGACATGGAGCTTGCCCCATGAGCCTGTCCATTCGATATAGGCCTGGTTTAAAATGATGTTGTCGGCGGTATCACCAAAGTTGGCCCAGTTATTGTGGCCGATACCGGTCGTGGGTACGCCGCCTGAAGTCTCGCTGCTGCCCCACATCTGGTTGTTGAATACCGAGACGCGGGTGATCAGTTTGAGGTTGTCAGCAACCTTGAAGACCGGATTCAACCGGAGCAGGTGATCCCAGTAGGCATCCGGGTCCCCATAGCCGTTTGTAGTATAGGGGGTGTTACCATCCCAGGGCGTAACCTGCCCCTGATTAGCATTGCTCTGATAGATGCCGCGCACCCGGTAGAAACCGCTCAGGCTCATGTCCACGGCCATGGCCGGGAGCGCCATAGCGGCCACAAACAGGGCGGCAGCTATAATTACTAGACCTTTCTTCATATCCTTCCTTTCTCCTTTATCCGTTGTTTTTTCATCGCAGAGCACACGGAGAAAAAAATAATTTTTACAAATTTTCCTCTGTGCCCTTTATGACAGACGGGACGCCTGTCCTGCCCATCACTCAGTACTCATCACTCATCACTTTTGACTTCTTACTTCTGACCAATCTTCACCTCCTTTTGCGTGTCTTTATTAAACCGTTAGCATACGGCTATCGTCGAAAAAACGGATAGCCATTAGATTTTCTAGCATAGGACAATTAACGTTGTCAAATTTAAAAAATCCACAGTTAAAGTTTTGCAATATTTCTCCGATACGCTAGTCACTACACATAAGGGAGGTATCAAATGCCAGCATGCGAACTATTGGAAAAATGTGGGTTCTTCAAGAAATATCAAGGGGCCAAAGACCTTGCTTGCAGGGGGTTTATTAACCAGTACTGTAATGGCCCCAAGATGAATGAGTGCAAGAGAAAAGAATATCGAAAAAAACACGGGACCCCGCCTCCGGATGATATGCTGCCTAACGGCCTTACCATGCCCAAGTAGCATAATAAAAGGTAAAGAAGAGATAGGCCGTGCTATTTGCCGGTACTTTATTTTGTCAACACCAGCACATATTCACGGCCTGCTTCTTTGATCTCTACCTCCCATCCCTCTTTTTGGGCCAGCCGGCTAATGTTCTCCCTGGCAGTATCCGTGTCCACTTTCACTTCAAAGGCGCCCCGTCCCAATGACTGCATCTTCTGACGGGCCAAAATCACCGGCTGAGGGCAGGAAAGTCCACGGGCATCTACAGAATACGTCATCTCTAAACCTCCTTCTTTATATCTTTTCCCGCATGGTAAGACCGACGAAGAAACAGAAGGCAAGCCCTATGAGGACAACCATTGGCCCATAAAGGCCAACCCCTTTGGGAGAACTGGCCAGGGAAAAGTTATGGGCAAAACCAGCGCCGATAATCATACCCAAGACAAATACACCGGCATCGCCATCGCCTTCTCCGGCCAGGAATAATTGCCGCCCCGGACATCCGCCGGCCAGGGCAAAGGCCAGTCCGGCCAGGACCATGCCGCCAAAATTCCACAACTGGTTGGTATGGGCGACCGGCTGATTTTCAAAACCGGGCTGAAACTGACCAAGGATCAGGTTGGTAATGAATGCGCCGGCAACCAGCGCCAATACGCCGCTCGCCAGGTGAAAATCCCGCATTAAAATTATATCCCTGACCGCCCCCATGGTGCAGAACCGGGTCCGTTGCGCCATAAACCCGATAAACAGGCCGATCAGGAGTGATAGGGCTATAGGCGCATGCAGAGACCCCGGCCCTTTGGCGCTGAAAAAAATCGGCCCGGTTTGGCCGTTATCGCCCATCTGCGGCGCCAGTAAAAGAAATATAAGAAGTGCGCCCATGGCTAACGGCAGTATCCACCCCATAGAAACATAGCTTTTCTGTGCCCGGCCCAGATTGTAACCATTTTTCAGGAAGGCCACACCGATAGCTATGCCTGCTGTAAGACCGATTAAACCGGCAATAGCGTTCCCATCGCCGGCCGATAGTCTAAGCAAGGCCCGCCACGGACATCCGAGGAAGACCAGCGCCCCAGTCATGGCAAAAAAACCAAGGAAAAAACGGACAATAGGAGCAGATCCCGCACGCGGCCTGAACTCTTTAAAGGCGTAGGCGGCTATCAAAGCGCCGAAGACAAACCCGATTATCTCCGGCCGGATATACTGAACAACGGCCGCGCGGTGCAGACCCAGGGCGCCGGCAATATCCCTCTCAAAGCAGGCCACGCATATACCCATATTGCCCGGGTTACCCATCTTCTGAAGCAAGGCGGCCAATACCCCGATAATAGCCCCCGTAGCTACGATCCCGGTACGCGTTCCGAAAAAGTTCTTCGTTTTGTTCATTAGGAAATACCTCCAGGCAACATCAAACTTTGCGCCGTTAACTTACGGCATGATATGCGCCAAGCATCATGCCGATCTCATGTGCATATATAATCCGGGAGGTAGGATGTCAAATCGATAAATCGGATATGGATACTGATAATTATAGGCAGAAACTATTACATGAAATAAACATAGAAGGAATGTCTCCAGATCTATCTACCTGTGACGGACCGAAGGCAGTCTGGTCCTGGACAGAAAGGAGGATTCCGATGTTAGGGGATATAATGTGATGTAAAATACCAGGTGCGTCCAGCCGGGCTAATCTTGGTATGGGTTCTATTTCGCTTTTACGCTTTCCTTTATCAACTTACTTTTTTACCACATTCACTCAGCTGGGCGTTCCCGACGCGCGCAGCGCGGCGGGAACGGTTCAAAGCTAACCGGCCGGCCGCTTGCGGGCGGTCCGTGTTGAGCGACTGGTTCGACCTTCTGTAAGTTGAGATTTCTTGACGAGTCGCAGTTCCAGACGACAGCCAAGAGCATGTGCATACTTTTGCAATGTTGCCAATGATGGGGAGCATTTCCCGCTAACAGACTCCAAACGTGCAATAGCTGATTGCGTTGTGCCGATTCTTTCGGCAACTTCGGCTTGGGTGACGCCGGCAGCGGCTCGGGCTTTTAAAAATTCATCGAGAATGGCAAATTCTTCTTCCAACCGGTCATATTCGGCTCTTACGTCTGCACGCTTGAGCGCGCGCTCTTTAAGTTCTTTGTGTGTGAGCATTTTTGATCTCCTTCATCCGCCGTCGGGCTGTTTCAAGTTCTCTCGGCGGTGTCTTGTCTGTTTTCTTTATAAATTGGTGCAGAACCACAATCTTTCTGCCAACCACAGTGCAATAAAATATCCGGGCAATCCCTTCGGCGGCCTTAAGGCGCAATTCGAACAGCCCATCACCCATTGCTCGCGTATGAGGCATACCTAAATCAGGGCCGTGAACCTCCATCCGGTCTGTATATCGAAGATAACGACCAAGGAAGCCTGCAGGCAATGCAATGATTTCTTTCTGCACTGACTCGCTATAATAGGTGATTGTCCAATTCATCATTGGGTTGTTATTATAGCAAATATGCTATATTTAGTCCAGGTGTTTTTAGTATCTGATTTTGGTCGAACGATTTCTTTCCGCGAGAGCCCAGCTGAGCTGTTGCCACCGAGCCACCGCTAAACGCTTGCCAAGATTAAGACAGGAAGTAATAAAAGCTTGATCCGCAATATGGGCAATCAGCTCTAGTGGCTTGTTATGTTTTTTGTATTGTTATATCAAATCTGGTAATTCTTCTCGTGGTAACAAAAGTTTTATAGATCGAGCCTTTCCAGGTATTTTTGAAATAAGTTTAGCCCGTTCAAGTGTTTTTATCATTTGATTATTACCGCCGGTCAGAAAACAGGCCAGAATTGCCGGTTTAAAAGTAGGCCATTACGGGGCATGGACGAAGTAATGCGTACCTGCCATATTTGAAAGGCAAGCTGGTGCGTTACCGTCTCCCTCTG
>JBFMFO010000002.1:0-184380 GCA_040754095.1 Thermodesulfobacteriota bacterium | reverse complement strand
TTCATGGCTATGCTCCTTTCTTTAAGTTGGTTTTTACCAACTGGCTATCGTTTGCAAAAAGGAGTATAGCCTTTTTAAAGCTTTCCCGTCCCCTCTGGAATATAGCAAGCTCTTTTCCAAAGAGGGGGATTAATGGTATGTTCCCCCTTTAGAAAAGGGGATCCCCTACATTCCCCCTTTGGAAAAGGGGGATTAAGGGGGATTTGAAGGCAACAGCACATAATCAGCAAGTTGGACAGCAATGATGATTAACAATATATGAAGGGAAATTATATGAGCGGTGGTAACGATAAGATAGCGGCTGACCTGGTTATTAGCGGGGGCACGGTACTTACCCTTAATCCCGAGGGGGAAATTATCGAAGATGGGGCCGTGGCTATAAAGGATGACAGCATTATTGCCGTTGGTCCGGGGCCGGTAGTTGCCGGTTCAGTAAAGGCAGGGCGCGTGCTGGAGACCCGGGGCGGGGTGATTATGCCCGGCCTTATCAACTGCCACACCCACGCGGCCATGACCTGCTTCCGGGGGCTGGCCGATGACCTGCCCCTTATGACCTGGCTTAATGATTATATCTTTCCGGCCGAGCGCAGGATGAACGCGGATGTGGTCTATTGGGCAACCCTTCTGGCCTGTGTGGAGATGATACGCTCCGGAACCACCACCTTTTGTGATATGTACCTCTTTACGGATCACGTGGCTCAGGCCGCGGCCAAGGCCGGCCTCCGGGCCTGGATCGGCGAGGGGTTATTTGATTTTCCTTCGCCCAATTACGGCGAACTGGAAAACGGCTTCAAATATACGCAAGAACTCATTCTTAAATGGAAGGAACACCCTCTTGTCTCTATTACCGTCGATCCCCATGCCACCTATACCTGTTCGCCGGACCTCCTTCAGCGGGCCAAAGACCTGGCCGTATTATACGATGTGCCTATCGTTATCCATCTGGCTGAGACCAGGAGCGAAGTGGAGGCTATCCGGGGCCAATACGGACATTCACCGGTCATGCATCTGAAGGAGCTGGGGCTTCTGGATGAGCATCTGGTGGCCAATCATTGTGTAATGCTGGATAAGGCGGATATAGAGGCATTGGCTGAAAACAGGGTAAAGGTTGTCCATTGCCCGGAGAGCAACATGAAACTGGCCTCGGGGGTGGCGCCGGTGCCGCAGCTCCTGGAAGCGGGCCTAACCGTAGGCATAGGCACGGATGGGTGCGCCAGCAACAACAACCTGGACCTTTTTCAGGAGATAGACACCATGGCCAAACTGCACAAGGTCTATTGCCTGGATCCCACGGTTATAGATGCCAGAACGGCGGTGCACATGGCTACTACCAATGGAGCAAAGGTGCTCAGATCCGGCAGAAGGATCGGAAGTCTCGAGGTCGGCAAGAAGGCGGACATCATTGTCATAGACATGAATAAGCCGCATCTGACACCGGTCTATAACCTGTACTCGCACCTGGTCTATGCCGTAAACGGCGCGGATGTGATTTCTTCGGTGATAAACGGCCGGGTCATCATGGAAAACGGGATTATCAGGACTGTAAACGAAGAAGAGGTATTATCCAGGGTTCGGGAGATCGGTCAGAATATCAGGTCATGTCTCGTTCCCGCCTGACCATAGACGTTCTAATTGTTAGGGTCGTTCGAATGTTTTCTGACTCCTGACTCTTGGCTTCTGTATTCTGATTTCTGAAAGCTGAACGCTGATGGCTGACAGCCTTTTTAGGTTGGAAACATGATCGACTGCCATAAGTGCAAACACTACTATGTGACCTGGGATAAGAACTTCCCGCACGGGTGTCGGGCCATGGATTTTAAAAGCCGGGAATTCCCGTCGCAAGTAGTGCAAGCAAGTTCAGGGATGTCCTGTCTCCTGTTCAAGCCCAAAGACAAGGCCCGGACGCAGACATCCGGCCGAAACAACCAATCCTAAAAGCACAAAAAAAGCGGCCTATCGATGGATAGGCCGCTTTTCGAGAAATCTGGTCGGGACGAGAGGATTTGAACCTCCGGCCCCCTGAACCCCATTCAGGTGCGCTACCAAGCTGCGCTACGTCCCGATTTTTACCGTGAGCATTATTTAACACCTGGGATAGAAGGTGTCAAGTTTTTAAGCGCCTGGAGTTCTCTGATTTTTTTAAGAAGTATTCTCATAATACTATGATTTTATCGCTAATTTTGCATTTCTTTAGGGAACCTCTTTAGTCTCTTCGCTTCACGGCTTGCGCAGCGACCCTTTCGGGGCTCGCAGGTGGGGAATGCCTGCCCCTTCCCGCTATCCCTCGATGGGTGCCCCGCTGCTCCAGCAAGTTTCGCTCAGAGGCTAGGGTTCCTTTAAAAAAAAATATCAATGCTTGTTTTGCGCTCAACTTGCCGGGCTATGGTAATGCGGTTAAAGTTGACTTTTGCCCGGTTTGTTATTAGATAATGTCCATCCGGGAAGCATAAATCGCACATGGAAGGTGCTCCTACAAAAGAAGAACGCGACGGGGTTCCGAAGGGGAACTAGATAGAATGTAACATTATTAGCTGGTTGAAAACATTGGATTTCAAGAGCCTGGAATACTACAGATTCTTAAATTTGGGACTCAGGAACTCATGAAGAAAAATACTATTCTATTCCTGATTTCTTGATTTCCGGATTCATTCGTATAAGTGGTAACACTTTAGGCTTTATAACTCGAAGACCCGCCTCTGGAGGGGCATCGCATTTACGACAGGCTTTCGAAAATCTAAATTGTTACGATAGAACAAATCCGATGGAGATTTCTGATAAAAGTTTTCGCCGGTTTTTTGAAGAGGCCCCTGAGATGCTTTTTATAGCGGACAGGGAGGGTCGCTTGCTGGCCGTAAATCCCTATGGCGCCGGCCTGCTTGGATATGCCTCACCGCAGGAACTATTGGCCGTGGGGTCAATTCATCCGTTATCTTACTATCCGCAGGATGAGAAGGATTTTAGAAAAAGGATCGAGCAGGAAGGTTTTATACGTAATTATGAACTTACGCTCAGAAAAAAGGACGGCGGCAAGATCTCCGTCTCTTTGACCGGGAATGCCATAAGGGATGGAAGCGGTAAGGTCGTCGGCTATGAGGGGATCGTCAGGGATTTCAGTGAACGCAAGAGGCTTGAGAAACAGCTCTTACATCTGGAACGGCTGGCGGCCATGGGCAAACTCTCCGCAGAGCTGGCGCATGAGATTAATAATCCCCTGGGCGGCATATTGATGTACGCGAAACTGGCCCTGGAAGACCTGCCTGAAGACGATGCCCAGTCCCGGCATCTGGAGAAGATTTCCAGATTGGCGACCCGTTGTCGTATGATTGTGCGCGGGCTCCTTGATTTTGGCCGCAGTGACACGGACGAAAGGGAGTGGGTGGATATCAACCAGGTTATCCTCGATATGTTCGACCTGATTTGTGACCACATTCTCTTCAGGCCGGTTCGCGTAGAGATGAAGCTGGGCGAGAATCTGCCCCGGGTATGGGGAAATCGCAGCAATCTGGAGCAGGTGGCCTTAAACATGATAATTAATGCGGCTGAGGCCATGGAAGGGCAGGGGACCTTGACGATTGAGACCGGATATTCGAAGGAAGATTCTAATTTTTTCATGTACTTTAAAGATACCGGACCGGGTATAAGCAAAAAAAATCTAAACAAGATATTTGAGCCTTTTTTTACGACGAAAAAACGTGGCAAGGGGACCGGACTGGGCCTTTCCATCAGTCACGGAATCATCCGGAAGCACGGGGGGTCGATTCAGATCAACTCCAGGCCAGGGGAGGATACGACATTTATTATCCAACTGCCGGTAGGAAAAGATAGCCATGAAAATGCGCGGTAAGATATTAATCATGGACGATGACGAGGCCATCCGCGACGGCTGCTATCATGCCCTCTTCAGGGAAGGGTATGAGGTGGCCACGGCTGCCAGCGGCCGGGCCGGTCTGAAGGCGTTTGAAGAGTCTTCCTTTGACCTGGTTCTGCTGGATATGAGGATGCCGGACCTAGGCGGCATGGAGGTGCTTAACCAGATCAAGGAGCAGGACCCGCAGGCAGTGGTAATTGTCATCTCCGGCTTCGGCACGATACCCTTGGCGGTAGAGGCCATGAAGTCCGGGGCCTATGACTTTTTCCCAAAACCTTTTGAACCGGACGAGCTTCGCATACTGGTAAAACGGGCGCTGGACGCCAGGCGCCTGGCCATGGAGAATATTTATCTGAAGCAGGAGCTTAAGAGTAAAGAGGGCACGGCCCGCATTGTTTATCAAAGTAACGCGATGTCCATAATCATGCGGATGGTGGAATTGATGGCGCCCACGGACAGCACCGTACTTATAACCGGCGAGAGCGGAACCGGCAAAGGCCTGGTAGCCAGGCAGATACACGAGATAAGCCAGCGCAGCAAAAATCCATTTGTGGCCGTGGATTGCGGGACGCTGGTGGAAACCCTTTTTGAGAGCGAACTCTTTGGACACGTCAAAGGCTCATTTACGGGCGCAGAGGCGACCAAGATCGGCAAATTTGAGATGGCGCAGGGCGGCACTATCTTTTTTGATGAAATCGCCAATATCAGCCTGGATGTCCAGGCTAAGTTGCTTAAGGTCGTGGAAGAGAAGACCATATCCAAGGTCGGCAGCCACCGCCAGATCAAAGTAGATGTACGTATCATTGCGGCTACCAATAAAAATCTTGATGAGGCCATGCAGCGCGGGACCTTTCGTGAAGACCTTTTTTACCGTTTGAATGTTATGCCGCTACGTCTCCTTCCCCTTCGGGAGCGCAAGGAGGATATCCCGGTATTGGTCCCGTATTTTTTGGAGAGACTTGGCGCCAAGTATAAAAAAGACGGCCTTTCCATATCTGATGAGGCATTGAAGTCATTAATGAACCATAATTGGCCGGGTAATGTGCGGGAGATGGAAAATACGCTCGAACGTGTGGTTATTCTGACCGAAAAGCCTACCTTAGACGTCCATGATTTTATGTATGCCGGGTTGCCGGGTTCCAGTCCGTCACTCTCTGCCGGTTCTTACGCCCTTGTCGATATGGAGCGCAATCATATTGCGCACGTATTGCATCGCTATAAAGGTAACAAGTCCGAGGTAGCCCGTGCGCTGGGCATTGATCGCAAGACCCTCCGCGAGAAGATAAAACGCTACGGCCTGTCTGATTAAGATGGGATCGTCAAATAGTGGAGCCCAATTTGCCCTTGACTTTTATCCGGTTTTTTCTTAATTATTCGGGGCATCAGGCATGGTTATTTGAGATTGTTGGGGGATCGTCCAGCGGCAGGACGGCAGACTCTGGATCTGTCTACCGAGGTTCGAATCCTCGTCCCCCAGCCATTTAAAATCAGAGGGCTATCCACCAAAGGCGGATAGCCCTTTTTGGTTTTTGCGACTCTGTTGATACTGACACAACTTTAGGCCAAATGCTGTCGTAATATATGGGAAGTTATCATTTCGGTGGAGCACCGATAGCCTATTGCTTCTCCAAAATCTCTCTTATCTTATGAGACAGTGTTTTGATGTCAAAGGGTTTCTGGATAAAACCGTCGCAACCACGTTCCAATATCCCGGCTGCCTGGCCGGTTATACTGTATCCACTGGAAAGAAGCACCCTTACGGCAGGGTTAATCTCCTTCATTATCTCATAAACCTCACTGCCGCCCATATCCGGCATGATCATATCCAGGATAACCAGATTAACCTTATCCTTGTGTTTCTTATAAGCTTCTACCGCTTCTTTCCCGGATGCGGCCAGCAATACCTTGTAGCCCATTGCCCTGAGAATCTTTTGGCCAACACCAAGAACCATATCCTCATCATCAATGAGCAGGACAGTCTCTGTGCCTCTTAATATATCATCGCCCGGCTTATTTTCTTCTGTTTCGATCTCCTTTTCCGATGCCGGCAGGTAGATGCTAAAGGTAGCCCCCTTGCCCTTCTCACTGTAAACATTGATGATGCCGCCATGATTCTTGATAATCCCGTAGGCGGAGGCAAGACCCAGTCCTGTTCCCCGGCCCATCTCCCTGGTGGTAAAAAAAGGCTCAAATATCCTTTTCTGGATGGTATCATCCATACCCACCCCGGTGTCGGTCAGCGATATCTTGACATAATTGCCGGGTTCCACACCAAACGGACCGGCATAGTTTTTGTCAAGTACAACATTGCTTGTTTCGATATAGAGGTCTCCTCCACCGGGCATGGCTTGCCAGGCATTGACATAGAGGTTTAACAGCACCTGGTCAATCTGTCCCTGATCCACTTCGATTAGCCAGATGTCCTTCTGGTATTTCTTATGAATTCTTATCTCTTTCCTGGTGCGGCCAAACATGCCCAAATTCTTCTCAATGAGCACATTTGGGTCCGTCGCTTTTACCTCGTATTTGCCGCCCCTGGCGAAACCCAGGAGTTGCTTGGTAAGATCCGCTCCCTTTTCAATCGCAGCCTCTATCCCCTTGAGATCTTTAAAATGAGCATGATCGGAGTTGATGTGCAGCAACATCAAAGACGTATATCCCTGAATGCCCATGAGGAGGTTATTGAAGTCGTGGGCGATGCCACCGGCAAGAGTACCGATGGCCTCCATTTTCTGGGCTTGCTGGAGTTGGACTTCGAGTTTATTTTTTTCTTCCTCCATGCGCTTGTGCTCCGTGATGTCCTGCACCACTTCTACGATCGCTACGATCTCTCCGTTACCATCTTTAACCGGATAACCTCGAAAATGCCACACCCTCCCATCAGGACTATATGTTTCCCCTTCCTGTGGTTGGCCGGTTTCCAGGATTTTTTTAGCCGGACAGTGTTGACAGGGTTCGTTATTCTCAAACCACACCTTATAGCAATATCTTCCCACCAGTGCGTCGGCTGTCAAACCGGCCGAGTCGGCTGCGGCCCTATTTACCCATAAAATCTTCATGTTAGTATCTACATACACTACAAGTTCTGACATGGTTTCCAAAATAATCGTTTTTTCTTCTTCGGCCTTTCGCAACGCCTCTTCGGCCCGCCTCCACTTGGTAATATCAGTTATGATTTCAACACCTGCTACGATTTTCCCGGTCGAATCTCTTAAAGGGGATGCGGTATTCACGACGTATAATGGTCCTTCTTCTCTCGGCACAACTCTTTCCTTTATGTGAATCTTGTTCTGATACACAAACCTGAAGTCGGTATCTATGATGCCCAGCGGCTCCCCTATGCTTTCGATAATTGATTCGGCTTTGAGCCGCTCATTTTCTGCTGTCCTGATGGCTGTCCGCAGCGCCTCCTCCTGCCGCTTGCGCTCGGTGATGTCTCTGGCAAACTCCACCGCTCCAAAGAGGTTTCCCTGTTTATCCATAATTGGATAAGCAAATATCTCAAAAACTCTGCCTCCGGTTGACACCTCATCCTCAGGGGTAGACGTTCGATAGGCGGCAGCTTTAGTCCGATATGCCTCGGCTACAGCACAGCTTGGGCAAATGTCCTTCCGGCCCTTCAAGACCTCGAAACACTTTTGGCCCAGGACCGATTCTTTGCTGGACAGGCCAAACACTTTTATGAGGACTTCGTTGACATCGGTTAGATTGAAATCAAGATCAACAACATTTATGATATCCTGGATAGCGTCAAAGCTAGCCCGTAGCTTTCGGTGAACTAAATGTAATGCCTCCTCTGCCCGTTTGCTTTTCTCTTCTGACGCTTCCAGTTCAGATACCCGCTGGTGCAGTTCCAGCAATTCATTCAGCAGTTGCTCTTTTGTCTTATCTTCATCTTTCATCTTACGACTCCCGGATTAGTCAAGCATTTTACAGATAGGTTCGGGTTTAAATAACTTCTCATAATATCGGCAATATCGTCAACATCCTACAGGGGTTACACTTACGCAATCATTTCTAAATGACGATGTGGGGTCAATTCTATTTTATGATTTACAGGAATACTTACATGCAAAAACCTAACCGGACAAAGCTGCCAAAAGTTAGGATATGATATGGTTATCAAAACATCAACCACTTTTTGTCTCATCTGTGTCCAGCCATGTGCGGTTGCCGATAGACATTGAAGCTCCCCGCCGCCTGCCAGGGTCGGACCTGGATGGCAAGCAGCGGGAAATGCGCTCGCTGCATCTTCATCCTTTCTATCAGACCAACTTTTGTTTATTTTTTCTTAATTATTGGTTATTATTCTGATCGAAATTCTTGGGGATCGTCTAATGATTAGAAATGTTGGAATAGTGGGTATGCCGCCGCGGGAGGTCATGTCCCGCCTTAAAGGGGAAGGAGCAAAGATTTATGACCTTGATGCCCTGCATGTAAAACCCGACCTTGAGATTACGGCTTCGTATATACCGCGGGTTTATTGTGCCATCCTGCGCACGGTCCTGACCAATGCCAAGAGGATGTCCCTGGATGCCATCTACATAGATGTGGGCGAGGGAAAGTGCAGCGGGGCCCTTTATCTTGCTGATATCCTAAAAGCAGAACTTAATATCCCGGTTATTGAGACACGTAACGAAGACAAGATGCGTTTCGGCAACCCTGTCTGCGAGAGCGGCCTGCCTTTGATGGAAAAAATGGAGATGATAACGCAGAGTGTGCTGGAGCCGGAGGCGATGAAAAATAATCCGGTTCGATGTGAGCCGGTGGCCGGATTCTGGGGCGTACCGCCGAGAGACTTTTCTATTTTAACTTTGTTTCCGGCGCGCACCCATGTCTTTGGCTGGACAAGGTGTATGGAGAATAAGACCCCGGCTGATGCAGAGTTGGAAAAAATAGCCGACCCTGATGTCCCTACCGTATTCTTTGCCCAGTCTTTTTGTCAGAAGACGGCCTTGGCCTATTATCTGGCCAGGAGACATCCCTGTGGAATATATGTGGATGCCGATGTATATATGGGACACAGCACCAAATCAAAAGTTCAGGCTTTTCTTGAATTAAATGGAGCAATAGATTGATATTAGGTGATTTTGGCACATCATATACAAAATTATGGGATATAGAAAAAGAACCTGTACCGCGCATTGTGCGCAGTACGGATATATCCTATGAACTTCGTACTACGTTGGCTACCGGCCATAATGGGGCGCGGTTCGGCGAACGCTACGTTAATGAGCTTACGGCCCTGGCCCGCGGCGCTAAGAGGGTGATTGAAGAGGATGATTTTGTCATCCTGGATTGCGGCAGCCGGGACCTGAAATTTGTGAGTTTCAGCGGGGATAAGGTCAGGGACACGGGATGGAATGCCGAGTGCGGGGCCTCCCTGGGGTTTACCATAGAATTACTGGAGAGATATTATAATCTCGATCACCGCCGGATGTCCGTGCCATCTACCCACTTACCGGTGACCTGTGGGGTGCTGGGCCTCAGTCATATCTTTGACGCCATTATTCAGGGTGCCAGGCCGGAAGAGGCGGTGGCCTCTTTCATCAAGGGCATAGCCCTGAACGCCTACCGTTTTGCCGGATCACCACCCAGGCTTTACCTCTCCGGCGGCCTTTCTGAAAATACCGTCTTTGTCAAAAGCATGCCCTGTGAAGTGGTTGTCCTGGGTCGCTTTGTCCTACTTGAAGGGCTGCGCTATATCGCCTCTATTTAGCTTGACTATTCAAAGAAAATAAATTAGTTATCTGTGTTTGACGGTTAATTTTTTTGTTCAATACGGTGCGAAAAGTGGAAGATTTTAATAAGCTGATAGAGCAGAGACAAAAAAAGGCCAGTGACCTGAAAGAAATGGGAGTTCTCCTTTATCCCAACAACTTCAGGGTCAAGGACAGGGTAGGGGACATAATATGTAAATATGCCCAGGTTAATGATCTGCCCGGCGAGGATCAGAAGTTCGTCATAGCCGGCCGGATGATTGCACTGAGGGACTTTGGAAAGAGTATCTTTACCCATGTCCAGGACGGGAATGGAAAGATTCAGGTCTATTTGCGTAAGGATGTCTTGGGCAGTGAAAGTTATGAGGTGTGCAGGCGTCTGGATATCGGCGATGTTGTGGGTATTGAAGGGACAATTTTCCGGACTAAAACCGGCGAATTAACGATTCTGGCCCGGAAATTAAACCTTTTGACCAAATCACTCCGTCCTTTACCGGAGAAGTTCCATGGCCTTACGGACGTGGAAACGCGGTATCGCCAGCGGTATGTCGATTTAATGGTCAATCCCGAGGTACGGGAAGTCTTTTTGAAACGCATCCGGATAATCCAGGAAGTGAGGAATTTTCTTACTGAAAAGGGGTTTCTGGAGGTTGAGACGCCGATGATGCAACCTGTTCCTGGTGGGGCCACAGCCAGACCTTTTAAAACCTATCATAATGCCCTCGATATGGAGCTGTACCTGAGAATTGCCCCGGAGTTGTATCTGAAACGCCTGGTTGTAGGCGGGTTTGAACGGGTTTTTGAGATTAATCGCAACTTTCGTAATGAGGGCATCTCTATCAAGCACAATCCTGAATTCACCATGCTGGAATTTTATCAGGCCTATGCCACCTATGAAGACCTGATGGCCCTTACCGAAGAGATGTTTTTCATGCTGGCCGGGAAGATTTGTGGTCAGCCGGTCATTTCTTACCAGGATTATGAGATAGACTTCACCCCCCCGTGGAAGAGGTATGCCCTGAAGGATGCCCTGGTGCAAGTCGGCGGGTTGGAGGATGGGCTTCTTCATGATGAGGCAGGGGCCAGGGCCTATGCCGTTTCCCTGGGTATTAAACTGGGTGAAAAAGACGGCCTCGGCAAGACGCTCGTAAAACTTTTTGATCATCTGGTGGAGCCGAGGCTGATTCAACCGACCTTTATCTATGCCTATCCCCTGGAGGTCTCTCCGCTTTCACGAAAAAATGAGGCGGATAGCGAGGTGGTGGATCGTTTTGAGCTGTTTATCGCCGGCCGGGAGATGGCCAATGCCTTTTCCGAGTTGAATGACCCGGTTGACCAACGGGAGCGCTTGGTTAAACAGATAATGAACAGGGACACGGCAGATGAGGACGAGGAAATCGTCCCTATCCTGGATGAGGATTTTCTCCGGGCCCTGGAGTACGGCATGCCCCCTGCGGCCGGGGAGGGGATCGGGATAGACCGGCTGGTTATGCTTTTTACGGATTCACCTTCTATACGGGACGTAATTCTATTTCCGCACCTCCGGCCTGAACGTTAAATTTATAGGTTATGGCCTGCGACTAAATATGAACTTTGAATGGTTTATCGGCCTTCGTTATCTGAAGGCAAAGAGAAAGCAAACCTTTATCTCGGTGATTACCTTTATTTCCGTGGCCGGGGTCATGGTCGGGGTAATGGCCCTGATAGTCGTTCTGGCGGTTATGACCGGCTTTGAAGAGGATCTGAAGGGCAAAATACTGGGCCTTAATGCCCATGTCCTGGTGCTTAAATATGGTGATTCCATTGGGGATGTAAAAGGGCTGCAGGAAAAGGCAAAAGAGACAAAAGGGGTAGTGGCTACTACCCCTTTTGTCTATTCTCAGGCCATGCTGAGCTCGCAGCTTGGGGCCTCAGGCGTTGTCTTAAGAGGAATTGATCTTAAGTCATCCCAAAAGGTCATCAACCTGCATCGATATATGGTCGAAGGTTCATTGGAAAATCTGGAGATTCCTTCCGGGCAGAAGGCGCCGGGGGGAAACACAGAAGGGACTCCGGGTATCATAATCGGCAGGGAACTGGCCAAAAATCTGGGTGTGATAAGGGGCGACCGGGTGCAGCTTACGTCCCCGACCGGCATGATTACACCTGTGGGAGTCATACCCAGGATGGAGACCTTCAGGGTAGTCGCTATATTTGATTGTGGCATGTTTGAATATGATTCTTCCATGGCCTTCATATCCCTGAGAGCGGCCCAATCTTTATTGGGTTTAGGCGGCAGAATAACCGGCCTGGAGGTAAAGGTAGCAGATATCTATAAGGCCGACCAGGTGGCTGCCGCCATCAACAACAAGCTTGGTTATCCTTACTGGACCAGGGACTGGATGAAGATGAATAAGAACCTTTTTTCGGCCTTGAAACTGGAAAAGATAGCCATGTTCATAATCCTGGCCCTGATTGTCCTGGTGGCGGCCTTCAACATTGTCAGTACGCTGATAATGGTGGTTATGGAAAAAAACAAGGATATAGCCATCTTAAAGTCTATGGGCGCCACGCGGAAGAGCATCATGAAAATCTTTGTCATGGAAGGGGTAATCGTCGGCTTTGCCGGGACCATACTTGGAATTATAGGTGGCTTTGGCCTCACGAGTCTGCTTAAAAAATATAAGTTTATTAAATTGCCCAGCGATGTTTATTACATATCCACCCTGCCGGTAAAGGTGGAGGCGATGGATGTGGCCTTGATTTCATTTGCGGCTATAGTTATCAGTTTTTTGGCTACCCTTTATCCTTCATGGCAGGCTTCAAGGCTGGAACCGGCGACTGCTTTGAGATATGAATAGCAAGGGCTTGCTCACCGGCTTCTCCATGGGCCAGGGAATCGGACCGGTCGTAGAGGCCCGTAACATCCACAAATCATTTGCTACAGATGGGCAAAGGATAGAAGTGCTGAAAGACATCGACCTGACCGTAAAGGTTGGAGAGTCTTTGGCCATAGTCGGCGCTTCCGGGGTAGGCAAGTCCACACTGTTACACCTTCTTGGCACACTGGAAATACCGGATAAGGGTGCTATCCTTTATAACGGACTGGACGTATCGAAGTTAAGTGACGAGGAACTGGCCGCCTTTCGAAATAGATATATAGGCTTTGTTTTTCAGTTCCACCACCTTTTGCCTGAATTTACCGCTGTTGAAAATGTGATGATCCCGGCCCTTATTGCGCGCCAGGAGAAAAAGAATGCCTGCGCCCTGGCCGAAGGTGTTCTTTGTGAGGTCGGGTTAAAAGACCGCCTTAGGCACAGGGTTGGAGAACTTTCCGGAGGTGAGCAGCAGAGGGTGGCCCTGGCCCGGGCCATTGTCCTGTCTCCCCGGCTACTTCTGGCAGATGAACCCACAGGGAATCTGGATACAAAAACAGGCCAGAAGGTACACGATCTTATCTTGAGCCTGGGGGAAAAGAACAATATGGCCACAATCGTGGTAACCCATAATCTGCGGCTGGCCCAAGGTATGGGACGCTGCCTCACTATAGTTGACGGACGCCTGGAGCAATCTGATCCCGGGAGATTTTCTTGATATGAAGATATTTTTAAGGCTATTGATCCTGTTTTTCATGATGAGTTCTATTTTTCAACCGGCCATAGCCGCAGAAAAAAAGACTGTAGCGGCTGCGCCTTTTATCGTGCACAGTAAGGAAGACATCAGTTCCCTGGTCGCTTCGATGGAAAAAAACCTGATGTCTGCTCTGGCATCGGCGGGCTTTGGAGTGATCGATCCGGCCCGGGTAGCCGGGGAGATCGACAGAAACAGGCTTTTTGATGCCAAATACATGCGGGATGCGGCAGGGAAGCTGGGGGCGGATTGCATCGTATGGGGCAGCATTACTAAAATCGGCCAGGGCCTGAGCCTGGATGTCTGGCTGCTTGAGGTCGCCGACCCGAAAGGTCCCGTGCCACTTTATGCCGAAACCACCGGGGCCGAACAATTGGATAAGGCGCTGCATAAGATAGTGGGCAACATCCAGTTCGCCGTCTTAAAAAAAGAACGTATAGGAGGGATCTTCTTTTCCGGTAACCGAAGGATTGAATCTGAGGCCATCCGTACCCATATCAAGTCCAACCCGGGTGATATTTTTAGCAAAGACAGGTTGAGCGAAGATATGCGTTCCATTTTTGCGATGGGTTATTTTACAGAGATAAATATCGATGTTAAAGACTCTCCGGAAGGGAAAATTGTGACCTTTATGGTCACAGAGAAGCCGGTTATAAAAGACATCAAGGTAGAAGGGAATATCGGTGTCGAAACGGAGAAAATAAAAGAAGTAATCAGCGTCCGTACGAACTCAATTTTAAAACTCAAGGATATCCAGGAGTCTGAGGAAAAGATCAGATCTCTCTATCGGGAAAAAAGTTATTACGGAACACTTCTGGATCACAAGTTATCAGACTTGCCTAATAATGAGGCTATATTGACCTTTTCCATTAAAGAAGGCGAAAAGGTGCATATAAAGGAGATCCGGTTCGTTGGAAACAAGACTTTCGCCAGTAAGCAATTAAAAGATATGATGGAAACTACGGAAAAGGGGTTTTTATCCTGGCTCACATCCTCCGGCATTTTAAACCGGGATGTTTTGGAGCGTGATTTATCCAAGATAACTTCATTTTACTATAACAACGGGTATATCGAGGCCAAGATCGGAGAGCCTGAGATCGAACACAAGGAGAAATTCATATTTATCACTATTCCTATAGAGGAAGGTTCTCAATTTACAGTGGGGTCGGTTGATATTGAGGGTAAGCTCATAAAGCCAAAAGAGGAGTTGCTGTCGTTATTGAAGATTCGCCAGGAAAAGACATACAGTCGGGATGTCTTAAGGAAGGATATTCTGGTCTTAACAGATGTCTATGCGGACGCCGGTTATGCCTATGCCGAGGTCGCACCCGAGATCGCCAGGGATGATACGGGTAAAAAGGTAAATATAACTTTTTTTATCCAGCCCGGGGAAAAGGTTCATTTCGACCGGATAGAGATATCCGGAAATACCAAAACGCGGGATAAGGTTATAAGACGTGAACTCAGGATAGCGGAAGGAGATCAATTTAACGCCGAAGGCCTGCGTAAGAGCAATCAGAGGTTGCAGAGGCTTGGCTTCTTCGAGGATGTGAATATAGCCCCGGTCAAAGGCACTGACGAAACTAAAATGGACCTCAAAGTCGAGATTAAAGAAAAGCCTACCGGGGCCTTCAGTATAGGCGGCGGTTACAGCTCTGTGGAGCACTTTATTGGTATGGCCGAGATATCACAGCGAAACCTTTTTGGCCGCGGGCAGGAGTTGAGCCTGCGGGCCCAAACCAGCAGCCGTTCCACCCGTTATAATCTTAGTTTTACAGAACCTTATTTTCTTGATACCAAACTGGCCACCGGCGTTGACCTTTTTAACTGGGAAACAGAGTATGATGATTATACAAAGGATAGCACCGGCGGAGGATTAAGGCTGGGTTATCCCTTAACCGACAACCTGAGGGTCTTTGGCGGTTACAGATTCGAAGATGCCAGTATGTCGGACGTTAGTTCCACCGCCTCATGGGTGATAAGGGAGTCCATGGACATCCATGTAACCAGCGCCTTAAATGCCGCTATAGAAAGGGATACACGCAACAGCTATATCGATCCCACGGCCGGGTCGATAAACAGCTTTTCCATCGAGTATGCAGGCGGATTCCTGGGGGGCGACAGCGCCTACACGAAATACACGGCCAAATCAGGCTGGTACTATCCGCTTTTCTGGGATACAGTGGGGCACATTAACGGAGGTATAGGTTATGTGAAGGAGAATCCGGACGGTAAGCTGCCTGTATATGAAAAATTTTATCTGGGCGGTCTGAATTCAGTGCGCGGCTTTAAGTTCGGGGATGTCAGCCCTATCGACCCGGCCACCGGTGAGCGCATCGGCGGCGAGAAGATGCTGCTCTTCAACGTTGAGTATATATTTCCCCTGATAAAGAAGGCCGGGCTAAAGGGTGTGGTTTTTTTTGATGCCGGCAATGCCTTTCGGGAAGAGGACAGTTACAACCTGACCGACCTCCGAACCAGCGTCGGTTTCGGTTTTCGCTGGTTTTCGCCCATTGGGCCGTTGCGTCTGGAGTGGGGTTATAACATAGACCCTGAGCCGGGTGAAAAATCGAGTAGCTGGGATTTTACAATTGGAGGAGCTTTTTAAAAAAGCTATCAGCAGTCAGCATTCAGCTATCAGCTATGACGGGCGCATCTTTAGGATATGAAGGAAAAACTGAGGGCTGATAGCCCTTACGTAATGAAAACACTAAGACAAATAGCCGAACACTGTGGTGGCATACTGGTAGGAGATGGCGATCTCATCATTACCGGTATAGCCGGCCTTGATGGGGCCACAGACGGCCAGATCAGTTTTGTCGCCCAAAGAAAATACCTGACGAAGATGGAAACCTCCCGGGCTTCGGCCCTTATCGTACCTATGGAGGTGGCCGGGGCCCGTGTACCCATTATAAGGACAGAGAATCCTTATCTGGCCTATGCCCGAACAGCCGCTCTTTTCAGTACCAGGCCATTTGAGGCAAGGGGCATAAGTAAAGAGGCCTGGATAGGCAAAGACTGCCGGATTAATCCCGACGTCAGCATATGCCCATTTGTCTATATCGGAGACAATGTGCGGGTTGAGTCGGGAGTTACCATTTATCCCGGAGTGTATATTGGAAACGAGGTTTCTATCGGCGAGGGGAGTACTGTCTATCCGAATGTAACTATAATGGATAGGTGTATTATAGGCGCGCGGGTCATAATACACAGTGGTGTGGTAATCGGCAGCGATGGTTTTGGTTATGCCAGGGACGGGGCCAAACATGTTAAGATCCCGCAACTTGGCATTGTGCAGATCGATGACGAAGTAGAGATTGGCGCTAATACCGCCATCGACCGGTCTGCCCTGGGAAAGACGTGGATCAAGCGTGGTACAAAGATTGATAATCTGGTCCAGGTGGCTCACAATGTGATAGTCGGAGAAGACACGCTTCTCATTTCTCAAGTGGGTATTTCCGGCAGCGTGGAGATCGGCAACAACGTCATTCTGGCCGGACAGGTAGGGGTGGCCGGACATATTAAAATCGGCGACCGGGTTATGGTTGGGGCAAAATCGGGCGTACCGGGTTCTCTGCCGGAAGATTCGATAGTCTCCGGCATCCCGGCCATTTCGCACCAGGAGTGGTTAAAAGCCAGCGCTGTTTATCGACGAGTGCCTGATCTTCTTAAAGAAGTCCGTGACCTTAAGAAGAGAATTGCCAACCTGGAAAAGAATGCAGGGGGACATGGGAAATGAACATGGAAACAAACAAGGTAAATATCGGCAAAATATTAAAGATATTACCGCATCGGTATCCATTTTTATTGGTAGATAAGATCCTGGAGTGCAATTTAGGAGAATCAATAAAAGGCCTTAAGAATGTCACTATTAACGAACCATTTTTTCAGGGTCACTTTCCAGGTCAGCCGATCATGCCCGGAGTGCTGATTTTAGAGGCTATGGCCCAGGTAGGGGGAATACTGGCCTATCTTTCCAACGAGGAAGAAATGGAAAACAGGCTGTTTTATTTTATCGGCCTGGATAAGGTTCGCTTTCGGAAGACCGTAGTTCCCGGAGATCAGATTATCTTTGATTTAACCATGCTGAAACGAAAAATGAAGATGTACATGATGGCCGGCCGGGCCACGGTCGACGGCAGGCTGGTGGCTGAAGCCGAGCTGATGGCTGCTATGTCGGATGAAAACTAGCTATCAGCGTTTCCGCCTTCGGCGGATCAGCTTTCAGCAAAATATCAAGACACACAACATCTTAAGCTGAACGCTGATAGCTATAGAAAAGGAGCTTACATGAAGATTCACCCTACAGCTATTGTCGATACAAACGCTGTTTTGGCAGAGGGTGTCGAAATCGGTCCTTATGTCATAATTGACAGTGATGTAAAGATCGGGGCCCGGACTACAGTTGGTCCCCATACTATCATAGAGGGTTGCACCACTATCGGTGAAGACTGCAAAATAGCACAATTTGCGACTATCGGTGCGGCTCCCCAGGATATGAAATATAAAGGGAGCCCTACCGCGGTCGAGATCGGCAACGGCAATATTATACGGGAGTATGTCACAATTCACAGGGGGACAGAAAACGGTGGAAGAGTCACCCGGATCGGCGACTACAACTTTTTGATGGCCTATACACATATAGCTCATGACTGTAAGATCGGAAGCCATGTTATCTTCGCTAACTGCGCCACCTTGGGGGGGCACGTAGAAATCCAGGATCATGCCATCCTGGGCGGCCTGGTGGCTGTCCACCAATTTTCCCGTATCGGAGGTTATGCCTTTGTGGGTGGTTTATCCGGTATCATTAAAGACATTCCGCCTTATGTTATAGCTTCAGGGGAGAGGGCTAAGCTGTTTGGTATAAATATTATCGGGTTAAAAAGGCATAATTTCTCGTCCGAGGCCATAGATGCCCTGAGGGCGGCTTATAAATTAATAGTCCGTTCGCCGCTCACTCTCAAGGAGGCCGTTGAAACCGCAGAAAGAGAGGTTTTACAGGTGCCCGAGGTTCAATACTTTATCGATTTTATCAAGAACTCCAAGAGAGGCATTCCAAGAAAATGACCAGGAAAATCGGGATCATCTCGGGCAGCGGCAGGTTCCCGCTCATTTTTTCCGAGGCGGCGCGCCGGGAAGGTTTTGAGGTCATAGCTATTGCGCACAAAGGAGAGACCAGGCCGGAACTGGCTGAGACTGTAGATAAGATTTTCTGGTTAAAGTTGGGCCAGTTGGGGAAGATAATCGATATCTTAAAGCAAGAAGGGGTGCGCGATGTGGTCATGGCCGGAGGTATAGATAAAAAGAATATCTATAGAAAGGTTTGGCCGGATCTGAAGGCCATTTCTGTATGGTCGAGGTTAAAGAACCGGCTGGATGACGGCATCTTGCGGGCATTGGCCGGTATCCTGGAGGAAGAGGGCATAACGGTCCGCGAATCAACCCTGTTTCTCCGGTCTCTTCTGTCGCCGAAGGGTGTTCTGACCCGGCGTAAGCCCACGGAAGAAGAGATGAGCGACGTGGAATTCGGATGGAAAGTGGCCAAGGAGATCGGCGGACTTGATATTGGGCAATGCATTGTGGTTAAAGACCTGGTTGTTCTGGCGGTGGAAGCCATCGAAGGGACGGATGAGACTATCCGGCGGGGCGGGCAACTGGCTAATAAAGGGGCGGTCGTAGTAAAGGTTCTTAAACCGAAACAGGATCTTCGTTTTGATTTACCGGCGGTTGGTCTTCAGACTATCCGCACTATGCAAGAGGTAGGGGCCTCCTGTCTGGCCGTCGAAGCGGACAAGGTATTGATTTTTGAAAAAGAGGAGATGCTGCGAGAGGCCGACCGCAGGAAGATCGCCGTTATTGCCCTGTAAACTTATTGTAAATTTTTCACCGCAGAGACGCAAAGAACGCCTCTCTGTGCCCTTTGCGGTGAAATTCGTTTTTGGAGAGTTTATGCGAAAGGTTAGAGTCGGGGTTGTAGGTGTAGGCTATTTGGGCCAGTACCATGCCGAAAAATATGCATCCATGGAAGAGGTCGATCTGGTCGGAGTAGCGGATATCGACAAAAAACGGGCCCATGAAATCGCAGAAAAATATGGCACAAAAGCCTATACTGACTACAAGGATCTCATAGGAAAGGTTGAAGCGGTAAGTGTGGTTGTCCCTACCACCCTGCACTGTTCCGTAGCCGGTGATTACCTTAAACAAGGTATCGATGTCTTAATAGAAAAACCTATGACATGCACCACAACAGAGGCGGACCAGTTGATCAGACTGGCGAGGGCGAAGGGCCTTATCCTGCAGGTGGGACATCTGGAACGCTTTAATCCGGCGATAATGGCCTTGAATGACTACGTGGAAAATCCGCTTTTTATTGAGTCACACCGGCTCACCACCTTCCGTGGCCGTGGCATCGACGTAGATGTGGTGCTCGACCTTATGATCCATGATATCGATATCGTTTTGGGTATTGTCAAGACAGACCTGAAAAGCATCCATGCGGCTGGAGTGCCGGTTATTACGCCCAATACCGATATAGCCAATGTACGCCTGCAATTTAAAAACGGCTGTACGGCCAACCTAACCGTAAGTCGTATCTCTGCCAAGAATATGCGTAAGATCAGGATATTCCAGCCCAAGGCATACCTCTCTGTCGATTATGCCTCCAGGGAACTAACGGTCATCAAGAAAAGTTCGGAGAAAGGGATACACGGTTTCCCCGGGATCGAGGCCGAGGTCTTTTCTTTTTCAGACGGTGATTCCTTAATTGCGGAGCTGCGAGCCTTTATATCCTCTGTCCGCACAAGAAAGGCCCCGGTGGTCTCAGGGGAAGAGGGCCGGAAGGCGCTTAGTATAGCCCTGAAAATCGTGCGGCAGATTAATAACAATATTAGAGACTTCAGGCATGTCCTCAACCTGGCCTCTCCGGAAAGATGTCTTTCAAACGCGTCAAAAATATCCTCATAGTAGCCGGAGAGGCCTCCGGTGATATGCACGGGGCCAATCTGGTACAGGCCGTGCATGATATTAATCCCGAAATAGATTTTTGGGGGCTGGGCGGGGAAAAGATGCGCGAGGCCGGGGTCAAAGCGCTCCTTGATTCTACCCGGTTGGCCGTAGTAGGCATCTCCGAAGTATTCAAACATCTATGGCAGATTGTTCAGGCCCAGCGTATCTTACGAAAGGCCATGCGTGACAACCGGCCGGATCTGGTTATACTGATTGACTATCCGGATTTTAACCTCCTCCTGGCGGCCAAAGCCGGGAGCCTGGGAATTCCGGTTATGTACTATATAAGTCCGCAGGTATGGGCTTGGCGCAGCGGGCGGATCAAAAAGATAAAACGGCTTGTAAATAGAATGGCGGTCATCCTCCCCTTTGAGGTGGAGTTTTACCGCAGGCATCAGATGGAGGTGGACTTTGTCGGGAATCCACTTCTGGACGTGGTTAAACCGGCTTTTGAAGAGGAATATTTTTATAAACATTTTGAGATTGACCGCAGCCGGCCTGTTGTTGGTCTCTTTCCCGGCAGCCGGCTGCAGGAGGTAAACAGGCTTATGCCTTCCATTATAGATGCAGCCGGACGACTAGAAGAAAAGATCCCGGGCATCCAGTTTGTCCTGCCCCTGGCTCCAACTATCGACAGAAAATGCGTTGATGCATTTATTCATCCAACCGGGCTTAACATTAAGGTTATTGAAGCTGGGACCTATGATACTATGAAGGCGGCTCATGCCGTTATTGCCGCTTCGGGTACGGTAACCTTGGAGGCGGCTATTATAGGCGTGCCTATGATAATCGTCTATAAGGTTTCAAGGCTGAGTTATCTTGTGGGAAAAATAATGGTAAGAGTATCCCATATTGGCCTGGTCAACTTGGTGGCCGGTCGAAGGATCGTCCCTGAATTGGTCCAGGAAGAGGTTAACGGCCGTAGGATAGCGGAAGAGGTCAATAAAATTATAGTGGATGAAAAGTATTCCCGGACTATGAAAAATGCACTTGAAGGAGTAAAAAACAGGCTGGGCCGGCCGGGTGCATCTGCCCGCGCGGCTGAGATTGTATGTCAGATGGTGATGAAGTCGGAAGTTCAAACAGTTTAAGCAGTTCAAACGGCTTGAACCGTTTAAACTGTTTAAGCCATTACTCGGGTTTCTATGTCAATTTATAAACGCCTATTTAATTTGATCGTTCCTTACTGGAAGAGAATGGCCGTAGCCATGATCTGCATGGTGGGCGTGGCCCTTCTTACTTCAGCCACGGCTTATGTAGTAAAGCCCATGCTGGATGAGGTCTTCTTTAAGAAAGACATGACCATGATCCATTTGATTCCGCTGGCCATAGTTTTTCTTTTCTTGAGCAAGGGTATTTTTTACTATGGTTATTTTTACCTTATAAACTCCGTGGGACAAAAGATTGTGGCGGATCTCAGGGAAGCGGTATACAGGCACTTGAATAGCCTATCCCTATCCTATTTTCATCGTACGCCGACCGGAGTCCTTATCTCACGAGTTTTAAACGACGTAGGCATGATTCAAGGTGCGGTTTCAAATGTCGTTGTCGGCATCTTGAAGGACGCCTTCACTGTAATCGGGTTGACCTTTGTTATCTTCTATCAGGATTGGAGATTGGCGCTTATGGCCATGACTATATTTCCTGCCGCAGTAATTCCTATCGTTAAATTCGGCAGGAAACTGCGTAACATCAGCACCAAAAACCAGCAGATTGTGGGAGATGTAACCGTATTGCTGCATGAAGGAATTACCGGCAGTCGTATCGTAAAGGCCTTTACTATGGAGGAGTA
The DNA here is from genome assembly GCA_040754095.1 of Thermodesulfobacteriota bacterium. Taxonomy (GTDB): domain Bacteria; phylum Desulfobacterota; class QYQD01; order QYQD01; family QYQD01; genus QYQD01. The sequence continues at coordinate 162,386 of JBFMFO010000002.1, read as the reverse complement.
TGAAATCAAGAGATTCCGAAGGCAGATTAAAAGACTTTACGACATCATTATGAGCGATGTTAAGGTAAAGGCCGTCGCCCATCCCCTTATGGAATTATTGGGCGGTATCGGAATTGCCTTTATAGTGTGGTACGGAGGATTACAAGTCATAAAAGGCGAATCAACGCCGGGTACGTTTTTCTCGTTTTTGACGGCCCTGATAATGCTGTATGAACCGGTAAAAAACCTAAGCGGCGCGAACAGTGCGATACAGCAGGGGGTGGCGGGCGCTATCCGGGTCTTTGACCTTTTAGATACGCCTGCTGAGATAAAAGACAAAAATAACGCTGTAGCGCTGCCGCCTATCCGGCAGAATATTGAGTTTAAAAATGTGTCTTTTAAGTATGACGAGACTGTTGTACTCAAGGACATAAATCTTAAGGTGAGGGCCGGGGAAATCCTGGCCATCGTGGGCATGAGCGGCGGGGGCAAGACCACAATGGTAAACCTTATTCCCCGTTTCTATGACGTAACCAATGGCGCAATTTATATTGACGGCACAGACATCAGGGATGTTACTATATCTTCTCTCCGTTCCCAAATAGGCATAGTGACCCAGCAGACGATCCTCTTCAATGACACGGTACGTAACAACATAGCCTATGGCGACGTCAGAAAGTCTGAAGGGGAGATAATAGAGGCCGCTCGTGCCGCCTATGCCTACGATTTTATTGAGAGGTTACCTCAGAGATGGGATACCGCAATCGGTGAACAGGGAGTCAGGCTCTCCGGTGGCGAGAGACAGCGGATTTCCATTGCTAGGGCGCTTCTTAAAAATGCGCCTATTTTAATTCTGGATGAAGCCACATCTTCTTTGGATACCGAGTCCGAACTTGAGGTGCAGAAGGCCCTGGATAATTTGATGCAGGGAAGGACAACCCTGGTAATTGCCCATCGGCTCTCCACTATTCGAAATGCTGACCGGATTATCGTTATCAAGGATGGCGCCATCGTGGAAGAAGGAAAGCATGATGAGCTTTTGGCCTTGGGCGGCGAATATCGTAAATTGCACGATATGCAATTCCGGGATGAATTGGATATGGAAGCTACTGAGAGCGGGACCTCCAAGCTTAATAACAAAAATGCCAAATATCAAATTTCAAATTAAATCCAAATACCTAAATACCAAAGTCTGCTCATTTTAACTTTGACATTTGTTTGAATTTTGGGATTTGACATTTGAGATTCTCTCTAATGCACAGGTAGGTACTTTTTAAAAAACAGATGTTCCTATTATATAATCTTCTCCAGTTAGCATTCCTTGCCATATTCCTGCCGTTCATCCTGCTTAGAATAGCCTTTACGTCAAAGTACAGACAGAGGATTTTGAACCGGCTGGGGCTGCACCTTCCTTCTATGGATGCGGCAAATGACTCCGGCCCCAGGATATGGATTCACGCCCTGTCCGTGGGTGAGGTGATGTCTTCAATAGCCCTGGTCAGGGAGATACGGCAGCGATTTCCGGATTGGGTGATAATTTACTCTACCTCCACGGCCACGGGCGCGGGTATCGCACGGCAAAAACTCGGTGACATGGTCTACCTGATTACTTATCCCCTCGACCTGTTCTGGTCGGTGCGGCAGGTAGTTAAAGGCGTCAGACCTGACCTTTTTGTCCTGATTGAGACGGACCTGTGGCCCAATATGCTGAGCGCCCTTTCACGCCGTGGGACACCGATTATTTTGCTTAATGGCCGTATATCCGGGTCTTCTTTTATTCGCTATAAAAGGTTCAGCCTGTTTTTTGGCCCTATTTTTTCTTTAATAGACAAAATTGTCATGCAGTCACACGCCGACGAAGAAAGGATGATAGAGCTTGGAATAAGTCCCCGGAAGATATACAGGATCGGTAATCTGAAATTTGATCAGGAGGGCGTGCAGGTCGGAGAAAAGGAGGCCGGGGAGTTAAGACGTAATCTGCACATACCTCCTGGAAGTAAAGTCTTTATCGCCGGCAGCACCCACGCGGGAGAAGAGGAGATAATCCTTTCGGCCTATGCTAAGTTAATTCTTACTTATCCTGATCTCTTTCTCTTGCTGGCTCCGCGAGACCCGGGGCGGGCAGATGAGGTGAAGAGGCTGACACAATCTGCCGGTCTTGATGCCTATAAAAAGACTGAACTCCCGGGGCTGCCGGAAAGTAACACGGTGCAGGTAGTTGTTCTTGACACCCTTGGGGAACTTTCGAAATTATATGCCCTGGCCACGGTAGCCTTTATCGGCGGCAGTCTGGTGCCGGAACGGGGACATAACGTCCTGGAGGTCGCTGCCCATGCCAGGCCGGTCGTATTCGGGCCTCACACAGAGGATTTTAAAGAGGCGGCCGCGGCTCTTATAAAGAAGGGTGGTGGCTACATGGTGAATAGTGAAAACGAACTTGTAACTATTTTAGAACTTATCCTGTCTAACGATGTTTTGGCCCAAAAGGCAGGGGAGAGGGCCTTTCAGGTAATTGAAGAAAATAGAGGCGCAGTTGAGAAAGCCGTGGACCTTATTTCTGAAACTTTCCTGCGCAAATCGAACCCTAAAGGAACAATGCATTAAGCATTAATGAACCCAAAACTCGAAACCCGAAGCTCGCAACTCGTAACTCTACTCTTACCCTTTGGCTATATGTACGGCCAGATCATGAGATTGAGAGCGAGACTTTATGACTTTGGTCTCTTTAAGACCCGATGTCTGCCCTGCCGGGTCATCAGCATCGGCAACCTGACACTGGGGGGTACGGGAAAGACGCCCCTGACTATATGGCTGGCCAGATACCTGCAAGGCAAGGGTAAAAAGGTTGCCATAGTGAGCCGGGGTTATAAGGCAAAAAATAAGGGCACCGTATCCGTCGTCTCTGACGGCCGGCGCACCCTCCTTGGTTCGGATGAGGCCGGAGATGAGCCGTTCATGATGGCCAGCAGTCTTCCGGGTATTCCGCTTCTTATCGGTAAAAAGCGGTTCCCGGTGGGGATGAGGGCCATAGAGAATTTCAGCCCTGATGTGGTCTTGCTTGACGATGGCTACCAACACTTGGCATTGGCCAGAAATCTAAATCTCCTGCTTCTCCGGACGGTCAATCCCTTTGGAAATGGGCGTGTATTTCCGGCTGGAACCTTACGCGAACCCCTTTCAGCGCTTAGGCGTGCGGATGCCTTTATTTTGACCTATGCGGAGGAAGGGGCTGGGTCTGTCATGGAGAAACAACGGCTCTTTTTGCAGGAAAGATTCCCCGATAAACCGGTTTTTGTAAGCTGCTGTAAGCCGATTTCATTTTATTTATTAAATGAAACACGCATGTCATACAGCGACACAAAGGACAATGAAAATAATCCCCCCTCACCCCCCTTTACTAAAGGGGGGAATACGTTCAGCCCCCCTTTGGAAAAAGACGGGAATTCATCCATTCCCCCTTTGGAAAAGGGGGATACAGGGGGATTTGGGGGATTGTTAGCTGGAAAAAAGGCCCTTGCCTTTTGCGGTATAGCCCACCCCGAGTCTTTCCGGAAGATGCTGATTCGTTTAGGTATTGATCCGATTGATTTTATGGATTACCCTGACCACTATGATTATCATAGAGGTGACCTGGAAAAGATCGAGGAGAGGGCTGCCGGGAAAGGCGCGGAATTTATAATCACGACAGAAAAAGACGCCGTTAAAATTGAAAAACCGATTGAATCAAAGATTCCTATCGGAGTATTAAAGACAGAATTTATCTTTGAATCTGATTTTGCGCCTTTTATTGATGAGTGTATGGGCATCTAATGCAACTAAGGCAAGACAAAAACATTAAGAATATCCTTATCCGATCCACCAACTGGATTGGCGACGCCATAATGACCACCCCGGCCATTCAGGCCATCCGACAGAATTTCCCTCATGCGAAGATAGCCATCCTAGCCAAGCCCTGGGTCAAAGATGTCTTTGCGGCCAATCCCTGTATTGATCACATTATTGGTTATGACAGCATGCATAGCCACAGGGGTTTGCATGGGCAGGTACGTCTGGCCAGGGAACTGGCTGAACAAGGCTTTGACTTGGCTATTCTACTGCAAAATGCCTTTGAAGCGGCCTGGTTGGCCTATCTGGCGCGCATCCCAAGGCGGGCCGGTTATAATACAGATGCGAGAAGTCTTTTGCTTACACATGGCGTACCTCTGAAAAAAGAGACAAAGAAGATACATCAGGTCTATTACTATCTCCGTATGCTGGAGGGCCTGGGCCTGGAAGTGGAGCAAAATCCGCAACTCTTTTTAAACCCCGCACCTGATGATATCGCCTGGGCACGGAAGGCGCTCCTCGATGCGGAAGTAAAAAATGAAACACACATGTCGCATGGCGACACAAAGGACAATGAAAGTAATCCCCCCTCACCCCCCTTTACTAAAGGGGGGAATACGTTAAGTCCCCCTTTGGGGAAGGACGGGGGCCCATTAATTCCCCCTTTAAAAAAGGGGGATACAGGGGGATTTTCAGATGAAAATAAACTGATCGGCATCAATCCCGGGGCATCTTACGGCCCGGCCAAAAGGTGGCTGCCGGAACGTTTTGTAGAATTGGCCAGGATGCTTACAAGACAGGCGGATGCCGATGTAGTCATTTTCGGGACTAATGCGGATAGAAAAGTAGGGGAGGGGGCCTTAGCCGCGGCCCCGGGGAGCGTGATCAATATGGCAGGAAAGACCACCCTGGGCCAGGCAATGGCCTTGATGGCCTGTTGCCGGGTCTTCATTACCAACGATTCAGGCCTGATGCACGTAGCCGCAGCTCAGCATATTCCCATGGTGGCCATCTTCGGCTCTACCAATCCGGTGACTACCGGACCATTTTCAGACCGGGCCGTGATCGTACGTAGGGATATGGATTGCAGCCCTTGTCTGAAAACGGTCTGTCCGTCAGACTTTCGCTGTATGAAGGAGATTACAACAAAAGAGGTTTATATGGCCACCTTGAGGATGTTAGAGAGGTATAGAAGTTGAATATCGGTGTCTTTCTGGATCGGGACGGGACAATTAACGAGGAGATGGGATATATCAACCACCTCTCGCGGTTTCAAATCCTCCCGCGTGCAGCCGAGGCCATAAGGCTCTTAAATAATAGCGGATTAAAGGTGGTTGTGGCTACCAATCAATCCGGCCCGGCCCGGGGATATTTCCCGGAAGGATTAATCATAAAAGTGAACAATAAGATGATAGACATCCTGAAAGAACAGAATGCGCGCCTTGACGGGATTTATTACTGCCCGCATCACCGCGAGGCCGTTGTTCCTTCTTACCGGGTGGCCTGCGATTGTCGCAAGCCCAAAACCGGCTTATTAAAAAAAGCGGCTCAAGAGCTGGCTATTGATCTCTCGAAATCTTATGTGGTAGGCGACCGCTTTCTGGACATCGAGCTTGCCCATAATGCCGGGGCCAAAGGCATCCTGGTACTCACCGGTTACGGGAGAGGGGAGTTGATGTATCAGGGAGACTCGAATCCTACAAAGCCGGATTTTGTGGCCGAAGACCTGCTGGAAGCGGCCGAGTGGATACTCCAGGACATAAAAAAGTATTTACCGCAGAGCGCGCAGAGACCGCAGAGATGAATAAAGAAGAAAGGCTAAACAAAATAACAGAGACGATTATTGGCGTAGCGGTCGATGTCCACCGTGCATTGGGACCAGGGCTTCTTGAATCTGCCTATGAAGCATGTATGGTGTACGATCTTACACATGCCGGTCTAAAAGTAGAACACCAGAAGCCACTACCTATCATTTATCGAGGAGTAAGACTCGATTGTGGTTATCGTTTAGACTTGGTAATAGAAAATGAGATCATCTTAGAACTTAAATCAGTTGAAAGGCTTTTGCCTATTCATAAAGCACAATTGATCTCTTACTTGAAGCTATCTCACTGTAACATCGGCTTATTAATCAACTTTAATGTTCGAATATTAAAAGACGGCATCCAGAGAATTGTTAATAATTTTCCTGATGCTCTGCGGTCTCAGCGATCTCTGCGGTAAAAATGAATATCCTTATTGTCAAACTAAGCGCTATCGGTGATGTAGTCCATTCCCTTCCTGTCCTCTACGCTCTGCGCCAGAGATTTCCCTCAGCCCACATCGCCTGGCTTGTAGAGGAAGCTGCCTCCAGTTTACTCGAAGGCCATCCTTTGCTGGATCGCCTGATTGTCTCCAAACGCAAAAGCTGGCTTAAGGTCCTCAGCCACGCAGGCAATAAAAAAAGGGCTATAAGCGAGATAAAATCATTCGTTCGTGAGCTAAGAGATACTGAATACGATGTCGTTCTCGACCTGCACTCCCTGTTAAAGAGCGGGCTATTGATCTTTCTCGCCCGGGGCAAGCGAAAAATCGGCTACGCCCGGGGAGATGAGGGGAGCTCTATCTTTCTAAATGAAAAAATTCCTCCTTATGATATCGAAGAACATGCTATTCTGCGTTACATGAATTTGGCCAGATACCTGGAGGCGCAGCCAAATGGTTATTACTTTCCGATTCCTGTTTCGAGCGCTGATAAAGAGTCTGTAAAGCGAATACTGGAAAGAGAAGGTATCGAGGGGCCTTTTGTGGCCATTAACCCCATAGCCAAGTGGGACAGCAAACTCTGGGATAAAAAAAAGTTTGCCCGGCTGGCCGATCATTGTATAAGGGAGTTTAAACTCCCGGTTATTTTTACCGGTGGCAAGGAAGATGACGCTGCGATTCAGTCGATTATGGAACAGATGCAGGAGAGGGCAGTTAATCTTTGCGGCCGGACCAACTTAAGGGAACTGGCTTATCTCTATAGCCTCAGTCGGGTGATGGTGACGACGGACACCGGCCCCATGCACATCGCCGCGGCTGTGGGGACGCCTGTCGTGGCCCTTTTTGGTCCTACCGCCCCCTGTCGAACCGGACCATTCGGGGATAGTCATGTGGTTATTCGCAAGGAACTGCCTTGTAGTCCCTGCTTCAAAAAAAAGTGTACTGATCCGAGATGCATGAATACAATTGAGGTGGAAGAGGTTTCGCAGGCGATATGGAACAGGATCAACCTATTGCCGAAGGACTGAAAAGGACTGAAATATAGGTGGGTAGATTATAATAAATTTTGTTATGTTTTTTTCTGCGTGTATCAGTCCGCCCAGGCGGACGTCCAATTAAGGAGTTGTCATGATTAGCAAGGAACTTTTAGACATCATTGCCTGTCCTAAATGCAAGGGCAATGTCAGATTGAACGAGACCAAGGACGGCCTGATCTGTGATAAGTGCAAGCTCCTTTATGAAATCAAGGACGATATACCCGTCATGTTGATTGACGAGGCCAAAAAGATTGAACATGCATAGTGAGCGTATTCTCCGCTTCTTGCAGCGGGGTTAGCGAGCGGATACGATGTATTTTGTCTTGCATACGGAGATTCGCCGTCCGTCGTAGGCGGGCTGCGGTGTTTAAATATCCCTACGCCCCCCTTCCGCACCCAGACATATTCGTACTCCTACGGCGTATCTTTAACATCCGCCAGAGGTGGACATCTTGGATATTTTCTCAGGGAAAAGGAAAAGGGAACTACAGGGGAATTTCAGGTGAAAGTAGGGGGTTATAACCTCATATAGGCCAGGTAGCACAGTCATTTATTCAAGTTATTCCGGGATGTGCCGATAAATACATAACATGATGAAGGACTCAGGTTACGTTCAGATTCTTACCCTGGTTACCTTTACCTTCCTTGGTGTCTGCTGGATTGGAGTGGTTATCTATGGACTGGCTTCGCCCGTTTATGATTTTCTTAAGAGGATCGTAGAGAAATCCAGAGAATCATAACGAATTATTGTTCATCCGGAACTACCGTTCCGGATTTACGCCTTCAGCCATCAGTCGTCAGCTCTCAGCATGTCGGTTGTCCGTTATCCGTTAACCGTTGTCCGATATTTTCTTTCGGTAAACGGTCAACAGTGAACGGTGGACCGGCTAGCTGAGTGCTAAAAGCTCATTCCTTATCTAAGACCTCCCGAACCTTTTTTAATAACTCGGCGGGCTTATATGGCTTGTGGATAAAGGCGCATATTTCGCCTTCCAATCCCTTCAGTTCCTTGGTTTCAGCGTAACCACTGGAGATGGCAACCTTTACCTGCGGATGGATCTTTTTAAGGGCAGCCAGCGTTTCTTTCCCGTCCATGACCGGCATGATTAGGTCCAAGATGACCAGGTCGATTTTTCCCGGAGATGCGGCATAGATTTCTGAAGCTTCCCTGCCGTTCCGGCAGGCTATGACCTGATATCCGTGCGCGGACAGGATTTCGGTGGAAAATTCCCTTATTACTTCCTCGTCATCCACAAGCAAAACCGTTCCATGACCCTGTGGATGGTCAGCTTTATCTTCTAAGGGTTCTAAGGGTCTGCCCGGCGTCTTTTGCGCAGAAGAATAGGGCAGGTAGATATTAAAAGTGGTGCCCTTTCCTATTTCACTGTTTACCTCTATGGCTCCCCGATGCTTTTTTATTATGTTATACACCATGGAAAGGCCGAGTCCGGTGCCCTTCCCCTTTTCTTTGGTGGTAAAGAAGGGATCGAAGATCTTCGCCACGGTCTCCTTATTCATCCCCTGGCCATTGTCAGCTATGGAAACAAGCGCATAGTTTCCAGGGACAAGACCCTGCAAAGAAGGGAAAGAAGTATCCTCTACATAGACATTGCCGGAGGTTATGGTTATCCTGCCGTTTTCAGATATGGCGTCCCGGGCATTAATGACGATATTTAACAGGGCCTGATGCATCTGGCCGCTGTCACAATTCACCATGCATATATCCGGGGCCAGATTTTTTTCTATGGTTACTGTTTTATCCACGCCTGTGGAGAAAAGGGCCAAAACCTCCCTGATGACGGTATTGAGGTTGGTAGGCTCAAGGGCGGTCTTTTTAGACCGGGCGAAGAGCAGCAGTTGCTGAGTCAGTTGTGCGCCGCGCGATGCTGAACTCTCAATAGTGTCGATGTATTTATAGAGTTTTGCGTCCTGTGCTACAAAGTTTTTGAGGAGAGAGGCATAGCCCAGGATACCTACCAATATGTTGTTAAAGTCATGGGCGATGCCGCCCGCCATTATGCCCAGACTTTCCATTTTCTGGGCCTCGAGGAGTTCAGCTTGAGCCGCCGAGAGTTCTTCCAGAGCCTTTTCCAGGGAGTTATTTTTTAGAGATAATTCGTTATACAACAGGGCATTGTTGATTACTGCGGCGGTAAAATTAGCCACCATCTGCATGATTCTGACGTCGTTGTCTGTGAAGGCATTTATATCAGGGTGACTTAAGTTAATGACTCCCATTGCCTTTTCGTTGACGACCAGGGAGATAGCCAGGAGGGACCGAACTTTGATGCGGCTTGAATCTACCTCCGTAAAGAATTCCGATGCGGCAGTGTCATGGATATAGATGGTTCTGCCTTCTTTAAGGGCCGTGCCGGCCACACCTTCACCCACGCTGAAGGAGTAGTGGCGCTTTTCTTTGTCCCCGATAGCATTACTGTCCAGAAGGTACCTTTTGTCCATCTGGTCATTGGCAGCCAGGAGATAAAGCCGGGACTGTTCGTTATCCAATAGCATAATAGAGCAGTTTTCAGCCACGGTCTCTTCTGCGATAATGGTTACCACCTTTTCGCAGAGCGACTGAAGGTCGTGGATATGTTCCAGACAGGCGCTTATCCGGTTGATTACGGACAGTTCGATGATCTTCTCCTGGAGGGTTATGGTAGTCTCCTGGAGGGCACGCTGGAGGTGTGCATTTTGTAACCTGAGAGATTCTACTTCCTGCATCTTTTTCATTATTGCATGGACTGCACAAAACCGTTGATTTTTTCCCGCATCTCTTCTAGTTTTTCGCCCAGTTGAACCAGGCGATCCGGTTTAATTTGCAATGCCTTAAAGGCTGTTTCGCTTAAGTTTATTTCCGGGACCAGAGATAATCCTATATTTTTTAAATGACACAAATAGTTGGCCGTTACGATTACCGCCGTCTCTATGGCATATTCGGCCGGGCACGATTCCAGGTTGTGGTGATATTTCAAGCGGTTAATTATGGCTGACGGGATTTTCCAGCGGGTGAGGAGCATACTGCCCACCTCCGCATGGTTAAGGCCGAATACCTCTTTCTCCAGGCTATAGAGCGGCTTCCCTTCTTCTTTGGCCTGCCTTACGACGGGTATATATATGTCGTTTAGATAGCGGTCAAAAATTATCTTGCCCAGGTCATGGAAGAGGCCGGAGACGAAGAAGGATGGGTCGTTGGACTTCAAGATTTCTCTGGAGATCATATTTGCCGCCGTGCCCACCCCTATGGCGTGTATCCAGAACCCCTCCCGATCGAAAACGCCGCCCTCATCGGATTTTAAGTTGGAAAAGACACTGGTCCCGAGTGCGAGATTTTTGACGGTTTCGAAGCCGAGGACCACCACCGCCCGGTCTATGGCCTCGACCTTACCCGAAAGATTGTAATAGGCCGAGTTGGCAATCTTTAAAACAGCCGAAGATATAGCCTGATCCTGGGATATATAGGCAGCCACATCCCGGGCTGAGGAGGAATTTTTTTGCACCAGGGTCAGGATATTGGCGACAACCGTGGGCAGCGTGGGCAACGACGTTATCCGGTTATTTATTATGTAGCGAATGTCTTTGTTTTCCATAAGTAATCAAAATGATTAATACGATTGTTGCGAGCTAAGCGATATTTATATAAGACCGTATCGGAACTAATTCGGGAATTGTTAATCCCTTATCTCCTATTTTTTTAACAGAAATCTTCCCTTTTGTACCCATAGCCTCTGAATTCCTGCTGGAGTTTATCCGCCGCAGGTAGGCGGAAATGACAAGACCGATGCCAAGAAGTAATTGTCAGATATATAGTTTTATGTTACTTAATGTCGTACAGGAGCGCATGGGAGAGACTCTGTTTGACTGTGTAGTGGTGGGCTTGGGGCCGGCGGGGGCCATCACTGCCTATACCCTGGCCCGGGCCGGGTGGTCTGTTCTGGCCCTGGATAAGCGGGTACATCCACGATCCAAGACCTGTGGTGGTTGTCTGTCCCGAAAGGTAGATGCTATCCTGCCTTTTTCTATATCTCCGGTGATTGAGCATACTATAAATGAAGCGGCCTTTACCTTCAAAGGGCAGGACGAGATCGTATATAGGTTAAAAGATCCCTTTGCCTATATTGTCCGCCGGGAAAGGTTCGATCAATTTCTGGCGGCAAAGGCGGTCGAGGCCGGCGCTATTGTACGCCAGGGAGAGGGGGCTATTTCATTAACCGAGAGCGAGAACGGCGTATCGGTTGAGACCAAAACGGGTGGTTACCGCGGCCGGGTTCTGGTCGGAGCGGATGGGATACAGGGCATCGTAGCCAGGAGGTTGGGAGAGGAATATGGACATTCAAGCTCTCTTGCGCTGGAGGCGGAAACAGGTATAAGCAGGATGTCCTATGTCCCGGCGCATCCTCGACCGGAAAGTCGTATCTGGATTGATGTAGGATGGGTTGATTTTGGGTATGGCTGGATATTTCCCAGGCGCCCCTCATATTCGGTGGGGATAGCTGATTCCGGGGTCAGTGGGCACAGACTGAAGCAGGCGTTTTCCAACCTGTTTGCCAGTCATGGACTTTTAACCGGAGAGAAGCCGGCGACGATTAACGGCTACCAGATTCCCCTTTCTACAGCCGAGAATCGCAAGAAGAAAGTGGTCAGTAATTGCGCAGCGTTGATCGGTGATGCGGCCGGGCTGGTTAATCCATTAACCGGAGAAGGGATCTATTATGCCCTATGGAGCGGCCTGATCCTGGCCGCCTGTCTTATTGAGCATAGTAAAGACCCTTCCCGGGCCTTAAGCAGTTATGAGCGCCGGATAAGGACAGAACTCCATCCCCAGTTTGCGGTAGCCGAGCGCGTAGCCAGGCTGCTCTACAGCCATCCCCGGGCAAATTTTCGTCTCATTGGAAAGTACCGGGAATTGATAGGCCTTTTTATTGAGGGGTTGACAGGCAGAGAAGGCTTCTCAGATTTGCTGTCTATGCTAACGTGCAAGATAGGTCTGAAGGATAAGATAGCGGGTTAACTATGCGGAAGAGATCCTACCGGAAGTGGATCACGGGCAATAAGCTCTGCTGGTTTCTGGCGGTATTCTGCCTGGCGCTTTTTTTGGCCTATATTTTATTTTCCGCCAGAGGGATTTTTTATCTCCGGAAGCTGGAGGAGAACAATAAAAAATTGCAAAAACTAAACGCAGAATTGTTAAAACGAAACAAGGAACTAAGTGAAAAAATAAGGCGCATCAAGACAGACCGCAGCTATAGGGAAGAGATAGCCCGCAGGGATTTAGGGCTTGTCAGACCGAACGAGGTTATTTATAGTTTCGAGGAAAAGAAAAGAAAATCTGAAGGAAAGAGGTAGAGGGAATAATGTATTCGACATCGGACTTTCGAAAAGGCTTGAGAATCGAGTGGGAAGGCAAACCTTATGAGATTGTGGATTTTTTGCATGTCAAACCGGGCAAGGGCGGCGCCTTCGTGCGGACCAAACTGCGAAACATGCTGACCGGAGGGGTCGTTGACCAGAATTTTCGCTCGGGGGAGCGGGTAGAGCGTCCGGACCTGCAGGAACGGGAGATGCAGTTTTTGTATAAAGATGAGGAAGATAATTATCACATGATGGACAATGAGACCTATGAACAACCCTTTTTAACGGCAGGGCAGTTAGGCGAGGCCAGGGATTTTTTTCATGACGGGATTGTAGTCAAGATCCTCTACTATAAGGACCAACCTATTGGTGTGGATCTGCCGACCTTTGTGGTATTGACCGTGACCGACACCGAACCGGGGTTAAGGGGTGACACTGCCAGCGGCGGCAGCAAGCCGGCTACCTTGGAGAGCGGCGCGATTATACAGGTGCCCCTTTTTATAAATGTAGATGATAAGGTGAAGGTCGATACGCGCAGCCATAGCTACATAGAACGGGTGAAGTAATATAAGCTTTCAGCTATTAGCATAATAGTCGGTCCACCGTTCACCGTTGACCGTTTACCGAAAGAAAATGTCAGGCAACGGAACGGATAACGGACAACAGACATGCCGAGTTCTGACGGCTGAGGGCTGACAGCTCCAAATTAAAAAAAGGCCGATTCGATGGGCATAGTTCGTACGGGATGGCGTGTATTGTGTGGCGCAGTTAAGACCTTCCTCAGGAAGGACGGCTTTGATCTTGCCGCCTCTGTTTCATTTTATTCCGTATTATCCGCCTTCCCGTTCCTTTTTTTGGCGATTTATATGGTCGGCACGGTCATGGGTGCCTCTGAGGAATTTGTCCGCGGCGTAACCATGCTCCTGAAGCAAATCCGGCCTTATCTGGCGGATTTTTTTCTTGAAGAATTGAGAAACATTACCATTCATAGCAGTTCGCTGGGCTGGCTCGGCTTCGGTTTTCTCCTATGGACGGCCACTTTGATTTTTCATTCACTGGAAAGGGCATTTGGTGAGATATTTGAGACCCGCAAGGGGCGTCATTTTATCCATTCGGTTTTTTGTTCTCTGATTATGATCCCCGTTATGGGTTCTCTTCTTTTTGGATCTGTAGTTATTATTACTATCTTGAAGGCCATGAGCCGGTTTCAGGTGGAGATTGTCGGAGGATCTTTCGTGACTCCGTCAGTGGTAGAGATGGGCATAGGGCGCATCGTGCCCATTTTACTGGTAATTGTCTCATTTACCGCCCTTTATAAATTCGTTCCGGCGGCCAAGGTGTCGTTCAGGTATGCCTTATTGGGCGGCGTGCTCGGCACTATCCTGTGGGAAACGGCCATGCGCATCTTTATTTCATACGCCCTGGCCACTGAGAGATACGGCACTGTATTCGGTTCATTCAAGACGGCCATCGTAATATTGTTCGCCTTTTACTATTCGGCGTGTGTGCTTCTGTTCTGTGGCGCGATCGTCGCCCAATGCGGACAGAGACAAAGATAAAGCCCATGAATCTTCCCAACCTGATAACCGTCATACGCATATTGCTAACGCCCGTATTAATCATACTTCTTTTAGACGCCTCTTTTAATAAGGCGCTGGCTGTCTTCGCGCTCGCCGGGTTGAGCGATGGACTGGATGGCTTTCTGGCGCGTTACCTGAGACAGAAAACCACTCTGGGCGCTTATCTGGACCCAATAGCAGACAAACTGCTCCTGTCCGCTACTTTTATAACCCTGGCCACCCTGGAGCTTGTGCCGAGCTGGCTGACTGTAATAATCGTCAGCCGGGACGTAATCATAGTCCTGGGTATAGCTATGTTGTTTGTCAGTGGTTCCGAGGTGGCTATAAGACCGAGCATAATAAGCAAGATCACCACCCTGTTACAGATAATAACCGTTTTTGTTATCTTGAGCAGGGAACTCTGGGCGGTTATATGGCAGATGCGGGCTACCCTGATATGGTTGACCACGGCGCTTACCGTGTTGTCCGGATTGCATTATATCTATTTTGGGGTAAAGATTTTCAGCCGTGTTAATGAGAAATGATATATGGCATCAGCTTTTGGCCAGCCGGCCATACTGATCGTCGAACCGGATGATGTCGTCTTCACCCAGGTAAGAGCCGTTTTGCACTTCTATTAGTTCGAGGGTTATGATTCCGGGGTTTTCCAGCCTGTGTTTTTCTCCGGCCGGGATATAGGTTGATTCGTTTTCCCTCAGCAGAAAGACCTCTTCGCCCCTGGTCACCCGGGCTGTGCCCCGTACTGCAATCCAGTGCTCGGAACGGTGATGGTGCATCTGGAGCGAGAGCCGCGCCCCGGGTTTTACAGTAATACGCTTGATTTTAAAACCGGGATGTTCCTCAAGCACCGTGTAAGTCCCCCAGGGACGGTGGGCAGTCTGGTGCAGGAGATATTCCTGGCGATTTGCGGCCTTTAGATCCGGGACTATCTTTCTGACCTCCTGCGAGCGGTCCATAGGCGCTACCAGGACTGCATCGTGGGTCTCGACCACAAGCATGTTTTCCAGGCCTATGGCGGCCACCAGCCTTCCTTCGGAATGAATGAGACTGTTAGCCACGCCTTTAAGGATCACATCACCATGGACGGCGTTTCCCTGGGCGTCCTTATTCATGACCTCGTACAGGGCCGCCCAGGAGCCTACGTCACTCCAGCCCAGGTCCGCCGGTACGACGGCAACGCAGTCTGACCTTTCCATCAGAGCGTAGTCGATGGATTCAGAGCGGCAGTCATTAAATGCCTCCAGGTCCAGATGGATAAATCCGTCGTCGTCCTCGGACCGGGCCACGGATAATTCTGCCTGGCGCAGGATGTCGGGGGCATGTTTTTCCATTTCTTCCAGAAAGCGGCCGATTAAAAAGGCGAACATGCCGCTGTTCCAGTAGTAGTTGCCTTCTTTTACATAGCGCCCGGCCGCAGCCATATCCGGCTTTTCGACAAAGGCGCTCACCTTAAAGCCTTCCCCTTTTTTGATATAACCGTAGCCGGTCTCCGGCCGGTCGGCCATGATGCCAAAGGTGACTAAATCCCCCTTAACGGCCAGATCCACGGCCTGTGCCACTGCCTCATGAAATGCCGGTATCTTCTTGATAAGATGATCGGCGGGAAGGACGAGCAATACAGCGCCATCGCCGGAGATGTCTCGGGAGAGCAGGGCGGCCGCAGCTATGGCCGGCGCTGTGCTGCGGGGAAGAGGTTCCAGGATAATATAAGGGCTGATCGGGAGGTTTAGTTCGGCGCACTGATCTTTAACCAGAAAGTTTTGTTCCTTGCCCACCACGACCATAGGCGTTACCGCTCCGGGGATATTTACTGCCCGCAGGATCGTATCCTGCAGCATGGTGCGGTTACCCACGAGATTTAAGAGTTGTTTTGGATACATCTGGCGGGATAAAGGCCAGAGCCGTGACCCGCTCCCGCCGGCCAGGATTACCGGTTGCAATATTTTCTGAATATTCTTATCAGACATAGTTGTTTTTATGTGATTGAAGCTCCCCGCAACAAGCTGCGGGAAATCTCCGTATGTAAAGTAAAAAGCATAGTATTCGCTCGCTAACCCCGCCGCAAGCAGCGGGGAATACACTCGCTATGCATGTTCAAATTCGTAAGGAATGACTAAGGATATACAGTTTTTTAGAATTTATGTCAATTTACTGGCTTTGTTATCTTCTCCTTCCTATATGCTATGATCTTATTGATAATTCTACATTCCTCAATGACCCCCTATTTTTTTCGCTTCACGGCTTGCGCAGCGACCCTTTCGGAGATCGCAGGTGGGGAATGCTTGCCCCTTTCCGCCTAATGCGGACTTTCCCCTTCCTGCTCGCCCTCGATGGATACCCCTCTGCTCCAGCAAGTTTCGCTCAGAAACATGAGGGTTTTCTAAAAAATCAGGAAACTCCAGTTAGACCTCCCATAGAGTCTAATTTTCTCTTCGGCGCTGTCCTAAGTAACTACAAATCGTGTGAACTTTTTCATTAAATTGCTGCGCGACACATGATGGTGTATAGTAACTAATTTCCATCCGAAAATCCAAAAATTCCGGATGGGGGCAATCAGCGCTCAGCTATCAGCGCTCAGCTTAACATGCTGTTTGTCTTGATTTTTTGCCGAGAGCTGATGGCTGATGGCTGAAAGCGTGAATCCGGCCTTGGGCCGACCGTAGGCCGGAAGCAGTAGTTTCCGGATGAACACTAGCTAAATTTTTAATCTGTACGATAGCGGGGTAGGATATGCTGGATCTTCAAGGTAAGGTTGCACTGGTTACAGGCAGTTCCCGGGGTATTGGCAAGGCTATTGCGCTTAGGCTGGCAGAAAATGGCGCTAATCTGGTGGTCAACTATTTTCGCCATCGCCAGGAAGCGGAAAATACCGCCAACTCTATCCGCTCCAGAGGGGTGCGATGTTTAACCGTCAAGGCTAATGTGGCTGACGATGAAGACATCAAAAACATATTCGAGCAGGTTAAAAATGAGTATGGAAGGCTGGATGTACTGATAAGTAATGCGGCCTCAGGAGTGCTCAAGCCGGCCCTTGAACTTACGGAAAAACACTGGCAGTGGACGATGAATATCAACGCCCGTGCCCTTCTCCCACTGGTACAATATGCGATACCATTAATGCAAAACGGGGGACGCATTATCGCCGTTTCCAGCCTGGGGGCCGTGCGGGCTATCGAGAATTACGCTGCTGTGGGGTCCTCCAAGGCCGCCCTGGAATCTCTGGTACGCCATCTGGCTGTAGAGCTGGCCCCGCGGGGAATCAATGCCAACGTGGTCTCTGCCGGCGCCGTGGATACCGAGGCCTTAAAACACTTTCCTACCCGGGAAATTATCCTCGATAATACCCGGCAGCGCACGCCTGCCGGGCGGCTGACGACGCCGGAAGATGTGGCTAACGTAGTGCTTTTGCTTTGCAGTGATCTTGCCTCCATGATCCACGGGCAGACGATAGTGGTTGATGGTGGTTATTCTATCCTGGCCTAAGCAAAGAAAAAGGGGAAAGAGACCGATAAAATATAAATGGGGCAGTAACCCATGCCCTTATATGTTGGTTACGCTGTTGATATCGGGACTTGATGCCATTTCGAATATTGAGAAGAGGGCTTTATAATGGCCGGCCAGAAATTTTTATATGTCCTTCTCGCAGCGATTCTATCTGTATTTGCCGTTGCTTTCGTAGCCCATACAGCAATTGAACCTCATGTTACTTCTCCTGATCTGACATTGCTCAAGACAGCCTTCCCCAAAAACGAAAGAATCATCTATGACCTTACATGGTTTGGGATAAAGGCCGGGGGCATAACCCTTACATTCAATAACATTGGTGGCGATAAAAGGCGTATAGTTGCTGTGGCTAAATCATCCCCACTTTTTTCATTATTTTATCCGGTGGATGACATATTTGTGACCGAGGTTTCCGGCCCGCAGATGCTTCCACGCTGGATAGTAATACGGCAGAGAGAAGGTAATTATAGAAGCCTTAAACGTGCGTTTTTTGATCAGGCCGGTCTGAAGGTTCGATATGAAAAGGATGCCGAGGCCCCGGTGAGTTATGATCTCCCCAGACCCGCGCATAACGAGATATCATCTTTTTATATAATGAGGGCGCTGCCGATGTCTATTGGACAGTCGGTTTTTGTGGAGACTTTTGCCTCTAAAAAGAGCTATACAGTCCAGGTGAAGGTACTCCAAAAGGAACGCTTCCAGACAAAGCTGGGAGAGGTAGACACTATAAAAGTAAAGCCGGAGCTGCTCTTCGAAGGGGTGTATCAAAGGAAGGGGGATGTCTATGTTTGGCTTACCAACGATGAACGCCGCATCCCGGTCAAGGTAAAAGGGGCCATCCGTATCGGATCATTGGTGGCCACATTGGCAGATTGGCAAATACTGGGATAAGGAGCAGTTATTAATGGATTGTTTTGAGGTCAGCATTATGATTCGGTATAATTCCCTGGGCCCTTAACAGGCCCTCATCCCGGTGACTTTGAGTTCTTATCCATCTTTCGTACAATCTTAGAAGCCCGCCATTATTCTCTATCTCAGTCGTATCCCTTACTTCCGCAAAGATATCAATAAATGTTCTGAACTTGTCGGTCAACTCCGCGAACAATACACTCTTATTTTTATCCCAGTATTCATGGTCATAGATGTGGAAGAGCGCATTGTAAGATTTTATGCCAAAGGCTATATAGTAGTCTATATCAAATAGCTTACGCATTAAGCTGTCTGAAAAAAAACCGGAGGTAAACAGCGTAAAGTCACCGATGGCCTTGTAACCTTTTATCCTTTGGGGCAGGGACTGTTTTATTAGCTCATGATAAACGATACAGACCGGCGTCTTTTCCAGGTCAAGCTCGTTGGCATTGACGTCTGAGTCGTAAGCGGTGGCGTACCGGGAGAGGAGATTTACGGCGTACCATTCAGAGATTTCAGACAGAGAAACTTTCTGTTTCTGAATGGCATTTTTGACCTGCTCATAGAAAAATTCAGTTACAGTTGACGTTACCTCGATATCTTTATGCTGGCCTTTCATGCTACACCTCCGTGTGTATCAAGGTGGGGTTGCCGGATTATCAGCATGTTATTATAACTTATCGGTCAGGTTAATTCGGAGGATTACAAATTAAGGCCCTATCCCTAAGAAGAAACCACAGAGTACACCTATTTAAACCGTTCAAGCCGGTTAAACAGTTCAAACAGCTTGAGCGGTTTAAGCCGCTTGAACTGTTTAGTGGTTAGCTTTTGGCAATACTGTTGTGGAAGTGCAGGGCCTAAGGAAGGATCGAAAATTTTTGTTGTTATCTCAGGCGGATTTGGGAGATTATTTCCTTCTGCATCTCTATAATCTTTTTTATCCCCTGACCGGCCATTCGTTCCATTTTTCCGAATTCTTCTGCGGAAAAGGGCCGTTTCTCTGCAGAGACCTGGATCTCGACGAATCGTTCGTCGTCGGTCATAACAAAATTGGCGTCCACTTCGGCCTGGGAATCCTCGTCGTAGTTCAGATCAAGAAGGACTTCTCCCTTTACTATGCCTACGCTTATAGCGGCTATGTGATTTTGTACCGGTATGTCCATAATCTCACCGCGGTTATACAGGAGAGTAAGGGCGTCATAGAGGGCGATGTATGCGCCGCTGATGGCAGCCGTGCGTGTCCCGCCGTCGGCCTGGATGACGTCGCAGTCCACCCAGAAGGTTCGTTCTCCCAGGGCCGGAAGAGCAACCACCGAGCGCAGGCAGCGGCCGATAAGTCGCTGGATTTCATGGGTCCGGCCGCCTACGCGTCCTTGAGTGGACTCCCGCAAGTTGCGTGTAAGGGTGGCCCGGGGAAGCATGGCGTATTCGGCCGTAATCCATCCCGTGCCGCTACCCTTAAGGAAATTCGGCACCTTATCTTCCACCGATACCGCGCAGATTATCCGGGTATTTCCCATTTCAATAAGGACTGATCCCTCTGCGTGGGAGATATAATTACGGGTAAGCGAGATATCCCTGATTTCGTGCGCAGCCCGGCCATTAAAACGCATAAAAAATCTCTCTTATTGACAGAATGCATCCTAACTAACTAAAATTAGCCTGAGTTGTCAATGAGAATAAGCCGCTATGAAGAAGATTTAATGTTGTCACATGGTTGACACATAGATGGAAAATAATGACTGCGATCGGTGGTTATCATTATGGCTGATAAAAAGGCGTTTATACTTGTCGTTGAAGATGAGCCTGATATCTCCGGCCTGATTTCCTATAACCTGGAAAAAGCAGGGTTTGAAGCGGCCAGGGCCCAGGACGGACGCACAGCAAATTCTCTGATCCAAAAGAGACTGCCGGATCTCATCCTTCTGGACCTTATGCTTCCGGATGCCGACGGCACGGATATCTGCAAGAATCTTAAGAGTAATGAGAAAACACGCCATATTCCGGTGATAATGGTAACCGCAAAGGGTGAAGAGATAGACCGGGTGGTAGGTTTTGAATTAGGGGCGGATGACTATATCGTAAAACCTTTTAGCCCGCGTGAACTGGTCTTGCGTGTAAAGGCGGTCTTGCAGCGAATCAGCCCCCCGGAGCCGCTTCCCAAAATACTTGATGCCGCCGGGATTAAGGTCGATCCGGAACGTCACTTGGTAACGGTTGACGGGGGTCCGGTATCGCTCACTGTAACCGAATTCAATCTCCTGCACACCCTTTTGAAGGGCCGTGGACGGGTGCTGACACGTGAGATTTTGCTTGACCAGGTGTGGGGATACCACTTTGACGGGTATGCCCGCACTGTGGATACCCACATTAAAAGACTGCGGCAAAAGCTGGGCGCTGCCGGTCAGATCATTGAAACAGTGCGGGGTGTAGGGTATCGTTTTAAAGAAGAGAGTTCCCGGTGAAACAGTTTAAATGGAGACTATTCCTTACCTATCTGGCAGTAATCCTGGTGATATTTGCTGCTGCCCAGCTCTATGCAAGTTTTGTATTCAAGGAGACGCTCATTGCCGGCGTTTCCTCCAATCTGGAGTCTAAGACCTATTTAATAAAGACCGTCCTCGAAAAGTACCCCCGGCCGGTTTTGCACGCTTACGAAATTGACTCCATGGTTAAAGACATGGGGCGAACTATTCAGCCCAGGATAACGGTTATCGGCCTGGACGGGGTAGTGATCGGGGATTCGGAGGTGCCGCAAAAAAATATCCGGGCTATGGAAAATCACGCCCATCGACCCGAATTTGCGGAGGCCCTGAAGACGGGTTTTGCCACCAGCATACGTTTTAGCACCACACTAAAGAAGAAGTTGATATACTCTGCCGCCCTTTCCAGAAAAGACGGCCTTCCGGCTTACGTGGTTCGCCTGGCCTTGCCTTTGGATAACGTTGAGGAAAAGGTGGCGACAACCAAAAGGTACTTTTCAGTGGCAGCGGCCGTTGGGCTTATTCTGGCCTTTTTTCTCAATCTGGTCATTGCCCACGGGCTTAGCAGGCCCCTTGGTGAAATGACCTTTGCGGCCCGGAAGATGGCCGAGGGCGATTTTGAGTACAGGATTCGCAGAATTCCACAGGGCGAATTGGGTGTTTTGGCCGAGGCATTGAACTCTCTTTCCAGCCAGGTAAAGACAAAAATAGCGGAGATAACCAGTGAAAAAGGCAAGAACGAGGCCATATTGAAGGGGATATCCAGCGGGATAATGGCGGTGGACAAAGAAGGCCGAATTATTCTGTTGAATCAGGCCCTGCGAGATTCCTTTGCCATAGATCAGGACTTTTCCGACCGGCCGCCGGTTGAGGTTATCAGAAGTATCCCTTTACAGGAGGCTTTCACGATTCTACTAAAGGAGCGCGCTCCGCAGAGGCTGGAAATCCCGGTTGCTTATCCGAGAGAGAGGGTATTTGATGTCCGTATCGTTCCCCTTTTTGCCGCTGACACCATACAGGGGGCCATTGCTGTCTTCCATGATGTGACGGACATCAGGCAGTTAGCCCAGATTCGGAAAGACTTCGTGACTAATGTCTCCCATGAATTAAAGAATCCCCTGACCGCTATCAAGGGATATGCGGAAACCCTGCTTGACGGTGGTATCGATGATCGGGAGAAGGCACAATCATTTATCAGAATTATCAGTGAACATGCAAATCGTATGGATAATCTGATTCAGGACATACTGGCCCTGGCCAGACTTGAGGCCCAGGGAACCGGGATAACTAATGAGCAGGTAAGCGTGAAGGAAGTAGTGGAGGGTTCACTAAGAGCGTTAGGTCCTCAAGCGGAAATGAAGCGCATAAAGTTCGCACGGGAGTTCCCGCCGGAAGATATTATGGTCTGGGGCGACCATGAAAAACTATCACAGGCCGTTCTGAACATCGTGGATAATGCCGTAAAATACTCTCCTTCAGATACGAGAATCACAGTTTCCTTGTCTGAACGCGAGGGCGAGGCACAGATCGACATTCGGGATGAGGGCACAGGCATCCCTAAAGAGGATCAGGAGAGGATATTTGAGCGATTTTACCGGGTGGATAAAGGCCGTTCGCGCGCCGTCGGCGGCACGGGGTTGGGCCTTTCTATTGTCAAGCATGCAATTTTAGCGCATAAGGGGCGGGTCTGGGTAGAAAGTGAACCAGGCGAAGGTTCCACATTCCATATCGTTCTTCCAAAACACTCTACATAAACGCCACATTTCTGTCATCACACTAAAGTAAAAAACCTATCAAGTTAGTTCCTTGCAAAAGCTCTGTTTCTATCATTCACGCCCGCCTTGTAGCGGATAAACTTCAGCGGGAATTCGGAGCCCAAGTTGCAAAATAACTCTATACCGTAAAAGGGAGGTGAAATGTCAGGCAGTCGCAATCAGTTTGTCACAGAATTGTCACGTTTTTGTATTTACATTACTCTTAATTAAAGGAGAACGGTTATGAAGCTAACAAACAAAGGGTTTATGTCTATAATAGGATTGTTAACCTTTACTCTGGCGGCCTTACTGGCCTTAACATCTTCTCTTTCTCTGGCGTCCGGTTTTATCCAGGTCAAGGGATCGGATACGGAGGTAAATGTGGTGCAGAGGATGGCGGAGATTTATATGCAGAAGACTAAGGGTGCAGCGATTGCCGTCACCGGCGGGGGCTCCGGTGTAGGGATTGTGGCTATTATTAATCGCACCACTGACCTGGCCAACTCATCACGGGCCATGAAATCACAAGAGTTGCAGCAGGCCAAGATGAATGGTGTAGATCCGATAGCGGTTGTCTTTGCCATGGACGGGCTTTCGGTGATAGTAAATCCTGCCAACACGGTAAAGAGGCTTACCCTGGATCAGATCGGCCAGATTTATCGCGGGGAGGTAAAAAACTGGAGCCAGGTCGGCGGGCCGAACCTCCCCGTCACCCTTTATGGACGCCAGCCGAATTCCGGAACCTTTGTGTTTTTCCGGGAGTCCGTGGTCCGCGGGGACTATGCCAATACCATGAACCAGATGAACGGCAATGCCCAGATCGTTGAGGCCGTTAAGCGCGATAAGGGCGGCATCGGCTATGTGGGCATAGGCTATGTAGTGGATGATAAAGGCAGGGTAACACCGGGCATCAAGGTGCTGAATGTGGCTAAAGACAAGAATAGCAAGGCCATGAGTCCTGCTGATGCCAAGAACATAGAAAGCGGCGCTTATCCGATTGTGCGCCCCCTCTATCAATACATGGATAGAGCCAATATGAATAAGGTGGCCGGATTTGTTAAATTTGAACTCAGTCCGGAGGGGCAAAAGATCATCTCAAAAGAGGGATTTTATCCGGTTACTGCTCAATACAAAAAGTACAATGCCCGGTATGGCTTCTAAAACGAATAAATTTACCCTGCCCCCCCTTATTAAGGGGGGGGCCAGAGGGGATTTTAAAGCACGGAGGTCCGGCTGGAGAAGGACTAAAGAACGGCTGATCGCCTCCTTTTTCTTTTTTAACGGGATCATTTCCATCATCGTCCTTTTGGGTATTTTTTCTCTGCTCTTCAGCGAAGGTCTGCCGGCCTTCAGGGAAATTCAGCTTTCCGATTTCTTGCGATCCACCTGGAATCCCACCTCTTATGTAAAAGCTACCTATGGCCTGGGGGCCATAATGGTTAGTACGCTCATAGTCACCTTTGGCGCCCTTTTGATTGCGGTGCCGGTTGGTCTGGCCTGCGCAGCTTACCTGGCTGAGATTGCTTCGCCGCGCGTCAGGGAGGTTCTCAAACCGATTATCGAGATACTGGCCGGGATTCCCTCGGTGGTATTAGGCTTTTTAGGAATAGTGGTTGTCAATCCACTTATTGCCGGGGCCTTCGGCCTCCCCAATGGTCTGAATGCCTTAAATGGATGCATCCTCCTGGCCATTATGAGCCTGCCGACTATTATCAGCCTTTCTGAGGACGCGATTATTGCGGTTCCAAAGACCTATAAAGAGGCCTCCCTGGCGCTGGGGGCAAGCCGCTGGCAGACGCTGGTTCGCGTCACCATCCCGGCTGCACTCTCCGGTATTATCGCCTCCATTATGCTGGGGATGGGGCGGGCGATCGGGGAGACCATGACCGTTCTTATGGCCACGGGCAACGCTCAGGCCATGCCTCACTCGTTTCTGGACGCTGTGCGTACCATGACGGCCACTATTGCCATCGAACTCGGCGAGGTCCCATTTGGCTCGGCCCACTATCACGCCCTTTTTGTTATCGGTTTTGTCTTGTTTGTAATGACTTTTCTGGTTAATCTCGTCTCCGATATTATCCTCCAGAAGTATCAGGAGGTGGAGCAGTAATGAAGAAAGAGACGGTGGAGACGCTCGGCTTTAATTTGTTCCGCCTGGGCAGCGTTCTTGTGGTGCTTATTCTGGGATTCATCCTGTTTGATATCTTCTATAAGGGGATCGGTGTCATCTCCTGGGAATTTTTGACGGCGGAACCCCGGATGGGCATGACCGAGGGCGGTATATTCCCGGCGATAGTCGGCACGGTCTATGTTACCGTGATTACAGCCTTGTTTGCGGTTCCGCTGGGTATGTTCGCCGCCGTTTATCTTAACGAATATGCCCCGCATGGTCCGCTTACCCGTGTCATACGTCTTTCCATTCGCAATCTCTCCGGCGTTCCCTCCATTGTCTATGGGCTATTCGGTGTGGCTATCTTCGTGCGCATGCTTCATCTTGGAGCCTCCGTGCTGTCGGCGGGGCTCACGCTAGGGCTTCTTACACTTCCCTGGACGATTACGGCGAGCGAAGAGGCCCTCAAAACTGTACCCAAGTCATATCGCGACGGGGCTTTGGCCCTGGGAGCTACCAAGTGGCAGGCCATCCGCACCAATGTCCTGCCCTATGCCATCCCCGGGATGCTTACCGGAACGATTCTGGGGCTGGCCAGGGCCGCGGGTGAGACCGCACCCATCCTCTTTACCGGCGCGGCCTTTTTTCTCCCGTTCCTCCCGGACAGCCCCTTCAGCCAGTTCATGGCCCTGCCTTACCACCTGTATGTCCTGGCCACCCAGCACCATGACGTGGAAAAGGTAATGCCCCTGGCCTACGGCACGGCCCTTGTTCTGATCGCGCTTGTGGTCGGTCTTAATCTGGTCGCGGTAATTATCCGGTATCATTTTCGCAAGAAACGAGATTAAGAAAATCTTATGGCGGAAGAAGCCAAGATATGGACGGAAGGACTTAATTTTTTTTACGGCCCGGTTCAGGCCCTTCATGATATAAGTATTCGGATACCGCCCTATAAGGTCACGGCCTTTATCGGGCCTTCGGGGTGCGGGAAGAGCACTTTTCTGCGCTGTTTAAACCGTATGAATGAGACCATCGCAGGTGTGCGGATAGAAGGTAAGGTCTTTATCGATGGACACGATATATATGATCGTTCTGTGGATGTCGTGGATATCCGGCGACGCATCGGCATGGTCTTTCAAAAGTCCAATCCATTCCCAAAGTCTATTTTTGACAACGTGGCTTATGGCCTGCGTATTGGCGGCTTAAAGGACAGGAATAAACTGGCCGAGATTGTGGAAAAGGCCCTTATCGATGCGGCCATTTGGGATGAGGTCAAGGATCGGCTTCAGGAATCGGCCATGGGTCTTTCCGGCGGGCAGCAGCAGCGCCTTTGCATCGCCCGGGCCCTGGCGGTCGAACCGGAAGTCCTGCTTATGGATGAGCCGGCGTCGGCCCTGGATCCGATTGCCACCCAGCGCATTGAAGAATTAATTCACCAACTCAAGGAAAAATATACTATAATTATCGTTACCCATAATATGCAACAGGCGGCGCGGGTATCGGACATTACCGCGTTTTTTTACCTGGGGCGGATCGTTGAGGTTGATGATACGGAGACGATGTTTACCAGACCCAAACTCAAACAGACTGAAGATTACATCACCGGCCGATTCGGGTGATACCGGAGATAAACTATGCCCACCACCTTCCACCACGAACTGACAAATTTAAAGATTAAGCTCCTGGAGATGTCTTCTCTGGTTGAGGAATTATTGAAAGACACCATCCTTGCATTTAACAAACGCAATGTGTACGAGGCCCATTGTATTATAGACAAAGACGAGGAGATAGACCGGCTGGAAAACGAGATAGATCATCAGTGCCTGAAGCTTCTGGCCCTCCAGCAGCCCATGGCCATAGACCTGCGTTTTATAACGACGGCCATGCGCATTAATATCGACCTGGAGCGTATGGGCGACCAGGCCGTTAATATCGCTGAACGTGTTGTCCTCATGGCCGAAGAGCCTTTTATGATTAAACCTCTGGGGTTGAACAGGATGGCCGGCAATTGCCAGGAGATGCTACGGGAGGCCATAGACTCCTTTGTTAATCAAGATACCCGTATCGCTGCGTCTGTTTGCGCGCGGGATGACGTTATAGATAACCTTTACTTAAAGGTGGTCTGCGACATACTGGAACACATGATGAATGACCCATCGACTATTAGTCAAGGGGTTCACCTCCTCATCGTTGCCCTTAATCTGGAGCGCATAGCCGACCTGGCTACCAATATTGCCGAGGATGTCATTTTCATGGTCGAAGGCCGGGTCATAAGACATATCAGCGAGCAAGGGAAGGAGGGAGTGAAGCAGGCTTAAGTTAAAAGTTCAAAGTTAAAAGTTCAAATCAATGCCAAAATTTAAAACGTCACTGGTCACTGGTCATTAGTCATTGATTAAGTTGGAAAGATGGATCACTTTTACCAGTGACAACTGACTATTGACTAATGACATCCACTATCTCACCGGCCAGGGCCTTTTTAATGGCGGAAACCGCTAACCGGTCGGCGCGGTCATTTTCCGGGTGTCCCTGATGGCCGCGAACCCAGCGCCATTCGATATTGTGCCGGGATGCTAAGGTGTCAAGCCGCTGCCACAAATCCACATTTTCCACCGGCTTTTTATTGCTCTTACACCAGCCTCTTTTTTTCCAGTTATGTATCCAGGTGGTAATGCCGTTTTTGAGATAGGCCGAATCCGTGGTTAATATAACCCGGCAAGGTTTTTTCAGGCTTTCCAGGGCCCGTATGGCGGCCAGAAGCTCCATGCGGTTATTGGTAGTATCCGGGTTGAATCCGGACAACTCTTTTTCATGCGCCCCAAAGCGCAGGATAACGCCCCATCCGCCCGGCCCGGGGTTCCCGCTGCACGCCCCGTCTGTGAAGATTTCTACCACGTTTGTTTGATCCGGTTTGGTCATTTCCTATTCCTGTCCAAGTTTGCGCCCCGGCGCATCTGCGATTTGACGGATTAAGTTACATGATACGGGACAATAATGCTACGAAAAAGCATGATATAGATAAGGTGGAGGCAGAGTGTTAAAAAAGACACTCCTACAAATATTTCTTGACTCTCCCCACAGATTGACCTAAGAATTATCGGTTCTCTCTAACATTATTCGATGGAGGCCGGAGGTGATCCGATTTTGTGTACTGGCCAGCGGCAGTAAGGGGAATTGTACGTACCTGGAGTCTCAAGGGGCACGCTTCCTGGTCGATGCGGGATTGAGCGCAACGGAAATTACGAGGCGCTTAAACACTATCGGGGTTTCTCCGGATTCTCTGAACGGTGTCATAGTCACCCATGAACATAATGATCATATCCGCGGGGTCGGTGTTATCTCGCGCCGTTTTGACCTGCCCGTCTATATGACATCTGCTACCCATCGGGCTGCGGCTAGATACCTGGGCCGTATAAAAGAGGTATGCACTGTCGAGAGCGGCCGGTCTTTCAGTGTCGATAGTATTACCGTTCACCCCTTTTCCATCCCTCATGACGCCGCTGATCCGATCGGCCTTTGCGTCAGTAACGACCGGGTTAAGTTGGGCATCTCTACGGACCTGGGGATGGTTACGCGCCTTGCTTCTAACGAGCTGAAGGGCTGCCAGGCCGTGATTATGGAGGCCAATCATGACCCGGAGATGCTGGAATACGGCCCTTATCCGTGGGAGCTGAAACAGAGGATAAAAGGGCGTTTAGGCCATTTATCAAATTATCA
Organism: Thermodesulfobacteriota bacterium; assembly: GCA_040754095.1. GTDB lineage: Bacteria > Desulfobacterota > QYQD01 > QYQD01 > QYQD01 > QYQD01. The sequence continues at coordinate 133,892 of JBFMFO010000002.1, read as the reverse complement.
GACCTGCCAGTTGCTGGAAGAGATACTCCATCCCGGGTTGCAGCACATAGTCCTGGCCCATTTGAGCCAGGTTAATAATCACCCGGAGAAGGCCTATCAAACCGTCAAAAATTTTCTTAAACAGTCTTCGGCTGCTACCGGTCTTTCACTATCCTGGCAGGATCGGGTGGGGAAGTTGGTGGAGATAAAAGGATGATGCCTATGGATATATCTACATCAATAAAATTTCTCATCGAACAGGCCCTGGCTGAGGATATCGGGCCGGGGGATCTGACCACGGAGGCCCTGATCGATCCTGAACTCCAGGGACAGGCCACCATCGTAGCCAAACAGGACTTCCTGGTCGCCGGGATTGAAATCGCCGGGCAAGTTTTTCATACGCTGAACCCCGCTATTGAATTTAAAGCTCTCCTCAAAGACGGGGGGCGAGCTGCACATGGAGAGGTACTGGCCGAGGGTTACGGGTCGGTCGCCGACCTGCTCAGAGGGGAAAGGGTAGCCCTCAATTTTCTGCAGCGACTATCGGGTATCGCCACCCACACCCATAAATTCGTTGAGGCCGTGGCCGGGTTGCCGGTTAAGATCTTGGACACCCGGAAGACCACCCCCGGCCTGCGCCTTCTGGAAAAGTACGCCGTCCGGATGGGGGGCGGCCATAATCACCGCTTCGGCCTCTACGACGCCGTTTTAATCAAGGACAACCACCTGGCCGCGGTTCCCTCATTATCTGAGGCCATTAGGCGGGCTAGGGCCTCTGCCCCGCCTGGCATGAAGGTTGAGGTAGAAGTCGGCAACATAGACCAGCTCCAGGAGGCTCTGGAGGCTGGAGCCGGGGCCATTCTCCTGGACAACATGGACATCCCGACACTGAAAGAGGCTGTGGCCCTGACCGGGGGAAAGGCCATACTGGAGGCCTCGGGCGGGGTAAATTTAAAGAACGTGCGGGAAATAGCGGAGACCGGCGTGGATTTAATATCCATCGGGGCCCTCACTCACTCAGCCCCGGCCTGCGACATAAGCATGCGGCTGTCTATTCTTTTACCTCATACTCCAGGCAAACGGTCACCGTCCGGTTGAGTGCCCGGCCCTCCGGCCGGCTGTTATCATAAAGGGGATCACGGGGGCCTACGCCCGCATAGGTGATTCTATCATCCGCTGTAATCCCTCCGGCCAGTATCTGATCGTAAACAGCCCTGGCCCGCCTCTCCGACAGCTTCAGGTTGTAATCTTCTTTGCCTATGGTATCTGTATGGCCGACGATCTTCACCACGGCGGCCGGGAGTTGTTTTATCCTCCCGATTATCTGATTCAGGACGGCCTTATTCTGTTCCTTTATATCCGCACGATCAAAGTCAAAGAGTATAAGTGCATATTTTTCCAGCACCTTATGGCCCGTCTTCTGGGCAACCTGTTCCTCGCGTTTTATAAACGTGACTGAAGAAGGTGCGGAAACGGTCTTATAGCTCTGCCCTTTTTCGTCTATGACCTCCATGCGAACGCTGAGATTTTTGTAAGCGCCGATCTTGCGGAGATCAAGGTCTTTCAAATCGAAGGCGTAGGCCGGCGCAGGTTCTCCCTCGCCATCTACAGAACGGATTACGGCGTCATCACCCATTATCTCCATATCCCAATGCGCTACGCCATACCCGGCCTGGATCTGTGGCAAGAGCCGGATTTCTTTGGCGTCGCTCACCGCCTCCATATATGTGCTTTTTATGGTATCAGTTATGGCCGGGGAATCAGAATATATCTCCGCGCGCTGGTTTTCGACTCTCCCCTCATTTATCCGGTTGGTGCTGGCCATGGCCGGCAGACTGCGGGTCTCAATATCCATCCGGGCCGGGTCTATGGCCCATATATCTTTTAAATAAGACTGTACGGCCCCGGCCCTCTGCCGGGAGAGGTTAAGTTTACCCCGCTCCACGCCATAATGCGCGTTACAGCCGACAATTTTTATACGGGCCTCCGGATGCCCGGTCATTCGTTTTCCTATAACGTTCAGGATGTGATGATACTTGTCCATCGTGCCTTTTAATCCACTCTCTTTAAATACCCCGGTTTCAGCCTTATCTGTGAAAAGGGCATAACGACCGGGGATTACTCCTTCGCCTGTCTCAAAATATACATAATTAAGTAATGGAGAGCTGTCGACCGTGGTCACTTCCTCGATAGTTATCTTATCCGGATCCATGTCCAGCGATCCGGAGGGTGGAGGCACAAGCCCATGTATCACTTTTTTCCTGGAACCCCTTACCGGACAGGGACCCGCAGTAGTTTCATGGATATCACCATAGACGTCCGTCACTCTGATACGGGCTTCAAGGTTGCCGATAGCGGCCAGCCTCGCCCGGCCCAGTTCGTCCAGAGGAAACGCATATAACGGCTTTAGGTTACCCGTGCCCTTTATGGTCTTTATAGGTTCATTATTGCCGAGGAGGGTGAGTTCCCAATCGGCAATGCCATATTCGGCCGTTATCTGCGGCCGGATTTTTATCTCATCTATGCCGTTCGTTTCTGGAATAAAAGCATTTGCCGCATCCGCCTGCATAGCCAGCAGATCGTATATAATTTCTACCCGCTGATTTTCCGCCCGTCCGCCCAGTACGTCCATAGCCGTGGCCTGCGCCGGCAGATTGCGGGTCTCCACCTTCATGCGCAGGGGATCCATCCCCCAGACGTTATAAAGATAGGTCCTTACCGCCTCGGCCCGGCGGCTCGAAAGATCAAGGTTATTCTTCTCCACACCGGTATCTGAGTTGCAGCCTACGATACGCACCCGGGCCATAGGATTTTGGGTCAGACGTCTGCCCACGATATTGAGCAGGTTGTAATACAACTCCGGCGCAGATTTCAGGGTCTTTTCATCAAAGGCCTGCGTCTGCGCCCTGTCCTTCAGAAGGACATACTTTCCGGGAATCTCACTTTTGCCGGCCTCAAAGAATACATGATTCAATACCGGCGAGCCATCGTTCATGGTAAACATGTCAAAATTTAATTCCGCAGGCTCCAGGGACAATGTTCCCTGGGGAGGATTTAGAAAACGATACGTAACTACGTAGCGATGAAACAAGGTCGTAGAAAAGGACTGGAAAATGGGCAGAAGTTCAACGGCGGAAGCAGCCTTCCATATCTTGCCTCCATGGGCCTCGGCAAACGATTTAAGAAAGGGGTCCGGAGCCGTCACCGGCATATAGTCTATGGAATAGGCCGCAAGATTCACTATCCTCCCGGCCGCGGCCTCTACCGCCTTACGGTCCAAGGTGCTGTTGAGATCCTCGCCGTCTGAGAAGAGCACGAGAAACTTATTGCCCTTTTCCGGCGTCTTTTGGATTAAATCCAGTCCGGCCGCCATGCCTTCGTAGAGGAAGGTCCGGTTGGTCAACCCGCGATCAAAGCTTTCCCGGAAAAATTCCCTGAGCCTTAAGACATCATTGGAATGAAAGGTCTTGACGTGCAGGTCGCGTTCATTGACCCTTATGGTATGTGCATCATCGAAGACCACCACCTGAACATCGTCGATGGGCCGCACTATTTTGAGAAATTCTTCCAGGGCCGAGAGGAGCGGCTGTACGGCATGGCGCTCCTTCATGGAAAAAGAATTATCCACAACCAGGACCACGTTCAGCCCTACGTCCCTTCTGGTTTCAAGGGGCTCCGCCGATAATATCCTGGCTTTTTTCCGTCCCATTTGCACTACAAAGTCTTCGGCCTTCAGTCCCTCAACAGGATTATCTTCGGCATCCAGGGCCGAAACCAGTAACTTGCTTTCGCCTATAACCTGATAAGACAGCTTAACCGCGCGGGCCGGGGCCAGGACCTGAAAGCCTTCCTCAGCATAACAGTTGCAAAAATAAAAAATGCCGAGGACTATTAAACAAAGGACAAATATTACCTTTTTCATCGTGTCCCCCATGAATTATTTCGTATTATCAAAAAGTTCACCGCAGAGACGCAAAGGAAACATCTTAAATCTCAAATTTGAAATTTGAGATGTTTCTATCTGCGCCCTGGCTTTAAATTCTAAAGGAAAGACAGGCCCAGGTCAATGCGTTATATTTGCCTAAAACCCGCTGAACGGTGTCGGAGTAAAGGTCACCACAAAAAGGATCAAGGCCAGTACCCCAAGCCACTTTCGTTTTGTGTCCAGTGGAATGGCGGGATTAAGCGGCGGGGGATGCTGCCAGCCCATAACGTAGAGCAGCCCCGCCCATATAAACCAGCCGGACCAGCCCGTCAGCCCGAGGATTATAAGGGCGATAAAACAGACAATGGCGAGCCCCCTTGATTTCTCTCCCAGGATGGCGTAGGCGATATGTCCGCCGTCCAGTTGGCCGATGGGGATGAGGTTAAGAGATGTCACCAGGAGCCCGATCCAGCCGGCAAAGGCTACCGGGTGGAGGACGACCTGATAATAGTCAGGTAGTTTGCCCAGCGTGAGCCGTACCATCTGGTCAAGGAGGATGGAAGACCCGAGTTCCACGCCGATGGGTTTAGGCATTACCTGAATAGTGGACATCTTAAGCCCGATATAGAGCACCGGGATGGCTACGACGGCTCCTCCCAGTGGTCCGGAGAGGCCGATATCCAGGAGTGCCCTTCGGTCTTCCATGGGTGATTTTATCCGGATAAAGGCCCCGAAGGTGCCGATTACCGATGGGGCAGGGATGAAAAAGGGCAGGGTAACGTGTACACCGTGGTATCGGGAGACGAAATAGTGACTCATCTCATGGGTTATGAGTATGGCCAGGAGGGTAAAGGAAAAGGGGATTCCTTTGGTTAAAAGGGTCCAGTCTTTAAGCAGGTCAGCTAAGGAGACTCCTTGCTGGAGGGCCCCGGCCGCCGTGGTTGAAATGACCGTCAGCACAAAAAGAAATATGTTGACTGTGATGGATGAACCCTTAGGCTTTAGCGTCACGCCAGGATAACAATGCAATGATTTATGGCTTTTGGGAATTGACCCGTTCTTTTAATTCCTTACCCGCCTTAAAGAATGGAAGTTTTTTGGCAGATACGTCGATATTCCGGCCTGTTTTGGGGTTGCGGCCTATGTAGGGTTTGTAGTCCTTTACTACAAAACTACCCAGTCCCCTTATCTCAATACCCTCGCCGGCCACCAGCGCCTGACTCATGGCCTCAAAGACAGTGTCAATTACTTCTTCGGCTACCTGCTTGGTCAAGGCGGTCTCTTTGCTCAGGGCCGCTACTAAATCTGACTTGTTCATGGCACTATCCTCACTACCTGTCTTGGCTTAGGTCAATACATATACCAAAGCTTGTATAAGCTTGTAAAGAATAATTTGGCGGTTTCGTGAAAAACCACCGCCACAAAGACACTAAGGCACTAAGAGATATGTGACATTTCTTTTCTTCTTATCCATTCTTTGCGTCTTGGCGACTTTGTGGCTGCATGGTTACGTAATTTTTGAGTTTTCTGACCTCTTCCGGGCGGAGAAGCCGGTACTGGCCAGGGGCCAGATGACCCAATTTGAGATCGGCAAAAGCTGTACGGCGCAGGTTGAGCACGGGGTGCCCTATGATTGCGCACATCTTTTTTATCTGCCTTTTCCGGCCTTCCCGGATGGTTATCTCCAGAAGAGATGAATCTTCTCCTTCCCGGAGGCACTTAAGCAGGGCAGGCTGCGTCTTGCGGTCTTCTATAATAACTCCGTTTCTCAGGCGATCAATAGCCTGCTTCGCAGGTCTCCCTTTTACCTCTGCTTCGTAGGTCTTGTACGCCTTAAAACGCGGGTGCTGGAGTTTAAAGGACAAGTCCCCGTCATTGGTAAGCAATAGAAGACCCTCGGTGTCGTAATCCAGCCTTCCCACCGGACAGACACGGACAGATATATCTTTCATGAGGTCGGTAACTATCGGCCTTTTTTGGGGATCCCGCAGCGTGGTAACATATCCCCTGGGCTTATTTAGCAGGACATAGATAAGAGGCGCCGGGGGCGGTAGCGGCCTGCCATCGATGAGGATCATATCCTTTTCGGTATCCACCTTTATACCCATGGCGGTAACTATGCGGCCATTTAGCGTAACTTTGCCCTGGCGAATAAGATCTTCGGCGTGTCTTCGCGAGGCGATCCCGAGCCGGGCCAATGTCTTATGCAGCCTTTCTTCCATAAAACATTCCAGCTATCAGCGTTCAGCCGTCAGCTATCAACTCCGGTTCCCTCAGACCGGTCAAAGAGGTCCGGAGTCCTTTCTTTGCCCTCGACAGTATCAGGAGTAAGGGCCTTGATTTCTTTAAGACTGGGAAGGGAGGACAGATCCCTTAGATCAAATACCTCTAAAAATCTTTGGGTGGTCCCATAGATAAGGGGTTTCCCGGCTAATTCCTTGTTGCGTCCCACGATGCGAATAAGTTTTTTCTCCAGAAGCGATTTCAGAACGCCGCTCACATCTACCCCCCGGATCCTTTCTATTTCAGACCGCAATATGGGTTGCTTGTAGGCGATAATGGCCAGCGTTTCCATGGCCTCGCGGCTGAGTCGCGCCGGAGCGGATTTTTTCAGGCGGGCGATCCAATCCCGGTATTCAGGCCTTGTCCTGAACTGGAAGCCTTCGGCTACCTCATAAAGGGCGAAGCTGCGGCCTTCGGCATCGTATTCGTCCTTGAGTTGAATCAGGGTCGCCTCTATCTCCTCCTTTTTGTATTCCGGGAGGGCATCGATAATCTTATCCCGGCGGAGCGGTGTTTCGGAGACGAATATCAAGGCCTCCAGGATTTTCTTTAATTCAGACATAACTAGCTGGATGCACCGTTAATCTGGGAGTTTTGAACGGCCGGATAGCCCAAAAAGGCCTCGATCTCCTTTATAAACCCGGCAGAAGGGGCGACCTTAAGCGCGGATGGGAGACTTATAATCACTTCGCCCTTGCCGGGGAGATTAAAATGGAGAAACAATGGGCAATGACCCTTGTGCCCCTCGACTATATTCTTTAACCCTGCAATCTTTTCCGGCGTTAATCCCACCAGGGAAAGCCGCACATCCAATGCGGCGACACTTTTTTCCAGTGCCTGGCTTAGAGCTAAAACCTCAGACGCTATTATCTTAGACCCTCTTTCATCGCCGGCGATCTTACCTTTTACCAGTAAGGGCTTATCGCTTTTAAGTAGATCCTGGCAGTCACGGTAAGTATCCGCAAAAACTACTATTTCAACCACCCCCTGAAGGTCTTCCAAAGAAAGGAATGCCATCCGTTCACCCTTTCTGGTGCTTATCTCTTTTATGTTCCTGACCATGCCCGCCAGGGTAACTTCTTTACCCTCCGGGAGGGTAGCGACCTGAACAGTATCGGTCGTGGCCAGCTTTTCCATTTCCCGGGTGTATCCGTTAAGGGGGTGCTCGCTTATGTAGAGGCCCAGCGCCTCCTTCTCAAAATTTAGTAACTGGTCTCGAGGCCACTCTTCCATGATAGGCAGAGTGATGAGTGAACCGGTATCCGGAAGGGTCTTTTCGCTGAATATAGACATTTGGCCGGATTCCTTTTGACGCTGCCTGCTTTGGGCCAGTTCTATCGCGTCATCCTGGATAGCAAAAAGCTGGGCGCGCTTGGCGCCCATAGAATCAAAGGCCCCGGCTTTTATCAGGCTTTCCGTCACCCGGCGGTTGACCCGCCGCAGGTCAACTCTGAGACAAAAGTTTTCCAGGGCGGTGAACGGGCCTTCCTGGGCCCGGGCGGCGATTATGGATTCAATGGCCCCCATCCCCACATTCTTTACGGCGGCCAGACCAAAACGAATCTTGCCTTTAACCACGCTGAAGTCGCTGTCGCTTTCATTGATGTCCGGCGGCAGGATTTCAATCCCATGCTCACGACACTCTGCTATATGTTTAACCACGTTATCCGTGGAGTCCATGTCGCTGGTAAGCAGGGCAGCCATAAAGGGCAGGGGATAATGGGCCTTGAGATAGGCGGTCTGATAGGCGATAAGGGCATAGGCCGTGCTATGGGACTTATTGAAGCCGTAACCGCCGAATTTTTCCATGAGGTCAAAGAGTTTTTCCGCCTTTTTCCTGGGGACGCTGTTTTTTACGGCGCCGGTGACGAACTTTTCCCTCTGCGCGGCCATTATTTCCGGTATCTTCTTTCCCATAGCCGCCCGCAGGACATCGGCGTCACCCATGGAGTAGCTGGCCAGGGTTCCGGCGATCTGCATGACCTGTTCCTGATAAACGATGACCCCGTAAGTCTCTTTGAGTATCTCTTCCAACCGGGGTACGGGATAACTTACCTCGATCTGGCCGTGTTTCCCCTTTACGAAGTCATCGACCATGCCGCTTTCCAGCGGTCCCGGACGGTAGAGGGCCACGGAGGCGATGAGGTCTGTAAAGGTCTGGGGTTTCATCTTGACAAGCAATTCTTTCATCCCTGCGCTTTCAAGCTGGAAGACGCCGGTTGTGTCTCCGCGGGAAAGGAGCTCATAGGTTTCTTTGTCATCCAGGGGTATCTGACCGAGGTCAAAGGCCTCATTATATTTTTTTTGAATCAATTCCTGGGCATGACGGATGATAGTCAGGTTCTTCAAGCCCAGGAGATCAAATTTGACCAGGCCGATCTTGTCCACGGCCTTCATGGGGTATTGGGTGAGGACTTCACCCTTGGGACCCCGATAGAGCGGCAGATATTCCACTATGGGTCTATCCGAGATGACCACGCCCGCCGCGTGGGTAGAGGCGTGCCGCGGCAGTCCCTCCAGGGCTATAGAGACCGTAATCAGGTCTTTCACCCTGGGGTCCTGTTCGGCCAATTCCCTGAGCCGCACCTCTTTTTCCAGGGCCTCTTCCAGTCTTATATTCAGTTGATTGGGGATCAGCTTGGCTATCCGGTCCACCTCGCCGTAAGGCATGTCCATGGCCCGTCCCACATCCCGTATCACGGCCCGGGCCTGCATCTTACCAAAGGTTATGATCTGGGCCGTGTAGTCCTTGCCTCCGTATTTTTGTGATATGTATTCCAGGACCTCTTCCCTTCTGTCCTTGCAGAAATCGACGTCGATGTCCGGCATGCTGCGTCTTTCGAGGTTCAGGAAGCGTTCAAAGAGGAGGTTATAGGGCAAGGGGTCAATGTCCGTGATGCGTAAGGCATAGGCCACCAGGCTGCCGGCGGCCGAACCGCGGCCCGGACCGACCGGGACGTCCTTCTTCTTGGCGTAGTTGATAAAATCGGATACGATGAGAAAATAACCGGGAAAACCCATCTGCCGGATAACGTCCAGCTCGTAGGCCAGTCTCTCCCGGTAAACCGCCTCTCTTTTTTTATCCGGCCCTTCCTTCCGGGTTATGGCCTCAAGCCGTTCTTTAAGCCCCTTTTCGGCTTCCTCTGTCAGTTTGCTGTCGAGCGTTTCTCCCTCCGGCACAGGATAGACGGGAAAATGATATTCCCCCAGTTCGAGTTCCAGATTGCAACGCCGGGCAATTTCTACCGTATTTTGTAAGGCCTCCGGGGTATCGGAAAAAAGCGACTCCATCTCGGCCGGCGCGCGCAGGTAAAGCTGGTCGGTAGAGAATCTCATCCGGTTCTGATCCCCTACGGTCTTTCCGGTCTGCACACAGAGGAGGACGTCATGGATGCGGGCGTCTTCCCGGCGCAGATAGTGGCAGTCATTGGTAGCTACCAGGGGGAGGGAGAGGCGATCGGCGATCACCTTAAGGCCGCTGTTAACCGTCTTCTGTTCGGCTATGCCGTTTTCCTGCAGTTCTAAGTAAAAGCGATCCGGAAAGATGCGGGCGTATGCAGCGGTTTTTTCCAGGGCGGCCTTTTCGCCTTCGTGAAGGAGGGCAAAAGGTATCTCGCCATGCAGGCAGGAGCTCATGGCGATAAGTCCGGCGTTATATTTTTCCAGGAGTTCTTTATCGATGCGCGGCTTGTAGTAAAAGCCCTCAAAGTATGCGGCGGTTACCAGCCGGCAGAGGTTTTTGTATCCCTCCCGGTTCTGGGCCAGGAGGACCAGGTGAAAGGCGGTCTCTTCGTTTCCCCGCGCGGTTTTATCCGAACGATTTCTGGGCGCTACATAGACCTCGCAGCCGATGATGGGTTTTATATCGTTTTTGCGGGCTGTCTCATAGAACTCAACTGCGCCGAACATGTTGCCGTGATCGGTCATGGCTATGGCCGGCATCCCATATTCCTTGGCCGTGCGGAACAGATCCTTCAGGCGGATGGCGCCGTCCAGGAGGCTGTATTCGGTATGGACATGCAGATGGATAAAATTGGCACGTTCCATGATACACTAATATTATTATCCTATTCCCATTCTATAGTGCTGGGCGGCTTGGAAGAGATGTCGTAAACTACGCGGTTTATACCCGTTACCTCATTAATGATGCGATTGGATATAGCGCCGAGGAGGTCGTAGGGTATCCGGCTCCAATCGGCAGTCATGGCATCAAGGCTGTCCACCACCCGGAGGGCTATGACATGCTCATACGTCCTCTGGTCGCCCATAACTCCCACCGTCTTGATAGGTAAGAGGACAGCAAAGGACTGCCATACCTTTCGGTACAAACCGGCCTTTTTCATCTCTCCGAGGACGATGGCATCTGCCTCCCGCAGGATAGCCAGCCTTTCTGCGGTTACCTCACCAAGGATACGGATGGCCAGCCCCGGTCCGGGAAACGGCTGCCGATAGACGATATCCTTTGGCATGCCCAGCTCCAGGCCGACCTTGCGCACTTCATCCTTGAATAGTTCCCGGAGGGGTTCAATGAGTTCAAGTTTCATGATTTCCGGCAGGCCGCCCACATTATGATGGGTCTTGATTACGGCGGAAGGGCCTTTAAAGGAAACGCTTTCAATAACATCCGGGTACAGTGTGCCCTGGGCCAGGTACTTGACTTTGCCTATGCGCCGGGCCTCCTTCTCGAAGATATGTATGAAGCCGTGACCTATGATATGCCTCTTGACCTCAGGATCAACGACCCCTTTGAGTTGTTTAAGGAAATACCCTGAGGCGTCAATATCGGCGAGTTTGATCTTATAGTGCCGCGTAAAGAGATTGCGGACGCTTTCCGGCTCGCCCTTCCGGAGCATCCCATTATTTACAAAGATACAGGTAAGCTGCGGGCCGATGGCCTTATGCATGAGCACGGCTACTACTGAAGAGTCCACGCCGCCGCTGAGGCCGCAAATAGCCCGATCCGGGCCGACCTTTTCTCTAATGGCCTCCACTGTGGTCTCAATAAAGGACTTCATGGTCCAGCGCGGTTTGATCTTACAGATGCGGATTATGAAGTTTTTCAGGATATGGTTTCCGATGGAGGTGTGCACTACCTCGGGATGGAATTGCACCCCGAATAGAGGCTTTTCCCTGTGCCGCAGGGCGGCAATAGGGGAGTGCGTAGTGTGGGCGACAGGCGCGAATCCGGCCGGGAGGCGGTTAACCTTGTCCCCATGGCTCATCCACACCCGGCAGGTCTTCTCCGGGCCCGATTCCAGGCCGTAAAACAGGTCTCTGGCATCGTCGATTAAGAGATCGGCATGACCGTATTCCCGCTTTATGGCATGCGCCACCTTTCCGCCTGATTGATGGGCCATAAGCTGCATACCATAACAGATGCCCAGTACCGGTACGCCAAGATTATAGATTTCCGGTGTGCTTATGGGGGCGCCCTTGTCATAGACCGAGGACGGCCCTCCGGAGAGTATAATACCCTTCGGCTGGAAGGCGCGGATCGCGGCTAACGACAGGTTAAAGGGGTGAATCTCGCAATAAACCTTGTTTTCGCGGATGCGCCTGGCAATAAGCTGGGTATATTGCGAACCAAAATCCAGAATCAGTATTTTTTCGGCATGAATATTATCTTTCATGATCGCATAGACCTTACTTTTGATTTCTCCTTGTAGAACAGCATCCGTCCCCGTCCGACCCCTGGAGACTTGCTGAGACTTCTGGTCGCACCCGGAACTATCCATTTGCCGTTATCAATTAATCGTTGTCCGTAAAAACCTGAATATCTTTTTTCGGTGAACAGTGAACTAACAACGGTGAACGGTTACGCATTTTTATTGCTCCACCCTATAGTTCGGGGCCTCTTTGGTTATGATGACGTCGTGGACATGGCTTTCTCTCAGGCCGGCCGGGGTAATCCTGACGAAAGTCGCTTTATGGCGGAGTTCCTCTATGGTTTTACAGCCTACATAACCCATGCCCGCCCTCAGGCCGCCTATCAATTGATATACCGTGGCCGCCAGGGGACCGCGGTAGGGAACCCGGCCTTCAATGCCCTCCGGCACAAGCTTGGACAACTGTTCGATATTTTCCTGGAAGTAGCGATCCTTACTTCCTTTTTTCATGGCCTCTAACGATCCCATGCCCCGATAGACCTTGTAGGTCCGTCCCTGATAGAGCACGGTCTCACCCGGACTTTCTTCCGTGCCGGCAAAAAGGCTTCCTATCATCACAGAATGGGCCCCTGCGCCTATGGCCTTGGTTACATCCCCGGAAAACTTGATGCCGCCGTCCGCAATGACCGGTATTTCATACTTATTGCATACCAGCGCACAGTTGTGTATAGCCGTCATTTGTGGTATTCCGATGCCGGCGACGATGCGTGTCGTACAGATGGAGCCGGGGCCAACTCCCACCTTTACGCCGGTTGCCCCGGCCTTAATTAATCGTTCAGCGCCTTCCGCCGTGGCTACATTACCGGCGACAAGTTCCAGCCCCGGGAAATGCCCTCTGATATCTTTTATCGCTTTAACGACGTTTTCTGAGTCTCCATGGGCAGAATCAATAACTATAACGTCAACCCCGGCCTCCACCAAGGCATTTGCGTGTTCAATCCGTCCCGGACCCACGCCCACGGCCGCGCCTACTCTGAGCCGACCCAGGCTATCCTTGCAGGCCATGGGATATTTTATTATTTTTTCAATATCTTTTATGGTGATCAAACCCTTCAGATTTCCTTCATCATCAACCACTAATAGTTTTTCAATCCGCTTCTTATGCAGAAGAACCTTTGATTGTTCCAGACTTATTCCTACCGGAGCGGTTACCAGATCCTCCTTGGTCATTACTTTTTTCACTTCCTGATCCAGATTGGTCTCAAAACGAAGGTCTCGGTTAGTGACGATGCCGACCAGCTTTTTCCCTTCGACCACCGGCACGCCTGAGATGCGGTATTGCTGCATGATGTTCAATACCTCGTATATCTTCTGTCCTGGACTGACGGTCACCGGATCAACAATCATGCCACTTTCAGACTTTTTGACCTTTTCCACCTCCAGCACCTGGCTTTCAACAGGCATGTTCTTGTGTATGATTCCCAACCCGCCTTCCCGGGCCATGCTGATGGCCGTATGGGCCTCGGTTACAGTATCCATGGCGGCGCTGATCAGGGGGATACTGAGCTTGATGTTGCGTGTCAGCCGGGTGGCCGTATCCACATCCTTGGGTAAAACTGATGAATTCTGGGGTACCAGCAACAGGTCGTCAAAGGTATAAGCTTCCTTTATTTCGTGTAACATTTTTCTTTATTCCTTTCCCACAGATCTATGGCTATTCCCTCTAGGATACCGTTGTGGCTGACGGTCATTTCCGAGAGGGAAAAGGCCTTCAGAAGACCTATCCATATTATTAATCCGGCCAGGATAATATCTTCTCTCCCTGGTTCGAGGCCGGCCAGGACTAATCTGTCCCTGGCCTTTTTTACCCTTAACCGGTCGAATAGTGCAAGCAGTTTGTTTATGGTCAGGACATGTCCATGCACCAGATCAGGAATATAATCACAGAGGTCCAGGTCCATTGCGGCCAGAGTGGTCGCTGTTCCCGCGGTGCCAACCAGCCTGTATCCTCCTTCACGTATAATATCTTTAAACGGCGCGAGCATTATGACCTTGCCTAATTGTTCGGCCACACAAGCCCTGAGACCCTCTATCTCCTTTTCCTGCGGGGGATCATACTGAAAACAGGTCTCGGTGAGATATACCGCCCCCAGGTCAATGCTATGAACGGCTTCGATTCTGTAATCTCTGACTATAATGAGTTCCGTGCTGCCGCCGCCTGCATCCACAACCACAGCCCGATTACAGGATTTCGGGAAATCCCACAAGATACCCTTTACAGAAAGTCTGGCCTCTTCTTCACCGGATATTATATCGATAGGGACGCCTGTTTGATTATAGAGCCGTTGTATGGTTTCTTCCCCATTGCCGGCCTTGCGAAAGACACTGGTTCCTATGGCCCGAAAGTCATCGACTGAGCGCCTTCCCATTGCCTCCCTAAAACTTACCAGAATCGGCACAGCCCTGGCTACAGCTTTCTCATTTATAACACCTTGCCGTTTAAGACCCTCTCCTAACCTGACGTTGCCTCTGTCCGTATGAAAGGTGAGTATTTTTTTGTCGTTGATCTTACCAATCCAGAGGCGTAAGGTGTTTGTGCCGACGTCTATAGAGGCTAATTTTTGTTGCATCATGGAGACAGGGCTGGGCTTGACATTGAGTTTTATATATTACTATATTCACAGACAAAAGGAAAGGGAGGCTGATACCTTTTGATTATTTCCGTTAACACTGTCAATCCCCAACCCAGATTAATTAACCGGATAGTAGAAGTGCTCCGTTCCGGCGGGATTATTGCTTATCCGACTGATACTGTATATGGGATAGGTTGTGATATTTTTAATAAAAAGGCTATAGAGAAGATTTACCAGATAAAACAGAGGCCAAGGCATAAGCCCTTTAGTTTTATCTGCGCCGACCTTAAGAATATCAGCGAATATGCCCACGTTTCCAACTTTGCCTATAAGATTATGAGAAAGCTGCTGCCCGGGCCCTATACATTTATCCTGGAGGGGTCTGGTCTGGTGCCAAAATTAATGCTTACCCGCCGCAGAACGGTTGGGATCAGAGTTCCTGACCATACCGTTTGTCTGGCTATAGTACGGGCATTGGGGCATCCTATTGTCAGCACCAGCGCTGCTGTAGGAGATTCTCAGATAATGACCGGAGACCCTGAAGAGATAGAAGAAAAATTAGGGCCTTCTTTGAACTTGGTTGTTGATGGGGGAATACTGTATCCTGAGCCTTCTACAGTAGTTTCGCTTATTGATGACAGCCCGGAAATAATACGCGCAGGGAAGGGAGGTATCGGCCTATTCAGCTAAGGACTTTTTAAGTTCTCTACCCATCTTGAAGAGGACTGTTCTCCTGGCCTTTAATTCCATTGCCGCCCCGGTCTTTGGATTTTTACTTAGGCGTGACTTCCTCATCCGGGGATTAAAAGTGCCAAAACCTCTTATTTCTACACGCCTGCCTTGAGATAGAGATTTTTGCATGGTCTCAAAGATGGTATCCACTATGACCTGTATGTCTTTTTTGTAATATTTAGGGAACCGTACGCTTAGTTGATTTATTAGATCGCTTTTAACCATAAGATACACCTGCCCGTTATTTATTTTTCACACATATCCCAGTATTCCAATTGCGTAGCAAAGCGGAGCTAAGCCCCTAATCCGGCCTCGAAAGAAAGTTTGTAGGGGATGTAGAAAAGCCCCTCCAGAACGCCCTCCCTAAAGGTGGTGTCCAGGATAAGTTCCCAGAAGGATATTCCTTTTTTCTTGGGGTATATCACTTCGGGCTCTTCTTTAAGGCCCGCCATCTGTCCGGCCGCGGTTATGGCCTCTTCCATATTCCCGAGTTTGTCAATCAGGCCCAGTTCCATGGCCTGTCTGCCGGAGAATATCCGGCCATCGGCTATTCCCCGGATTTTTTCTTGAGGCATTTTGCGTCCGCTGGCCACAACTTCTACAAACTGGGATTGTACATCATCTATGACTCCCTGAACCATGGCCTTTTCTTTGGCCGTCATTTCCCGGGTTGGGGAGCCTGCGTCCTTTAATTCGCCGCTTTTTAAAGAGCTTACTTTCAGGCCGATTTTACGTAATAGTTCCTCTGCGTTGGCAAACTTCATAATGACGCCGATGCTGCCGGTTATCGTCCCGGGATTGGCTATGATCTTATTTGCCCCTACCGCTATATAGTAGCCGCCGGAGGCAGCTATAGAGCCGCAGGAGGCGACCACCGGTTTTACCTGGCCGGCCCTCTTTACCTCAGTATATATTTCCTGAGCAGCGCCCACTATGCCGCCCGGACTGTCGATACGGACAACAATGGCCTTAATCTGCGGATTTTTACGTAAGGCCGAAAGGTCCTGGACGGTTTCTTTAGAGTCTGTGATTAACCCGTTTATTTCAACTATGCCTATCTTTTCGCCCGGTGTTAATAGATGCCCTTGGTCGCCGATCCAGGCAAATATAAAAACAATAACAATGAGTCCGAAAAAAATAGAGGCCAGAATGGTTAGCCCGAATAAGATCGGATGCTTTTTCATGTCTTATGGCGTTTTATTAATGGTTATTGGCGAGTTCTCTCTTTAAAAGATCTCCCAGAGTAGATGTGGCGTTTTCATCCTTGGCGAGATAGCCATTAGCGGAAGATTTCTCTTCTTCTATTTCCAGTTTTTTTATGGATAAACCAATCTTCTTTTTTTCCGGTGAGATATTTATCACTTGGGCAGTAACCATATCACCCGTCTTGTAAAGTTCACGTATATCCTTCGATTTATCCCGGCTGACCTCAGATGCATGCACCAACCCTTCAATCCCTTCTTCTAACTGGATAAAGATACCGAAGTCCGTGATGTTTGTTATAGCGCCGGTTACCCTGGTTCCTGCGGGATAGACGCTGGAAACCTTACTCCAGGGATCGGGCTGCAATTGCTTGACTCCAAGGGAGAATTTTTTATGTTCGCTGTCTATACCCAGGACAATGGCCTTAATAAGCTGCCCCTTTTTGTAGAGTTCGGCCGGATGTTTAATCTTTTTCGTCCAGGAAAGGTCAGAGATATGTATCAGGCCGTCAATCTCTTCCTCTATACCGATAAATATCCCGAAGTCCGTAATGTTCTTGATCTTCCCTTCAATTACCGTTCCTACCGGATATTTTTCTGCTATAACGTCCCATGGGTTAGGTTTCACCTGCTTTAACCCCAGAGAAATGCGTTTGGCCTTGGCATCAGTATTCAGGACCATTACCTCGACAGTGTCGCCCATGGACAGCACTTGATGCGGATGGCGAATCTTTTTGTTCCACGACATCTCTGAAATGTGTACCAAACCCTCCACACCTTCTTCCAACTCCACGAAGGCGCCATATTCGGCGAGGCTGACTACCCTTCCCTGAACCCGTGCACCGGGCGGATATTTATCTGTAACTGATTCCCATGGATCAGAGATTAGCTGTTTTAATCCCAGCGAAATCTTTTCGTTTCCCCGGTCAACGCTGAGGATTTTTGCCTTTATGGCGTCGCCGGGCCTATATACACTGGAGGGATGCTCTACTCTCCCCCAGGACATATCGGTTATATGTAAAAGGCCATCAATGCCTCCCAGATCGACAAATATGCCGTAGTCAGTGATATTTTTGACCTTTCCTTCTACTGTTTGTCCTTCCGCAATTGTAGAAAGCGTTTTGTTTTTCAATGCCTTTCTTTCTTCGTTTAAAAGGGCCCGCCGTGAGAGAATGACGTTAGAGCGGTCTCGGTTTATTTTTAATATCCTGAAACGATATTTATTGCCGATGAGACTTTCCGTGTCCTTGATCGGCCGTAGATCAGCTTGAGATGCGGGCAAAAATGCATTAATGCCGATATCTACATTAAAGCCGCCCTTAACCTTCCCCACTATCTTGCCTTCTATACTGGAACCCTCGCTGAAGTTTTGCTCGATGGTATCCCAGGACTTGATTCTATCGGCCCGTTTTTTAGACAGTAAGGATAAGCCATCCTCCCGGCCTCGCCTTTCCAGGTAAACATCTATTGTTTCTCCGACAGAGGCCTGCACCTGACCATCTTCGTCTGTGAATTCTTCAATAGGCACCTGACCCTCTGACTTACAGCCTACGTCAACCAACACATAGTCTCTGTTAATACTTATAATCTTGCCCTGAAAAATCTCACCTTTTTGGATCGTCTTCAGGCTCTCTTCATAAAGTTTATTAAATTCCAGCGATTCGGCGGCCTCCTGGCTGCGATGGGCCGTGTCCTGTTTATTCTCTTCGCTGTCGGACTTAAGCAGGTCTGTTTTCGACATTTCTTCCGTTGTAGTGTGATTTTTCATGTCCATTAATCAACAATTCTCCCTATTTTCAATAACTATTGTGTAGTATATAACAAATTGAGCCGGAAAGTTCAACCTGTTTCACGGATTTAATATCTAACTTTGTTCATCCGGAAACTACTGTTTCCAGATTCACGCTTTCAGCAATCAGATTTCAGCCATCAGCTATGAGCCATGAACTTTAGATTTTGACCTTTCCCCTTCTTCTATCTTGGCCAGCATGAAGGCAATTACCTCATCTATGCTTTTATCTGTGCTATCTACAAAAATAGCATCCGGGGCAGGTATTAACGGGGCTACGGCCCGGCTGCTGTCGTTGGCGTCTCTTTTTAACATTTCCTTATAGACCTGGTTGTAATCCGGGCTATTGCCTTTTTGCAGTAGTTCTTTGTGCCTTCTTGAGGCCCTTTCTTCCGGTGAAGCGTCAAGATAAAATTTGACATCGGCATCGGGGAAGACCACGGTTCCCATATCTCTTCCTTCCGCCACTACGCCTCCCCTTTTACCGATGTCCCTTTGCATCTCCAGCAAGGATTCTCTGACCATCGGCTTGGCCGAGATATATGATGAAAGCATGCTGATCTCCGGGGCTCGGATTTCTTCACTGACATCCTCTCCGGCCATGATAACCGTTAGTTTGCCGGCGTTATAGGTCAGGGCGATGGCGGGCTTGCGGCACAGCCTTTCCAGGTCTTCTCCTTTATCGGGGTTAAGATTATTTTTTTGGGCAGCAAGCGCTAAGGCCCTGTATAAGGCGCCGGTGTCCAGATACACATACCCCAGAATATCGGCTAATTTCTTACTCGCAGTGCTTTTCCCTGCGCCGGCCGGCCCGTCTATAGTTATGAGCAACCCCTTCGGGATCCTATCATCGGCCACGGGATTCCATGACCTCTTTAAATGCGCCCAGAAATCGCTTGTTTTCCGCCGGGAGGCCAACGGTTATACGGATATAATCGGGCAGGTTGTAGGCATGCATGGGCCTTACAATAACCCCTTTGCGAAGGAGGGTCTCGTAAACCGCCTTGCCGTCCGTTTTTATGTCTATGAGGAAAAAATTAGTCTGGGTGGGAAGACAGCGGTAACCAAGTCGTTCGACTTCATTTGTAAGATAATTAAGACCTTCCCTGACCATTTCCTTTGTTTTGGCCAGATGCCCTTCATCATTCAGCGCCGCCAGGGCGCCCACCTGGGCCAGGGCATTGACATTAAAAGGCTGCCTGATGCGGTTTATATATTCGGAGAGTTCCTTTTTCATCACCCCGTAGCCGATACGGAGTCCGGCCAGGCCATAGGCCTTGGAGAAGGTCCTTAATGTTATGATCGGATAAGGGGAATCAAGGTAATCCAGCCCGCAGAAGGCGCTATCCGTGGTAACAAAGTCATAATAGGCCTCGTCGGCCACCACGAACACATCCGGCGGGATGTCTTTTAGAAATTGTTCAAAGGCTTTTTTTGCAACTACAGTCCCCATGGGATTATTGGGATTGTCTAGAAATATTAGCCTTGTCCGGGCGGTAACCGCTTTTGCCATCCCGGCCAGGTCATGGCTGCCTTCCTTCAGCGGCACGACCATATTTCGGCCGCCTACGGCCTGCACCATTTTTCTATAGACCAGGAAGGTGGGATCGCTGCTGATGGCCTCGTCGCCGGGGTTAAGAAAGGTGCGCACAATCAGCTCGATCAGCTCGTTAGAGCCGTTGCCGAGGACGATGTTTTCCATACTAAGACCGAGTTTTTCGCTTAAGCCCTTTTTCAGATAATAACCGCTGCCGTCCGGGTAACGGTGCAACTTGCCAAGGGCGGCATTGATAGCCTCCACCGCCTTTGGCGATGGGCCTAAAGCATTTTCGTTTGAGGCCAGTTTTATAGAGTTTTTTATCCCGTATTCCCTTTCCAATTCTTCGATCGGTTTGCCGGGCGGATAGGGAACAAGGCTTTGAATATATTCAGCCACAAGGGGTTTACTCATTATTCCCTCCAGAGGTGATGTGAGACATCTTCTTTACTCCACCTCATCTTAAAAAGCAACCTGCTTTTGCCATCTTGCAGCCACATAATGCCGTCATAAAAACGGCACGGAAAATATTGCATAACAGGGTTACTCGTGGGCGGGCTAACTACAGGTAGAGTTCCTTATGAACATGCATAGCGAGCGCATTCCCCGCTGCTTGCTGCGGGGAGCTTCAATGAACAGGCGGAAAGGATTGGGAAAGGTTATGTCGGTTTGGGGCCCAGAAGATACCCAAGGACAAGGTGGAAACTTCATCCGGTTTGGTTCAGTGTGAACTTTTTATGAGACTATCAAGAATGCTGCATAATAAATATGAGGGTTTTAACGCAACATTCAGGCACTAAATGTATCGTTTCTCTGCGCTTGTGTTTCCATCATCTCTTGAATAGCTCTTTGTACCTTATCCGTTTCAAGATTCTGAAGGCACTTACTCCACCCCGTAGAATCACAGCCTTTCTGATGGCAGGGCGCGCAGTCGTCATCGGGGATGACGACACGGTGATCGTCGCCCGGAGGCGCCCAGTCCTTCCAGTCTGAGGGGCCGTAGATAGTTATAGTAGGAGTCCCCACAGCCGCGGCTATATGAGGAGCCGCGCTATCTACACCCACATGTAAAAAACTCAAGGCCAGTACTCCGGCCAACTCACCCAATGTGGTCTGGCCGGCGAGATTAAATACTCTTCCCCGGCATTTTTTAGCTAATTCAGATGCATTATCTCTTTCCTCAGGAGAGCCGACAATGACTGTTGAAAGCTCATATTTGTCCCACATCCAGTCCATGATCTGAACCCATTTATCATAATCCCATTCTTTATATTGCCACCTGGAAAAGGAATTTAGTGTAATCCATCGTTGATTGAGATTAAGAATGTTTTGGCGATCGAGGAGTTGCCGCACCTGCTCTTTAACATTTCCAGAAACCCACAATTTGGGAATGGTATTTTCCGTATTGATGCCGAATTCTCTCACAATACGGAGGGATTGCTCTGCAGCGCCTAAAATCTTTTCCGGGGGTGCGGGAGGATCAACCACATGGGTAAATAACATATTTCGCCAGAAGGGCACGTTGCGGTAAAGCATGGACACCCTAATCGGGGCGCCTGTAATATAGGCCATTATTGCTCCCCGATCCCCGGCCCGTAGATCAAAGACAAGGTCAAAATGTTCCTTACGCAAGCCTCTTATAAAGCGTATTTGCTCGATGGCTTTTTTAAAGAAGCTTCCTTTATAACGCCTGACCTCAAATATCTTATGGAGAGACGGGTCTTCTGCTAAAAGTGTTCCAAAACCTTCCCACACAAGAATCGATACGTTTGCGGCCGGATATTTTTCTTTGACGGCCCATAAGGTCGGGGTAACCCAGACCACATCACCAATATCACCCAGTTGTATGATGAGGATATTTTCTGTATCTCTTTTTTGAAGAGGTTGACCTTTAATAAACATCTATCCACTCAGGGGCGACCGTTTAAGTGCCAGAGTATAAGCTTTGAATTGACTACCCATTTATTCCTTAATTTTTTATTAGTAAAAAGCGTGACCAGATTCCAAAATGACGTTAATAACCAATTTATGATCGTACGTACGAAGATTACCAGAGAAACAAATTGATAGTAGCTACGGCCCTTCCATTTTCGAAAAAATTGATACCGGGAACGATAAAACTCGATCCGGGAACGAACATCCCGACCGATACTCTGTCCCTGGAGATGATAAATAAAGGCTGAAGGGACATGGTAAATCTTCCAGCCTGCCGTTTTCATTTGTAACGCCCAGTCTGTCTCTTCAAAAAAGAAAAAGTAGCGCTCATCGAACATTCCGACTTCATCTATGGCCTGCTTCCGCACCATAAGACATGCGCCAATCCCTGAGTCGATTTCAATCGGCTCTTTGTAATTATATCGCTTGCTTGGATAGTATTTCGGGAAAAGGTATTCGAGAAGAGAGGTATTAAGGAGGAGCGTAAAAAGAGTCGGAAAATTGGCAATTGAATTCTGCTTGCTCCCGTCGGCATTCAAAAGCTGTCCGCAGGCCATGGCCGCTTTCGGGTGGGCCTCCATAAAGGAAAATAGTTCATAAACGGCATGTTCTTTTAAAACTGTATCTGTATTCAGAAACAATGCATAGCGGCCCTTCATGATACTAATAGCTTGGTTATTGGCCGCCCCGAAGCCACGGTTGGTGTTGTTTTCGATAATCGTAACCTGCGGAAACTCCTCACGCAGCATGGCCACGCTTCCATCATGAGAGGCATTATCAACCACGATGATCTCAAAAGCGATACCTTGTACCGTCTTGCGGATGGAATTCAGACAGTTTCGCAGCAGGTTTTTCGTGTTCCAATTGACAATAATGAATGAAATATCCATTTGTTACCACAGAGTTCACAGAGTTGACGGTTTCTAAAAAATCCAAAATATCACGCAAAACCGCCAAGGACGCAAAATTTTTTCTTTGATAACAATACGTTGTCTTCGCGGTCTTTGCGTCTTCGCGTGAAAAATTGACTTTGACTAATGACCAGTGACTACACCTATAGTCAGCGATTATGCCGATTCAGTTTGGCCTGTCTGTTTAATTCAGCCAACTTGGCATATTTAAAGAATTTATTCACCGAATCGGTAATGGCCAGGGTGAATCCCTGTGCGCCATCCAGAACCCCGAATCTTAAAAAATAGTCCTGAAAAAATGTAAGAGATGCGCGGAAGACAGCAGACCAGACCGAGGCTTTTCTGCCTTGGTCAAATGCCTCTTGGGCGGCCAAGGTGGAATAATGGTCTATCTTAAGTAAAATTTGACTAAAGCGACTTTCGGTATAATGCTCTATGGGCACATCCACCTCCCGCACGGGACCATTGACCACTACGGATTCGTGGACCTTTGCCTGGGACATTTGACCGTAATCCTTCTGGAAAAGCCTGACCACCCGGTCCGGCCACCATCCGGAGTGCCTGATCCATCGCCCCTGAAAGTAGTTTTTTCTGGGGAAGCTATACCCGGCAATACTTCCTGAATCTTTAGAAACAATATGTTTTATAGCAAGAGCGGTTTCCTGTGGTATTCGTTCATCCGCATCCAGCACGAGTATCCATTTATTTCTGCATTTATCGATGGCAAATTGCTTTTGGAGACCGAATCCCCGCCAAGGTTCGATGAATACGTCGCACCCAAAGTCTGCTGCAATTTTTACCGTGTCGTCGGTGCTGCCGGAATCCACCACAACAATCTGCCCGGCAAAGCTTATGCTTTTCAGACATCCGGGTAGGTTTTCTGCCTCGTTTTTGGTTATTATGGCGATTGAAAGGGGAATCTTTTCTATCATACACTTGGTTATTAAATCTTGTCGGGTTTCATAGGTCCCAAAATTATATACCATAACCTATCATGGAGGCAAAAATGATGCATCTTTTGATCAAATATGATAAGAAACCTCTCACGGTCTAAGCTGAGTGCTTTTTTAGAAAAGAGAGATTATTCAGTATGTTGTATGACAAAGCTGTCAGTGACTTAAAACCAATGGAAAAGGTAAAAAAAGGCGATAGAATATTCGAACTTTTTAAACAAAGCATTCCCATATTAATGGGAATATTCTTATTCTTCAACCCCTTTCCCCACACAACCACGATAAAGGAAGCTTGTTTTTATCTTTCGGCCCTTATCGTACTTCTGCTGTTAGTTTTTAAAAAGGTTAGTTTTTCCTTCAAGATGCCATTGAGTATGCCCTTTGCGCTCTTTACCATTTGGGTCTTTGTTGGCCTGTTCTTTGCGCTCAACAACCCAAATAGCATCCATGACTTTTATGCACATTTACTAAAGTATTTAACTTTCTATTATATATTGGTCAATTTTTTTAATGCTAAGAAACGGCTTGTGGGGTTAATGTGGGTCACAATCTTATCCGCAGCGGCTTTTTCGATCTGGGCAATCACTTATTTTTACTTCTTCTTGGGAAATAATATAACAACACGACTTGGCCTTGACTTCACTGAAATTCCAATTAACATTATTGGTATTGTAACCCTATTTGCCATTATCTTATCATTACAATATCTCCATGAGAAGATAAGCATATATCGTAAAACTCTCCTCGCCATTTGCCTAATAGTAACGTCTTTGGCCACCCTTTTAACACAAACGATAGGTACATTGCTCGCCATCGTGTTTTCTCTGCCTATATTATTTTTGAAAAATAAAAAAACAGTGGTCATTTTTATTATGTTTTTGTTAGTTGCTATGATATTTTTGCCTGTAAGGCATCGTTTAGCCACGCAAAGCATCGTAAGTAAAATACGGAATGATCCTAGAATAAACATAACTTATAACTTCATCGAAATCGTTAAAGATTACCCAATCACCGGTATCGGTTTTGGAATGCAAACTTATGATAATAAGGATCTTTTAAATAGATATAACGCAAGAATACCCATCGAATATAGACAAGAAACGCCTACTGCTGCTCCTCATAACTTATTACTTGATGTGGCCGCGAGACTCGGTCTTGTAGGCCTTGCATTGTATCTTTACATAATATTTGCATTTGTCCGAATGGGATGGAAGACAATGAAATATGGAAAAGACGATTTTATAAAAAGCTGGGGACTTTGTCTCATGGCTGCATTTGTTGCCGTCTTTATCCAGGGGATGTTTGAAAACATACACAGTGGCCCACCTGCGATTGTGCTTTACGCTATTTTCGCTATGATGACTATTTTATGGCGTCTTAATTATGGAGTCACCATAGTAATACGGAATAAAAACTAGGCATATATGTTGAAGAATCTCATTTCCAAATTAGTATCGGTCGCATTTGATAAACCACTTGCGCCACCAACCAACAGGGAAAAAGAATTAGTTAGCGAACTTAAAGCCACTTTTCATGGACTTTCACAATTGAAGATGGCAAATTTATTACCCTGCGAAGAAGCATGGTTAAAGAATATAAACCGTCTGAGAGAATTAGTCATAAATGATGACCCCAGAGAGTTCCTCCGCTGGGACGTTATCGTACAGACGATGTTTGTAACGAATGCCAGATATGTAAAAATAGAATTAAAATATCTTAAGAATCATCCTGAATGGAGAAGCCGTTGGCGTGAAGCAATTAAGGAATCTACAACTGGATATCCAATACCATATTGGAGATATCCAGTTAGTAGCGGAAACTTGATTCATCAGGCCTACTGCTTAGCTAAATTTGAAGAACAAAACGAAACGCATGTTAATGACATGGATTTTGTCCTTGAATTTGGCGGTGGTTATGGAGGCATGTGCAGATTACTTCACAATTTGGGATTCAGGGGGAAATATGTTATTTTTGACCTCCCCCCTTTTTCTGCATTGCAACAGTTCTATCTTAAATCCACAGCCATATTAGTCCACTCAGTCGAATCATTCAATGACGCCGAAAATGGCGTAATTTGCCTCTCGGATTTAGAACAGATGATGGATATCATTCCAGTACATATTGAAGGGATGGATTCTATGTTCATCGCCACTTGGTCAATTAGTGAGGTGCCGATGGACCTTAGAGAGTCTATTCTCTCTTTAACATCTCAATTTAAGACATTTATGATCGCCTATCAACATCAGTTCGAAAAAGTAAATAACATCGAGTTCTTTAGAAACTGGATAGATACCAGAACTGATATAGAATGGTGTAATTGGCAACTTCGGCATTCACCAAATAATTATTATTTGGTCGGTAAGAGAAGACTCCTTTAACCCTCTAATGTTAATTAATCCTCTTAATCCCCGCAAAATAGCCGTTGTTATTCCAAAATACGGCTTGGTAGGTGGGGCGGAAGGTTTTGTCGCTGAATTGACGGAAAGGATTGCTCAGGACAGGCGATTTGAAGTGCATGTTTTTGCTAATAAATGGCAAAAAAACTCAGAACATATTACCTTTCATCACGTTCCGGTTATTGGTCTCCCCAAATTCCTGACCACAGTCAGTTTCGCGTATTTCGCAGACCGCAAGATATCAAAAATGGTCTTCGACTTGGTCCACGCCCATGACAGGATATTTAATGCCGACATATTTACCATGCACGGTATCCCGCACCGAATCTGGGTCCGTGAAGTGCGTAAAAAACGCGTGAGCCTCTTTGATTACGCAACGACATGGGCCGAAAAAAAACTGGTCACAAACAAAAGGTGCCGGAGATTTCTGGCCGTATCCAACCTGGCCAAGGAGAAATTCCTGCAAGAATATAAAGATATTAATCCAGACAAAGTCCATGTCATCCCTCCCGGTGTTGATATCCAAAGATTTCAAGGGGTTGATCGGCAGCATTGCCGCCAGGAGATAAGAAAGAAATTTGGCATAGATTTATCAGATCGGGTGATTTTGTTTGTTTCTATGAATTTTGATATTAAGGGCCTTGATAAGCTTATGATGGGGTTAGCTAACTTCAAGTTGAGACACCCCTCGGAAAGGGTTAAATTACTGGTCGTAGGAAAAGGTGATGATGAGAAGTACAAAAGGTTGGCTCGCAATTTAGGAATAAAAGACCAAGTCGTTTTTGCAGGGATTGTTCAGAAAGAGCTGCTCGATAAAATTTATCCGGCCAGCGATATCTTTTCCATGCCTTCGAAATTTGACACCTTTGGGATGTCCGTACTCGAAGCCATGGCGGCTTCCTTGCCAGTCATAATCAGTGGAAACGTGGGAGCAAAGGACTTGGTGAAAGAGGGGATTAATGGTTTTATTCTTGAGAATACAGACGATGCAGATAAAATCTCCAGTAGAATTGCCTTGATGATGGATGAGGAAGTCAGGACCAAAATGGGGAAGGAAGCCTTAGAAACAGCGCTCCATAATACATGGGAAGTGACAGTGGATAGAGTTTTAAAGGTATATGAAAAGAGGATGTATTAAGTGGGTTATAGAAATTTTAAACAAGAGATAAAAAGAATATTGCCTAATAAAGTATGGGATAGATTGTTTTGGATAATTAAAGGAAGACCTATCCCCCCTCCCCATGTAGTAAAACAATGGGTAGTAAAAAAATATGCGGATAGGTTTAGAATTAGAATTATGGTAGAAACCGGAACGTATTATGGAGATATGGTTGAGTCGATGAGAAATTACTTTACATCTATACACTCTATAGAAGTATATGAACCTTTGTACCAAAAAGCAGTTAAAAAGTTTGCGGGTCACAGACATATTTGTCTGTATTATGGCGATAGCGGATATATTTTACCGAAAATTTTAAGCAATATTAAAGAACCGGTTCTGTTTTGGCTTGATGCACATTATTCAGGTGGAGAAACCGGTAAGGGAGATTTAGACACACCAATAATGAAGGAACTGCAATACATTTTTAGCCATCCTATTAAGAATCATGTCATTTTAATTGATGATGCGAGGAGTTTCACCGGACAAAATGGTTACCCCACCTTGTCTCAACTCAGAGAGTTTGTGGGGGAAAAGTACTCAAACTCAATTTTTGATGTCAAAGACGACATAATACGGATTCATCACACATGAAAACTAAAATTTCTGTTATCTTAACGGCGTGGTGCAGACCACAGTTCTTAGAGGAACAGGTTGAGCGAGTACTTGATCAAAGCATCCGTCCTCACGAAGTTGTACTATGGTATAATAGCCCACCTAAGAAGTTAGGTTTCCTGGAAAGAAAACAACTGGTGAGTTTTAAAAATGATAAACATATAAAAAAGATTATCTGTGATTACAACTTTGGTATTATCCCACGGTTTTCCATGGCCTCATGTATGGAGGGAGAATACGTTTGCATTTTTGATGATGATACGATGCCGGGGGAACGTTGGTTTGAAAATTGTTTAAGCTACGTCGATAGCAAAAATGTAATGTGTGGAACGATAGGCCTCCGTTTTTTATCGAGTAACGAACTGAAGACGGAAAAACCCAGGATGGGCTGGGAGGCTATGAACACTCATCCGGAATATGTGGACGTAGTTGGTCATAGCTGGTTTTTGCGGCGGGAATGGGCTAGATATTTCTGGGATGAAGAGCCTCTTCTCCGGAGTTTCGGTGAAGATATTCATTTTTGCGCCATGCTCCAGCGTCATAATATTCGTGTTGCCTGTCCCCCTCATCCGGAAAACGATAGGTCTTTATGGGGATCAGTAAAACCGGAACGGGGTGTGGACAAGGTAGCTATTAGCTGTAGTTCTGATAAGTCAAAGGAGTTTTGGCGGGTCGTCAGACATGAAATCGAACGAGGGTATAAGCCTATTCTATTATGATACTCGTGGCATTTGGTACTAGACCTGAGATAATCAAACTTTTTCCGGTAATTAATGAGCTGAAAGCGCAGGCGTTACCATTTAAAACACTTTTTAGCGGGCAACAGCTCGATTTATACGAAGACGTCAAAGAATTAGTGCCATCACCTGATTTTAGTTTTGCTGATGTTTTCTGCGGAAGTGGCAAACATAACTCTTTGGGAATGAGTTTTATCAAGATCTGTCAAGCCGCTGAAAGGCTTTTTTCTAATCATCATTTTGATATGGTTATTGTTCAGGGAGATACTACAACAGCCTGGGCACTTGCACAAATGGCCTTTTATAATAATATCAAGGTCGCCCATGTAGAAGCTGGATTACGCACCTTCGATATGGAAAGTCCCTATCCCGAGGAGTTGAATAGAACCCTAATTACTCAAGTAGCCTGTCTCAATTTCGCCCCAACCAAACAGGCTTACGATAATCTCGTCAATAGTGGTGCACGGAACATATATCTGGTAGGAAATACCATTGTTGATGCTGTTAATTATTTTAAGGATCGTCTCCACTTAACTGTGGATCAATCGAATAAGGTTTTAGTCACGATACATCGCAGAGAGAACCATGCTCACATGGCACAGCTATTTGATGAATTGCAAAAAGTTGCTTCCAAGAATCCGGAACTGGAACTGATCTTTCCTATACACCCAAATCCTAACGTTACTAAGCATCGATCGAGACTCACAGCCGATAATATCCGTGTTATCCCACCGATTGGTTATCCGGACATGTTGAGGTTAATAAATCAAGCTCGTTTTATCATATCGGATAGCGGCGGTATCCAAGAAGAAGCTACCTGCTTCAATAAGAAGATGTTAATCGTCAGAGCAAAGACAGAACGACCGGAAGTGATTGAGATGGGTTTGGGACATTTGGCAGATAAAGATATTGAAAGAGTTATTGAATGGGCCAAGACGCCCCTAAAATTTATTAAAAAGTCTCCTTACGGGGACGGAGATGCGTCCCAAAAAATCGTTCGAATTCTATCAGAATTTATCGATAAAAAGGAAAAAACTGAGAAAAAATGATGAAGCAGGACTTTAAAAGCGATTTTTTTGAACTAATGAAGATGATTATGGAATCGGACTCCATGGCCCTTTCGAGATATGCCGACGGGGAGGCAAATGTACTTAAGAACAATACCATTGGCAATAAAGACGGCTGGCTCTACAAGCAAGATAAGAATCTTATTTTCCGGGCTGACCTGCGAAAAGCCCTGCTGTGTAGCGACCCCGGCTTCTTCTACGGCATCTCCTGCACCTGCTGTGATAAGGTCAATCACGACTACTTGCTGGCCCAGATTCGAACAGGACGCGAGAATCTGACTTTCTCCAATATTTGGGTAAACGCCAACTGTCCACTCTTTCAGGAACATTTTTTCAAGACGCTCATCGCGTCGAAAAAGGATATCGTGATTTGCACTAACAGTAAGGCAAAGATTAAAAAACTAGAAGAACTTATACCCATTAAAGATTTTATCCCCATTCCAGGGAATTGTGTCGTTTTTTGGGAAAAAAACAGAGATTACGTCAAAGCCCTGCTTGATCTGAAAGGGAGTACCTATAAAAATACCATATTCCTGTTTGCCGCCGGCCCTCTTTCCGAAATATTGATATACGAGTTGTGGTTAGTTAACCCTAACAATATCTTACTGGATATCGGTTCTTCTCTTGATCCATTCTTATTCAATCGTAAGTCAAGGTCCTATCATTACGAAAATAGTGAATTCGCCAATCGGACATGTGTTTGGTAGATCCTGAGCATCTTAAGACAAAAGTCATGAAGGGTGAATCGCTAAAAAAGCTTAGAAAACAATTCAGGGCCTGGAAGAACAAGAAGAGGCTGGAACGGGAACTCGACCATTATAATTCGATATTTGCATCACGCCATCTCACCATACCTGATGACCGAACTATCCGGCAGACCATAATACAAAAATTTCCCCATTTAAAAGCGAAACCAAAGGGTGAGTTGCACATCTTTGCTATTTATCATCACTATAACTGGGAGAACGAATCCCTGAAGCCTGCTCTTGCAAAATTCGGCGCTGTTCGACATTACGACTGGTTTGAGGAATTCAACCATCAGCAAAAAGATTGGCATACTTCGGTAAAGGCAGAGATGAACAGGCATCTTGTCAAACGCATGGGACGATGGATCAAAGAAGATAAGATCGATATAATCTTCGCTTATCTTTCCGGCGAACTGGTGACACCGGAGACCATGCAGGCACCAAGGGCCTTTGGCGTTCCCATGCTTAATCTCGCCCTGAACGACAAGGAACATTTTGTGGGAAAAATCAGACAGGGCCAGGCCATGGGGTCCAGAGACATCTGTCGTTATTTTGACCTTTGCTGGACAAGCACCGAGGATGCGCTGAAAAAGTATTGTGTGGAAGGCGCCCTTCCTGTTTACCTCCCTGAAGGCGCGAACCCTGAAATTCACAGGCCATACGACGTGGATAGAACTATTGATGTGTCCTTTGTAGGGCAGTGTTATGGAAACCGTCCTGAAGTCATTGAAAGGCTTAGAGAGCGGGGCATTAAGGTTGAACCCTACGGCTACGGCTGGCCGAATGGTCCGCTATCCACGGAAGACATGGTGCGCATGTATTCTAGAAGCAAAATAAACCTCGGTTTTGGCGGAGTAGTGGGCCATAAGGATACCTACTGCCTCAAGGGCAGGGATTTTGAGATTCCTATGAGCGGTGGGCTGTATCTGACCGAGTATAACCGGGAATTAGAGCGATTCTATGATTTGGGCACAGATGTTGTGATATACACCGACTTTGAAGATCTTGTTTCAAAGATTCAAGACCTTCTTTCCAATCCTGAAAAGGCTGAGGCCATAAGAAAGAGCGGGTATCAGCGCGCCCGCCGTGAACATACCTGGGAGATGAGGTTCGAGCGGATATTTAGGTTAATGGGGCTGATTTGAACATGCACATATTATTGCTTCCCGGTCTGGATATATGGTATGTTACCCGTCAAGACTTAATATAACGTTCAAAGTCAGGTTAGAGATATGACAGGCCTTGATAAAGAAAAATTGAAGGAAGCCGTTAACCGTTTTCACGCCGTAAAAATCATGGTCATCGGCGATGTCATGATGGACGAGTTTATATGGGGCAAGGTATCCCGCATCTCTCCCGAGGCGCCGATACCGGTGGTTGATGTAAGGGATGAGTCCCGGATGCTGGGAGGGGCGGGAAACGTAGTGCACAATATCTGCTCGCTCGGCGCGCAGGCCTCTCTTTGCGCGGTCGTGGGCAGGGATGAGATGGGGCGCCGCGTGGTCAGGGAACTACGGAAACTTGGCTGTACAACCGAGGGCATCGTGGTTGATGAGTCAAGGCCGACTACGGTCAAGACACGTATCGTGGCTCATGGACAGCAGGTAGTACGTTTTGACCGGGAAAACAGGGAAAAAATATCAGAAGAGAGTATCGGGAAGATCTTATACTGTGTCCGCGACAACCTCGCCGATACCTCTGCCGTTATAATTTCAGACTACGCCAAGGGAGTGATCTGTCCAAAATTGATGGATGGCTTAAGAGCCCTTCTGTCCAAAAATAAGGTTATCTGGGCCGTAGATCCCAAGGTGCGGGATGTGCGCCTCTTCAAGGGAGTGACTATTTTTACCCCAAACCAGCTTGAGGCGGAAAGCATAACCGGCATCAGGATCGACTCAGACGAATCACTGGGTCGGGCCGGGGAAAAGCTGAAGAAGCTGGTCCAATGCAAGGCTGCCCTTGTTACCCGTGGAGAGGCCGGCATGGCGCTTATCGAAAAAGGGCAGGGGGTGTATTTAATCCCCACGGTAGCCAAAGAGGTCTATGATGTTACCGGGGCCGGGGATACGGTGATTGCTGTTATGACCTTGGGACTGGCCGCCGGCCTTACCCCGCGCGAGGCAGCCACCCTGGCTAATTTTGCCGCCGGCATCGTGGTAGGCAAAATAGGCACGGCTACTGTACGGGCGGTGGAATTGATAAATGCTATTACCGACCTATGATTATTCACCGCAAAGGCGCAAAGGGCGCAGAGATAAATATAAATAAAGATAAAACTCTGCGTGCTCCGCGGCCTCTGCGGTAAAAAATCTGAAATATTATGAGCAGGCCGAAACCTTCCTCTCCAGCCAAGCTTTTGGTGAGCATTATAGCTAAGAACGAATCCTTGATTAATGAGACTATAACGGCCTTGGCCGATCGCTGGGGCGATGTGGACTTTATAAGCGAGGTCTTGCCCTTTGATCAGACAGATTATTATAACACAGAGTTGGGCGCTCCTCTTGTGCGGCGGTTCGCCGCCTTTGAGTCGCTGATAGACCCTTCTCTCCTCCCGGATATCAAACACGAGACCAATGCCGTAGAGATGAAAGGGGCTTTAGAAGGCAAACGTCGGGTAAACATTGATCCGGGGTACATCGTGGCCGAAAGGTTGATTTTGGCCACGGGTAAGAACTATACCCATCGTATTTACCTGGACAAGGGGATTTATGCCGATCTCACCCTCATCTACAGTAAGGGCGGATTCCAGACCCTGCCCTGGACATATCCGGATTATGCTGGTCAGAAGGTGAGGACGATCATGGAACAGATCCGGCGAAAATATCTTTTTCAGTTAAAATAGCTATCAGCAGTCAGCTTTCAGCTATCAGAAAACAAAAGTCAAAGTCCATGAGTCAAATAAAGCTGACAGCTGATCGCTGATAGCCGATAGCAAGGAGTAAACAGTGCTTAAAAGTATGACGGCCTTTGGTCGGGCCAACGGTGAACTGCCGTGTGGACTGCTGACTATTGAAATGAAGTCGGTAAACCATAGATATTTAGATATCAGTTTACGGCTCCCCAAAAAATATACAACCCTCGAAGAACGAATCAGGAAAAAGATAGCCGCACAATTTTCCCGGGGCAGGATAGAAATTATGCTCCAGGTTAATGGCGACGCAACAAGGGTACAGAACCTCGAATTGGACACGGGATTGGCTGCTGCCTATCACAAGATTCTAGGCCTCCTGAAGGAGCAATTCGACCTTAAGGGGGAGATAGAACTATCCCTTATGACTTCCTTTAAGGATCTTATTTTGATAAAAGAGGAAGCGATAGATATTGAAAAAGACTGGGAGATTATAGAACCAATCCTTGCCGAAGGTATGAGTTCCATGGAGAAGATGAGAATAGAGGAGGGTAGGGCGCTTTACGCAGACCTTATAAAACGACTTGACCTCCTTTCTTCTTTGGTTAATGATATACAGAATCGCGTACCTGATGCAATAAAGGTATCCAGAGACAAGCTTGAGGAGAGGATTAAGGCCCTTTTAGAGGATATAGATGTTGATCCGATGCGTCTTGCCCAGGAGGTAGCCATTATGGCGGACCGCTCTGACGTTACCGAGGAGCTGGTCCGCATAAGAAGTCATTTCGACCAATTCAGGGGACTGGCGCATACAGATGAAGCTATAGGCAGAAAACTTGATTTTCTTATTCAGGAAATGCACCGGGAAGCCAATACCATAGGCTCAAAGGCTGGAGATGCGTTTATTTCGCACAAGGTTGTGGATATCAAGTCTGAACTGGAAAAGATGCGGGAACAGGTGCAAAATGTAGAGTAAAAGCGCTTATTCACCACAGAGACACAGAGGACACAGAGATAAATAAAAAACAGGCATCAATCAAAATTTAAAATCCCACCGTACCCCCCTTTTACTAAGGGGGGATCCCGTGAAGTCTCGCCTTGGGAAAAGACGGGAGCATCATCAATTCCCCCTTTGGAAAAGGGGGACAGAGGGGGATTTTCAGGTGAAAGGGAGTGACTTAAAGTGAGTAAGACCATGGATTCAAGATTGCTTAACATAGGTTTTGGCAATTCCGTGGTGATGGACAGGATAATCGCCATTGTCAATCCAAGTTCAGCGCCGATGAAGAGGTTAAAAGAAGAGGCCAAAGAAAGTAAGATGCTGATCGATGCTACTCAGGGGAGGAGGACGCGTTCTATTATCGTTACGGACAGCAACCATATCATCCTCTCCGCAATCCAGGCCGAGACTATTGCCCAGCGTTTTACGAGCGATATCTTCAGGGAAGAAGAGGTGAAAGAAAAATAGTGCCGGGAAAAGGTAGCTTGTTCGTAATTTCCGCGCCTTCCGGGGCCGGAAAGACCACGGTATGCCATCGGGTCCTGGAATCTATCCCGGATCTGGCCTATTCCATCTCACACACCACACGTCCACCGCGTTACGGCGAAAAGGACGGGGCTGATTATTTCTTTGTCTCCGAAGATGAATTTCTTCGCATGAGGGAACGCAAAGATTTTCTGGAGTGGGCCCTTGTACATAACAACTACTATGGCACGGCTAAAAGACAGATAAATGACTGTCTGGGATCAGGGAAAGACATCCTGCTGGACATAGATGTCCAGGGCGCAAGGCAGGTGCGGGATCAACTATCTGAGGCCATACTCATATTTATTTTGCCTCCCTCATGGGAGGTTCTGGAGGAACGGCTCAGAAAAAGACAAAGCGATGACGAAGAGGCCTTAAAACTGCGCATGGCCAATGCCCGCAACGAGGTAAGGGCTGTTCGGGAATATGATTACGTTATCATAAATGATGACCTGGACGAGGCAGTTCGTAGTTTTACAGCTATAGTCCAGGCCGAACGTTGCCGCCGCTCCCGCGTCGTTCCTTCACTTAACTGGTTGCCAATCAGCGTATAGCGTTTAGCAAATAGCGGGTAGATGATGCCTGATCTGATATGGGGAATACACCCGGTCCAAGAAAAGCTCAAAAACAATCCGGAATTAGTCCAAAAAATCCTGGTTAAGTACGGAGGTCAGGGAAAAGCCAGGCAGGCCATCATAGATCTGGCCCGTTCGCAGTCAGTTAGCGTACAGTTTGAGAGGGAAGAGGTCCTGGTACATATTGTCGGCCATAGCCATCATCAGGGCATAGTAGCATACATTCAAGAGATTAGTTACGAAACCCTAGAAAATATATTAAGTTATGTTGCTACTAAGGCATACGGTCTGATATTGGTTTTGGACGGGATAGTTGACCCACAGAACCTTGGCTCATTAATAAGAAGCGGATACGCTGCCGGGGTTCAAGCTATTGTAATTCCTAAGGACCGGTCTGCACAGGTCACCGGGACAGTAGAAAAAGTGGCGGCCGGCGCGCTCACTTATGTGCCTGTGGCCAGGGTTACAAATATTGTAAGGGCACTTGAGAGATTAAAAGAGGCCGGATATTGGATTATCGGTACGGCCGCTGAATCCGATAAGACGATTTATGAGACAGATTTTAAAACTAATGTCGCCATGGTTATCGGCAGCGAGGCCAAAGGCATTCGTCCATTGGTCAGAAGGCATTGCGATCTAATGGTTTCTATCCCCATGGTAGGGAAGGTTTCTTCCCTTAATGCCGCGGTGGCCGGAGCCGTTATTCTCTTTGAGATAGTGCGGCAGCGTAGGCTGGAATAACTCTAATATTCACCGCAAAGCTCACATAGGCCGCAACCCGCCACCACGCCAATCTCGGCCTGCCTGTGCGTCGTACGCAGACAGGCGTGCTCCGAGGTAAGATATAAAAAGGAGAATCAGATGAGGACAGAAAGGTTTTGGTTTTCCCTGGTTGCAGTAATAATGCTGATATGTGTCGGCTGCAGCACTCCTGAGGAAAAGAAGGCTAAACATTATAAAAAGGGCATGGAATTGGTTAAGGAAAATAAGCTGGATGAGGCCATTATTGAGTTCAAGAATGCCCTCCAGATCGATCCCAAATATGTAGATGGGCACCATCAATTAGGCCTTGTTTATCTCAAAAAGGGGAATCTAAGGGGTGCATTTGGAGAACTAAGCCGAACGGTGGAACTTAATCCTGAGCTATACGATGCCCAGATTAAACTTGGAAATCTATACATGTTAGGCCGAAAGCTGCCGGAGGCAAAAGAAAAGGCCGCCTTAGTCTTAAAAAAGGAGCCTGACAATATTGATGCCCTCTATCTGTCAGGCAACATTCTATTGGCAGAAGGTAAACCCGACGAAACTATTGCCACCCTGAATAGAGTTATTGCGCTCGATCCTAAACAGTCTCCGGCCTACATATTACTGGCCAGGATTTATGCAGGGCAGAAGAAATTAGACCTCGCGGAGGAATACCTTAAAAAGGCAATGGCGGCAGACGAGAAAGCGCCTGCCCCCCGGCTCACACTGGCTGACTTTTATGCCCGTACCGGACGAATTGACCAGGCAGAGGCCGAATTGAAGAAGATTATCTCCTTAAACCCCAAGAAAGCAGACTATTACATTATACTGGGCAATTTCTATATGGCAACACGCAGGCCGACAGAGGCTGAGGGTACCTTTAAAAAGGCCACACAGCTCGATCCCAAGGACCCGAAACCTTTTATGGTCCTGGGACGATATTATGCCTTACAGAATAAATTTGAACCTGCCCTTGCCGGGTTTAAGAAGGCTTCGGAGGCTAAATCTGATGATTTGAATATCAAAAA
Organism: Thermodesulfobacteriota bacterium; assembly: GCA_040754095.1. Taxonomy (GTDB): domain Bacteria; phylum Desulfobacterota; class QYQD01; order QYQD01; family QYQD01; genus QYQD01. The sequence goes on along the minus strand of JBFMFO010000002.1, from coordinate 96,967 downwards.
TGCCATAGCCACGCTCTATTATGACTTTGGAAAGATAAAAGAGGCCGAAAAAGAACTGGAAGATATTCTTGACGAAAACGAAAAGAACATCCCGGCCCGGATACTTAAGGGTCGGATTTATCTCAATAAGAGAGATTTTACCAATGCCCTGACCGAATTTGATGGGATTCTTAAAGAAGAGCCGCGTCTTCAGGACGTCCGCTATTATAAGGCCCTGGCCCATATCGGGAAAGGTGAAACCCAGCTCGCTAAAAACAGCCTGGTTGAGGTCGTTAAGCAGGCGCCGGGCCTTACAAAGGCAAGATTGCTGCTGGCCGAGGTCTATTTGGGAGAACGGGCTGTTGATGCAGCACAAAGGGAATTGCAGGAAGCGATCAAGATTCAGCCGGGAAATTTCCAGGCCAGGCTCCTCCTGGGAGACAGTTATATGGGGCAAAAGAAGGTCAAGGAGGCGCAAAAGGAATATCAGGAGGCCAAGAAAATAGCTCCCAGGTCACCGGCAGGTTATTATCGTCTGGGCATAGCTTACCGTGTGATAGGCCAGAATAATTCGGCGTTAAGTGAGTTTGAAGACGCCTTAAAGTTAAACCCCCATCTTATTGATGCCTTGAGCCAGGTGGTTTCTATTCACGTGGCGGGGAGAGATCTGAAAAAGGCCATAACACGAGCGGAGGAACAGCTTAAACGTTCCCCCAACAATCCTTTTATCTATAACCTGCTCGGCAATCTCCACTTGGCGGATCAGAAGGTTGATCTTGCGGAAGTAAACTACAAGAAAGCAATCAGTATCAGTCCTGACTTTGTCTCTCCGTATATGGCCCTGGGGAGGCTGTATGCAGCCACAAAACGCACGGATAAGGCCATGGCAGAGTTTCAGGAGGCCATAAAAAGGAATCCAAAGGCTATAACCGCCCGTATGAGTCTGGGGGTCTTATATGATTCCCGGGGTAAATATGACGCCGCCCAGAAAGAATATCGGGAAATCTTAAAAATCAATCCGAAATTTGCACCGGCGGCAAATAACCTGGCCTGTAATCTGGCGGAACATGGCGGAAACATAGACGAAGCCCTTACCCTGGCCCAAATGGCCAAGGAACAGAACCCTGAAGACCCGGGCATCGCTGATACTCTGGGATGGATATACTATAAGAAAAATATTGTTGAGAGGGCTATAAAAGAGTTTGAAGATGCCATTAAGAAGATTCCTAATCATCCCAGCATTCATTATCACTTAGGCATGGCTTACCTTAAGAAAGGAAATAAAGCTAAAGCCAAGGCAGAGTTGACCAAGGCCCTTGGTATAAGTCGTGCCTTCCCGGAGGCCAGAGAGGCGGAAAAGGCCTTGGGGAGCATAAAATAAGCTTTCAGCTTTTAGCATCAGCTTTCAGCTTCTTGTCTGGAAGGCATGTTACGGTGCCGGGAGCGCCAAGTGTGCCCTCTATATGGAACCTGGCCTGGGTAAAATGTTCAACAACCCAGATATTGGTCATGAGGTGCAGGGTTATTTCTGCGGTAAAGATTTTGCTTTCTCCATCAGCCAGGGCCATATAGGGAATAAGCTGATCGGCCAGGTGTCTATCTACAGCCGCCTGACTATCCAGAAAGGAGAGGAATAAATCGGCAGTCTCATCGGCTACTTCTTCCGCCCGCTTCCCTCTGGTTCCTAGGGCCGAAAAACCGGCAAAGGAGTTGCCTCCCCGAACCCTTAAGAATACAAAAGTTCCCTGACCAATGGAAGGCGCCGTAATCTCTTCACAGGATATTGTTGTCCCCTCCGTGGCACGCCGTGGCGCATCTTCAAAAATTCTATTTAACAATTGTCTCTTCTGCCGGGTTACGATGTGTTCCGGAAGATTGGAAGCTGCTGATATTGCGGTCACCTCTTCCGGTCGCAGCTTGTCGGTTTTAGATATGCTTTTCAGCCCGCCTCTGGCGGACTTTATAGAAAAATGGACGATGCCTTCGCCCATAGGATACCAACCCCATCGTTCAAGATGGGCATCTACCACCATGCCCATTCCTTCTATGGTGGGAATAAATACCACGGCCAGGTAGTGAAAGGGTGGACTCCAGGGCACATGAGTGCCGCCTTTTATGGTCACATCGGAAGGCTTGCCTGCAAAAGCTAATGGAAGTGATATGGTTTGAAAGACCAGAGAGACGGATCCAGCGCTTCCCCTTTCTTCGGCCACATCAAAGAAATATTTGCCGCCTTTTAGTGTAACAGGCCGAAAGGCAAGGGTAGTCGAACCGATAGTGGCGCCGTCAACCGCTGCCTGGCTGATCGCCTTTGCTGCCTTTACACCGGCCAGATGCTGCGGGCGCAGACCGGGATTTTTTCTGCTAGCGCGGATGTTATATATGCGGAAGGGCCTCTGGAGGAGACAGGATAGACTTAGAGCGGTCCGTAATATCTGCCCGCCACCCTCTCCATAGGAGCCATCGATTTCGATCATAGGTTTTATCAAAAGATTAACCACAGAGAACACCGAGAAAAAGAATTTTAAATTTTAAAAACTCTGTGTGCTCTGTGGTTTCTTTATAATTTTTTCTGTGGAGGTTAATCTTCAGAAACCGGGATACGTAAAGAAAATATGGTGTTGCTATATTGTTCCTGGACGGATAGGTCAAAATTGTATTTTTTTCTTAAAAGATTAAGAAGACATAGCAGAAAATCGTTTTGTGGCGCTTGTTTTGAAGTCGTGCCCGAATGTCTTATATCCAGACAAATCATATTATTTTCAAATCCGGTGGAAATAAAAAGCTCTTTTTTATCAGAAAGGTTCATGGCCTTGATGCAATAGTCTAAGAGATTGAAAATAAGTTGTGAAAAATCGATATAAGCCCCCCATATAAAGGGAAGGTCTTTTGCTAGGGCCAACTTTTTGTTAATTTCATACCTGAATTTCTGGTTTGCTTCCAGGAACATAATCTCGTTCATAATAATATCATTCAGATTAAGAAGCCGGGGCATCGTGTCCTGCTCTTTCTTTATCCTGGCCATGAAATTACGACACAGATCAGAGAGAGTTTGTACATTATGACCGATCATCCTCAGACCTTCTATATACTTATCAAGGTTGTCTATCCCACGTCTCGGCGTATCTTCGACCTGGGTGCTACGAGAAGAATCTGCCAAGTTATTTTTACCGGCCTGCATCTCGAGATTTAACAATTCAAGCCTGCCTTGTATGGAAGAAAGAGGGTTGACCATGTTATTCAATAATCCGTTTATTATCAGTCCGACGGAAGAATGCCTGGATTGTTCAATAAGGACTGATTCAAGCTCTTTTTCCCGTAAGGCCCATTGCCTTTCCTTTGAAACGTCCTGGATTACGATTATTATACCTGAAACAGCGCCACTAGCTTCGATAACGGGCCTTAGTTCCAAGTCTAAGTAGTGATTATTTGATTCTTCTAGAGGTGGTTCATAAGAAACATTTTTAATTCTATAGCTCTTACCACCTAAGACTTCCTGCAATATGTCTTTAAATGTCTTTTCCTGATACCGTAAATTAAATAGGTTATTCACCTCCCAGATGGGTCGGCCGATTACTTTTTGCTTTTCCGGTATGAATGCAGCACATTGTTTTGGATTGTAATTTCTGATTACAAATTCCTCGTCTAATATAATAACCCCATTATTTACCGAGTTAATGACGTGGTTGTTCAGATTTTTGAGTTGTTGAATCTCAGGGTAAAACGGATGCCGGGCATAATCAACAAATGCCGCCAGGTTATTATCCATATATTGTGAGACTAATTCTATGGGCATTACAAAGGATACAGGTTTTTCAAATTTAATGCCCATACCGGATTCATGATTGGGTTGACGATCAATGACCCAGCGTACGTCGCCCTTGACTCTGACTAATTGGTCCGTCTCCGGAATGGTAAAATTCAGATTTATGGCGGTTCCAACGTCCGGTAGTTCTTCCGATAAAATAAATGCCCCGTTTTGATGAATATCTAAGGCAATACTGTCTTCAAAATCTCTGCCGGCAACACGGTGACGGACGGGAAGCCGTAACGGGATACGAAAATGTCTTCTTCTTTCACCATCTAAATGCATATTAACACCACTTTCTTTAAGTCCGGACTAAACTTAACATAAGAGTGCCGGTAACATAACATTAACATAACATTTTGAACGCTTCCAATATTGAGCAAAAAAGGTGCCAGAACTTTTATAGTCCATAGACAATTAATAACTATTGGATATTATGAATGATTTAATTATATGTGTAAATCCCGGACAGAAACGTTTAAGACGTAAATGGAAATAGTGGTAACTTATTGTGGAAGTTTTTTCTCCTGGTAGTGGAAATATTTTTCTCATCTGCAAGTCTTATAGTGAATACTACCTCATTTTCTTTCCTTTTCTAAATCGGGTGGTTTTTTTATGTCCGCCTCCTTTATTTTATAAAGCAGGGCCTTATAGCTGATCTTAAGATGTCGTGCGGCCAGTTTCTTATTCCAGTTCGTTCTCTTTAAAACCTCCTCTATCACCTCTTTTTCGATCTTCAGGAGGGCCTGTTTTTTGATTTCTTTAAGGGAAGGAAGGGAGATAATCCTCTCTTTTTCTTCACCCAGATCTATTAACTTCTCCAGAACATCCTGAGATATTTTTTCTTTTGCTTTTACATCCGGTGCCGCTATGGCCATATCCCTTCTTGTGGGTGCCGCATGGATTTTATCGAGAATTTCTTCCTTTAATTGTTCCCAATCATTCAGGACCAGGAGTCTTTTTACGTAGTTTTCCATTTCCCGCACATTTCCAGGCCAGTGGTAACTAAAAAATATATCCAGTACTTCTTTATCCGGAACGAAATTAGAATTAAACTGGCTACAATAGCGTGAGAGGAAGTGATTGAGCAGAATAGGTATATCTTCCTTTCTGTCGCGGAGGGGAGGCACCAGGATTTTTATAATATTTAAACGATAAAAAAGATCCTCTCTAAAAAGACCTCGCTTAACCTCGTTTTCCAGGTCGTGGTTAGTTGCTGAGACTACCCAGGTATTCACCCTGACATCCTTTTTGCCGCCAATTCTTGAGAATTCGCCATCCTGAAGTACCTGCAACAATTTTGATTGCAATGTTAACGGCATATCTCCAATTTCGTCTAAAAATATGGTACCGTCATTTGCCTGTTCAAATTTACCGGGCTTCAGCCCGTCAGCCCCGGTAAAGGCACCTTTTTCATAGCCAAATAATTCACTTTCCAGGAGCTCGGAGGGAAGGGCGGCACAATTGACCTTAACAAATGGGGAATTTTTGCGGTGGGATTGGAAATGTAAGGACCGGGCCACTAATTCCTTGCCGACACCGCTTTCTCCGTAAATTACAACCGTCAGATCAGTATCGACTATTTGCTTAACAAGCTCTTTTATTCTTTTAATTGGTTCGCTTTCCCCAACTATCATATCCATAATATCCATACTGGCTGCCGTCTCCATGTCTTATACTATATCTTATTTTATCGACTAAAAGGAAATTTTTTTTAAAAAAAGTGGAAAAAAAATTCTTATAAAATGGAAAAGTTTTTCCATGGTTTAAATAAAATTAATTAATTAACGTAATATCAAATCAGTTGATGATTAATATAATGTATAACATTATGTCTAGTTAATATTATATTAATTTTACGGAAAAATACTCAATGCTATTTATCATTCCCGCGAAAGCCGTCCAGGTCCCGCACAAGGGCGGACGAGAACGCCGACTCTGCCTATGGTCCGCTGGAGGCGGGGCGGGCGGGAATCCAGTAAGGAACCGGGTGCTTGATTGGGAATCCAGTCAGAATCGCTGTGGGAATGACAGAATTGGGACTTTCGCAAGAGGCTCAAAAGTTTTTGCATACCCTGCGTAACGTCGGATAAGATATATTATGTCAACTTTAGGATGAGCTACTTCTTGCAAGGTCATCTTATTCGAACAACCTAAAAATCTCGTTGGGTATATCTTTTAGCGGCGCCACGACATCTACTCCGCCGGATCTTATGGCCTCTTTAGGCATGCCAAAGACGACACAGCTTTTTTCATCTTGGGCTATCGTTTTTGCTCCAGCCTGTTTCATCTCTAACATACCTCTTGCCCCATCCGCCCCCATGCCGGTTAAGATTACGCCTATGGCATTACTTCCCACATATTGCGCAACTGAGCTAAAAAGCACGTCCACAGACGGCCTTTGATGGCATACCAACGGCCCTTGCTTGACCGTGACGTAATAACGTGCCCCGCTACGCCTTAAAAACATGTGGTAGTTTCCCGGGGCGATCAGTGCAGTGCCGTTTATTACCGAATCGCCGTCTTTGGCCTCCTTTACCTGAATCTGACAAATGTCGTTTAAGCGATTGGCAAAGGCGGTGGTAAAATTTGCCGGCATGTGCTGGACAATGACTATGCCAGGTATATTAGGCGGCATCTGGGTAAGAACCTCTTTTATGGCCTCTGTCCCGCCCGTAGAGGCCCCAATGGCTATAACCTTGTTTGTAGTCTCCGCAAGGGCTAAAGACGGACGCGGGCCTGGCGAGGTTGCCTGGCCACTCTCTTTGGCGGAGGCCGCACGCTGGGTTACTTTAATATGGGACGCAGCCCTTATCTTATCAAGGAGTTGAACCGTCATATCAGCGACGCTGTAAGCGGAGCCGGGCTTGGCGATGACCTCTACTGCCCCGGTATCAATGGCCTCTAAAGCCAATTTCCCGCCGGCAGGGGTAAGCGAGCTTACAATTATAACCGGTAGCGGGTAGTACTTCATGAGCTTACCCAGGAAGGTCAGTCCGTCCATACGGGGCATTTCAATATCCAGGGTGATTACATCCGGCTTCAGGTTAACGATCTTATCCCTGGCCACATAAGGATCGGGCGCTGTTCCGACGACTTCGATATCCGGTTCTTTAGATAACTCTTCAGAAAATATCTTTCGGACAATGGCCGAGTCATCGACTATCAATACCTTTATCTTGGATGTGTTCATAATCTTGCAGCTCCGAGATATTAACCGCAGGTAAAGAGAACGATCATTGTCCCCCAGTCGGTCTCAAAATATATGCGTTCCACACCTGACTCCTTGACAAAGGGAGAGATGTCCCCGACTAATTCAGCAGTAGGCGTAGTTAATCGTTGGATTCCTTCTTTATTGGTTTTATTCAGGATATTGCCCAGGACCATGTTTGCTATTTCTTTAGTCGTATCAATAAGTTCTTCTTTACTAACACCCTTATCTTCTTCCTTGCGAAGGAGGGTTTCGGTCAGGCTGCCGGTCATCTCTTCGGGAATAAAGATATCCAGAACTCTCTTCCGGTCCTCGCCTTTTACTCCGATTTGACCATGGAAATAAGGGCCGGGGAGTGACGTAACCTGGCCCATTTCGTCTTCGCCTATGGGATCAACGAAGGTAAAAAACATGGTTTCAAACACCTCTTGAACCACAACAGTTAAAACGTTTCTATCTGCAGGATTCATCTGGTCTTCTCCATAATCTCTTCGAGTTTTTCCTTAATTACCTCAGGCATAAACGGCTTCTGGATATACCCCTTAACCCCCAATGACATGGCTTCATCTATACAGGCCTGGGAGCCTTCAGTGGTTATCATAACTACCGGGATGTTTTTATAGATCTCATGCTCTCTCATCTTTTTTACAAAAGTGAGGCCATCCATCTCCGGCATATTAATATCACTTAGAACCAGGTCTATCCACTGCCCATTAAGGACTTCGAGCGCTTCTTTTCCATTGCCGGCCTCAAAAAAGGCCCCGACATCGAAGCCGGAAATCGAGATGACCTTGCGTATAACGCTGCGCATGGCCATAGAGTCATCGACTATTAAGACATTAAAGGCCATAAGAAGCCGCCTCCCTGCCTGCCGTCAGGCAGGCATTTATTGAGTTAACATTTAAGCAGGTCTTCCGCCTTCTGGAGTTCATGCCATAGTTCAACCATACATGATTCGAGATGTCTTTCTTTCAGACCCAATTTTTTCATGACAGCATCTTTCCCATAGTCAGCTAGGCCATAACCCGTGCCGATACCCATCATGATAGTCATCAGATTACAGAGATGAACGATACAGGAGATGTAATTCTCCGTATCAGGCGTATGATGTTGGGCAATCGCTTCTACTAGGGCCCCGGGAAAATTCCATTCCTCGGCGATCCATCCCCCTAATTCGGCGTGATCAATCCCGATAATCTCTTTTTCTGCCTGCAAAAAGGGATATTGTTGTTCTTTAACCAACCTGATTATTTGATCATATTCTGTCTTGACGTAAGTGCTGAGTATCACCTTGCCGATATCGTGAAGGAGAGCGGCGGTAAATAAAAAAGGATCTTCAGGCAACCCTGTTTTTCGCACCAATATCTGAGAAAGAAGGGCGCAGGCCACAGAATGTCTCCAGAGTTCGCCTTTCCCCAGGCTATAACCTGCACCGGCCCTTTGGTAGTATTTACCGCTGTTGTCTGTCATAATGATTTCGTGTAAATTTTTCTGGCCGAGCAAGACCAGGGCCTCCTGCAAAGAACTGATCTTTCTCTTCAGACCGAAGTATACAGAATTGCATAATTTCAATATATTAGCCGTCATAGCCTGGTCAAGCTGTATAACCTTGACCATATCCTGAACGTTGCTTTTGGGATCGTTTAGCAAGGAAAATACCTTCTGTGCCACTTCCGGAAGTGGCGGTAATTCCTTGATATCTTTAGTAATGGTCCTGAGATCTTTCATAGCTCTATCTCTCCGCTGTCCGATACCTTGAGATAGACGCGCCCCGTGCCTATCTCAAGGCGCATAGTGCGGTTGACATTACCACCTATGTCTTCTTTGCTTATAAGAACGTCATTTTTCCAAAAGATCTTGCGAAGAGCCATGTAGTTACGTTTGCCGATATTGAAAAAGCCGCTGGCATCCATAACCTGTGCCCCGCCCGCTATTTTAATTATTATGCGTTTTTTATCAGCGCCGTATTTATATGCTTCTTTGAAAAGCAAGGGCACGCCTGTATCTGCAAACATGCACGGATTTTTTTCTGCCTTGTCCGGGGCTATCTTTGATTCAGGAAGCATTAGATGAAGCAACCCCCCCACCTTGACTACAGGATCATAAATGGACACGCCTATGCAGGACCCCAGAGAGTAAGTAATTAAAATAGCCGCGGGGTCTTTGCTTACGCACATATCTGCAATACCGACGACGAATTTGCTAGCCACAACCGATCCTTTTTCTATTTTTTCTGATAGACAGTCGGGCGCGCATATTTAAAGGCATGCTTTATACCCGTCAGGCTTTCTGAGTGCCCGATAAAAAGGTAGCCGCCTTCACCTAGCGCCGAATAAAAACCGTTTACTACTTTTTCCTGTGTGTTCTTATCGAAATAGATCATCACATTACGGCAAAAAATTATGTCCATAGGTTCCTTACATGGACATGGTTCCATGAGGTTATATCTCATAAACTGGATGAAGTTCCTGACTACAGGCTTAACCTGGACGTATCCCTGCCACCGGCCCTGTCCTTTTTGAAAGTATTTTTTCAGGATATCAGTATTAATATCCTTGCATCGTTCTTCCGGGTATATCCCCTGCTCGGCTGTAGCTAAGACCCTTGTAGATATATCGGTTGCCAATATTTTTAAGTTCAACGCCGGGATGCCTGCCTTATGTTCTAAAATAGTTATTGCAAGAGAATAAGGCTCCTCTCCCGATGAACAACCGGCGCTCCAGATCCTTATCCTTCCGCCCCTTTTTTTATCTGCAAGCAGGCCCGGCAGTGCCTCATCTGCCAGGAATTGAAAGTGTTTGGATTCACGAAAAAAACTCGTCAGGTTGGTGGATACGCTATCCAGCAGCCGAACCAGTTCCTCCCCACTTTTGTCCTGCAACACGTAATCATAATATTCCTGAAAACTGTGAAAATTAGAGCTTCTCAGCCTTTTGGCCAGCCTGGCGCGCAGTAATTCCTTCTTGCCTGTGTGGAGGTTAATGCCAGCCTTGGTATAGATGAGCTTACTGAAGAGCTCGAATTCGTTATCGGTAAGGTCGTCAAACATCAAATTACTTAAATATCTTGTTTATCTTTTCTTCCAGAACCTCGGCCGTAAATGGCTTGACGATATAGTTGCTGGCCCCATTCTTAACCGCCTCCACGATATTCTGTTGCTGCGCCTCGGCAGTCACCATCATTACTGGGAGGTCTTTTAATGCGGCGTCTGCCTTGATCGCCTTAAGCAGATCAAGACCGGTCATAACCGGCATGTTCCAGTCGGTTATGATGAAGTCAAATTTTTCTTTTTTCAAGACCTCAAGCGCCTCCTGACCGTTTTCGGCCTCGCCTACATTTTCGAATCCCAGTTGTTTCAGAATATTTTTTACTATACGGCGCATGGTATTAAAGTCATCAACCACCAATATTCTCATGTTCTTATCTGCCGGCATAATTTAACTCCCCTTTTTCATATATAAGCTTTCAGCTTATAGGCAAGGTCACTGGTCATCAGTCATCGGTCATTGGTTGAAGGTGGAAGATTGTTCTCTTTTACCGGTGACAAATGACTATTGACTAATGACATTCATTATAATTAATGCAGCATCCCCAAATTTTGTTCTTCAGCCACACTAAATATGCCGTTTATATCTAAAATCAACCCTACTTTTCCGTCTCCTAAAATAGTCCCTCCAGCCAGTCCTCTGACATTTTTCATGTGGTCTCCGAGACTCTTGATGACCACTTCCTGTTTGCCCAGGAGGTCATCAACCAGCAGGCATTTCTGCCGTCCTTCGTTTTCAACCACAACTACCAGGGACTCGCAAGGGTCTTTATGTTCGGCATCAATATCAAACATCTTATATAATCTTACTAACGGGATAAGATTTCCCCTGACCTTAATCATCTCGCCCTTGCCATGGACAGTGCTATATTCTTCCTGCCGCGGCCTTATAGTCTCTTTAATGACCACTGTCGGCACTATATAACGTTCCACCCCTACCTTTACTATGATGCCGTCGATAATAGCCAGGGTAAGCGGAACCTTAATGGTGAATGTAGAACCTTGTCCCGGACGCGAATTTATCTCCACCTTGCCGCGCAACTTCTCTATGGCTTTCTTTACTACATCCATCCCTACGCCCCGGCCGGAGACATCGGTTATCTTATCGGCTGTAGAAAATCCGGCCTGGAATATAAGATTATCAATTTCAAATGTGGAAAGCCCCTCGGTGTTTTTAATCAATCCCTTTTCCTTTGCCTTTTTTAATATCTTCTCGCGGTTCAGGCCCTGTCCGTCATCCTCGATCTCAATCACAATGTTACCGCCTTTTTGATAAGCCCTTAACCATATGGTGCCGGTGGCCGGCTTGCCTTTAGCTGCTCTTTCATCCGGCATCTCAATGCCATGGTCTATAGAGTTACGTATCATATGCACCAAGGGATCGTAAATGGCGTCCACCATATTGCGGTCGATCTCTGTATCCTCACCGCTCATCTGAAGATCAACTTGTTTTTCAGATTTTTTGGCCAGATCCCTTACCAACCGGATCATTTTCTGAAGGGTCTGTTTTATGGGCACCATTCGCAATGACATGGCTGTCTTCTGTAGCTCAGTAGTAATACGGCTTAGCTGGGAGAAATCACGCATAAGTTTCTGATCCCGTATGGCCTGGACGTGGGAATTCTGCCAGATAAGGGACTGGGTGATGACCAGCTCACCGACCATATCTACCAGGTTATCGAGCTTGCCGATGTCCACCTTGACGGCGCTATTGGCAGTCCCGGCAGACGCAATGGAGGCCATAGCTTTTTGTTCACGCAGGGCATGGACGACCTCTTTGGGTTTAACAGCGGCCTCTCTGATGATAATCTCCCCGATTTTTTCACCGGAATCTCGCTGTTTTTCCAGGGCCTTATCTATGGCCTCCGTATCAGCTACCCCTTTTTCGACCAGTATCTCACCTACTAATTTAGACTCCGGACAGGCGGCCTCTTTTCCTGCCTCCCCTTCCTGTGCGGCCTTTATCCGGCTAATAACACTGTCCAGGTCGTAATCCTTTTGCTCTAATGTACCTGTCTCCAAGGCCGTTTTTATGTCCATTATCATTCTTTTCAGGACATCACAGGCGTCCAGGATAAGGTCAATAATTTCTGAGGAGATCAAAAGTTCGCCGTTTCTGGCCCTGTCCAGGATATTTTCCGTTTCATGGGCTAACTTGTTAATATCCTGTAGATTTAAAAAGCCTGAGACACCTTTTATAGTATGGAATGGTCTAAAGATAGCGTTTATGCAGTCCTTATCCTCGGGAGACTGTTCAAGGGAGAGGATGTCCACCTCAATTTGTTCAAGATGTTCCATGCTCTCGCTAATAAAACCGGTAAGCAATTCTTTATCCTGAGTAATGTCTATAACCGGTTTGCTTTTGGTCACAGGAGCTTCAGGTGTTGCCTCCTCTTCCATTGTTATGTCATCTTGTCCCGCTGTTTGCCCTTCCGTATCCGGAAGATTTAATTCTTTAAGCAGTCCATTAAAGTTTTTAAGAGAAGCGCTGGCCTGCTCATGATCTTTTTCTCTGCAAATATCCTGCAACATAGAGATGGCCTGGCTTATTTTTTCATAGACTACGTCCGTGTCGGGTATCTCGCCCAATATGATCTTTTCTATAATAAGTTTGAGTCCCCTACCTATCTTCTTTACAGCTGCCGGGAGGGTTGTATCATCATAGGCCATAACCTCTTCGATCTTGGAGAGGAGTTCCCCTAACTCAACCAGATTGCCCGGGGTCAGCATTATAGCCTTGAGTGCAATATCATCTAATATCTCCTGCAAGGTTTTGGGTTCGTTGTCCATCTCTATCCCTCTAAGTTTTCCTTATTTGACTATACATAATGGGACTACCACTGTTTTTTGCATCGGCATGAGGGGTTTTTTTCTTAAATCTTAATTAGAAATTCCTGGCGGGTTGTAGTTAGTGCTCATCCGGCCCTGGGCCGACCATAGGCCGGGAACTACTGTTTCCGGTCGTGCCACAGGCAGATTCGCCGAGGCGAACTTCACGCTTTCAGCTATCCGCCATCAGCCGTCAGCATGTTTGTTATCCGTTAACCGTTAACCGTTGTCCGACATTTTCTTTCGGTAAACGGTCAACAGTGAACGGTGGACCGGCTTCATGCTGATAGCTGAGTGCTGATTGCTCGACAAGGGGGTATAAATATGGTCAAAAAGAATAAAACTTTTGTGCAGGCAGCTCAACGCATGTCAGTTTATTGCCGTAAACTGCACCGGTGTCAATGCCTATCTTGTTTCCCATCACCAGCGGCTCACCAAATGGCGTGTGACCGAAGATGACTTTCTTGCCAAAGTCGTACATAGAAGAAAAAAAGGCCTCTCTTATCCAGAGAATGTCTTCTATTTTTTGGTCCTTTAGCGGCAAATAAGGCCGGAGGCCGGCATGAACAAAGATATAGTCCTCTGTCTCATATATAAGGCGCAGCGAACGGAAAAAATCATGATGATCCGGTGGCAGGGAAAACTTCTTTTTTTTGCTATAGGCATCGATGGTCTTCTGGCCTCCATTCAGGATGAATAAAAAGGGATTGACCTGGTCAAGATAATCCAGGAACATCTTTTCATGGTTGCCCATGAGAAATACCATATGACTTGCCTTAGTTTTTAAATCCAGGAGATAGTCGATGACTTCACGGGAAGCCGGACCGCGGTTAATATAGTCTCCAAGAAAGATAAGAATATCCTGGCCGAGGTTAACCGGAAGGATACCCATCATCCCTTCCAGCTTAGCAAGGCATCCATGAATATCACCAACCGCGAATATACGTTTACCGCTCATAACCTTAAGACCCCGATGTTGACGATCTCGTAAAAATTACAAAATATCACGCAAAGCCACCAAGGACGCAAAAAATAGAATTTGAGACTCAAGAACTCATGGAAAATCTTTTATTCCTGATTTCTTGATTTCCAGATTTTCATTTTTCTTCGCAGTCTCTGCGCCTTTGCGAGAGAAATTGACTTTTTACGAAGCCGTCAGTACAGTATAAGTGTCCGTTTCCGCGGGTCAAGCCTGGTTATCCCTTCTTCTCCGGCCATCGTGATCGCCTCACGGTATTCCTCGACAGTTATACGCCGGTCAAGGGGAGGATATTTATACGCTTCGCCGCAGGGCCGATACTGGTCCATTATATTCACGTAGGTATTCGGCGATATTTCCCGGGCCAGAAAACGCATAACATCCCGCGTCCCGGCTAGACCATCCGGCAGGACCAGATGGCGCACCAGAAGTCCACGTTGTGCTATGCCATTGGAATCTACAGTCAGGTCGCCCACTTGGCGGTGCATTTCTTTGATGGCCTGGCCGGCTATCTCCGGGTAACCGGGCGCCTTGGAGAGTCTTATGGCCACCTCTTCATCCCAGTATTTAAAATCAGGCATATAGATATCAAAAATACCATCCAGTAGCTTAATTGTTTCGATGGAATCATACCCACCTGTATTATAAACCAGTGGGACGCGAAGTCCGCCCTCAATGGCTATGGATAGGGCCTCCAGTATCTGAGGCACAACATGGGTTGGAGTGACAAAATTGATGTTATGGCAACCTAGGTTTTGTAAATATAGCATCAGCAGGGCAAATTGTTCCAGGGAGATTTCTTCGCCTTCTCCGAGGTGACTGATTTCCCAGTTCTGACAAAAAACGCAGAGGAGATTACAGTTTGTGATAAATATGGCCCCCGATCCATACCGACCTACAAGCGGGGCCTCTTCTCCAAAATGCGGGCTAAAGCTGGAGACCATGGGAAGTCTGCCTGTACGGCATATCCCTTTTTCGTTCTGTATCCGATTAACTCGGCATTTTCGTGGACATAGGCAACATTCTTCAAGTATTTTATTAGCTTTTTCGATGCGGGGCTTGATCTCGTTTATTCTATATGTTTCTATGTAGGCCGGTTCGAACATGAGTTCGTATTAATTTAGCATGTTCCTGAGTTTTTAAAGACGCATCCCATATTACTTGATCTTATTTATAATTTTACATTTCTTAAGTGAACCCCCTTAATTTATTCGCTTCACGGCTTGCGCAGCGATCCCCCTCCAGCGGACTCGCAGGCGGGGAATGCTTGCCCCTTTCCGCCTAAGACGGGTTTTCCCCTTCCTGCTCGCCCGCGAAGGGGGCCCCGCTGCTCCAGCAAGTTTCGCTCAGAAACACAAGGGGTTTCCTAACAACTCAGAAAACTTCAGTAAGTCAGCATGATAACGTTCCGCTATACGCTAATTTTCACTTTGACATTTTGGACAAAAATAGGTCCCCCGCCCGGCCACCTTTATCCTGACAATAGGCGTCTTGCATCGCGGGCACGGTCTGCCTTGCCGCTGATATACCTTATGCTGTCTCTGGAATTCCCCCTCTTTTCCATCCGGCAGCCTATAGGTGCTGATACTAGAACCACCACAGACAATAGCCTCTTTGAGTATCTGCCCGATGGCCTTATGGAGTCTTTTGATCTCATGTTCAGTGAGCGTACTTACCTTTTTTTGCGGATGGATGTCGGCCCGATAAAGACTTTCATCCGTATAAATATTCCCCATGCCGCTTATAATATGCTGATTGAGTAAGAGACCTTTTACTGTGCCGGTTCGGTTAGAGAGACAGGTTTTGAACCCTTTTAGGTCGAGGGTCAGGGCATCAGGCCCCAGGTTATCCAGATAGGCATTTTTGTCTTCACCCGGTCTCACGCCCCGGCGTATTTTCGACCGGAGGGAAACCCAGCCAAAACGACGCATATCGGCAAAGCGTAATTCATGTAGATTATCATTAAGATGAAGGACCATGCGGGTATACCGATCTATCGCCCCGCCCTTCTGCCGGTATAATAATTGACCGGTCATGCCCAGATGGATGCTAAGCTCATAGCCATTTGACAGATCAAAGACAATACATTTGCCTTTCCGGGACAGGTTTTTGATTTTCTTATTTCTTAGGAGCCCTGGAAGACTATTTTTCCGGTCTGAGATGCGCCGGGGCGTGCCTGCTATTATGCCAGGATGGGTGATTTCAACCCATTTTATAAACTTACCACAGAGCTTTGGCCGGAGGTCTCTTACTATATTCTCGACTTCTGGAAGTTCCGGCATGTTAAGTTTTGCGCTCCAGCGCCTTCAATTTGTATATCTCCAGGACGGCTATAGCCGGCGGGGAATATATCTCTGATTCCAAATTATTTTAGCACAGGATTATGTATACGCACTACCAAAATGATATATGTTAACAAAAGGGGGCGAGGTATTTGGGGACTTTTTTTTACGAAGCCGCCGACAAAGAGTCGGAAAAACCTTGACATAATACCTTTAACCAATTATTTATATGAGTGCTTTAGTTCAAGATAATTCAGGATTTTCTAAGGAGGGCGGGAGTTGGCTAATCATAACTCAGCGATTAAAAGGGCTAAACAGGCTGAAAAAAAACAGGAAATTAATAAAGCTATTAAAACCCGGGTTAAAAATGTAATCAAAGCAGTCCAGACAGCTATGGCAGAAAAATCACCGGATAAGGCCAAGGAGTCTCTGGCTAAAGCTATTCCGGTCATCGACAAGGCTGCTTCCAAGGGGACACTCCATCACAGAAACGCTGCTCGCAAAATTTCGCGTTTGACCAGACATGTAAACGCTCTTCAATCCGGCTCACAAAGCTAAGTCAGAAATGGCTTGTATCTATACAGGTACAGGCCATTTCTATTTCTCACGCAAAGGCGCAAAGACCGCGAAGGAAAAATTAAAATCTGGAAATCAAAAAATCAGGAATGAAAGATTTTTTCATGAGTTCCTGAGTTCCAAATTCTATTTTTTTGCGTCCTTGGCGGCGTTGCGTGATATTTTGGGCTTTTTACGAATTCATCAATTAGAAGTCTTCAAATATCCGCATGTGGATCATCTCGGCAAGGTCAGTGGCGATCTTATGAAGGGCCGCCTGCTTATTACTTTCTGTGGTAAGGGGGCTGCTCTCCACCTTATAGACCTCTTCTCTGATTATGTCTTTGTTCTGCCAGAGTACGCTGCCGTCGCGTTTTTCTAATACCGCGTCTATCGTAACTACCGCCTTCCTTTCCAGCCCCAGATAAGTGCCGCTAAAGGATATATCCGGCAGGTTAATCGACTTTATTTTACCTTTTAGAACGACATCCGCATCCTTGATATCGACCACCTTCAGCCTTTTCCGGCTTGTAAATTCATAGACCAACTGGTTTGTAAAATAATTTTCGAACCCTGCCTCTCCCGTCTGATTACTGAATACCGGAATAGCTATGGTCTTTATATCTTCGGAAAAGGGGTTGCCTTGTCCGCTAAAGTGATACCCACAGGCGGAGATGAAAAAAAATAGCAGTAACGGAATGATAACTCTAGCGTATCTCTCCATTTTAATGTAACCTTTCTTATGCCTAAATCACGATGTTTACCAATTTATTCCCGGCTATGATGACCTTTTTAATTTCTTTTCCATTAATCCATTCTTTGATACGCAGGTCGCTAATGGCGGCTGCCTTGATCTCTGATTCTCCTTGCCCGGCATCCACCTCGACACGGCTGCGTACTTTGCCGTTGACCTGGACAACAAGCTCTATTTTTTCCTGGCGGGCTGCATCTTCATCATAGGAAGGCCAGGAAGCTGATGAGAGCAGTTCCTTATGCCCCATGGTTTGCCACAGCTCTTCGGAAATATGAGGCGCAAACGGTGAGAGTGATACGATGACGGTCTCTATCGCCAGTTTCAAGACAGCCAGGGTCTGCGGATTTTTATCGCCTGATCCGATGACACCATAAGCATCGTTGACCAGTTCCATTATAGCACTTATGGCGGTATTGAAATGAAATCTGTCTTCAATATCAGTGCCGACTTTTTTAATGGTCTGATGAATCTTACGATGCAGCGCCTTTGACTCGCCCTTTAGTTCAGATATATTGATTACAGCCGGAGATTGGTCTATTGTACCCCGGTTTTCAGTTACAAGGCGCCAGATCCGATTCAGGAAACGATGGGCGCCCTCCACGCCCTGGTCGCTCCACTCCAGGTCGCGTTCCGGAGGGGCGGCAAACAGGGAAAAAAGGCGTACTGTATCTGCGCCATAGCGAGTTATAAGGTCATCGGGATCGACCACATTGCCCTTGGACTTCGACATCTTTGTTCCGTCTTTTATGACCATTCCCTGAGTAAGGAGATTTCTAAACGGTTCATTTATATTAAGCCAGCCTAGATCACGCAGTACTTTGGTATAAAAACGCGCATATAATAAATGAAGTATGGCATGCTCTACCCCGCCTATATATTGGTCAACCGGCAGCCAGTAATCGACTCCGGCCCGGTCAAGAGGGGCTTCCGCGTAGTCGGGACAGGCATAGCGGGCAAAGTACCATGAAGACTCAACAAATGTATCCATGGTGTCTGTTTCCCGGCGGGCGGCCCCGCCGCAGGAAGGGCACGTGGTGTTGACAAAGGAACTGAGCCGGGGAAGAGGTGAGCGGCCCGTCTCATCTATTTCGGCATCCAGGGGAAGCACAACCGGCAGATCCTTTTCCGGGACAGGCACAGCGCCACATGTATCACAGTAAATAATGGGTATCGGCGCGCCCCAGTAGCGCTGCCTGGAGATACCCCAGTCCCGCAGCCGGTAACTTACCGCCTTTTTGCCCAGGCCGGTTACTTCAAGGTGACGAACAATCGCCCCCTTGGCCTCGTTGCTGTTCATGCCATTGAATTGACCGGAGTTGACCATTGTGCCTTCTTCGACATAGGCCTCAGTCATATTTTCAGGGTAGAGCTTCTCTCCCGGCGGTTGAATAACCACCACAACGTCCAGACCGTACTTGCGGGCAAATTCAAAATCACGCTGATCGTGTACCGGTACGGCCATGACTGCGCCGGAGCCATACTCCATTAAAACAAAATTGGCTGCGAATATGGGCATACGCCGGCCGGTAAGGGGATTCAGACAATAGGCCCCTGTAAAGACGCCTTCCTTCTCAAAGTCTTCGCCCCCGGTACGCAATCTTTTTTCACGATTTTCTTTTTCTACAAAGGCCAGCACAGCGGCCTCCCGCGAGGCGCTACAGGAAAGTTCGAGGACTAACGGATGATCAACCGCCAGGCTCATAAAAGTAGCTCCGAAGACGGTGTCCGGCCGGGTGGTAAATACCGTTATCTTTTTATCGGAACCCTCGACAGGAAAGTGGATCTCGGCCCCTTCACTCTTGCCGATCCAGTTTTTTTGCATGGTAACCACTTTTTCAGGCCAACCGGTAAGCTGGTCACATTCCGCCAGCAGCTCTTCGGCGTAAGCCGTGATTCTAAAGAACCACTGCTTCAACCGGCGAATAGTAACCGGCGTGTCGCAGCGCCAGCAGACACCGCTTCCCACTACCTGTTCGTTAGCTAAAACCGTGCCGCATTTTTCACACCAGTTAACTGGAGATTCCCTGCGATATGCCAGCCCCTTCTTGTGCATCTCGATAAAAAATAGCTGTTCCCAACGATAATAGCCTGGATCGCAGGTGGCAATCTCCCTGTCCCAGTCATAGCTAAATCCCATTTTTTGCAGCTGAGAACGCATATAATTGATGTTCTCATATGTCCACCGGGCAGGATGAATTTTATGTTTTATGGCCGCATTTTCTGCCGGAAGTCCAAAGGCATCCCAGCCCATGGGGTGGAGTACGTTATAGCCTCTCATTCGCTTGTAGCGCGCAAAGACATCCCCTATGGTATAGTTGCGGACATGCCCCATATGAATCCTGCCTGAGGGATAAGGGAACATTTCAAGGAGATAAAATTTATCCTTTGCACCGTCTGCTTCGGTCTTAAAAGTCTTATTCGCTTTCCAATACGCCTGCCAGCGCGTCTCTATTTCTTGAAAGGCGTAGTTATTCGCTTGTACTTCCGTCATAACTAAGTTTTATCACTCCTACCCTGACAATGTTCATGGCGCATGGTTCATGGCTGATCGCTATGAGCCATCAGCTACCAGCTATGAGCTTCTTTATCTTGGCATCGTAGATGGCGTCCAGTATTCCATTTATAAAAGGACCGGAGTCTTCGGTCCCAAATTTTTTACCCAGCTCTACTGCCTCGTTGATAGTTACCTTAGGGGGGATGTCGTCACAATACAAGAGTTCAAATGCAGCCAGCCGCAAGATATTCCGATCCACCCGCGACATTCGATTCAGCCGCCAGTGCTCAGAATGCCCATTAACTAAACTATCTATTTGTCCCCGATGGGTCTCGACACCTTTGACCAGTCGTAAGCAGAAATCATGTGCCTGCTCCGGAATCTTAAATGAAGCGCAGAAGGCGGACGTCGCCTTTTCCGCCCCCGACCCGGTCAGGTCCATTTCGTACAATATTTGAAGAGCGCTTTCTCGTGCCTTCCGGCGAATGCCCATACGATAAGTCTTTCAAAGAGGTTCCGGCAGTTGTAATACCTTTTCACCGCCAAGACGCAAAGAACGCAAATTTTTAAAAAACATTGACTATTTTTTTAACTATTCAGCCACTAAGACACAAAAAGAAAACATATAAGATATCTTGGTGCCTTTGTGGCAAGATACCCGAGTAGTTACCTCTTCTTATCTTAGGTTTCCTTTGTGTCCTTGCGGTGAATGGCCTTAATAAGATTGACCATTTCAATAGCGGCCAGAGCCGCGTCCCATCCCTTGTTGCCTGCTTTAGTTCCGGCGCGTTCAATGGCCTGCTCAATAGTGTCTGTGGTAAGGATACCAAAAGCCAGAGGAACACCGGTATCTAGAGATACCTGGGCTATTCCCTTGGAGACTTCGGCGCTGACATACTCAAAATGTGGCGTTGCCCCTCTGATGACCGCGCCCAGGCAGATTACAGTATCATATTTACCGGCGGCAGCTGCCTTTTTGGCCACCAGCGGAATCTCAAAGGCCCCCGGAACCTTGTATATATCGATATCCTTTTCGCTTGCTCCGTGACGCAGCAAGGCATCCATGGCCCCGCCCATAAGGCGTTCACCGATAAAGTCATTAAATCGACTGATGATAATGGCTATCTTGAGCCCTTCGGCCCGTACCTTGCCTTCGAATACTCTGGCCATGTTTCTTCCCTCTTTTTTTAAAAATTTATTGATTTTATCAACCAATCTCACTACCGATTGCTGACGGCTGACTGCTGAACGCTTAAAAGTTTAATCAAGGTTCAATATATGCCCCATCTTTTTCTCTTTAGTCTTGAGATAACGGATATTCTCTTTACCGGGAGGGACTTCGATAGGCACCCTTTCTGTAACCCTAAGGCCGTATCCCTCCAGGCCAATAATCTTTTTGGGGTTATTGGTCAGAAGCCTCATCTTGCGAACGCCAAGATCGTGCAGTATTTGTGCGCCTATGCCGTAGTCCCTGAGGTCGGCTTTAAAGCCCAGCTCTAAATTGGCTTCTACCGTATCCCTTCCCTGATCCTGCAAGGCATAGGCCCTGATCTTATTGACAAGGCCTATGCCCCGGCCCTCCTGGGCCATGTAAAGTATAACCCCCTTCCCTTCCCGTTCCACCATTTTCATGGCGGCCTGCAATTGTTTACCGCAATCGCAACGCAGGGAGCCTAACACGTCGCCGGTAAGACACTCGGAATGGACGCGCACCAGAACTTCATCTTCAGGGTTAATCTCACCCTTAACCAGGGCTAGGTGCTCGCTATCGTCTATATCATTAGTGTAGGCTATGGCCGTAAATTCCCCGCCGTATAGGGTAGGAAGAAGCGTCGTTGCCGCCCGATGCACAAAGCTCTCGTTTCTGAGCCGGTATTCTATTATATCACGGACGGTAACGATCTTAAGGTTATGTTCTGCCGCGAATATCTCCAGATCAGGGAGACGGGCCATGGTGCCGTCATCTTTCATGATCTCGCAGATGACGCCGGCCGGTTTCAATCCGGCCATTCTGGCCAGATCAACCGAGCCTTCGGTCTGGCCGGTGCGCACCAAAACACCGCCTTTACGCGCCCTTAATGGGAAAATATGCCCGGGCATGACCAGATCATCAGGGCCGGCATCGTCGGCAATGGCGGTAAGTATGGTTGTGGCGCGGTCTGCCGCAGAAATTCCGGTAGTTACCCCCCGTTTTGCTTCTATGGATACAGTGAAGGCAGTTCGAAAAGGGGATGTGTTATGGCCGATCATCATAGGAATTTGCAACTGTTCAATCTTTTCTTGAGTAAGAGAAAGGCATATCAGACCCCGGCCATAACGGGCCATGAAATTAATGGCCTCCGGTGAAATCTTTTCCGCTGCCATGGTCAGGTCGCCCTCGTTTTCCCTGTCCTCATCATCAACCAGGATGACCATCTTTCCGGCCTTAATATCTTTCAGGGCCTCTTCAATGGTAGTTACAGGCATTTTATTATCTCCTTAGCTTGCTTAGACAATCCCATGTTCGGCCAGAAACTCCCGGCTGATCCCGCCCTTCTCTACATCCCCGGCCTTATCGTTCCGGCCCCTTGAGAGCAATTTTTCCACATACTTGCCGATAATATCAAATTCGATATTAACGGCGTCGCCCGCTTTGCGCCGGCCTATAGTGGTGTGCCGGGCAGTAAAAGGGATGATGGATACAGAGAACAAAGAATCATGGCAATCGTTTACTGTAAGGCTGATGCCATCTACGGCGATGGATCCCTTTTCTATCACGTATCCGGCAAATCCCTCTGGAATCCGAATAGAAAACAGGGTAAAAGCGGCCTGCTCCTGCCGGCTCAAGACAACCCCTGTCGCATCTATATGTCCGGTCACGATATGACCGCCCAGGCGATCTGTGGGCCTTAATGCCCTTTCCAGGTTTACCTTATCGCCTATATTGATCCGGCCCATGGTAGTCCGGCGGATGCTCTCAGGAGAGACATCTACGGTAAATACCGGACCGGATAAATCTGTTGCGGTCAGGCAGGTCCCGTTCACACTAATACTTTCTCCCGGCATCAGGTCAGACCACTTTATATCGGCCTCAATCGTAAGTCTCAACCCCTCGCCGGAAGAGGCCTTTTTTCTTACGGTACCCAGGGTCTCTACGATTCCGGTGAACATTTCTCAACCTGTAGTTCGTTAGTTTTCATCGGGAAACCAAAAAGTCCCGGACAAGCAGACAGCAGTCAGCTATCAGCGTGAAGCTGGTCCACCGTTCACTGTTGACCGTTTACCGAAAGAAAATGTCGGACAACGGTTAACGGATAACAAAAAATGCCGACGGCTAATCACTGGTTGCTGAAAACTTGAAGTTCGCCTCGGCGAATCTGCCTATGGTACGACCGGCCTCAGGCCGGATAGGCCTCAACTAAAAGGTCATCTCCAATTTTTCTTGCCTTCATATCCTTAAGCCGAAAGGCCCCTGCTATATGATTTACACCTTCTCCGCCTACCATGTCCACGGCTTTTGTGCCTCCGATAATAATCGGCGCATAAAAGAGATAAAATTTATCCACCAGACTGGATTGTATAGCCGAAGCAAAAACGGTCCCTCCGCCTTCAATGAGTACGCTTAATATACCTCTCCTGCCTAATTTACTCAACAACTCTGCAAGGTCCAGGCCGCCTTGATTGGTAGAAACCGCCATTATCTCTACGCCTTTTTCTATGAGATGCCTCTTTTTGCTATCGGAGGCATTGTGAATTGTAGCTACAAGAGTTTGCGCAGATGACTCTAAGTTAAATATCCTGGCAGTGAGAGGGATTTTTAGCCCGGAGTCCAGTACTACCCGCAGCGGATCCCTGCCTCTTTTTTGTCCGAGCCGTGTAGTCAACATGGGATTGTCTTTTATAACTGTTCCGGCGCCTACCAGGATGGCATCAACCTCATTTCTCAGGCGGTGCACAAAACGGCGTGCCCTTTCACCTGTAATCCATCTGGCATCCCCGCTTCGGGTAGCAATCTTGCCGTCCATACTAGCCGCCGCTTTCATTATAACAAAGGGCCTTTTCTCAGTGACATACTTGATAAAGGCCTCATTTAGCCGAAGGCACTCTTTTTCCAGGAAGCCGCATTCTACTTTCACCCCGTGTGACCGCAGAAACTCGATCCCGCCCCCCCTTACATCGGGATTGGGATCACGCATGCCGATGACCACCCGGCGTATCCCTGCCGTCAGGATCGCCTGCGTACAGGGAGGCGTGCGGCCATGGTGATTGCACGGCTCAAGATTTACATACAGGGCGCTGCCCTGCGCACGTTTGCCCGCAGCGGAAATGGCATTGATTTCCGCATGGGGTTCCCCGGCCTTTTTGTGGTATCCTTGCCCGACTATTCTATCATCCTTAACAATAACCGCTCCGACCAGGGGATTAGGCGAAGTGCGTCCCCGCCCCTTTGAGGCAAGGGTTAGAGCAATCCGCATATACTTTTCGTCAGCGTTTTCTGCCAACTATCTTTCCTCTTCTTCCTTGCGATTGGCCAGTAAGCCCTTTAGTTCGGTCATAAACTCGTCCAGGTCCTTAAACTGCTTATAGACCGAGGCAAATCGAACGTATGCCACTTCATCCCATTCGCGCAATTTGGCCATGACTTTTTCTCCAATAACCGAGCATGGGATCTCTTTCTCCCCCATTTCTTGCAAGGTTTTTTCCAGGCCATCCACAAATTCCTCGATTAGATTAATGCTGATCGGCCTTTTCTCACAGGCTTTTTTCAGGCCTTCGACAACCTTCGTACGATTAAAGGGCTCCCGCCGCCCGTCTTTTTTTACTACAAGGGGCATGAATTCCTCAACCCGCTCATAGGTTGTAAACCGGCTCTGGCATCGAAAACACTCCCTGCGGCGTCTGATAACCAGATTATCCTTGCTGACGCGGGAGTCGATTACCTTGTCTTCCGCGTGTCCACAAAAGGGGCATTTCATTTTGGAAAGGCCTCCGTGTATCTGTTAGATTTGAATCAAGTTAATGCCGGCCTCTGCCAGCATATCACGGGAAAGGGCATCCGCATAGCCTTCACGGTAAAAGATACATTTGACACCGGCGTTGATTAACATTTTGGTGCAGATAACGCAGGGGAGATTCGTACAAAAGATGGTGGAGTCAGCGATGGATATGCCGTGATATGCGGCCTGGATAATCACATTCTGTTCGGCATGCAGTCCGCGACAGAGTTCGTGCCGTTCACCGGAGGGAATGCCTTCTTTTTCGCGCAGACAACCGATATCAAGGCAATGTTTAAGGCCGGAAGGGGCTCCGTTATAACCCGTGGCCAGGATGCGTTTGTCTTTAACCAGGACTGCCCCTACCTTGCGCCGCAGGCAGGTGGATCGTTCGGCCACAAGATAGGTAATGTTCATAAAGTATTCTTCCCATGACGGCCTGCTCATCTTCAGCCCTTTTTCTGCCCGCCGTATGCGGACCACAGACCCGGATATAATGGAAACCGCTCACAAAGGCTGCGCACTTCCTGCCGTACCTCCCGGCGCACCTTCTCACTGTCCAGATTGCCCAGGACAAGCGTCATAAGACGACCTATAGTAGTCATCTCTTCTTCCCTCATGCCCCGGCTGGTTACGGCCGGTGTCCCGATGCGTATGCCGCTGGTTATCTGCGGCCCTTTTGTATCGAAGGGTATGGCATTTTTATTCACCGTAATACCGGCCTCATCCAGGGCCCGTTCTGCATCTTTACCGGTTATTCCCCGGACAGTCAAGTCAACCAGCATAAGGTGGTTGTCTGTGCCTCCGGAGACTAAACGATAACCATCCTGCTGAAGAACCGTAGCCAGGGTCCGGGCATTTTTCACAATTTGTTCCTGATAGGATCTAAAGGAAGTACTTAACGCCTCCTTGAAGGCCACCGCCTTGGCTGCGATGGTGTGCATAAGCGGCCCCCCCTGGATACCCGGAAATATCTGGCTGTTGAGTTTTTTTCCATATTTTTCTCTGGCCAGAATAAGACCTCCACGCGGCCCCCGCAGTGTCTTATGGGTAGTTGAGGTGACAAAATCGGCATAGGGTACCGGTGAAGGATGCACCCCGGCCGCGACCAGGCCGGCGATATGGGCCATATCCACCATCAGATAGGCCCCAATTGTATCCGCAATCGAGCGAAAGGCAGCAAAATCAATTACCCTCGGATAGGCGCTGGCCCCGGAAATAATCATCTTGGGTTTGTATTGAAGGGCCAGTTTTCTTACCTCTTCATAATCTATGGTCTCGGTTTCCCTGCTTACCCCATATGAGACTATGTTATAAAATCGGCCGGAAAAATTCACCGGGCTGCCATGGGATAAATGGCCGCCATGCGCCAGATCCATACCTAATACTGTGTCGCCGGGCTCAAGAAACCCGAAATAGATAGCCATGTTGGCCTGAGTGCCGGAGTGGGCCTGGACATTAGCGTATTCGGCGCCAAATATCTCTTTGGCCCGCCCTATGGCCAAATCCTCGGCCATATCTACGTACTCGCAACCGCCGTAATACCGCCGGCCCGGGTAACCCTCGGCATACTTGTTCGTTAAAATACTTCCCTGTGCCTCCAGGACAGCTTCACTGACAAAATTTTCCGAGGCCACCATCTCCAGCTTATAAGTCTGTCTTTCAAGTTCAAGTTGGAGAACGTTGAATATCTCAGGATCGGTATTCTTCAAAGACGACATGTTCGTTATAACCCCTAACCACCGTTAACCTTTTGGTTCTCAGCCTTAAGCCTTAAGCTTCTCTTGTCCGGCAAGCTCCTCGATCAGATCAATACGTCTCTTATGCCGGCCACCCTCAAACTCTGTTTCAAGCCACGTCTTAACGATCTCCATGGCCAGCCCCGGCCCGATAATCCTGGCCCCCAAGACCAGTACGTTGGCATCGTTATGCTGGCGGCTCAGGCGTGCCGTGTAAATGTCATGGCACAGGGCAGCCCGAACCCCGGACAGGCGATTGGCCACAATAGACATACCTATTCCGCTGCCGCAGAGCAAAATTCCACGCCGGCATTTGCCGCTGGAGACCAGCTGAGCCACTTTGAACCCATAAACAGGATAGTCAACCGAATCCTCGCTATCGGCGCCCACATCATGGCAGGAGATAGCCTTTGATGCCAGATATTGGCTTATAGGCCCCTTTAAGGCATAGCCGCCGTGGTCACAACCCAGCGCTACTTCCATTTATTCCTCGAATTTTTTAAAGATAATAACGGCGTTTGTGCCTCCGAACCCGAAGGAATTAGACATGGCTGTCTTGACTTCTACTTGGCGTGCCTGGTTGGGCACGTAGTCCAGGTCGCACTCCGGATCCGGCGTTAAATAGTTTATAGTCGGGGGCACTACACCATCTACAATAGACAAGACACAGAAAACAGCCTCAACGCCGCCGGCCCCGCCTAAAAGATGGCCGGTCATGGATTTGGTCGAACTGACCGGGACACTTTGGCTTCGTTCCTTAAACACGCTCTTTATAGCTAAGGTTTCCATGGAATCGTTAAGGGAGGTTGATGTGCCATGGGCATTTATATAATCAATGTCCTGGCGAGAAAGACCGGCATCATCCAGGGCAAGTTGCATACATCTGGCGGCGCCTTCCCCGCTCGCCGCAGGCGCGGTCATGTGGTAGGCATCGCTATTTAAGCCATATCCGACGATCTCCGCATATATTTTTGCCCCCCGATTTAAGGCAGTATCAAGGTCTTCCAAGATAATCATACCGCTGCCCTCGCCGATAATAAATCCATCCCGGTCTTTTTCAAAAGGCCTGGAGGATGCAGCGGGGTCATCATTTCGGGCGGAGAGGGCCTTCATAGAACTAAAACCAGCCACCGTAAGCGGGGTAATTACCGACTCCACACCCCCGCAGATCATAACATCAGCCGCACCGCTCTGAACTATCCTGAACGCCTCTCCTATAGCGTGCGAGCCGGCCGCGCAGGCCGTAGTCACAGAGATATTGGGCCCTTTGGCGCCATAGAGTATTGATATATGGCCACAGGCCATATTAGGGATAACCATGGGAATAAAAAACGGTGTGACTCGCCGTGGGCCTCCATTTAAAAGGACGCCGTGATATTCTTCGATTGTCCCTAATCCGCCGAGTCCGCTGCCGGTGAGCACCCCCACGCGGGTTGCATTCCCCTCACTGATGACCAGATCGGCATCTTCGATGGCCATACTGGCCGCAGCTATGCCATATTGGATGAACAGATCCATGCGTCTGATCAGTTTCTTGGGTATAAAGTCTTCTGGATTAAAGCCTTTGACTTCCGCCGCTATCTTTGTCGAAAAATCCCTGGTATCAAAGCGTGTGATCTCCCCTACTCCGGATTCTCCTGCCAATGCCGCCTGCCAAGATTCCCTTACCCCGATGCCAAGGGGAGTAATCAACCCCAAACCAGTAACCACCACTCTTCGCTTCAAGACACCACTCCACCTGTAAGTATTCAGCCATCGGCCGCCAACGGTCAGCCGGGACAAAGAGGCCCCAAAAGACCGCTGATTGCCGGGCTGTCTAATTTATTATTTCTGCTGTACCTGGATATAATTGACGGCATCCTGGACAGTCTTCATTTTCTCTGCATCCTCGTCCGCGATGTCTACGCCAAATTTCTCCTCCATAGCCATTACCAACTCTACCAGGTCTAATGAATCGGCGCCGAGATCGTCAACAAAAGAGGCCTTGGGTGTAACCTCCTCTTTGGCCACGCTCAACTGATTAGCAATAATCTCTATTACCTGATCCTGCACAGACATATTATTTCTCCTCCCTGTATTTTCCGAATATTAATAAGGATAAAATTATCCCATAAACATGCCGCCATTCACATGTATAACCTGTCCGGTTATGTAACCGGCCTTATCTGAGGACAGAAATTCTACTATATCGGCTATATCTTCGGGTGTGCCCAGCCTGCCCAAAGGTATCTGGGCGGATAAAGACTTTTTTATCTCCTCGGGGATAGCTGCGGTCATATCACTTTCAATATAACCCGGGGCTATGGCATTTACACAGATACCGCGCGGGGCCAGCTCTCTGGCTACGGAGCGGGTAAGCCCCATCAACCCGGCCTTGGAAGCGGCATAATTGGCCTGTCCGGCATTGCCCATGGCCCCGATCACGGAAGAAATATTAATTATGCGGCCGGTCCGTTGTTTCATCATGGCCCTGGCCACAGCACGAATACAATTAAAGGCGCCCTTCAGGTTGACGTCCAGGACACGGTCCCAGTCTTCTTCCTTCATGCGTACCAGCAAACCATCGCAGGTAATCCCGGCATTATTTACCAGTATATCGATACGTCCCAATTCCTCAAGCGCCTGGCCGAAGAAATCCTGCGCCGCTTGATAAGAAGAGACATTAAAGCAATGAATGCTGGCTGTGCCGCCACCTTTTTCGATGACCTCTTTAACCTCGAGGGCCGCCTTTTCATTGGCCGTATAATTTACGAGCACTCTTGCACCGAGGCCTCCCAAACGCAGGGCTATGGCCCGGCCGATACCTCTTGATCCACCAGTGACTATCGCCACCTTCCCCTGGAAACTCATGAGTTTGATAACTCCTTCAGTCTCTTGGTCAGCGCCGGAATAATCTCAAAGAGATCCCCGACTATCCCATAGGTAGCTACATTAAAAATAGGGGCGCCAGGATCACTGTTAATAGCCACGATGATATCTGAAGATTGCATACCTACCAGATGCTGTACCGCTCCCGACACCCCGCAGGCGATATAAAGCTTGGGACTGACAGTCTTCCCGGTCTGTCCTATTTGATGGGCATAAGATATCCATCCTTCATCCACTGCGGCCCGTGTGGCTCCAACAGCGCCGCCCAGTTGTCTGGCCAGTTCGTGCAGCAAGGCAAAATTTTCCGCGTTTTTCAGGCCCCTTCCTCCGGTGACTATAACATCAGCCTCCGCCACATTGACCAGATCGGTCTCTTCCTTAACCGAATTTACCAGGCGTACACGGGAACGCAACCGGTCCGAACCGGGAATAACAGGAATGACATCGGCCCTCCGACCCGGGGTATAATCCCCCTTCTTCATCACCTTGGGCCGGACCGTGGCCATCTGGGGCCGCGATCTGGGACAGACAATCGTAGCCATTACATTCCCGCCAAAGGCCGGCCGGGTCTGGAGCAATAACCGGTCTTCCTTCCGTATAGACAGTTCCGTGCAATCTGCAGTAAGGCCGACGCCAAACATGGTAGCCACGCGGGGAATAAGCGAACGGCCAATAGCTGTAGCCCCTCCCAGGAATATCTCCGGCCGGCACTGCCGGATGACATCCACCAGTACATTGCCATAGGCATCATCGCTGTAACAGGCAAGCTCCGGATGATCGATCACATATATCTTATCAGCTCCATAGGCGGCCAGTTCATCCGCCATATCCGTGACATTATGACCTAACAGGACTGCGACTAATTCTACCCCCAGATCGTCAGCCAGTCGCCGGCCGACACCAAGAAGTTCATGGGAGACGGAGTGCACCTTTCCATATCCCTGCTCGGCAAAAATGCACACGCCACGGTAGGACTGAAGGTCTTCCCCGGCCATATCCCGGGCCCGTTCAATAACAATAGCTCTGGACTCACAGTTATCCGCACAGATTCCACAAAGGACACAGGCATCGCCGACTCTGGCTATGCCATTTTCCAGGGTAACCGCCTCATAAGGGCAGGATTCAACACAAGTTCCGCAGCCGGTGCATTTATCCTGGTCTATTCTTATGCTCATATGTATTAATGCCTAATCTGTTTAATATTCTTAAACAAAATCTCTACCTGCTCTTCGACCGGGCCTTCGATCATCAGGCGCTTTCTATCCCATTTCGGGGCAAAAATCTCGGTTACCTCGGTAAATGATCCGGGCAGTCCGATCTTCTTTTCATCAGCGCCAAGCTCTTTGGCCCCATAAACGGGGATCTGCTGATTCTTGGCCCTTATTTTGGCCTTAAGCGAAGGAAGGCGAGGTTCATTGATCTCTTTAACCACGGTTAAGAGAGCCGGCAGGGGCAGGTCAAGCACGTCGTATCCATTGTCCATCAGCCTTTGCACACGCATGGCGCTGTTTTCCACGAATTCTATCCGCCGCACATAGGTGACATAAGGAATATTTAAACGCTCGGCCAGACCGGGGCCGACCTGGGCTGTGTCCCCATCTATAGCCTGTTTTCCGCAAATAATCAAATCAAAATGGCCGATCTTTTTAATGCCCAGAGAGAGGATATAGGTAGTAGCCCAGGTATCAGAACCGGCAAAGGCCCGATCGGAAAGGAGTACGGCCTCATCAGCGCCACAGGAAAGGGCCTCCCTGAGCGCTGCTTCAGCCTGGGGCGGACCCATGGTTAATATAGTTACCTTTCCTCCATAACGTTCTTTAAGACTCAATCCGGCCTCGAGGGCGTGCATATCATAGGGATTGACAATGCTTTCTACCCCCTCCCGTACCAGTGCCTTAGTCTCGGGATCAATACGGACATGGGCCGAATTTGGAACCTGTTTTATGCAGGCTATGATGTTCATTTTAATATTTCTCCTAAAGTAAATCCCGAATTGTAAATCCTAAGCCGGACCCGCCGAAGACCGTTCCCGACGCGCACCGCGCGGCGAGAACCAGTCATTAGTCAGTAGTCATTTGTCGCTGATAAAAGCGATCAATCTGCCGGACCTAAGCAATGACTAATGACCGGTGACGAATGACGTTTTGAACTTTGTCATTCTTTTTGGCTTTCAGCCTTCAACTTTGAGCGTTACTTAGCGCGGCCATATTCCTTATTCAGGGCCTGGCCAATGACACTGCGTTGAATCTGGTTGGTTCCTTCATAAATCTGAAGGATCTTGGCGTCCCGCATCATCTTCTCCACGGGATAGTCCTTCATGTAACCATAGCCGCCAAAGACCTGGACCGCATCTGTGGTCACCTGCATGGCCACATCACTGGGAAAGAGCTTGGCCATGGCCGAGACCTTGCTTATATCTTTGGGGTTACTGTCTATATATCTGGCCACGGCATAGACCAGGGCCCGGCCCGCCTCTGTCTGGGTAGCCATATCCGCCAGCATGTGCTGCACGGCCTGGAACGAGATTATGGGATGACCGAATTGCACCCGCTCTTTGGCATATTGCACAGCGGCATCCAATGCCCCTTGCGCCAGGCCGACGGACAGAGATCCGATGCCCGGCCTGGCCAGATCAAGGGTCTTCATGGCTATTATAAAGCCCATACCTTCACGGCCGATAAGCCGGCCTTTGGGGACGCGGCAATGGTCAAATACAAGTTCCCGTGTAGATGAGGCCCGAAGCCCCATCTTCTTTTCCTTTTTCCCGAAGCTGAATCCGGCCTCCCCTTTCTCTACAATGAAGGCGCTTGCTCCCCGCGCCCCTTTCTCCCGATCCGTTAAGGCGATTATTGTGTAGATCTCCGCCTCGCCTCCGTTGGTAATCCACTGTTTGGTTCCATTTAAGATATAGTCATCCCCATCCTTCGTCGCCGTGGTTCGGATGCCTCCGGCATCGCTTCCTGCCCCGGCCTCCGTCAGGCCGAAGGCCGCCAATTTTCGGCCACTGGCGATCTCCGGCAGATATTTCTGCTTTTGCTCTTCGCTGCCGAAAAAAAGGATGGGAAAGGCCCCCAGGCCGCTGGCGGCAAAGGTTGTAGCTACGCCGATACAGGCGCGCCCCAGTTGCTCCACAGCCAGACAGTTTTCAAAGCATCCTCCGCCAAATCCACCGTATTTTTCCGGAATATAGATCCCGAAGAGGTCTGCCTTCGCCAGGTCTTCCATTATCTTCCAGGGAAATTCCTCTTTCTCATCCAGTTCCGCACGCACAGGCACAACCTTTTCCTCGGCTATCTTACGCGCCAGGTCCACAATCATCTTCTGCTCATCAGTCAGGAAATAATCCATAGGAAATCACCCTTTCATTAATATCTTTCACCATCTAATCAGTGAAGCCCCCCATGTGAAACCTCCACCGAAGGCATTGAGCATTACCAGATCCCCTTCTTTGATGCGCCCTTCACGGTTAGCCTCATCCAGGGCAATGGGAATAGTGGCGGCCGATGTATTGCCATATTTATGAATATTAACATAGACCTTTCCCCGGGGCAGTTGCAGGCGTTCAGCGATACTGTTAATAATTCGTATATTGGCCTGATGAGGAATGTAAAGGTCTATATCCTGCGGCGATAAGTTATTGGACTCCAGGGCCTCCCGGGCGGATTCTTCCATGGCCCTTACGGCCAGTTTAAATACATCACGGCCCTGCATGTGAATGTACTGCAGATTGTCGTCCAGCATCTGGCGGGAGGGTGGCGACACGCAACCGCCTCCCGGGATATGTAAAAGTTTCCAGAGAGCGCCGTCGGCGTGCAGATGGTTGGAGAGGATACCCCGCTTTCCGTTACGACCGGTTACCACTACTGCTCCGGCCCCATCCCCAAAAAGGACGCTCGTATTTCTATCCTTCCAATTGACGCGACAGGAGAGAACTTCAGCCCCTATAACCAGTATTTTTAAATTGACATTATTCCGGATAAAATTGTCGGCTGTAGCCAAGCCATAGAGAAAACCGGAACACGCCGCAGACAGGTCAAAGGCCGCTGCCCTTTCTGCCCCAAGATTTTTCTGTACCAGACAGGCGGACGTGGGCATGAGCATATCCGGTGTCAGGGTACAGACGATAATCATATCCAGTTCTGTGGCCTTAATCCCGGCCATATCCAGGGCCTTCTTTGCCGCCTGCGTGGCCAGGAAGGAACAGGGTTCATCCTTAGAGGAGATGCGGCGCTCTTTTATTCCCGAACGCGTAGTAATCCATTCATCAGAGGTATCGACCATCTTTTCCAGATCCTGGTTGGTCAATACCCTCGCCGGTAAGTGACAACCTGTGCCGACAATAACCGTGCGCACCAAAATAAAATTCTCCTCAGATTTTCCTATTCCTGTATTACTTATCAGATACGACCCGCCGCCTGCCCAGGGCCTGCAAGTCACCGCTGTTTCTTAAATTGGAAAGGAGGTGTTCGTTCAGCTTCTGTGATACAAACTCAGCAGCCATCAAAATGGCATTCTTGATGGCCCTGGGACAAGATCGGCCATGGGCAATAATTCCGATGCCATTTATACCCAGAAGAGGGGCTCCTCCGTACTCTGCATAATCTACCTTTTTCTTAAACCTGCGGAAGGCGCTACTACATAACAAATAACCTGCCCTGGCCAAAAGGCTCTTTTCTATCTCGGCCCTGAGCATAAGACTGATGGCCTCGGCCAGACCTTCGCTTAACTTCAACGAGACATTGCCGACAAAACCATCACAGACAATAACATCTACGTCGCCTCTAAAGACGTCCCTTCCTTCCACGTTGCCTATAAAGTTGAGTGAACTCGCGGAAAAAAGCTCATACGCCTTTTTTACTACCTGATTTCCTTTGGCGCCCTCTTCGCCTATACTCATCAGACCTACACGCGGATTAGATGCCCCCAAAATGCCTTGAGAAAACACCACGCCCATTATACCAAATTGGAGAAGATGATGGGGCTTACAGTCCACATTGGCCCCGGCATCAATCATCACCGTCGGTCCCTTTAGAGTGGGAAGGACACCGGCAATGGCCGGCCGTTCCACCCCTTCCAGCCTTCCCAGCACAAAACTGGCCGTAGCCAGCGTGGCGCCGGAATTTCCGGCGCTGACGGCTGCTTCGGCCCGGCCCTGGCCCACCATCTCAAACGTCACCCGGATAGAAGAATCCTTCTTTTTTTTTAAGGCCTCGGAAGGAGATTCATCCATGCCCACAACTTCTGTGGCATTTTGTATGATAAAATGACCCGATCCGGCCCCGAGACGCTCAATTTCTTGAGTTAATAGATCTTCCCGGCCAACCAGAATGATGGAAAGAGGCCTCTCCTTTACAGCCTGAGCGGCCCCCTCTATGACCACAGCGGGGGCATGGTCGCCTCCCATGGCATCAACAGCTACTCTTATCATATCATAGTTGGCTACATGGTTAGTATTCATCCGAAAACCACTGTTTCCGGGTTCACGCTTTCAGCGATTCCGCCTCAGGCGGATCAGCAAAAATCTAAGACAAACGACACATTAAGCTGAACGCTAATTGCTGATTGCTCCATCCGGAATTTTAGAGTTTCCGGATGGAAGCCGGTTATTATTCGGTTACCTCAATCAAGGTTCGGCCTTTATAGGTGCCGCAGTGAGGACAAACACGGTGCGGCAACTTGGGTTCCTGGCACTGCGGGCAAAGAGAAAGACCGGGCAATGCCAAACCCTGCTGGGCCCGCCGTTTTCCCCTCCTTGACTTTGAATGTCTTCTTTTTGGTAATCCCATATTAACTTCTCCTTATTTTTATGATCGATCTTTGAGCTTTATATCTCTCAACGTCTCAAATGGCGAGGAAGTCGCCCCTGCCCGGCAATCACATGAGGTAAGATTCAGATTGACGCCGCAATGCGGGCACAGCCCCTTACACTCCTCATGACAGAGAGGTTTAACGGGCATCTGCAAGAATATCTGCTCGGCTGCAATCTGCGCCACATCCACAGTCTCCCCGTCAAAAAAAGAAACATCCATATCCTCAGGTGAAAGTTCGATCTCCGGGTAACCCTTTTCGCCGGGTGGCAACATCAACAGGAAATCGAATTCATCCGCCAGTGCCCATGCAAAATCTTCCAGGCAACGACTGCAGTTAAGTAATAGCCTGGCCTTAATATCACCCCTGACCCGAACATTGCGCCCCGCCCGTTCAATCTTTATATTAACCGCGATCGGCTCCTGTACCTGAGTTATATCCTGTAGAATCTCTCCCCCGTATTCGGCATGGCAGCTTAACCCTTCCTGGGGGATGTCATGTACCTTTATCTTCAAGGCTGGACCCTTAAAAACTTAAAATTGCCGCGGAGTCCCGGAAGAATCAGAGATAATTTATTAATTTTTATCCTGTAATCTCTGGGAGTTAAAGACTACACATAAAAAATGCATAGCTTGTCAAATATATACAAAAAACCGGTCATGTCAAGATTAAATGGTGGCCTAATACGGATTTCAAGAAAATGCGGCAGGCGCTCTTATACCATAGAGGCGAGGTATTTAATGCCTCTCTCTAAGCGCCTTACTACCCTTTCCGGGCCGAGGACTTCCATCAACTCAAACAGGCCCGGGCTTATTGTTTTGCCGGTAAGCATGAGCCGGAGAGGCTGGGCTATTTTTTTAAATTTAATATCTTTTTCGGCGCAGAAACGTTCAAATGTCGCCTCCATATCCTCCTGCCGAAAGGAAGAAAGCCCTTTTAATTCTTCCAAAATCTGAGTTATGAGTCCCTTAATGTCCGGGGTAAGAAACTTTTGGGCGGATTTTTCTTCATAGTCCAATTCATCTTTAAAATAAAAGGGCATGCCCCCGGCCATCTCTACCAGCGTCTTGCTGCGTGGCTGCAAGGTAGGAATGGCCCTGGCCAAATAAGACACATCTTCCACCTTAATGCCGTGCTGTTCCAGAAATGGGAGAACAAGTCGGGCCAGTTTATTCGGGTCTTCTTCCTTAATATAATGGGCGTTCAGCCAGAGGAGTTTATCCGGGTTAAAGATGCCCGCAGACTTACCCACATTCTCTAAAGAGAACTTTTCAATCAATTCTTCCCGCGAGAATATCTCCTGGTCTCCATGAGACCAGCCCAGCCGGGCCAGATAGTTAAGCATGGCCTGGGGTAAGTAGCCCATCTCTTTATAAGCCAGTACGGAGGTAGCTCCGTGGCGTTTACTGAGCCTGCTTTTATCTGCGCCCAGAATCATGGGCACATGAGCGAACTCCGGCACCGGACAGCCCATGGCCTCATAGAGCAATATCTGCCGCGGGGTATTATTCAGATGGTCGTCGCCCCGGATAATATGGGTAATCTTCATGCTGATGTCGTCTATCACCACGGCGAAGTTATAAGTGGGCATGCCGTCGCTGCGCTGTATAATCAGGTCGTCCAGTTCCGCATTCTCAAAGACCGTTGCCCCTTTTACCAGATCACGCACTACGGTTGTTCCATGCTCCGGGGCGCGAAAACGGACGACGGTATCCGGGCCTTTTTTAAGCCCACGGTTGCGGCAGACGCCGTCGTACTTTGGCTTTCTCCCCTCGGCCATGGCGGCCTTCCTTCTGGCATCCAATTCTTCCGGCGAACACGAACAATAATATGCCTTCCCTTCCGACACAAGGCGGTCAATGTAAGACTGATAGATATCCAGACGCTGGGATTGGTAATACGGGCCTTCGTCCCAATCAATACCCAGCCACTCAAGTCCGTCCAGAATAGCCCGTGTCGCCTCTTCTGTAGAGCGGGCTACATCTGTGTCTTCAATCCGCAGAATAAACGTCCCGCCGTGCCTCCGGGCAAAAAGCCAGTTAAACAGGGCGGTGCGCGCCCCGCCAATATGCAGATAGCCCGTAGGACTGGGCGAAAAACGCGTGCGTATATTGACCATTCTTACCGCTCCCTCAAGTCCAAAAAATAAAACGAGGCCAAAAGGCCCCGTCAATGGAGGCTCTTGCAAAAGTCGTCACACCGGTGAAAATTCGCCTTGGCGAATCTGCCGGAGGCATGATCGGAGTCACTGGATTCCGGCTTTCGCCGGAATGACGACAATCCGATCGCAAGAATTTTACAAGAGGCTCAATGTAATAAACATTTATACTTTTATCAAGCTTGATGAAATCGCAAGAAGCAAAATATCACGCAGGGCCGCCAAAGACGCAAAAAAAATAAAATTTGGAACCCAGAAACTCATGAAAAAAATCTTTCATTCCTGATTTCTTGATTTCCAAATTTTCATTTTCCTTTGCGGCCTTTGCGCCTTTCCGTGAGAAATTGCCTTCCTACGAAGTTATCAAATTTACTCTATATAAATCCCGGCGTACCCGACCACCTGCAGGTAATCACCACTGACATCACCCGAAGTGGCATACTTAACCAGTTTGGCGCGAGTGGCCCCTAACTCCTTGCAAGCCACGAGGGTAATCGTTGCCGGGATAACCCCGCACATAGAGATATCGTGTTTAAGGACTGTGGCTAAAAGGCCCTGCGGATCAAGGGCAAGGATGCGGTCAATCGCCAACTTATCTTTCTGCCTGGCGGACTTGTCGGACTCGTAGTGGGTCATATCCGAACTGGCCACGATAAGCGCCTTCCGGCCGTGATCCTTGATGGCCCTGGCTATGGATTCGCCGATCTCCCGGCAGACCTCCCAACCCGCATGGGCGAGGGCAATCGGCACCAGCCTGAAATCCTTATTTAACGCCTGCAGAAAAGGAACCTGCACCTCTAATGAGTGCTCATAAGCATGGGCAAGGTAATCATCTGTAATATAACGTGAATGCCTAAGTATCAGGGAGGCGAGTTCCTTATTGATAGCTACCTCGCCGTTAGGCATCTGCCATGTACCCTCAGACATCACGGCATAAGGATCGCCCATGCCCCGGTGATTCGGGCCCAAGATAATCACATCATCGGGAACGGCTATACGGGAAAAGACTGCCCCGGCTACGTGGCCGGAGTATATATACCCGGCGTGAGGGGAAATA
The DNA here is from genome assembly GCA_040754095.1 of Thermodesulfobacteriota bacterium. Taxonomy (GTDB): domain Bacteria; phylum Desulfobacterota; class QYQD01; order QYQD01; family QYQD01; genus QYQD01. The sequence goes on along the minus strand of JBFMFO010000002.1, from coordinate 58,427 downwards.
ACCCCCAAAACTTCCTTCTTCTCCCCCGGAACAAGATACGACCGGACTTCCCTTTCTAAGGCTGCCGCCGACCCCGGATAAAATTGACCGGCTACGGCTGATTTTCTCACCATATTTATTACCTCTTGCATTTATAATAGCATGTGTACAATAGTCGCTACAAGCTTTTTGCTCTTGGCAATAGCCCGCCCTTTGAGTATTATGGTAATTATGATAAAGACGCTTAAATTTCTATTGGCCGATCTCGTCTTTGATATGGAGAAAAAGGCCCCCTACGCCTCTGCCCTGGCTATGGAGACGGAAGGAGAAAAGGTCACCGTAGAGACCCATGAACAGAAGGCCGAGTCGTTGCCTCCCCGACGAGGGGTGGTGTTCACGGTCTTCACCGGATGCCATTTCATGGAAGCGGCGACAAACGACCTTAGGCCAGAGATACTGAAAAAGACGGCGCAGGACCTTGTCAAAAAAGCGGAAGACCTGATTCGCTATGATGGCCCTGTAATCGACCCTGGAAAAACGACAGATCAGGAATTTTACGTCCAGCGTCAGCTAAAAAATGAAGATATTCCCCTTGTCCGGAAAATAGACCTCTGCCGGTCCTGCAAAGACCGGATGGAACGAGCCGATAAACGGATAACCAGCGCCCTGTGCCAGTACCTCTTTGTAAGGACACGGGAACTTTTCGTGAACCGTCACAAAAAGCTTTATCAGGACCTGAAAAGAACCCAGGCATTGGCCTTTGTTGTCATGTGTAATGGTGAAAGGGCCTCCCAACTCCATACCGGACACGCCTATCAGGGTGGCTACGAACATGCGGCATTGCCTGAAGAAAAGCTCGACAGGCTCATTACGGATTGCGCCCGCATCCTTTATGCGGAGCGTCTTAATCCCGGCCGCTATGACTGTATCTTTTCTCCGGCGTTTGCCGGTATGTTTGCCCACGAGGCCTTTGGCCACGGCACGGAGACGGATATGTTTCTTAAACGCAGGGCCAAAGGCGCCGAGTACATCAATAAACAGGTGGCCTCCCCTCTGGTGAACATGTTCGATTCCCCTGCCCTTCCCGGCCAGGCCGCCTCTTTTTTCTTCGACCACGAGGGGCAACCGGCGAGCGAAACGCAAATAATCGAAAAAGGTGTATTAAAATCCGGTCTGACCGACCTTAACTCTGCCCTGCGCCTCAATATAAAACGCACGGCCAACGGACGGCGCGAATCATTTACGCATAAAGTCTATGCCCGCATGACCAATACGTATTTCGGGCCAGGGGGAAATTCCTTTGAGGAGATGGTGCGAGATATCCCCTGCGGCTATTTTCTCGACCACCCTTCAAACGGCATGGAAGACCCCAAGGGATGGGGCATTCAGCTCGAAGGATACTATGCCGAGGAAATACGCGACGGCCGGCTGACCGGCAAGGTTTACAGCCCGGTCATCGTAACCGGCTACGTCCCGGAACTTCTCAAGTCCATTACCATGGTCGGCGATAAAATGGAGATCGGCGGCCTGGGTATGTGCGGCAAGGGGCATAAAGAGTGGGTCAAAGTAACAGACGGCGGCCCATACTTGAGACTAAAGGCCAGATTAGGCTAATCGGATTTGTCTGATGAACTCTTTTATCTATTCGCTCCATAGCTTTCGCAATGACCCTTTCGGAACTCGCAGGTGGGGAATGTTTTGCCCCTTCCAGCCTAAAGGGCTGGCTTTCCCCTTCCTGCTCGTTCTCGATGGGTATCCCCATTGCTTCAGCAAATTTCGCTCAGAGACAAAAGAGTTCAATAAATAAGTCTAATTAAAAAGATACGTATAAGGTTTGAGAAAGGATCAAAATGCTTCTTTCTGAGATCGCCGACTACCTATCATCTGTAAAAGAACTGACCGCATGGGAAGTAACCCAACTGAAGCGCCGTGAGTCCCAACTTTATACTGTCTTTAAGGACGTAGAAAATATCAGGGAAGTGACCACCGAAGAATTTCAGGTAAGGATATACCTCACCTACGAAAGAAACGCCCGGAGTTTTATGGGAGAGTCATCTTTTGTGCTGACAGGAGATGATCTCCCGCGCCCAAAGATTGAATCTGCCCTGGAGATGGCCCGGTTGATTGCCAACCAGCCTTTCTCCCTGCCCGAACCGGGACAGGCCTATCACGCCGTAAATGCCTTTGACGCAAAAATTGCATCTGATCCGGCATATTATCTTGAGCAAATTCATGGGGAATTGCTTGCCTTCAGCTGTCCGGAAATCGAATTAAGTTCCTCAGAGATATTCTTAGCGGAAAGCACATATACACTTCTCAACTCTACCGGCCTCCGGGCCAGGCGTGCACAGACGAAAATCATGCTCGATTTTGTCTTACTGGCCGGTAATAAAGATAAAGAAGGTGAGATTGACGGCCTGAAGCGCTGCCGCCTTTATGATGACCTCAACCTGGCTCCCACCCTGAGTAAATATGCCGCCTATGCACGGGATTTGTTGAAGGCTGAGCCGCCGCCTACTGGGTTGTATGATGTGATATTTGCGGAAGAGGCCTTGGATACCTTTTTTAATTATTTCATCGCCCAGGCCGGAGGCCAGGCCGCTTATCAGGGTTGGTCTCAGTTTAAAGAAAACGAACCGATAACCGGCAACCCCAAGGGTGAGAGACTCACGCTTATAAGCGACCCCTTTTTGCCGGGAGGCATAAAGAGCAAGTCCTTTGACGAAAATGGACTGGCCTCTGAAAAGGTATTGGTGATCGAGAATAATATCTTCAAAAACCGCATTGCTAATAAGAGGTACGCCGATTACCTGGGAATAAAACCTACCGGTGATTTCGCGAATGTCGTGGTTTTGCCCGGAAAGTCTTCTCTGAAAGACTTCATATCCTCTGCCCCGGCGCTTTACCTCCTCAAATTCTCTACTTTTGAACCCAATCCGGTTACAGGGGCCTTCTCAGGAGAGATTCGCGCGGGGTATCTGATTGATGGGGATAAACGCGTGCCGATCAAAGGAGGGTCGATCTCCGGCACTATGTCCAAGGCCATGCAAGAGATCTATTTTTCTCGGGAAACAACCAAACGGGAATCCTACCGCGGCCCTTTGGCTGTTAAGGTCTGCAATGTGAATGTGGGTGGACGATAGAATACGGTCTGCCGGAATGTGGGAATATGAGGGACGGTCATGTTTTTATGCAATTTATCATTCGACCAGATTTAATTAACTGTCGAGAGCTAACCTTTCTCCGTACCGTATTCGACTGGCGGGCCTGTTTGTGCAGAATGTGCTTGAAGAATTGGAAATAAGCTGGACATTCTCTTGAAGCGGACGGCAGTTACCCTATCTCCTGAACCCCAAGGCTTCGTCATGAAAGAGAGCAACAGGTCTTAGAACAGCCCGGCAAATTCCAGGAACTTTTTCCATTCCTTTTTTTTGCCGGAGGGGAATTCCTCCATCAGCAACTGTTCCCAGCGCGGGGCATGGGGCTTCTTTAATAAGGTCATACCGGCTTCCCCAAGGGTCTTGCTCCCCTTTTTCAGGTTGCACTTCTTGCAGCAGAGGACCACGTTTGACCAGACCGTCTTTCCGCCCCGGGAGCGGGGTATAATATGGTCAACGCTTCTATCTTTGGAGGCCCGAACACTTTTTCCGCAATATTGACAGGTATAGGCGTCCCTCACAAACAAGTTGGCCCTGGTAAAGATAATGTCTGTCTTGGGAAGCTGATCAAAGCGGGAGAGGATGACGGCATCCGGGGCCACAATAGAAAAGCTGGGGCTGTGAATCAAACGGCCGTTGTTATGGAAGTGAGAGACTTTCACCCATTCGGCAAAGGAATGAGTAGTCCAGTCCAATGTAATCACCCTGGCCGTTCCCTTGTAGAGGTGACAGATGGCCTTTTGTACGGTGGTCACATGAACCGCCTGATAATATTTATTTAATACCAATACCTTATTATCTAATATCTTCAACAAAGGATGCTCCTTATGCAGGATAGCCACGCAAGATAGTCATTATAGACAATATCTGTTTCCGGGTTTCTTCAAGCGAGCCGTTATTGTCCACCACATAATCAGCCAGTTTTTTCTTTTCATCAATAGGCATCTGGACGGCGAGCCACTTTTGGGCCTCGGCAAGGGATATACCATCTCTTTTTATCAGACGCTCTATCTGCACCTCTGGCCGGGCATAAACCAGGACGGTCTTATCAAAACAGCCTTTCCAGCCGGCCTCGAAGAGTAGCGGGACCTCAGCCACTACAAGATCGGCCGTCCCACTTTTCTCAATCTTTCCCAAGTCCTTTAAAATAATCTCCCTTACCCGGGGATGGATAATTTTGTTCAAAGTCAGGCGCTCCTTCTGGTCGAAAAAGATAAGCCGCTTTAACCTGCTGCGTTTAAGGCCCATATCCTGGGCAAAATAACCCCGGCCAAAATGTTTATATATTTCCCACCAGGCCTCCTGATAGGGCTGGGCTATCTCGTTACAGAGCCGGTCGGCGTCGATGACGGTCACCCCCGAGGCCCGAACCATCTTGAGAACAGCGCTCTTACCGGTAGCCAGGCCGCCTGTAAGACCGATTTTTATCATGAAAGGGCCTCAATTATCTCTTGCATATCAGGAGGCATAGGGGAATGAAATTCCATAAACCGGCCGGTTCTGGGATGTACAAACCCAAGCTCCCTGGCATGCAGTAACTGACGGGAGACACCTTTTATAATGTTTCTCACGGCTATGTTACGGATAGCCGCCCATTTCTGTTTACCGCCATAAACCGGATCTCCTACCACCGGATGCTGCATTGAAGAAAGATGGACCCGAATCTGATGGGTACGGCCTGTCTTAAGGGTCAATTCCAGGAAGGTCAATCCGTTGAAAGACTGAACGACCTGCCATATAGTAATCGCTTTCCTGCCACCTGCGCTCCTTACAGACATCTTCTTTCGCTGGGTGGGGTGCCTGCCGACGGGCGCCTGAATAATCCCACTCTTTTCCCGAAAATCGCCGTACACGAGCGCTACGTACCTCTTATAAACCTCTCCGGCCTTGAACTGTCTGGCCAGTTCCTGATGGGCCCGATCATTTTTGGCGACCACCATCAGACCGGATGTGTCTTTGTCCAGACGGTGCACAATACCCGGTCGCAGAATGCCGCCGATGCCGGAAAGATCCGAACAGTGGTTGAGGAGACCGTGCACCAGTGTCCCGCTACCGTGCCCGGCCGCAGGATGTACTACAATACCCGGCGGTTTAGACAAGACCAGGATATCTTCATCTTCATAGAGGATGGTAAAGGGGACTTTCTCCGGTTGAATACCTAATGGACGTGGCGGTGGGATTTCTATGCTTATCGAATCATGGAGGTTAATCTTATGGCTGGCTTTAACCGTCCTTCCGTTAACCTTGACCCGGCCTTCCCGGATAAGACGGTTGATCTGCGAACGGCTGAGAGAAACGAGCTTTTTCGTCAAATAGACGTCAACCCGTTGATCTTTGTCCGCAGATTCCGCACACAATAACTCCGGCATGATATTGTGAAATTTACAAGTTCAAATTTCGAAATTGAGACGTAGCCCGGCCGTCATGAGACATCAAAAAGCGCTTCAATATCCTGCCTGACCCGGCCTTCTTTCACATTACGGGCTATGGAAAGCTCCTTTACCAGCAGATTCATGGCGGTGTCCAGCATCTTTTTTTCACCAAATGAAAGCGGCTTTTCATCTTTCAATATGTACAAATCCCGCAAAACCGCGGCCACTTCAAATACTGAACCCGTCTTTATCTTATCCATGTACTCCCGGTACCGCTTATTCCATGTCTGGGTTGCAATCTCAACACTTCGATCTTTCAAGATATCCAACACCATGGGAATATCTTTTTTGTTTATAATGCTTCTAACCCCTACTGATTGTACATTGTGGGTAGGAATCATGATTACCATATCGGTCTCAATGATCCTCATGATGTAAAAGTTCTGTGTTTCGCCATTGATCTCCCGGCGCTCAATAGACTCTATCACGCCTACGCCGTGGGCCGGGTACACAGCTAATTCCCCTGTTTTAAACATCCGCCCCAACCCTCCGATTTGAAAGAAAAATTCTCATGTCATTGAATTTAACACTATTTATTAAATAAGGCAAATACAAATTGACAGAAAGGCTGCCTCCGTGTTATGGATGAGCGTTGTAATTTACTGTCATGATTTTAGACTCCATCCCATCATTCACGGCCAATGGACTGGCGTCCCTGATCGGCAGTCTGCCCCTTAAAGACCATGAACAGGCCCTGGACATGATGTTAACCTATGTCCCGGAGATTCCCCTGTGGCTACAACTGCCGGTCTATCCGGAAGAACGGCTCCTCACACAATTTTCCGGGAAACTGCCGGGAGTAGTCATCGAAGGCGACCGGGTATATTTTGACACGGCCTCACCGAGTTTTGAGGATGAACTCCTTGCTTTTTATGAGGATTACATCTCGATTACTGAAGGCAACTCACCCCTTTTAAAGTCTCGTTTCGCCCTGGGGCCACATACCGGAAAAGGCCTGGCAGCATTTATCAACCGTATGGGAAAGTTGGCAAGACCTCCCTACGCCATCAAGGGACAGATCACCGGACCCTTTACCTTCCTGACCGGGATTACTGATCAGAAAAAAAGATGTGTCTTCTATGATGAACGCCTGCACGATGTTGCGGTCAAGGCCTTGTCACTAAAGGCCTCCTGGCAGGTGGAAGTACTGCGGCAATTTAAAACGCCGGTTTTTGTTTCTATTGATGAGCCCGGCCTGGCCGGTTACGGGTCTTCTGCCTTTGTCAGTATAAATCGTCAGGATGTAATAAATATGCTCAGAGAAATGGCACAGGCCATACACAGGGCCGGCGGACTGGCCGCCGTACATGTCTGCGCCAATACGGATTGGTCCCTGCTCATGGAAAGCGATATAGATATTATCAGCTTTGACGCCTATAACTATTTCGACCGGTTTATACTCTATCGGCCGGCCATCCTATCCTTCCTGGCCCAGGGAAAGATCATCGCCTGGGGCATAGTGCCCACTGCCAACCCTGCTGATATAGAAAGGGAAAGTGTGTCGTCACTTGCGGCACGCTGGAAAGAGGAGGCGCAGGAACTGGCGGAAGACGGGATTACCCCGGCGGCCCTACTGAGGCAGTCACTTATTACCCCCAGTTGCGGCACCGGTTCCCTTTCCCAGGCCCTCTCCGAACGCGTCCTGTATCTGACTAAAGAAGTCTCTGCGCAATTAAGGAAAGAATTCCTTTAATATCTTACCGGTGATCAGGAATACTCCATAACCTGCTGATTTTAATAGTGTTTCTATCCCGTCTTTTGCTTTTTTCCCAGACCTTTGCGGCGGAAAATAGCTATGCCTATAGGCCAGGCATAAGAAATAGCTTCTTTTTCCCGGAGCAAGGCCCCGGCAATATTTTCAGCCGCAGCGGCCTTATTCCCAAAAAAACCAAAAAATACACCCCGCACCCGGAGGACTTCCAGAAAGTCGCTTGCCCTGCGGAATCTCTCCTCCATACAATATCGTTCAAAGCAGATGGGCACCAGGCCCGGCAGACTCCTTACCACCTCGTTCCAGTTTAGCCCACGCGTACCCCGAAACGGATGCCAGGCCGGCTGCATCCCTTTCAGTCTCCGAAAAATGGTCAGAAGCAGGCTGTTCCCCTCTTTTTTCGGAAAAGGCATGATCAAAGGAAAGGACATGGCCAGGACGCCGTTTTCCTTCAGGGCATCCCTCAGAGCTCGCCGGTCTCCAGGGGACAACCAGTGATAGGACATATTGGCTATAATGAGATCGAATCTTTTTTCAAAGACCGGAAGGTCTTTGGTATGTCCGTAACAGAATGTGACGGTTCTTATATCTCCTTTCTTTCTGGCCATCTCCAGCATGGAAGGGGATCGGTCCAGCGCCGTGACCTCGGCCCGGGGAAAATGTTTAACGATCTCTACTGTAGAGATACCCGTGCCGCAACCAACGTCCAGGATTGCCTCCGGCTGAACCTGTTCTTGCGCCAGGATACATAGTTTTTCCGCCAGGTGACTGTAAAAAAAGTGGTGCCGGGGCTGATCGTAGGAGGAGGCTACCCGGTCATAGTGGAGAAATGCCTCAGCCATGAGCCACCTGTTCGGCCAACCACGACCAGATCACACCCCACGTCTCGCGTGAAGTAAGTATATCGTGGTGGCCGCTGTCTTTTATCTCTTTGACGGTGTAATTACCCGGCGGTGCGGCCTCAGCCGTCTTCTTTACCACCGGAAGGTCATATTGCCCGAACAATAACAGGCCCTTTTTATCAGGATCAGCCGGTAAATCTTCGCCTAATCTGTTTAATGTCTCTACCAGGCCGGCAAAAGGGGCTGCCTCCCTGACCCGCCGGGGCCTCAAAACACGTATCATCTCTTTTTTCCCGCCTGCAAAACCGGCGGAAAGGGGCGGTGATATGAGCACATTCCAGAAAATATTCAGTGACAAGACCAGACGTCCGCCGATACTGTGGCCTATGGCCGCAACAAAATTATTTCTCTTTAGTCCCTGCCAGTAAGTCAGACATCTCATCGCACTCTCATAGTCAAACAGACCGCCGCTCTCCCCATGGCCGGGCAAGTCTGCGGCTAAAACCGGAATCCCTTTCCCGGCCAGGAATATGGATAGCGGAAGCATCTCTTCCTTAGAGCCGCCATAGCCGTGCAAGAGGAATAACCACCCCGTTGATGCACTATCCGGCTCAACCTCTAAACCGGTAAACTCTCCCTCTCCAACCCGCCTGATGCGAATTTCAACGCCCTTCATCTGATCGCTCATCATATCCTTTTCACCGCTGAGCACGCAGAGTCCGCAGAGAGAAAAAATTAGGTTTTCTTTGCGCCCTTTGCGCCTTTGCGGTGAATCTTATCAGCCCTCTTCCGTAACCTTCTTTATTGACCCATAGGTAACGGAGACTATGGCATCCAGCTCTTCCAGGCTCACTGAAAGGGGCGGCATAAGCACCACCACATCCCCCAGAGGCCGGATTATTAGTCCATGCCTGCGTGCCTCCAGAATTACACGTCTCCCCATCCGCATGGATACAGGATATGGTCTCCTGGCCGCCTTGTCTTCGACCAGCTCCATACCCACCATAAACCCTCGCTGACGGATCTCGCCGACATGAGATAGTTCATTAAATTCATTCAGTTTGTCTTTTAAGTACTTGATTTTGGGTTGCAGAGATAAAATGGTCTGGTTGGTCTCAAACAGGCGCAGGTTAGCCAGGGCGGCCGCGCAGGCCAGGGGGTTTCCGGTATAGGTATGGCCGTGAAAGAAGGTCTTCTCCTCTTCATAATCGCCATAAAAGGCCATAAATATCTCTTCCGTAGTCAAGGTCGCGGCCAGGGGCAGATAACCTCCGGTGATACCTTTGGCCAGGGCCATCAGATCCGGACTGACCCCTTCCTGTTCACAGGCGAAAAGGGTCCCGGTGCGGCCGAATCCCGTGGCCACCTCATCGGCAATAAGCAGTATCCCGTATCGCTCTGTAAGCCGGCGCAGACGTCTGAGATAACCTTCCGGCCAGATGAGCATTCCGGCTGCTCCCTGGACACAGGGCTCGATGATAATGGCGGCTAATTCGTGCGCATGTCCGGCTACCGTACTTTCCAGCTCTTTGAAACAGGCCAGTTCACAATCCGGATAATCAAGCCCAAGATGACACCGGTAGCAGTAGGCAGCCGGGACGCGCATGGATTTTACCGCCAGCGGTCCGTAAATACGGTGAAAGAGATCGATCCCCCCTACCCCGACCGCGCCCAGGGTGTCGCCGTGATAGGCATTTATAAAGGAAAGAAACCCTGTCTTTTGCTTGTGCCCGGTCTGCTGTGCGTATTGAAAGGCAATCTTTAAGGCCACTTCCACCGCTGTGGAGCCGTTGTCCGAATAAAATACCCGTTTAAGACCGGCCGGCGCACGGGTTATAAGCTCCCGGGCCAGTTCAATCGAAGGTACGTTCCCTAATCCCAGGAGCGTGGAGTGTGCTATCTGGCCAAGCTGGGCCATAATGGCCCGGTCGATCTCCGGACAGCTATGTCCGTGGACGTTTACCCACAGGGAAGACACACCATCCAGATAACGTCTCCCCTCGGTGTCAATGAGATAACTGCCCTCTCCCGCAGCGATAATCGGCGCTTCTTCTGCTTCATACTCCTTGGCCTGGGTAAAGGGATGCCAGAGGTAACGCAGGTCATCGGCGCGTAAAGATTTATTATTGGACATGCCCTTCCCTCCAGCGAGAAAGCCGTTCCAGCAGTTTAAACTTTTTATCCACGGCCTGGGCTACTTTTTGAATATCCCCTTCTTCCGCCTCTTCCACGGAAAGGCCGGTGATATGCGGTACAATAGCCAGAACCGGCGCTCCGGCAAACTTTTCGATGGCGCCGGGATTATCCGCTTCAGCCAGACCCGGCCTGGCCGGGAAATTGTTTATTATTATACCGGCTACTTCAAGACCCCTGGCCTGCGCACAAGATACAGTTAAAAGGGTGTGGTTGATCGTTCCGATCGAAGGCCGGCTGACGATGACGAGAGGAAGCCTGAGCCTGGCCGCCAGGTCGGCCATGAAGGAGTCATCATTCAGAGGCGCCATAAGTCCCCCCGCACCCTCTACCAGGACCGCATCGTACCTTGAACGCACTGCGGCATGATCGGACTCAATCCTTGCCAGATCTATCGTGACACCCGCCCTTGCCGCGGCCAGGTGCGGGGAGACAGCCGGAGTAAAGGCATAGGAATAGACCGGCCCCTCTCCAGTAGAAAGCACCTTTTGCAGAAAGGCCAGGTCACCGGCCAAGGCCCCATCGTTATCCGCCTTAACCCCGGTTATGACCGGCTTTTCCAGACCGACCCTTACGCCCGCCTCCTGGTAGAGCAAGGCCAGAAGGGACGTGATAACCGTCTTTCCCACGCCGGTATCTGTGCCGGTAATAAATATCGAAGGTAATTTAATCAATGATGATCTCGCAAAAAACCGAAGTATGGACGGCACAGTAAAAAGCTTCAGTTGTAAGGCGCGCAAATTCTATTATCCGTTAACCGTTGTCCGTTCACCGATAATGCGTGGACATATTCCAGTCTGCTCTTTGCTGTCGGTGCACGGTGAACTGTGAACGGTGAACTATTTCCATAGCTACGCCGCAGTGACGAAGGATGCTGCGCAACGCAGCAAATGGACTTTTTACGAAGCCGTCAAGCAATGATCCCTTCCTTCTTGCCTAATTTAATCAATGACCCGGCCGCATTTTCCAATTCGGCCTGCTGATGGGCCGCACTGACTGTAAGCCTCAGCCTGGCCTGGCCTGCCGGAACCGTAGGCGGCCGGATGGCGGGTACGTATATGCCGCCTTTTTCCAGTAAGCCTCGACTCATAGCCACGGCCTTTTCCGGGGCGCCGATAAAGATAGGCATAATGGGTGTCTGACTGCCCATGAGATTGAAACCGGCGGATATCAGGATGTCGCGCATATAACGTACGTTGCACCATAGGCGTTCGATAAGGGAAGGTTCCGCCTCTATAAGTTTTAGAGCTGCTGTGGCCGCAGCTATATTTCCCGGCGGCAAGGCCGTCGTATAAATAAAGGAGTGCGCCTTGTTTACAAGGTAGGCTATCAAGTCGCCGGATCCGGCGACAAATCCCCCTATGGATCCGATAGCCTTACTGAGCGTACCCACATGGATGTCGATGCCCTTGTTCACTCCAAGATAAGCGGCGGCACCCTGCCCTTTTTCTCCCAGGACGCCTGTGCCGTGGGCATCATCGACTAAAAGGAGACATCCACGTTGAGAAGAGATGTCTGCGAGCTGTCTAATTGGCGCTATGTCGCCATCCATGGAAAAGACGCCCTCGGTTACGATTAATATTTGGCCTTTCGTCTCCCGGGCATGGAGCAGATCTCCCAGGGAGTTCACATCATTGTGACGAAAGCGACAGAGCTTTGCCCGGCTCAGGATGCAGGCATCGATGAGGCTGGCATGGGCCAGGCGATCGCAAATGACGAGATCGTCTCTGCCCATAAGGGCGCTTATGACGCCCATATTAGCGGCATAACCGGAGGAAAAGACCAGGGCCTTTTCCGTGCCCTTGTGCCGGGCCAGGGCCTCCTCCAGTTCTTCATAGAGATGGGAATGGCCGCTTATCAGTCTGGAGGCCCCGGCACCCGTCCCATAACGCTCCGTGGCCTTAATAGAGGCCTCAATTACCTGTGGGTGATGCGTCAGGCCGAGATAGTTATTGGTGCAAAAAAGTTTTACCTCCCTGCCCTTAAGATAGCCGCGCGTGGGGCCGGCCGGGGTAATGGAGACAAGTTCCCGGTAGAGTGCGATATTTTTCAGGTCGGTCAGTTCTTGTTTGAGGTTAGTTATAGGCATAAACACCCTGCTTAATTATATTACTCCGGCAATTAAAGACCCGAATACCGTCATTCCGGCGAAAGCCGGAATCCAGCAAGGAACTGGATGCCGGATCAAGTCCGGCATGACATTTTTATGTATTTACCTGCCGGAGTAATAGATAGTTTCAGATTTAACGAGGCAATCATCTCATGGTCAGCCTGTATTTCGGCTCCCTTGGTCGTGAGGTAGTCACCGATCATAAGTCCATTTACCCCTGCTTTTACGGCTGCCGCCTGTTGATCGCCAAGTACTTTTGCCCTTCCTCCGGCCAGTCTTATAGGAACATCAGGGATTATAATACGGAAAAGGGCGATGGTCATTATGACCTCATCCGGTGTAAGGAGAGGCTGAGTCTCCAATGGAGTCCCGGGGCGGGGATCAAGGAAATTAAGCGGGATGGAATCGGGGTTGAGGTGTTTTATCTCCAACGCGAATTTAATTCGATCCTGAACGGACTCTCCTAGTCCCAGTATTCCCCCAACACAGATGTCCAGACCAGCCTCCCTGGCTATATGAATCGTAGATAAGCGATCTTCATAACTCTGAGTGGTACAGACCCTGGGATAAAAATCGCGGTTCGTTTCCAGATTATGATGGTAGCGCACCAACCCGGCCTCCTTTAGTAAAAGGGCTTCATCGAGAGTGATTTTCCCCAGCGAAGCGCAAGGCAAAAGTGTTGTTTTCTGCTTAATCAGGCGAATTGCCTCACAGACCACAAGGAGTTCTCCTTTAGATACCTTGGCTCCGCTCGTCACTATGGAAAAGCGATGGGCCCCGGATTTTTGCGCTACCTGAGCCGCCTCTAAGAGACCCCTGGGTTGGCGAAGAGGATAGGCCTTAATAGGGCTTTGGTGATGACTCGATTGGGCGCAAAAGGAACAGTTGTGCGGACAGGCGCCGGATTTGGCATTGACGATGGCGCAAAGTTCGATAGCCGGGCCGTGCAATTGTCTTTGTATATCCCTGGCCAGGGAAAGCAGACCTGCGCCCTTACCGCTGACCATAAAATCTGCGAGCCGAAGGCCGTCGTCAAGAGTGAGGGGGGTGTTCTCTTCAATCTTTTTCTTAATATCCTTTAGTGCCATCCATCTATCCGGTTGTTTTTATCTGAAAATCCCCCTGTATCCCCCTTTTCCAAAGGGGGAATATGATGTTTGTCCCCGTCTTTTCCCAAAGGGGGACTTAACGAATGCCCCCCCTTACTAAAGGGGGGTGAGGGGGGATTATTTCCATCGTCCGTTGTGCCGACCTGTCGGCATGTGTGTTTCATAAAAACATAGATGAGAAACATAGGTGAAAAATCTACGGTTGTCAATAAAGGGTCTGGTGAATTCCTCGCGGCAAGCCCCAGGGGATTCTGCAAAGGGTTTGCTGAAAAATGAGATTGGCCGCGCAAGTATCAAACACCACAAATAAAAGCATGATGTAATATCCTTCTGCTTCTACTGCAAGAATTCTTCAGACGTATCCCAAAAAATTTTTTATTTTCCTTAATGAAAATTTTTAAATCGTCCGAAGTAGGTAATGAAGCCCTGCGCGGCTTACCTGGTAGTCAACCGATCTATTATCTAAGTGAAGGAGGGGATAAAAAGAAAAGTCCGGCAAAAATCAGCATGTTACAACAAGCAAGAACAGAAAACACAGGGAGAAAGGAGTCAGGGATGAAATTTAAAACAGTCAGAGGTACAAGCATTTTTTTATTTTTAATGATGTTTCTATCCGTTCCGGTCCTGAGTTATGCATTAGACGAAAAGGCCCTGGAAGAAAAAATGCAGGCCTTACAGATGAGATTAGAGATGCTGGAACAGACTCAGGGCACGGCGGATACATCCGGCAAGGAAGAGAGCAGGGTCTATTTTGGGGCCTTTGGGTCCATGGAATACAAGGCCTTTGAGGCGGAAACAAATACGTTTGACGGACACCGGATAGAATTGTTCTTCGGCGCCAACCTTACCGACAAGCTTAAAGTTCACGGCCTTATCGAGTATGAAGGGGCTATGCATACCGAATACCTTGCAGACACCGGAGTCGACAGCTATTCTGGAGAGGTAAAGACGGAAGAGGCTTACATACAGTTTGACGCAGAAAGATGGTTTAAGCTCCGTCTGGGCAGTTTTTACGTACCCTTTGGGTGCTTTAATCAAAACAGTCACGATCCGTATCAGCCCTTTACTGAGCTGCCCCTGGTCATGCGGCGGGTATGGCCCGCGGAATACAGTGATACAGGCATAAACACCATGGGCGCGATTGACCTGCATAATAAGTTGGCCATGGATTATTCCTTTGCCGTGGTAAATGGTCTGGCCAGCCGCGACAGCGCCAACACAATCAGCGCCACTACAAGCGGATTGCGCGCCGCCAGGCCCGCATTGAGAAAGGACAACAACCATAACAAGGCCCTGGTCGGCCGGCTCGGCTGGACGCTGGACGACAAGTACGTTCTCGGTGTCAGCGGCTATTCAGGCACCTATGACAATGATTCAAAATATCACGCCAAGGCGTGTGGAGTAGATGCCAAGATACCGATCCCTGCAATCAACGGTCTTTCACTGGAGGGAGAATATGTCTATATTGACCTGGAAGATGGTCTAAATGCCTCCAGCCAAACGGTGCCTTCAAAGCTCTTAGGTTTCTATGCCCGGGCCAACTATGAATTCTGGCCTCAGGCCTTGTCGGATACCATCCTGGGCCGGTGGTCAAAAACGCCCAAATTTTCTTTACACTATGAGTATGGCGAGGCGGAAATCGATCAGAGGCACTCCACAGTGACGGACCTGAAAGAATACCGCCATACCATAGGATTTAATTACCGTCCCCATCCGAATCTCATCTTTAAAAACGAATATCAGTTTAATGAGGGGGACATTGAGCACGGGAATCACGACGGCTACGTCTTTTCTATAGCCTTTATCTTTCCCTAATCCTTATCCACTTTAACCCCGGGGCTTCCGGCATCGTACTCACCGGAGGCCCCGGCAACAAAAAATGGCTTTAAGAATTCAAAAAAGGGGGGGGAAATGCGAAAGTTGTTAATGGTCGCTAACGTTTTAATGTTTTTACTTTTACCGGTTATGATGGCCTGGGCGGAAGGTCCAACCGACATCCTGGTCATAGCCAACAAAGGTGTGGCGCTGGACAGCATCTCCAAAGACACGTTAGCCGATCTTTTTCTGAAAAAAAAGGGCGTCAAGGATAACGCTGGAAACGATCTGGTGCCGATAAACGCACCCGAAGGCAGCCCGCTCCGGGATGCCTGGGCAAAACGCGTCCTGGGCATGGATGCCGGAAGCGAAGTCGCATACTGGAAAAAGATGCTGGTCGCGTCAGGGACGCAGGCCCCCAAAAGCTTACCTAATACCATGGCCGCGGCTTTTTCAGTAAAGGGCGCTATAAGTTATATTAAAAGGTCCGATTACAAAGAGGGTGTGGCAAAAGTGCTGGCCGTAATACCCTGATGACTATGGGAACGACTACAATCGTACTTTAACCGGAGGACGGATATGTACTTGAGCGGCATTAGTATAAAGAACAAACTTCTCTTGTTCGGGGTCGGCCTCGTCATCATCGCCCTGGTCGTCTTTGGCATTTTAGGCTCTATCTTCTTTATAAACGCAGTTCGTGACAATATAAACGAAAAAGGACGTGGAACGGTGTCCAGCGTGGCCTCATCATCGGCCTTTGGGGTGGCTTTGGATTCTGCCGATACCTTGAAACCCATCCTTAGCCCGCTTGGACAGGATAAAGAAATAGTTTATGCCGCGATATTTAACAAGGACAAAAAACCCTTAATTGCACAAGGCAAAGGGGCCGTTAATGACGCGGCTGATCAGGTTTTGAAAACAAAACAACTGTCCGTTTGTGAGAAAAACGGCCTTCTGCATTTCGCTGCGCCGGTAAGCTCTGAAGGCCAGACCATAGGCTTGGCTGTGGTGGGGCTTTCGATGGAGCGTGTCAGCGCCGCCAAGTGGAAAGTGCTAAAATATACCGCTATACTTGTAGTCGGCATCTTGTCTATTTCTTTTATCCTCTCTCGCTTCATGGCCAAAGGCCTGGCGAAAATCCTGAATAACGTAGCCTCTCGACTCCAACAAGGCTCAGAGCAGGTGGCTTCCGCATCCCAACAGGTCTCTTCCTCAAGCCATTCTCTGGCAGATATCGCGTCTAAGCAAGCTGCGGCAGTAGAAGAAACGTCATCTACGCTGGAAGAAATCTCTCAGATGACAAGGCAAAACGCTGACCATGCCGGGGAAGCAAATACTTTGATGTCAACGGCCAAGAAGGTCCTTAGTGAAGCTGATGCGGCTGTCGCCGAGCTTACAGCAGCCATACAAGACATATCCGAATCAAGTGGAAAAATGGCTAAAATCATTAAAACAATCGATGAGATAGCTTTTCAGACCAATCTCTTGGCATTAAACGCTGCAGTTGAAGCCGCCCGCGCCGGTGAAGCCGGAGCCGGGTTTGCGGTGGTGGCGGACGAGGTACGAAACCTTGCTATGCGTGCGGCCGAGGCCGCGGAAAATACAACTACATTGATCGAAGATACACATAAAAAAATAGAGTCCGGTTCCTCTCTGGTAATCCGAGCCAACGAGTCTTTTGCCAATGTTACCGCAAATATCAATAAAGTGGCCGGCCTGATGACGGAAATCGCCGCAGCTTCTAACGAACAAAACCAAGGCATTGATGAGATAACCAAGGTAATCGGTCAAATCAATAAGGTCACCCAAGAAACTGCCGCCAATGCGGAGGAAAGCGCCAGCGCTGCAGAACTCATGTTTGACCAGGCTAAAGAGATGCAAAAAAACGTTACAGAATTAACAACTGTTATATCGGGAAGAAATAGCCACGATGGTCAGGAAATCAAACCAGTAAAGGCTATCACTGAATAAATGTTTGAGAGATTTTTCGAAAACTCATTTTTTTGCCGTTCCCGCAACGCCTCTAAACAGGCCCGAGAAGGATATCAAGGTACAGAGACCGAGGGAAACAGGTTGAGATCGGTATGGGGGATAAAGCGGGCGGCGCTGAATCTCTGCATGAATTCCGCATTCACGTTCATCTCGATATAGGTAATACGGTCGCAAAGGCGCCGGGCCTCCTCCCGCAATGAAAAATTGCAGAGGGACTGTAAGGCCCCGGTCAGAGAGCTATTCCCTAAAGGGATATACCGTTCGAGGGGCAAATCCGGAAGCATCCCCAGGGTGATGGCCTTTACTGGATCGATGTAATTCCCGAAGGTTCCAGCTACATAAAAATGGGCCAGATCCTGAAAGCGGAGGCCCACGGAATCAATAATAGTGGCCAGTATGGTGTACATGGCGGCCTTGGAGCGTAAAAGAATATCCACGTCTGCCTGAGTTAAAACCAGTTCTTCCCCTCTGCCCGTCTCCCGGCCCGGAACCAGGATATAGGCCAGTCCGGATGTGGTCTCCTTGAAGCGGGAAGGGTCTCGCTCCGGGACAAACTTTCCCCGCCGATCCAATAGTCCCACGGAGAAAAGATCAGCCGCCAGGTCAATGAGCCCGGATCCACATATCCCCATGGGAGCTACCCCGCCAATCACCGAGTAAACGGGTCTTAAGGTATTACGGTCCAAATTTACCCGGTCGATGGCCCCGTCGCCGGCGGTCATGCCCATCTGGGCCACCCCTCCCTCGAGAGCCGGACCGGCCGCACCGGCGCAGGCCATGAGCCACTCGCTATTTCCCAGAACCACCTCGGCATTGGTGCCCACATCCACCAGGATAGAGACCTCGTTCCGGCGGGCCAGACCTGAGGCCAGGAGCCCGGCTATGAGGTCGCCGCCAAAATAGCTTCCCACATTAGGGAAGACGAAAACCCGGGCATTAGGATGGATGGGGATCTCCAGTTCTCCGGCCGGCGCCGGATCGGGGCGGTTCACCAGAGGGATATAAGGTTCCCGGGGAATAGAGCTTGGGTCCAGACCCATAAAAAGGTGGGTCATGGTCGTGTTCCCGGCCACAGTCATAGAATAGATACTCCCGGTCTGCCCCCCTGCTTTAGCGGCCAGTTGGGCCACTATTTTGCCGATCCCTTCCCGTACTGCGGCGGTCAACTCCCTGAGGCCGTTCGGGTTGCGGGCATAATGGATACGGGTAAGGATGTCGGCCCCATATCGAATCTGGGGGTTGTCCATGGAGTGTTCGGAAAGGACCTTTCCTGTCCTCAAGTCCACCAGCGCGCCCACCATCCGGGTTGTCCCCAGATCCAGGGCCAGGCCGAAAAAATCCTTTGTAGTATCACCAGGGCTGATATCCAGAAGCTCCCATTCTTCTCCTTCTCTGACCACCGTGGCCGTCACCTGGAAAGAGGCCTCTCGCATGACACGAGAAGAAAACCCTATCAGGCCGTAGGGTATCCGGACGGACTTAAGGCCCTGCCCGGCTTGCAGTGTTCGCCGCAGGCGGTCAATATCCCCGGTATTATCCTTTAGACTGGGGAGGGGAAGGTTCAAGTATAGCTTCTTGACCCCGGGATCCAAGTCTTTGTCTGATATTTTATCCTGACCGGGTGGCATCTACCTAATAACCTCTAAAGTTTATGGTTTTCGTCGCTGTCGAACTATGAACAAAATCTGAGACAAAGGTCAATGAAAATTTAAGGAAATATCATTAAAAACTTTCACTTTACAGAGATATGCATTTGTGATGAGATACTAATATGTCTCGTCTAAAATCCTGCCGGGGAAGGTTTTTATAATCAAGGCTTGACAATATATGAACTACGAAGGAGGTAAGCCATGAAAAAGACTATAGTATTTATCGGATTATTTATTTGTGCCACGTTCGGCCTTGTCTTCGCAGGCGAGGTAATCAAAGGTCCACTGCCGGAAAAACTACCGGCACCGGAAAAATGCACGGCTTGTCATAATATCCCGCAAATCTATAGCGAACTCTCGAAATCAGCGCACAACGATCTGAAATGTCTTGATTGCCATTTGCCGGGGGCCGTGCAAAGGACAAAATACGAAAGCAAGGATTGCAGCTTCTCCCGTCTTGGCTATCACGAGAAAGAGGGGAATTGGGTCGAGGTCAAGGGCAACGAGGTCTGCCTGAGATGTCACGCGGCCACAGGCATAAAAAATACAGATGAGAAGTGCTGGTCCTGCCACATGACCCGGGAGGGCATGGATAAGATCCAAATTCTAAAAGACAAAACGAAGCCTGCTACACCAGACAACATCAGAGAAATAAAGGAAGTCCCTCACAAGTCTCATGCGTTTAAGCAGCATATTACAGGCGAAAAAGAGTAAACAAATACAATCGCAGTGCGTCTAATTTTTGTCCGACACAGGAGCCTCTTGCAAAATTTTTATGATCGGATTGTCGTCATTCCGGCGAACCCCGGATCGGGGTCCGGGGCAGGCGCTGGAATCCAGTGACTCCGACCAGATTAAGACACTCCTGGACACCGGTTTTCACCGGTGTGACGACTTTTGCAAGAGCCTCAGGTAGTAAGCATTTTTCGAAAGGCCGGACTCTTATGAACCATTATCTGGAAATTGGGGTGGGCTTGAAACAGTCACAAAAAAGAGAAGAAAGGAGAACAAAGATGAGACGGGCAGTAACCTTATTAGTAATACTTTCGGTCGTCAGCCTTTTAGTTGCAACAGAGACCTTTGCCCAGCGCGGTATGCGGTGGAGGGGTAGCGGCGGCTGGGCAACAGAAGGTCGGTATGGCCGTATGTACGACCCCAAAACGGTGGAGACCATCAGCGGAGAAGTGGTCAGCGCAGATAAGATCACACCGATGAAGGGTATGTCTTATGGCGTACATCTGATGGTAAAAACAGACAAAGAAACCGTTTCTGTCCATCTGGGGCCGGGGTGGTACATAGGAAATCAGGACGTAAAGATCGAACCAAAGGACAAGGTTGAGGTTACAGGCTCCAGGATTAACTTTGGGGGAAAACCGGCCATCATTGCGGCCGAGGTTAAGAAAGGAGAAGAAGTCCTCAAGCTTCGGGATGAAAATGGTTTTCCGGCCTGGTGTGGTTGGAGGCGCCGATAGCCTGACTGAAGCCCACCCAATTTCAGTCGCACCTTCGAAAGCCGACATATCGCTTGACAGTCCGCCGGCCGTGCAGTATATAAATCCTGTCTTGGGTTAAGGGAACCCTGTGCAAATCAGGGACGGTCCCGCCGCTGTATTCGGGGACGAAACCCACCTTTAAAGCCACTGTCTGCCTAGGGCGGACGGGAAGGTGTGGGGAGTAGGCAGATCCGTAAGTCAGAAGACCTGCCCAGGACGTAAATAGAGGCCTTTTTCTTCGCGGAAAAGAAGGGTGAAGTCAAGCGGGTGCAGCCCTTAAGTCCAACTCTTGGGATTTAAGGGCTTTTTGTTTTATGACGGAGGAAATGTGACCAGGCCCATCCACGGTGGCAACATACGGAAAGTCCAGAATAAATATGGCTTAAGTAAATCTGCCGTCCTTGACTTTAGCGCCAGTATCAGTCCTTTTGGCCCGCCCAGGGGCGTAAAAGAGGTCATCAAAAAATCCATAGATGCCCTGCCCAACTACCCGGACTCCGACTGTCTTGAACTGCGCCAGGCCATCGCCGAATACTGGGAGATTGCCCCGGACGGCATACTGGTCGGTAACGGCTCCACCGAACTTATCCATCTTATAGCCCGCGTCCTAACGCCAAAACAGGCCCTTATCCCCATACCAACTTTTACCGAATACGAGGACGCCGTCCGTCTGGCAGGCGGCAGATGTCTGTTCGTCAAGGCCCGCCCGGATAAAGACTTCTCCTGGCCCATGGAAACAATCCTGGGCCGATTAAACCAGGCAAACCTACTCTTTCTCTGTACACCCAACAGCCCTACGGGTTATCTCATGCCCGGGGCCGACATCTACAACATAATCCATGCCTGCAAAAAGCATAAGATTGTCCTGGTCATTGATGAGACGTTTCTCGATTTTGTAGGCGGCGGCGAACAGCGTTCTTTTGTAAACCTTGCCGCCAGGACGTCTAATATCATCGTACTTCGCTCGTTTACCAAACTCTATGCCCTGCCCGGCCTCCGGCTGGGTTACCTGGTCGGCGGCAAGACCATGGTCAAAAAGATCGGACGTATGCAGCCCCCCTGGATGGTCAACACCCTGGCACAAGCAGCCGGCCTCGAGGCCCTTAAAGAACGAAATTATGCGGCACAAACTATTGTTCAACTTAACCTGGAAAAAGAATGGCTTATAGCTGAACTCTCTAAAACCCCGGGGTTACTCCCCTACCCTTCTGCCGCCAATTTTATACTCTGCCGCATAGCCACCCAACAAATCGACTCGGCAGCCCTTACCGACGAGGTAGCCAAAAAAGGCATATTAATCCGGGATTGCAGCACATACCAGGGCCTGGATAAGCATTTTATCCGTGTTGCCGTGCGTACCAGAGAGGAAAATGCCCGGCTCATCTCATCCCTTCGGGAGGTTTTAAATGGCCTTTGAGTTGATGATCGCCTACGGCCTGGATCTTCTGATTGGCGACCCTGTCTGGTTCCCGCATCCGGTCAGGGCCATTGGCCGGGGCGTAACAGCCATGGAAAGATATCTCAGACAAACTGCCCTCCCCTTACGACCGGCTGGAGCTATTCTTACTGTAACCATTGTGGGGTTGACCTACGGCCTTGTCTGGCTTGTTTGCCATTTGGCAGGCATTTTTCATCCTTATTTCGGAAAGGCCATAGCCATCCTTCTTATCTTTATGTCCCTTTCCGTACGCAGCCTGGCTCAGGCCGCTAAAAAAGTCTATTCCCCCCTTAAAGCAGGCAACATTAATCAGGCCCGCAGACAACTCGGCCAGATCGTCAGCCGCGAGACGGCCACACTAGACAAAGACAATATTATTCGAGGAACGGTAGAGACTGTAGCCGAAAATACGGTGGATGGCGTCATCTCCCTCCTCTTTTATGCCATTATCGGTGGCGCCCCGCTGGCCTGGGCCTATAAGGCCGTAAATACACTGGACTCAATGGTCGGCTACAAGGATGAAAGGTATCTGCAATTCGGGTGGTTTTCCGCCCGGCTGGATGACATTGCGAATTTTATCCCGGCCCGTCTGAGCGGACTTATTATCCCCTTCGCGGCTCTCTTGATCGGCAAAGATGGTATTCAATCTATAAAGACCGTATTCGCCGATGGACGGAAGGCAGCCAGTCCGAATGCCGGATTCCCCGAGGCCGCCTTTGCCGGGGCCTTGGGCATTCAACTCGGAGGACAAAACATCTACCAGGGCCGGGTTAGTAACCGGCCGCTGATCGGGAATCCGGTTCGTCCTAAAGAACCGGAGGATATAAAACAGGCCATACACCTGATGTATGCCACATCCTTGGTGGCCTTGATGGGAGGAATGATTATTGTCTGGTTGTTTACATGACAGCAAATCAAACATCGATTTTTTTAATTTATAGGAGGTAAGTAGAAAATGAAGTATCTGTTAAGATGGTTGGTTATATTATTGGCTTGCATGTTTATAGCCTGGCCTGTACCCATCTCCGCACAGGAGGCTATCCTAAAATCTCCTCAAAGGATAGTCTCTTTAGCTCCCACCCACACGGAGATCCTCTTTGCCCTTGGGCTTGGAGAAAAAATCGTTGGAGTGACTGACCGCTGTAATTATCCGGAGGAGGCCGGCAAAAAATCAAGGGTGGGTAGTTTTGCCAATCCGGATATAGACAAGATTGTTGCTTTGAAACCCGACCTCATCTTGGCTTTTGGAACGATTCAAAAATCAGAGGCGGAAGAACTCGAGAAAAGGAATCAAAAGGTACTTTGGATTTATCCGCACACTGTTGACCAGGTTTTGGAGTCTTTTGAAAGGATCGGAAGAATTACAGGGAAAGAATTAATGGCGGAACAATTAAGGCGGCGCGTGGAAGAGAGTATCCAACGTGTCCAGGAAAAGCTTGGTGATATCCCGGAGGATAGAAGACCGACCATCTTCCGGGTGATGGGCCTGGATCCACCGAGAACAATCGGGGGTGATTCTTTCCAGACGGACGTCTATCGTCTTGCCGGCGGAAAGAATGTCTTTGGTGATGTCAGGGAAGACTTCTTCCAAATCGACATCGAGACCCTTATCAAGCGGGATCCAGACGTTATAATTGTCTGCGGCCAAGACCCGGAGGCAATAAGAAAAAGGATAACAGGTCAGAGCGGATGGGAAAAATTAACCGCGGTGAAGAACGGAAAAATCTTCGTTATTTCCTGCGATCTTATCTGTCGCCCGGGCCCACGGATAGCCGAGACCATAGAAAAAATTGCCGGTTATCTTTATCCGGAGAGGTTTTCCCATGAGGCAGCTACCGAATCGAAAAACAAAGGGAATTAAGCTGATGTATTTATAGCAATACGCATACCGGATTGCTGAAAGTAACCTTATAGGCATTAAGTCTGTCGGATCAAGGAAGCCGGTCAAAGGCCGGCGCTGCCCCGCAACTGTAGGCGGAACGAAATCCACGAAACGCCACTGTCAAAAGAATCGGTTTAAACCGTTTCAACAGTTCAAACAGTTTGAACCGTTAAGTTGATGGGAAGGCGTGGAAAGTAGGCATTGCCGCAAGCCAGGAGACTTATCTGATAGACTCAATAACATCCTGACCGAGGGAGAAAGGAGGTCGTTATGGAAAGAGGTAAGAAAAAAACGCCATTCTTATGAGTTTGTGTTTGAAGAGGATGTCAGGCAGAACAAAATATCAAACTCATAAGGAGAAATTGGAAATGAAGAGGCTGTTAAACTGTGTTATTCTACCATTCGCGTGTTTATTAACGGTATTATCCACTTCAGTAGCCGCACAGGGGGAACCCGGGGCAATAAAAATGGAGGAGGTAGTGGTAACTGCCAGTAGATTGGAAGAACCCTTAAGATATTCTCCCGATTCGGTGACTGTAATCACAGAGGAGGAGATTCAGAAAAAGGATAAGAAGGCGGTTATCGATATCTTAAGAGATGTTCCAGGTGTCTTCATCCGACAGAACAGTTCATTTGGGGGAAGTTCTTCCATATACCTGCGCGGCACCAACAATGCGCATACTTTAATTATGATCGACGGCGTTAGAGTGGGCGATCCCATGGCCGGCGACGGGAAAATGAGTATTTCTCACCTCTCTACGGATAACATCGAGCGCATAGAGATTATCCGCGGCGCCCAAAGCGTGCTCTATGGATCGGATGCCATCGGAGGGGTCATCAACATCATCACCAAGAAAGGCAAGGGAAAGCCAGAATTTTACCTGTCTGCCGAAGGGGGCTCATTTGAGACCTTCAGAGAAACCCTCGGGGTCAGCGGGGCAAATGACAAGGTGAGCTATTCTGCTTCTATATCCCGTCTGGATACTAAAGGTATCTCCAAGGCGGATGAAGATCTGGGAAATACGGAACAGGATTACTACCACGATACCAATATCTCGGGCCGGCTTGATGCCCGGCTTAGCGATACGGTGAAAGCAGGTTTTTCCGTCCGTCATTGTCAGTCAAAGATGGATTATGACAGCCCGGGAGCTGATGCGGACACGGTACAGGATTCGGACATCACCAGTCTATCCACAAACCTGGATCAGGATATCTTTACATGGTGGCAGCATAGCATTAACCTGGGAACTACGGAGACAAAAAGAGAATATACTGAAAACGGAAGCTTTGACAGTGCCTACAAGGGGACAACCAAGTTCGCCTCCTGGCAGCATAATTTCTTTATTCAAGATAAGGATACCATTACGGCAGGCTTTGATTATCAGGAAGAGAGCGGCGACGTCCAGAGTACGTCAGGAAATATTACGGAAAAGAAGGTGGATACCAACAGCCTCTTCATCCAGAATAAGTGGACCCCATTTCACGGCCTCTCCTTTACCCTTGGTATGCGCCATGACGATCATCAGACCTTTGGCGGTGAAGACACCTACAAAGGGGCACTGGCCTACCTCTATGAAGAGACTGGGACCAAGATAAGGACAAGTTATGGAACCGGGTTCCGCGCCCCTTCTCTCTATCAACTCTACTCATCCTATGGCGATCCGAACTTGAAGCCGGAGGAGAGTAAGGGCTATGACGCGGGCATAGACCAGGAGCTGTTCGGGAAAAAGCTGTTGGTGTCTGCGACCTATTTCCAGACTGAGATTGACCAGTTGATTGACTGGAACTGGACTACCTGGAAGTACTATAACGTCGGTAAGGCCAAGACCAAGGGATGGGAGACCTCGGTCTCTTTTAAGCCGCTGACATGGCTCACCTTCGATGCCCATTATACCTACACCGAGGCGAAAGATGAGACCCCCGGGGGTACATACCAGGGCAAGTATTTAATATACCGGCCGAGGCATACGGCGGGGGCCTCTTTAAATGTCAAGCCAATGGAAAAGCTGAACATGAATCTCAATACTCAATATGTGGGTAAACGGTATAGAAATACGGGCAACACCGCTGAGATGCGTTCCTATACACTTGTAAATCTGGCGGCATCCTACGAAGTTACTCAGTGGCTTGAGGTCTTCGGAAGGGTGGATAATTTAACCGACAAAAATTATCAATCCATATATCAGTATGGGGAACCAGGTATCGGTATTTATGGCGGAATTAAGGCAACTTTTTAAGCCTGAGGTTTTAATGCATTCGTAAAAAGTCGTCACTCCGGTGAAAACCGGAGTCCAGATGGTTTACAATTGCTTGAAAAGACTGGATTCCGGCTTTCGCCGGAATGACGGAAAACGGTATTTTTGGACTTTTTACGAGACCATTAGGTTTTGCTGATTAGTTCTTAACCGATGTGGAGCAAGCTAGTGTACCATATTAAAATTCGAAATTCGAAATTCGAAATTCGAATTTCAGGCACTTTCCAGTGCCTCCTCTGTATGATCTTTTGCGCGGTGATCCTGGCCATCTCTCCGGCAGTTGCCCGGGGGGATGGCCTTCCGCAGCGCATCGTCTCCCTGTCCCCCTCTATCACCGAGGCTCTCTTTCAACTCGACCTTGCCGATAAAGTCGCGGGCGTTACCACCTTCTGTCTGTACCCTCCTCGCGCCGCACAGAAACCCAAGATCGGCACCATCATCAAGCCGAATGTCGAAAGAATCGTCTCCCTTCAGCCGGACATAGTCCTGGCCACAGAGACAAACCCGAAGGCCGATCTTGATAAACTATCTTCTTTGGGCATACGGGTATTGATTTTACCCCCGGAAAAGAGCTTTGCCGATATCTGCCGCAACTTAAGCCTGCTGGGCAAGGCCCTGGGGATAGAAAAGACCGCCGCATCTGTAATAAACAAGGCAAACGAACGCATCGCGGCCATAAAAGCCCGGCTCAAGGAGGCCCGGCCGATAAGGGTCTTCTGGGAGGTGGGCGCCTCTCCGCTGGTCACCGTGGGGAAAGGAACTTTCGCCGATGAACTCCTTTCCATGGCCGGAGGGATCAATATCGCGCATAATGCCCCGGCCCGCTACGTGCGTTACAGCCGGGAAGAAGTGCTCCGGCAAAATCCGGAGGCGATCGTGCTGGTCACTATGGGCGATGTCACGGCCCGGGAAGTCGCCTCCTGGCAAAAATACAAAGGATTAAAGGCCGTAAAAGACAGGCGGATATATGTAATCGAGGCCCATCCGGTATGTTCCCCTACTCCTCTTACCTTTGCCCGCGGACTGGAAAAGGTGGCTTCTTTTCTTCATCCTGACTGCGTTAGGCCGAGACCCGAGGTCTTTTAAGAGATGACTTATCGCCATACAAAGGTCTTTATAGCCCTCTTTCTTCTGTTTATAGGGACATTCTTGTTAGGCCTGGCCTTCGGCGGGAGCAACCTCTCGTTATCCTCGGTAGTAACTGCTATCTTCCAGCCGGAAAGGGATAGTATCGCCTCTACCATTGTCCGGCAGCTCCGCGTGCCCAGATTTTTCTTGGGCGTCCTGGTCGGGGCCGGACTCTCCGTGGCCGGTTGTGTATTTCAAGGACTTCTGCGTAATCCCCTGGCTGAGCCCTACACCCTAGGCATATCCGGCGGGGCCGCCCTGGGTGCTACCTTGGCCATTGTCTTTGGACTGCCGGGCGTCTTAGGCCGGATAGCCTTACCTTTAGCCGCCTTCTTGGGCGCCTTTCTTTCTCTCTCTCTAACTTATGCGGTGGCCGCGCGGCGGCGTTTTTCCATCCCTACTCTGATCCTAGGCGGTGTAATCCTGAGCTTTCTTTTCTCCGCCCTCGTCCTTTTGATACTCTCCGTGGCCGATACCGATAAAGTCCACGGAACCATAATCTGGCTTATGGGCGATCTGTCCACCACAGAGACCGGTATGGCCAGGGTGGCCGCCTTTCCTATAGTGAGCGGCATAGTGATAACGATACTCCTGGCCCAGCAGTTAAACATCCTCACCCTTGGCGAGGAAAAGGCCGCCTATCTCGGCCTGAACACCGAGTCTCTGCGCAAGATATTCTTCCTGGCCGCTTCCCTGATCACCGGCGCCTGCGTGGCTGTCTCAGGACTGATCGGATTTGTCGGCCTCATCGTGCCCCATTTCCTGCGCCGCCTGGTCGGGCCAAACCACAGGACACTTATACCGGCCTCGGCCCTGGGCGGGGCCATCTTTCTGCCCCTTTGTGATACTATCGCCCGGACCATTATAGCCCCGCTTGAATTGCCGGTAGGGGTAATCACCGGCATTGCCGGAGGACTGGTATTTATCTCTTTTATTCTGAAAACCAGAAGCTGGGAGATTTTTTGATGACCGCCTTTCCCCTGCTTAAAGTCAGCGATCTGGTCGCCGGATACCAGGATCGAAAGATTATCGACAGAATATCCTTTGGCGTTCCGCCAGGCTGTTTCCTGGGCATCATCGGCCCCAACGGCTCGGGGAAGACTACGCTCTTTCGGGTCATAACCGGATTTCTTAAACCATGGGAGGGTGAAGTCCTGTACCAAGGCAAAAATACGTCCAGGATAACCGCCGCAGATCTCGCCAAAGAGATAGCCGTCATGCCGCAGGGCATGGAAAGTACTTTCTCTTTCAGTGTTGAAGAGCTGGTCGCCATGGGCAGATTCCCTCATCTCGGAAGCCTCCAGAAATTAGGCAAAAGAGATCGGGAAGTGATCCGTCAGGTTCTGGAACTGACGGATACGGAGAATTTTAAAGACAAGAAACTTTTTGAGCTTTCCGGCGGAGAAAGACAGCGCGTATTTCTCGCCCAGGCCCTGGCCCAGGAACCCAAACTCCTTCTTTTGGATGAGCCGACCGCTCACTTGGACATTGGTCATCAAATAAGAATCCTGGACGTCATAAAGAGGCTAAATCGCACGGGAGGCATGACAGTAATCGTCGTCCTCCACGACCTGAACCTGGCCAGCCTGTATTGCGACCGGCTGATCCTGCTTAATGACGGCTCCATCTTCAGAGAGGGATCACCCTCCGAGGTTATGACCTATGAGACCATCGAAGCAGTCTATGAAACCGTGGTTCTCGTCAACGAAAATCCGGTTACCAAAAGGCCCCACGTACTTTTGGTATCCGGGGAGCAATAATGAACGTCTATCATATCACCTATGAGCCGCATATGGAAACCGCCTATCTTTATTTCTGGGGATGCAATTTCTCCTGCCGTGGCTGCATCCGGCGTAAAAACATCTACGATATCCATCTCCGGGCAGAAAAATATCGTTCTAATATTTCGAATTTGATACCTTCGGAATGGCTTGAAGACCCTCGAAAGGCATCTGAACCCTTGCCCGTAAAGTTTCTATCCCTCTCTGAGATAACCGACGTAGTAAATGATCTAAAGCCAAAACGAGTGACCTGTCTGGGCGGAGAACCGTCTATCGATCCGGATTTATCCGATCTATTCGCCGGCTTGAAGAAAAGCTTTAGAACATACAATACACTGCTCACTAATGGTTACCGTTTGCCGGTTCTTGATGCTGTAGACGAGATACAAATCAGCTTGAAGGCCTTTGACAACCGGCTTCATAGATTTTTTACCGGAAAAAGTAATTCAAGTATCCTGAAAAATCTCAGGTCTGTTTACGCCTACGGACCTAAGCTAAGGGTGGAAAGCATTTTTATTCCAGGTCTTATCGACGAGGAAGAAATTGAGGCCATAGCCCGCTTTATCGCCGATATAGATGCCCAGATCCCTTACCGCATTGACGCATTTATTCCAGTACCAGGGACCGACTGGCGACGGCCAACGCCGCAGGAAATAGAAGACGCTACCAGCGCGGCCGGGGAGTATCTAAAAAATGTGTCGTATCTGTGCGGCAAAGAAAGACCTCGCTCGCAGATAAGAAAGATTGTTTAGGGATGCAACTATGGATAGGACTAACAACAAAGCGGCTGCCCTCTGGAGCGGCGGTAAGGATAGTTGTTTGGCCTGGAAGTTGGCTACGGAACAGGGCTACGAGGTAGCCGCACTCATCAATTTTTATAGCGGCAACCTCTCCCGTTCCCACGGTCTGCCCACCGCCCTGATTTATGACCAGGCTAAGGCCGCCGGGATGCCCATAATTCAGAAAGAAGTTAAAGGAAACTCTTACGAGGAAGCCTTTCGGAAAACGCTGGCCGAACTAAAAGAACAAGGCATCGAAAATCTGATATGCGGCGACATCTATCTCATGGAACACAGGTCATGGCTGGAACGCGTAGTGGGAGAAGCGGGGGTTTCTCCGGTCTTCCCTCTCTGGGACAGGGATACCGGGGAACTTATAGCCGATTTTGTAAAACGGAGATTTGAGGCCATTATCGTCTCCGCCCGCAGCGATACCCTGGGCAAAGAATGGTTGGGTTGTCCGATCGACGGCGATTTCAGGCAAAAACTTGGATGCCTGCCGCATAAAATCGATCCCTGCGGCGAGTTGGGCGAGTTTCACACCCTGGTTATCTCCGGGCCGGGGTGGCCAGGCCGGCTGAAGGTTTTGGAAACAGCGCCAATCGAGGAGGATAGGCACTATTTCCTGAATATCACGAGATGGGAAGTCGTAGGGCGGTAGGCTCATCCTTCTTATTATCTCCCCTTTTAGTAGAGGCATGCCTCTTATGATCCCCACGCCTACTTTTTACCGGGAGTCCCCATTGTCCTTGTCTTTGTTAACCATCAGATTTTGACATCAACAGGATTTTATGATATTTTTTTACCAATCCCAACTCTCAATAAGGTGATCATATGAAACTGCATGTGATAATTGAAAAGGATGAAGCTGGTTACTATGTAGCCGAAGTCCCTGCACTTCCAGGATGCCTTTCGCAGGGAAAGACTTATGAAGAAGCCATTGCCAATATTAAGGAAGCCATTGAAGGGTGGCTTGAGGTGATGGAATCTAAACAGCCGTTTGATTCTACCAGACTTGTGGAAGTCGCCGTTTAATGGGCACAAATTTAAAACTCTGTTCAGGGGCCGAAGCAGTCCGAAAGTTTCAAAGAGCAGGTTGGTCTGCCGTCCGTCAAAAAGGCTCGCATGTAATGATGACAAGGCCCGGCTATCAGTGGACAATATCCATACCTCAACACAGCGAACTTGGCCCTGGCTTGCTTCGTAAATTGATCCGCCAGGCAGGTCTTACAATAGAAGAATTCAACGAAATATAACGATCAATCCCTTAAGGCTGCGTGTGCTCTTCATTTCCCTACAATGCGTGATAAAAGTTGGTTCATGTTGCTCTTCGTCTCAGAAACTTATAATTTTAAGGGCGTCCCTATTACCCCATGCCCGCATCCCGGCATTTCCTTCGGCCAACCCATTCCAAAATCTTCCTTACACACACGGTTTCATCTTGGAATATCCATCAATTTCTGCTATAAAATCAAATAATACAACTATGCTGAGCCAATAAATTTCCAAATAATGGCTTGCGGTTCACCCAATTTATGACTCGATGAGGACTTGAATGAATTTCATTGACAAGTTGAGATTTCATGTCTGGGATAGTACTAAGGTAGTTATAGATTTAATTAATGAATGGCAGCCCCAAAATTGTAAAACAGAAAAGAACTATGAGTGGGGACGGGACGCTCGTGCAGAACGTGCTTGACGAATTGGGAATAAGTAGGACATCCGCCTGGGGCAGGCGGCATTTACCATATCTCTCCGTATCATCGAGCTTCGTCATGTAGTGCTGACTTGCCCTATTGATTACGCCCTTATTTATATTTTGGACGCCCCCTAAATACGTTATGTTTTTTCAAAAGGAGAAGTAGCTATGAATACTAAAGACGTACTGGAGAAAGCTTTGAAGCTCAAGCCGGAAGAGCGGTTTCTGGTTATCGAAGGATTGCTAAAGAGCTTAGACGAGCCGGATAGGAGACTCGATGATATCTGGGCCGATGAAGCTGAGCGGAGACTCAAGGCTTATAGGGAAGGCAAGCTAGAAGGCATACCTATGGAAGAGATCTTCGAGGAATGAAATGAAGGTGGTATTCACAAGATATGCCAAGTTGGAGTTACAAAATGCAATTGCCTTCTATGAGCTGGAACTTCCAGGTCTTGGGAGACAGTTCAGTGAAGAAGTAAAAAGGCTGTATCGAGAATAATAGCGTATCCCAGGCATGGTCAATAGAACGTGGTGAAGTGCGTAAGTGCCTTCTGCACAGGTTTCCGTACAAGATTATGTACTCTGTGGAGAAAGACCATATTTTGATTATCGCTATAGCCCATCAACATAGGATGCCTCATTATTGGGTTGACAGGAAGAAAACATATTTAAAATGGGGGTAGGCAAGCCAACATTAGGCCTTGACTGCCACGCGTTATCCTGTTACTAAGTAAAAACAAAATAGCCCCTGTCGGTGATCCGCCTCCGGCGGATAGAATAGGGAATCTCGTGAGAACCGGGAACGGACCCGCCGCTGTAACCAGGGACGAAAGCCGCATTTAAGGCCACTGTCTGCCGCAGGCGGATGGGAAGGCGCGGTAAGTAGGACGATCTGGGAGTCAGAAGACCTGCCGACAGGGATCAGTTTCGCGGGAGATGGTAAATCCCCAGGCTCTTATTTAGAGAGTTTGGGGATTTTTTTATTTCAGGCAAACATAAGGAGGTATCAAATGGCAACACAGGTTGAACAGGCGGAAAAGAAGATCATTACCAGGGAGATGCAGGAAGTAGCCGGCGAGGAAGGCGTCTCTCCAGAGTACGTCTGCGCGATGGTGGCCGCCGAAAAAATCGTTATCCCGGCCAACCAGAATCACCCCTGTAAGGTAGTAGGTATTGGAAAGGGCCTTCGTACCAAAATAAACGCCAGCATAGGAACTTCTACTGACCTTATCGATATTGCTGCGGAAGTGGAAAAGGCCCGCGCCGCTGAAGAAGCCGGCGCCGATACCCTGATGGAACTCAGCGTGGGCGGGGATCTGGACAAGATCAGGGGAGAGATTTTGCGGGCCGTGCGCCTGCCGGTAGGAAATGTGCCTCTTTATCAGGCCTTCTGCATGGCCTCGGAAAAGTATGGCGACCCGAATAAGCTGGACGAGGAGATGCTCTTTGATCTGATCGAAAGGCAGTGTGCGGACGGCATCTCCTTTATGGCCATCCACTGCGGCATTAACTTATACACCCTGGAACGTCTGGAAAAACAGGGCTATCGCTATGGCGGCCTGGTCTCCAAGGGCGGCACCTCCATGGTGGCCTGGATGGTAGCCAACAAAAGGGAGAACCCGCTTTATGCCCAATTTGACCGCCTGGTAAATATCCTTAAAAGATACGACGTGGTCTTATCCCTTGGAAATGGTCTGCGCGCCGGGGCCATCCATGATTCATGTGACCGGGCCATGATTACGGAACTGGTCATAAACTGTGAGCTGGCCGAGCTTGGACGAAAAATGGGCTGCCAGACTATGGTGGAAGGTCCGGGACATGTGCCGCTGGATGAGATAGAGGCAAACATAATTCTGCAAAAGAAGATGAGCAATGAGGCCCC
Source organism: Thermodesulfobacteriota bacterium (assembly GCA_040754095.1). Classification (GTDB taxonomy): domain Bacteria; phylum Desulfobacterota; class QYQD01; order QYQD01; family QYQD01; genus QYQD01. Next base: position 25,100 of record JBFMFO010000002.1, on the reverse strand, counting down.
TTATTATATGCTGGGTCCCCTCCCCTGCGATGTGGCCGCCGGCTATGATCACATCGTGGCGGCTATCGGGGCCGCCCAGTCTGCCCGCTATGGCGCTGACCTCATCTGTTACATTACCCCGGCCGAACACCTGGCCTTACCTAACAAGGCCGACGTAGTGGAAGGAGTGCGGGTGGCCAGGGTGGCTGCTTACATTGGCGACACCATTAAACATGGCGCGCGAGCAACAAAACGGGATATGGAGGTCAGCAAGGCCAGGCGCGATATGGACTGGGAAGGCCAATTTCGTTCCATGCTGTTTCCGGAAATCGCCCGAACGATCCGGAAAGACCGTCTGCCCCGTGATAACGCCACATGTACCATGTGCGGAGAATTTTGTGCCAATAAAGGGGCAAGCCGGATATTTGCCGGGACGTTGCGAAAAAGTGACAAATTATAGATTGATGGTCTCGATAATCTTATTTATAATTTCGCATTTCTTAAATGAACCCCTTAGTCTCTTCGCTTCACGGCTTGCGCAGCGACCCTTTCGGGACTCGCAGGTGGGGAATGCTTACCCCTTCCAGCCACTAAAGGGCTGGCTTTCCCCTTCCTGCTCGCCCTCGAAGGGTGCCCCACTGCTCCAGCAAGTTGCGCTCAGAAACATAAGGGGTTCCTCAATAACCAGGAAACTTCATTCTATTTGCTGTTGACGAATGTCCGTTTTTATACTAGGTTTTGAGGCTAGTTTTTAAAGATTAAGGAGTTACGTTTCATGACCAACCAACCGGCAAAGATCACTCTATCTGCTGACGGGAAAATCCAGGCGCCGGATTATCCCATAATCCCTTATGTCGAAGGGGACGGCATCGGCCCGGATATATGGGCGGCTGCCGTGCGCGTCTGGGATGCGGCTTTAGGCAAGGCCTATGGCGGGCAGCGCAAGGTTTTCTGGCAGGAGGTGCTGGCTGGAGAAAAGGCATTTGCGCAAAAAAACGCATGGCTGCCAACGGAGACCCTCAATACCATCCGCGACTGCCGGATAGCCATAAAAGGCCCCCTTTCCACGCCCGTGGGAAAAGGCATCCGCAGCCTGAATGTGGCCCTGCGGCATGAACTTCAGTTGTATGCCTGCATCCGGCCCTCCCGATATTTCTACGGACTGCCCAGCCCGGTGAAGGAGCCGGAAAAGGTGGACATGGTCATCTTCCGGGAGAATATGGAAGACCTCTACACAGGCATAGAATGGGAGGAAGGGACGCCGGAGGCGTCCAAGGTAATCTCATTTATCAGGGAAACCAAGGGCAAACACATCCCGCCGGACTCCGGGATCGGCATAAAGCATATCAGCCGGGGCGGAACCAGGCGTCTGGTCCGTAAGGCCATAGAATACGCCCTGGAAAATAAAAAAAGCAGCGTCACCCTGGTGCACAAGGGAAACATCATGAAATTTACCGACGGGGCCTTCCGCCTCTGGGGATACGAACTGGCCCGTGAGGAATTCCCGGAGGCCACTATTACCGAGGAAGAGGTCTCTGCCCGGTATGGCGGTAAGCCTCCACAGGATAGGATCGTCATCAAAGACCGCATAGCAGACGCCATGTTCCAGCAGGTCTTGCTGCGGCCTGAGGAATACGGCGTTATTGCCACACCAAATTTGATCGGCGATTACCTGTCAGACGCCCTCGCCGCACAGGTCGGAGGTCTGGGGCTGGCTCCCAGCGCCAACATCGGCGATGGTTACGCCCTCTTTGAACCTATACACGGCACCGCGCCGAAATATTCAGGCCAGGACAAGGTCAACCCCAGCGCCCTCATCCTGGCCGGTGGAATGATGTTTGAACACCTGGGATGGAAGGAAGTCACCGAACTGCTCTACAAGGGCATCCAGAAGACCATCTCACAAAAGAGGGTTACTTATGATCTGGCCAGGCAGATACCCGGGGCCGTTGAACTCAAATGCTCAGAGTTTGGCAATGCAGTCATAGAAAACCTGTCTTAGCAGGCATAAGGCCGTTCCTTTCGGCTATAGGCCAGCTTATCTTCCCTTCGTCCTGCCTGCTGTGCAGCGCCCCCTTACCCGGCCGGCCGGCGGTACTTTTTTGCCCTGAATGTGTGAGCGGCGTCAAATTTATTCACAGCCCTATATGCCCTGCATGCGGGAGGCCTTTTGCGGCGGAGGAGCAGCCGGAGCACCTCTGCCATACCTGTCTCAATACGCCCTACCACTTTGATAAGGCCCGGGCTGTCACCTTTTACGACGGGCCTATACTTGAGGCCGTCCACCGATTCAAATTCGGGAAAAAGATTATCTATGCCCGGACTCTCGCCGGATTAAAAAGCGGGGAGGGACCTTTTAACCTGGATCAGTTTGACCTCTTCGTACCCGTGCCGCTTCACGTAAAGAGACTTCGGCAACGGGGCTTTAATCAGACGCTGCTCCTTCTAAGAGAATGGGCGGGAGAAGGAAAAGAGAAAAAAATAGACTTTACGGCCCTGGTTCGCCATAGGCACACAGATCCCCAGACAACTCTCAAACACCACGAGCGCCGTAAAAATATAAAAGGGGCCTTTACCGTAAAAAAGCCGGATAGGATTCGGGGCAAAAACATCCTTCTCTGCGACGATATCTTTACCACCGGCGCCACGGTAAATGAATGCGCCCGGGTACTTAAAGAGGCTGGGGCCAGGGAAGTTTCTATCCTGACGCTGGCGCGCGCCATAGCACAATAAGAGGGTAAAATGAAGTTCGGCATAGTCCAGTTCTCCATAGAAACAGGTAATACGCAACACAACCTTGACCGGGCCGTTACCGGCCTGGAAGGTCTGGGCAAACAGAATGTCCGCCTGGCGGTCTTGCCGGAGATGTGGGCAACAGGCTTTGCTTACGATAAGCTCCCGGCCCTGACCCGGGAAACGCCCCGGCTGCTTGGCGCCCTCCAGACTGTAGCCGGCGACTACAACATGGCTATTGCCGGCAGCCTGCCTGAGGAAGAAAACGGCCGCTATTACAACACGGCATTTCTCTTCGATGGAAAGCGAGGTCTGATCGGCAAATACCGCAAGACGCATCCCTTTCCGCCTACCGGAGAGGATCGTTATTTTACCAAAGGCCATGCACTCCCGGTCGTTGAAGCTGATTTTGGCAGGGTCGGGATAATTATCTGCTATGACCTGCGGTTCCCTGAGCTCTGCCGCCACCTGGCCGGCAATGGAGCGGCGTTTATTATTGTATGCGCCGAGTGGCCCCTGGTGCGACTTGGACACTGGCAGGCCCTCACCACGGCACGGGCTATCGAGAATCAGTGTTTTGTGGTGGCCGCCAACTGCTGCGGAACAGATGGGAAAACCGTATTTGCCGGGCATTCCCGCATCATAGGGCCGGATGGCTCTATCCTATTTGAGGCCGACGAAAAAGAATGTATTGCGACCATAGATATTGACCCCTCCCAGGTAGAAAAAACACGGGATTTCTTTAATACCGTCCCCTCCCCTGCTTTTGCACCCTCATCCTATCAGGACAAGATCATGTCCCGGGATGCGGCCAAAGAGCTTATCGTGCGCCTTAAAAAAGAAAGAAAAAGAATCGTCTTTACCAACGGCTGCTTTGATATACTCCACGTCGGCCATGCCCGTTATCTGGCGGAAGCCAGGACACAGGGCGATTTCCTTATAATCGCTGTAAACAGTGATGAATCCGTGCGGGCCATCAAAGGGCCGGATCGGCCTATAAACAATGAGAAGAACCGGGCAGAGCTTCTGGCTGCCCTGGCCGCAGTAGATGCGGTTGCTTTATTTTCTGAAGAAACGCCCTACGCCCTGATCGAGGCGCTTAAACCGGATGTGCTCGTAAAGGGGAGCGACTGGGAGGAAGAAGATATCGTAGGCGCCGATATTGTTAAATCCTGCGGCGGCCGTGTAGTCCGGATCCCCCTGATCGAGGGGGCATCGACTACAGGAACCATCAAACGGATCCTCGGGACGAGGTAACTAAATAGTGTTTATCCGAAAACTGCCAAATCCCCCCACACCCCCCTTTGCTAAAGGGGGGAACTATTGAAATCCCCCTTTGGAAAAGGGGGATACAGGGGGATTTTCGGATGGGAACTAGATAGGAATATGCTAATCATTACCGGTACGGGACGGTCGGGAACCGGCATGTTCGCCAGGTTATTCGGCGGATACCATGAGTTCCGGGTCGCCTATCTCCTCGATAAATATTTTTCTCTTAAAGACCCCCATGCAAATCCCTTCGACCGCCTTGAAAAAAGGATTATGGCCATAAAAGATCTCCACCAGGGCATTGACCTGGAAAGGTTTATTGATTCTTCCAACCTGTACATTCACTTTCTTGATGCCATCTATTACCTTAATCCGTCAGCCAAATTTATCCTCGGAGTAAGGAACGGCAAGGCCTTTGCCCGGTCAGGGATCACGCGCAAATGGCATGAACAGGGTATGTTTGGCACAGTGCCCCTCCGCAATGATCCTTATTTTGACAGGTGGGATGAGATGACCCCGCTCCAGAAAAACGCCTGGATATGGATGCACAGAAACAGGATTGCCCTGGAAGGATTAACGGTCATTCCTGACAGCCAAAAGCTCATCGTGAAGATCGAAGACTGCACGAAGGATGTCACGCTCGATAAGCTTGAACAATTTACCGGAGCGCCTATAATTGATCGATCATGGGCCAAAAGGCGCTACAACGCCAACCCCACTTACAGCTTCCCGCCCAAAGAGGAATGGCCTGACGCCACGCACAGGGAGTTTGAGGAAATTTCCGGAGAGATGATGGCCTTTCTGGAATATTAACCTCCGCCGGAATTAAGAAATAAACAGCCCGCCCACGATCCATCTCTATATAATTTTACCGGCTTTAAATTCCGGCCTGTATAACGGGCTGACATAGCCTCACTCTGTGCGTGTCTTATCCCGGAAAGGATCAAAAATCCATCCGGCATTAATCGGCGACAGATATCGTCTGCCAGATACAGCGCTACGGAGGCGGTGAGATTGGCCGTGATAAGCCTGAAACAACCTTCAATCTTAGAAAGAGGAGTCAGAGATACCTCTATCCGGTGTTCGAGGCGGTTCAGAGAGACGTTTTCTCCGGCTATCCCGGCTGCCTCCTCATCGACTTCCAGCGCCAGGACCGCCCCGCTTCCGAGTTTGGCCGCGGCAATAGAAAGTATGCCCGTTCCCGTGCCCACATCCAGAACAGTCGGGCTATCGGCAAAAAAGCCTTTGTCCCCTATTTCCTCTAAGACACGCAGACACAACAAGGTGCTGGGATGCTGGCCCGTGCCGAAAACCCTGCCCGGATTCAGGCGAATAACCGTGTCGTCCGGCAGCGATGTGTCTTCCCATTTCGGAATCACGGTAAAGCGTGGAGAAACCTGGAAGGCAGTGAACACATCCCTGCCGTCATGAAGGTATCTCGTTTCCAAAGATATGGACGTATCCAAACAATACTTATCCTCCAGAAGTCCCAGGTATGCATCCAGCTTTTTCAAGACGTCATCCGGATCCGCACTATATGGGATACGGGCAACGAATGCTTGCGCACAGTCTGATATGAGTCCCTGCTCAGAATAGCGGACGACTCCACACGGAGTGGTCAGATCAAAAAACCTTTCCAATAGCGGAAAAAGGTGAGCGGGGGCAATAATGCTCACCTCCAGCCAGTCCGGGACCTTATCATCATTGAAAAACTCGATGGGTACAGTATATTCGGTCATTTCCATAATCGTAAAAATCAAAAATAACGGAAAAAACTATTAAGTTCCACAAAAGAATGCCGATAAATATAAAAGATGGATAAGATGGATATGGTATGACCCATAAAAATAGCATGGGCATTGAAAAAAACTTGCTTTGTGCTTTTAAAATATAGTATATATCTAATCAGCAAGAAGATTAAGTGAGAAAAGGAGTTAATTCATGCGGTGTAGAGCCATTCTCATTTTTATACTTGCACTAATTCTTATCCTGCCATCGACCTCCTCTTTTGCAGAAACTAAAAAATGTCAGAATACCAAAAAGAAAGTCTGCTATACCGCCGGCAAAAAAGTTCAAAAGCACAAGAAGAAAGCGAAGCGAACCGCCTCTGTAAAAAAATATCACAAGCGGGCCAAGAAGTACAATAAGAAGAAAACGCGCAGGGCATCCAGAAAATATCGCCGTCAATATTGTTCTGCCTTTACCGCCCGTTCAGCGATAGTCCTGGACGCCGATACTAATTATATTTATTTTGCCAAAAATTCGTGTCTCCCCTTACAGCCGGCCAGCACTATCAAAATAGTCACCGGTTTCCTGGCATTAAAAAATCTGGAAGCAAGTGATCCCGTTCCCGTCAGTCGCTATGCTGCAAAAGCTCCCTGCCAAAAAGCATACCTTCGTTCCGGAAAAACATATCCGGCTATAGACCTTATCTATGCCACCCTGCTTCACTCCGCCAACGATGCCAGCAGGGCGCTGGCGGAAAAGATAGCCGGATCAGAAGAAGAATTTGCTCAAATAATGACCCGGACTGCACGTGAACTCGGCGCTAAAAACACAAGTTGCCGTACGGCCAGCGGCCTGACTGCACCCGGTCAACATACAACCGCATATGATCTGGCCGTTATCTTTAAAAAGGCCATGCGGGATGAAAAATTTTCCAATATTCTCAAAACCCGGAAGTTTGAGATTCATGGCGGCAAACTGGTTCGCAATCACAATAAGGCCCTCTGGCAGATCGAAGGGGCGGAGGGCGGTAAGACGGGATTTACCCGCGCCGCCAAGAAAACTTATGTAGGCATGTTCAAAAGGAATAATCGCACCGTTGTTATCGCCTTCCTGGGCAGTGAAAATCTCTGGAGTGATGTACGTTACCTGGTACGCAAGGCATTTACGGACGTGCGACCAACTATCCAGGCCGCCAAGGGCAAGCGCGACGTATCATCTATCTGACGTATCATTTATCTAGTGTAGCCTCCAGCACCTCTTTACACTAATCTCAGGATTATAACTCCTGCCTGCGCCTGCGGCGGATAACCTCTTTATTCGCTGCCCGATCAGATTCGCGGTTGACAAAACGTACGTTATGGCGTACATATAAAAATACAGACCCCAAAAAAGGAATGAACTATGCCGACACTTACCGCCAGTGAGGCGCGTGCAAAACTCTATCGCTTGATCGACGAGGCAGCCGCTTCCCATGAGCCGGTTCTTATTACAGGTAAACGTAAGAACGCTGTGCTCATCTCGGAAGAGGATTGGAGATCTGTACAAGAAACGCTCTATCTGTTGTCGATCCCGGGGATGAGAGAATCGATTCGGGAAGGAATGAATACGCCGATTGAGAAATGCGCGAAGGAACTCGATTGGTGAAATGGCAAATCGTTTTCACAAAGCAGGCCCAGAAGGATGCCAAAAGACTCGCTGCTGCCGGACTTCGCTCCAAGGCGGAAGAGTTGCTGGATTTGCTCAGTAAAAACCCATTCCAAAATCCCCCATCGTATGAGAAATTGCTCGGCGACTTGGCTGGGGCGTATTCTCGCCGAATAAACATTCAACATCGTCTTGTCCATCAGGTACTGGAAGAGGAAAAGATCGTAAAAGTTATTCGTATGTGGACTCATTATGAGTAATACAAAAGAAGCCGTAAGATGGTAAAAAAAACAAAAACCAAAGACCAAACCGGTGTTGATAAGGGGTTGGTCGCGATGTTCCTCAGGATGTCGCCCGAGGAGCGCCTGCAGGCCAATGATAACGCAGTACGTACTATTCTGGAGCTGAGGAATGCCTACCGGCAGCGGAAAACCGACAGGCGCAGACCTAAGCGCAGTGCTTGAGGGGCTTATAAAGGCGGGCGTCGAGTTTATTTTGGTCGGTGGCCTTGCCGCCGTTGTGCAAGGAGCGCCCGTCACAACGATGGACGTGGACATCGTCCACAACCAATCTTCCGAAAACATTGCCAAGCTGCTTGCGTTTCTCAAGTCGATTGACGCGGTTCATCGTCGCCCGGACGACAAGATTATTGGGCCAAAGAAGGTGGACATTTCGGGGATGGGCCATGCTCTCTTCACGACCCGGCTCGGCCCTCTCGATGTCTTGGCTGTTATTGAGGAGGGAAGAGACTACGAAAATCTTCTTGAACAGACAGTGGAAATCGAGTTTAGGGGCCGCACTGTTCGTGTCCTCGATCTTAAGACGCTGGTTGAACTGAAGAGAACCTCCAAAGATCCCAGAGACAGGCAGCGTCTCCCAGTGCTGGAAGAAACACTTCGACAAGTGAAGAAGAAGTACGGCGCCAAGCAGGGATCAGGAAGAGCCGGCCACAAAGACGACGCCGGCGATCAGTAACGCCGCCGAATCGGGTAGCTGGGGGTTTATCCTCAGCCCCCACACCGCCCGGCGCCGTAAAAACTCTTATTCGTTGGGTCGAAAAATATAAATGCACGAAATACAGCTATCAAAGAAACCGATATGGCACTCGAATCTTTAGACTTACTCGATCACGTCCGAAAATCATTTAACTTTAATACAAGCAGAACGGACCGCTCTCGGATCGGTCAGTTCCTTACGCCTGCCGCAATCGCCCATTTTATGTCATCGATGTTTAAACTAGGGGGGCAAGAGGTAAGGATTCTGGACCCTGGCGCAGGGGCAGGGGTACTTTTTGCGACGTGTGTGGAGACTTTGGTTTCGCGAAAGACCCGGCCTCTTTCAATTGAGGTTGTTGCCTACGAAACGGATAGAGGAATACTGCCCTATCTGGAAGAAACCATGAAGCGATGCGAATCTCTCTGCAAGTCTGGCGGCGTCGCCTTTCAAGGGATGATAAGGGGTGAGGACTTTGTTTTGTCTGCCATTGCCGAAATGGAAGAATCTCTCTTCGCCGTTCCCGGCAGGCGTTTCACCCATGTCATTCTTAACCCTCCATACAAAAAAATCAATGCACAGACAGCTAGAGGCCGAATGCTTTATTCGGCCGGCATAGAGGTGGCAAACCTTTACGCGGTTTTTGTCTGGCTGTCAATGCGGTTGCTGGAACCGGGAGGGCAAATGGTAGCGATAACACCCCGGAGCTTTTGCAATGGCCCTTATTTCAAGAAATTCCGTGTCGCATTCCTGAACATGATGAGTCTCAAGCACATCCATTTATTCGTATCGCGCAAGAAGGCATTCGGCGATGATGATGTGCTGCAAGAGAACGTGATTTACCATGCAATCCGGGGACTTCAGAAACCGAAGTCTGTCATAATTTCCGCATCCGAGGGTATTGATTTCGACAATGCACGCTTCCTGTCTATCCCATATAGTCATGTTGTCCACCCCGGTGATCGGGATGCCTTTATCCATCTGGGTGTTGATGATGCCAGTCTGGATGTGATGAAGCGAATGGAATGCTTTGTATCGTCACTCAGCAACCTTAAACTGAATGTCTCCACAGGACGTACCGTTGATTTCAGGGCACGGGAACACCTAAGACGGTCTCCTCAGCAGGGAACAGTTCCGCTGATCTATCCGTGTCATTTTCAACATGGCTTCATCAACTGGCCTGTTGAATCGGGCAAGAAACCAAACGCCATAGTGTCATTGCACGAGACGTCCGATCTTTTCGTAGAAGCCGGATATTATGTTCTCACAAAAAGGTTCTCGTCCAAGGAACAGGAGAGACGAGTTATGGCAGCGATATATGACCCGTCAAGGGTCAACGCGCCTTTAGTAAGTTTTGAAAATCACCTGAATTACTTCCACAGACAAGGCAAGGGATTACCGGCTGACTTGGCAAAGGGGCTTGCCTTATATCTCAATTCTACAATTGTTGACCGGTATTTTCGCCTGTTTAGCGGTCACACTCAGGTTAATGCCACTGATCTGCGAAAAATGCCCTATCCTACCTATGACCAACTCTTGAGACTTGGCGCCTATGTAAAGGAAGCAATGCCCGATCAGAAGACTATTGACGCCGTTGTAGAAAAGGAGTGCGAAACCTGTGACTAAGAAAGCAAATGAGCGGAAAGCAGAAGAAAAAATCAGGGAGGCCCTCACCATCCTAAATCATTTGGGGTTTCCAAGACAGCAGCAGAACGAACGATCCGCCCTGACCCTCCTCTCATTGGTGGGCCTCAAACCTGACAGCAACTGGGAGGATGCCGCCGAGCCATTGATGGGTATTACTCCCATGATGGATTTCTTTCACGAACACTACGGAAAAAGATATGCGCCCAACACTCGCGAAACGGTACGTCGCCAAACAGTCCACCAGTTTATGCAAGCCGCCTTGATTGTCGCCAATCCTGATATACCCGCCAGACCGACCAATAGCCCGAAAGCAGTGTATCAGATCGAGCCGTCCGCCCTGAAACTGCTTCGAGGTTTTGGAAAGCCGGGATGGGATAGACATTTGCAGAAATATCTGCGGACAGTGAAGACCCTGAAAAGACTATATGCACGCGACAGGGATATGAGGCGACTGCCCGTCAAGCTGGCGAGCGGTCAGGAGATCAGGCTTTCCCCCGGCGGCCAGAATGTCCTGGTTAAGAAGATCATCGATGATTTTTGTCCCTTGTTCACACCCGGAGGTTACGTTATCTATGTAGGAGATACCCAAGCGAAGTGGGCGTATTTCGATTCAGACGCCCTGAAGGCATTGGGTGTTAAGATAGAAGAACACGGGAAGATGCCCGATGTTGTGGTGCACCATGTAGAAAGGAACTGGCTGGTTCTGATTGAGGCTGTGACCAGTCACGGACCTGTAAACCCGAAGCGAAGGCAGGAATTGAAGGAATTGTTCTCCGGATCAACCGCTGGTTTGGTTTTTGTGACTGCGTTTATTGATCGAAGGGCCATGTTGAAATACTTGAATGACATTTCCTGGGAAACTGAGGTCTGGATTGCCGAGTCTCCAACACATTTGATCCACTTTAATGGTGAACGTTTTCTTGGACCGTATGGGGATTAGGCTCATATTATGAATTGATCCAATAAAACGCTACCTTTAATAACGATGCCCATCCCGACAGTTATTCGCGCGGTGGTAATATTTAATGGCACAACTAATTTCAAATGATGATGCGGAACGATGTCTTAGAGCTTGTCTGGAAGCTGAAGGATACGAATTGAGTTCCCCTCGTAAGAATGGCGAAACGGGAGTCGATTTGATTGCACAGAAAGGAAACAAAAAACATTATATTGAGGTAATTGGTTTCAAGGAGTATCCGCCCGCGCGATCTAAAGATTTTTATGAAATATTTTTTAGGGCTATTTCGAGACTCAAAGATGGTGCTAAAAGCATAGTAATCGCGCTTCCAAAAAGATTTGGTAACGGTCTTAATAAAAGAGCATCCCAATATGGAGAGGCATGGGAAAGAATAGGAGACGTTTTTCCAGAGCTTGAAATATGGCTGGTAAACTGTGAGCAACCATATTCTTATAAACGAACTACATGGAATAAATGGCTCACCTAATCGGCTAAGGATGGGCTTTCCTCTCGCCCATCCCCACAGCACCCCGCATCCGCCTTTTTAGGCAGGCTTGGCTTATAGTTTTGCTCTACGGGGATTTTATCAGCGGTGGTCCCAAGTTACGGCCTGAAGAAAATCTCACCTCAACGCAATCAACTGCGCACCCAATAATTTCCCCTCTACACGAAGCAAGGCCACCGAAGCCGGTAGCGCTGATCGGCACGGTCCCGCACTGCCTGGATTTAAGAAAAGTACGCCGTTCTGCTTTTCTATCCACGGCCGGTGGGAATGGCCGCTTATCACCGCGCTGAAACCGGCCGCAGCCGGGTCCAGATCGAGTTCATCTACATCATGGAGCACATATAACAGGGCCTCTCCGACTGCAACTACTTCTGTTTTAGAAAGTTTTTCCGTCCAGCCGAACCTGTCCATGTTGCCGCGCACGGCAACAACCGGGGCAACTTCCTGAAGCGCCTTCAGTACCTCCTCCGGGCCGATATCTCCGGCATGAACGATCAGGTCAACACCTTCAAAAGCCTTGAGCACCTCAGGCCGAAGGAGACCATGGGTGTCGGAAATAACACCGACGAGATGGCTATCGAGTCTTTTCAACTCTGTGGACATCACCCTCCTCGTATATCCATTCTTTTCCACGCAGGCGGATTCGCCCTTGGCGGATAAACTCCGACTGTTACCTTACCACAAAAACTCTTTACTCCGCGACTAATTTTCAGAACTTCCACAATCCAAAAATCCCGCCTAACCTCCCTTTTCCAAAGGGAGGAACGGCTGCTCCCCCTTTGGGAAAGAGGGATCTAGGGGGATTTTATATACAAGCTGACTCTGACTTTGACGGGGCCCCTGTCTCAGAACTCCCCTTATTGATTTCATAAGAAATCCTTGATATATAAAAAACTTCCGGTAATATGCGGAGACGATAAGCAATCTCCGTACACGCCTATCAAAAAAATATGGGAGATACTCTATGTCACTCGTTTTTGCCGACTCAATTAAGACCTATACGATTGATCAGGATAAGGCCGTTTCGCCCCAAGAGACCGTAGCCAGGGTCAGGGACCGTCTAAAACAGGTCAAGGGCGAGATTCTGAGGGACGTAGTCCGAATAGACAAGGGCAGGCTGGGAATCCCGGTTTATATGAGCATCTGTGGCGCAGAGGCCAGAGAGGTCGTCGGCACCATCAAACAGATGGGCAAGGGAGGGACTCCTGAACAGGCAGAGGCGAGCGCCCTTATGGAACTCATGGAACGGTACTCTCTTTTTAGTTTTATGAACGGATCTTTTGTCTGTTCCGAGGCCGGGGCGCTTCAAGGAGACGTGGTGCCCCCTGAGGCGCTTATGCAGTCCGTGCACGATGATCCGGGTAATACCCATGAATTGGAAAAAGCCAGGGGTCTCTGGTCCACCCTCCCCTTTTTCTGGACCAAGGCCCATGATCTCACGCATAATAAAGAGGTCTGGCTCCCCTTTCAGTGGTTTTATATGTTAAATGAGTATAACGGCTCCTCAGCCGGAAATACCCTGACCGAGGCCGCCCTACAGGGATTATGTGAGGTGGTGGAAAGGCACGTATCCTCGGTGGTTACAAACGAAAATCTTCCTACCCCGGCCATTGATCTTTCCTCGGTAAAAGATCCCATGGCGAGAGAATTGATCACGAAATATGACTCAAAAGGGATCAACCTTTACGTAAAAGATCTTACCCTCGAGATGGGGATACCCACGGTAGCGGCCCTGGCTATGGACCCCGCCACTTTCCCGGAAAAAAGTGAGATTGTCTATACCGCGGGGACGGCTACACACCCGGAGAAGGCCCTTATCCGGGCCTTGACGGAAATAGCTCAACTCGCCGGGGACTTTGATACCGAAGGCAGATATGCCGAAAGCGGTCTGCCCAAATTTTCCGGACTGGAAGACGCCCGTTATGTGACGGAAGCCGGGAATAACGCTTGCATCGGAGATATGCCCGATGTCTCGCATTCCAACCAGCGGGTGGAGCTGGAACAGTGCGTCCGGACACTGGCTGAAAAGGGTCTTACTGTTTATGCAGTGGATATTACCCATCCTGCCCTTCAGATTCCGGCCGTATATATGATCGTGCCCGGGGTCCATTTCCGCGAACGCACCAGGGACAACAATTTCTGCCTGCACGCCGCCAAACTGGTCTCACAGTTTCCCGACAGCCGAAGGGCTGTCCATGAGCTTGAGCGGATGAAGAAAATCTATCCCGACCGTTACGAGGTCCATTTCTTCCTGGGCTACACCTATGAGCGGGAAGCCCGCTACGATGAGGCCCTGGCCTGCTATGAACACGCATTAGCCCTTGATACGACAGGCAAGGAGAGGGCCAGTCTTTATTGCCAGCGGGGTGCGTGCTACAAGGAGCTGGGGGATATAAGGCAGGCCCTGGCGGAGCTTGAAAAGGCGCGGGAGTGTAATGCGGAACTCAAGGAAATACATAACCTGATGGGCTTTTGTCATTTTAAGCTCAAAGATCATGTACAATCCATAGCCTGTTTTGAAAAGGCCATAGATCTGGACCCGTCTTCGGCCATAGATTATGCCAACATCGGCTCTAACCTGCGGGAAATGGGCCATATAGCCGAGGCCATTCGATACTATCAGTTTGCCCTGGATATCGATCCCTCTATAGATTTTGCCCGTGAAAACATCGAGAAGCTGAGCAGGCAGGCATTGTCTTAGTGATAGGCTTACATGGCTCGTAGCTCATAGATGAAGGCAATGACCAACGAAAAAACTCAAAGTTGATGAACTCGTAAAAAGTAAAGTTTTAGCGCAGAGAACGCTGAGATAACATATTAAAGGAATTTGTAACTATTCAGCCACTAAGACACCAAGCCACTAAGATTATTCCTTTGTGTCTTGGTGCCTTGGTGGCAAAAGTTTTTCTCTGCGGGCTCTGCGTACTCAGCGGTGAAAAGGCTTTTTTACGAAGCCGTCAACATAAGGAAACAATGAATGCATTCACCAAGCGATCCCCCTGTCTTACTCATCAACAGTAATCGAACCTCTCCGGTCTCTTCATCAGATACCATCCCGATCTCACTAGGATATATCGGCGCCTTTCTCAGGGATAATGGTTTTGAGATCGCCCTGTGGGATGATCTCAAGGACAGGCCTTTGTCGCTGTTAAAAATCAGGGAGTTCATCCTTGACCGGCGTCCTTTATACGGGGCCTTTTCCGCCTACATGGAAAACATGGAACATATCCGGCTGATGGCTAAATTCATAAAGGAACTGGATCCCCGGATACCCGTTGTCATCGGCGGGCCACAAGCGACGTTCATGCCTACCGAGGCCCTCCTTGACCTTCGCCATGTGGATGTCATTTCCAGGGGTGACGGAGAAATAGTGGCGCGGGATCTCGCCTGTTCTCTGCGGGAAGGTCTGCCCCTGTCCTCTGTCCGCGGGATATCCTATAGGGTAGAAAATCACCTGTATGATAATCCCATGCCCGAAGAGGCCGTAGATGATCTGGATACTTACCCGTCCCCGTATCTGACAAACATCCTGGATCTATCACACAAGGATACGGCCATCTTGCTTACCTCCAGAGGCTGTGTCTATCCCTGTATATTCTGCTATACGCCCAGGGCGTTTCATCATAAGGTAAAAACTCACTCCATCGAACGGGTGCTGGAAGAAATCAGGCATTGCATAAAAAAGGGCGTCAGGCAGTTCTGGTTTGCCGATCCGAATTTCAGTTTCTCCCGCGAGCGGCTGGAATGCCTTTTAGATAAAATTATAGAACAGGACCTTGATATCCGGTTCTGGTGTCAGACACGTTACGACCTGGTCGATGTCTCTCTTCTCATGAAGCTAAAACGGGCCGGCGCCGCCACCATTGCCTATGGCATGGAATCAGGCAGCCCCAGGGTTCTCGATACCATCAGAAAAAAATTGGACCTGCCCAGATTGTCTCAGGCCATCAAATTGGCCCAGTCCTTTGGCGTCAACGTGGAGTTGTTTACCCTTTACGGGCTGCCGGGTGAGACCTTTGCCGATGCCTATGAAACCGTGCGTTTTGTGAAAAACCACGGGGTTCGCATCGAGGGAAATTCCTGCTCGCAGCAGCTTCAGGTCTATTTCGGCACGGAGATCCAGAGAGACTATAAGAAATTCGGCATCATACCCCAGCCGCAATACAAGCCGCGCTATTTATCCATCGGAGATGATTTTGAGACCGAAAACCTGACCTCCAAAGATATAAAGCGGCTGAAGGCCATCTGGTTTATTAACAACGTCTTCTTCCAGGAGAAGGTCGAGGCAAAGGCCGATATCTTCCCTCTCCTCTCGTATCTTGTTCACCAAGCCCATTATCTGGACGAAGAGCCGGAATTCTATCTTTATCTTACAGGGTTATTATGTGAGGTTGAGGAATTTAAGTTGCTCTACCGGTATCTGAGCACGGATAAAGCCGCCGGACAGTCGTGGCTTAAGGAATGGATCAGGCGCGTGCCTTTTTACCGGGATTCAAGCTCTGAGGCAAGACCCGGGATGAAGGTAATTTTAGATATTGCCGGATACCTCGGCGAAAGACCCATTCCCAGTGCCAGCGGACGATACTGGCCGCTCGTAATCGGTGACGGCCGCTTTCTGCCTGAATTCGAGAGCAACTTAACGGGACTTAAGGCCGGAGAAGAAAGGCGGTTTCAGGTCAGATTTCCTCATGAATATCCCGACCGGGAGCTGGCCGGACAAGATGCCGACTTCATGATAAGGGTACATAAGGTCATGGAACCCGTGTTTGTCCAGGGGGTTGAAGACATCCCTTCTCTCGGCATCTGCAACACGTACCGACCGGATGATCTCGATTCTCTCAGAAAGACCCAGGAGGCCATATACTACATCTGGTTACGGTCGCTTAGCCCCGAAGAATTGATGCAAAGCCCTCAGTGGGGTCTGGACCTTATTAGTAAATATCTCTGTCTGGGAAGGTTTACCGAGGCCATGGCAGTCGCGGAGAAAATTTTTACGATGGACGGCTTGGGGCTAAAAGTTATCCGCGTCCTTATGGATGGCGGACTATTTGAATTTGCCCTGGAGCTTATAAATAAGGCTGGATGGCAGGACCACGAAGGCCTGATTCAGCAGATTCGTTGTTATTTGAGTCTTAAAGACTATGATCGGGCGCTGGAGATATTGAAAAGGATATATAATGAACGGGACCCGCGAGTCCTTTATTGCCTTCTGGATATCTACCAGAAAAAGGGTGAGGCCGGGGAGGTAATAGAAGAATTAAAAGAAAAATTTCTATCCGGCCAGATAAGGTATTCTCTCTTAAGGGAAGAGCAGAGAATTAAAATGGCCGGCACGGTTTGACATTTTTGGGGGGCCGGGCAGGCCAGCGATTAATGCTCAGATACAACCGGTTGGCTTGGGCAGTCCGGCAATCTTGCAGATAGCCCTTTCAGACGTGGTAGGAAAAAGTTCATGTATTCGCCAAATGGAAATCTTGAGGTCTCGTTGCAATTTTAAAATCATAGGAGCAATGCCACGTTTGGCATAGTAGTTACGCACGTATTCAATTATTAGCCAGTGTTCATCGGTTAAATCT
The DNA here is from genome assembly GCA_040754095.1 of Thermodesulfobacteriota bacterium. Classification (GTDB taxonomy): domain Bacteria; phylum Desulfobacterota; class QYQD01; order QYQD01; family QYQD01; genus QYQD01. The sequence goes on along the minus strand of JBFMFO010000002.1, from coordinate 8,068 downwards.
TCTATCCCTTCTTGTTTGGCGATGGCCTGGGAGAATTCCGCAGTCCAGCTATCGAAAGTCTTCAAATAGCCTTCTATGTTGACCTCGAATCGCTTGTCTTTATAAGATACGCTCGGCATAAGTAATCCCTCTCCGATGTGATTATATTGTTGCAGCTATTTTTAGCATATATCGTGCTAAGTTTTCCAGTAATATTTTCTTGCAACTAAAAGTAGATTAGAACCACTAAGGGTTGACTTATCAAAACAAAGGTGTTAAAAAAACCACCACCTTGGCAATGTTATACTTGGCGCCCGTAGCTCAGTTGGACAGAGCGCCGGACTTCGAATCCGTAGGTCGCCCGTTCGAGTCGGGCCGGGCGTGCCAAATCTTAGTCTGCTACTTTTATTAAATTTCGTGCTTCAACCCGGGCCGTTAGCTCAATTGGCAGAGCAACTGACTCTTAATCAGTAGGTCGTAGGTTCGACTCCTACACGGCCCACCAGTAAGATCAAATGGCTATAAGTAACCGTCTTATAGCCATTTTTAATTTTGATACCTGGACCAAAAATGCAAATTACAACAGTCCCCTTCCCTTCGCCTTCTCCACTCTGCCGCCTAATTTTCGGCCATGTCTATAGTGAACGCCATTTGTCATTAGTCATTTGTCACTGGTAAAAGAGAACAATAGTTAAAAATTTTCCACAGTTAACCAATGACTAGTGACCAATGACCGGTGATGTTGCCTATGTATAAGATATTGCATTAACATTATTTGACATTTTCCTTGACATACCGCATAAATATTGTTACCAAATGATGGTTTTTATATCCTGGTTTTGTTTTTAATGCAGGCACGTAGCTCAGGGGGAGAGCGCTACCCTGACACGGTAGAGGTCGGCGGTTCGAAACCGCCCGTGCCTACCATTTAAATAAACATCCGTGAGCAATAGCCGGGAGCAACCTCTAAGCATTATATGTTTTAAATTTATGGGCGGATTAGAGGGCATCTTTGTTGTCATCAGACATTAAGATGCCCTTTTAACTGAAAATATGGGGAAAAATCTTATTTCCATAACCAGCTCCGATGGTAGAGAGATGGCTATTCCTCGAGATACGACCACGGGAGAGGAACTGGCTATCTTGAGGCACAGCACCGCGCATATCATGGCCGAGGCGGTAAAAGACTTATTCCCGTCGGTTAAGATAACCATCGGCCCGGCTATAGAGCACGGGTTCTATTATGATTTTGATTATGAAGGGACCTTCACGCCCGCGGATCTGGAGCGCATTGAGGGGCGGATGCGGGAGATTATCGCTGAAAACAGGCCGTTCCAGCGGGAAGAGTTGGTTAAGGAGGCCGCCGTTGAATTGTTTAAGCGGCTGGATGAACCATACAAGGTCGAGCTTCTTCGGGATATACCCGAAGAGGTCGTTTCCATTTACCGGCAGGGTGACTTTATTGACCTCTGTCGGGGGCCGCATATTGCCTCTACCGGATTGGTCAAGGCCTTTAAGTTGACCGGCGTGGCCGGCGCTTATTGGCGGGGAGATGAGCGCAACAAGATGCTGCAACGCATCTACGGGACGGCCTTCTTTGATCGTAAAGTCCTCGATGATTATCTTGAGAAGCTTGAAGAGGCCAAAAAGCGCGACCACCGGCGTTTAGGCAAGGAACTGGACCTGTTCAGCGTAAGCGATGAGGCAGGAGCAGGACTGATAATTTATCATCCGCGCGGGGCCATGCTACGATTCATTATTGAGGATTTTGAAAAGCGAGAGCATCTGAAACGCGGGTACCAGTTGGTGATGGGGCCGCAGATATTGAAACTTGATCTCTGGAAGCGTTCCGGTCATTTTGATAACTATCGCGAGAATATGTACTTTACAGAGATAGACGGTCAGCAGTATGGCATCAAGCCCATGAACTGCCTGGCCCACATGCTCATTTACAAATCCAGGGTAAGAAGCTACCGGGACCTGCCTTTGCGATTTTTTGAACTGGGCACGGTGCACAGGCATGAGAAATCAGGCGTTTTGCACGGCCTTTTAAGGGTTCGCCAGTTCACCCAGGATGACGCGCACATCATCTGTATGCCGGAGCAGTTGAATGAGGAGATAAAAGGCGTAATCGATTTTGTCACCTATGTCATGGGCATCTTCGGTTTTGATTATGAGGTGGAGATCAGCACCAGGCCGGAAAAGTCCATCGGCAGCGATGAAGACTGGGAACGGGCCACCGCGGCCCTTACGGGCGCCCTGCGTGACAAGGATATCCCGTTTGCCGTCCACGAGGGCGAAGGCGCGTTTTACGGGCCAAAAATCGACATAAAGCTTAAGGATGCCCTGGATCGGCGCTGGCAGTGCGCCACTATCCAGTGCGACTTTACCCTGCCGGAACGGTTTGACCTGGTTTACGTAGGGGCAGATGGCGAAAGGCATAGGCCGGTGATGCTCCACAGGGTCATACTAGGGGCCCTGGAGCGGTTTATCGGCGTTTTGATAGAGCACTACGGCGGCGCTTTTCCCGCCTGGCTGGCGCCGGTGCAGGCTGTAATCATGACGGTTACGGACAGACAGATTGATTATGCCCGGGGCGTCCTGGCGGAGATGATGGATGCAGGCCTCAGGGCGGAAGGAGATTTCCGCAACGAAAAACTGAGCTTAAAGATCCGGGAGGCGCAGATGCAAAAGATTCCATATATGCTTGTTATCGGGGACAAGGAGGTCGCCTCGCACAGTGTGACGGTTCGCCTCAGGAACGGGGAAAATCTTTCGGCCATGCCGGTAAATCAGTTTGTGGCCATGGTTCAGGATAAATGCAGAAATTATCAGTAGCATAGATATGTTGCTGAGAACTTTTATTTGCATCATTTGCATCATAAGGGGAGGTGGATAGTATAGAGAAAAAGGTTAGAATTAATTGGCAGATACGTGCTAAGGAAGTACGGTTAATCGGCGCAGACGGGACGCAACTGGGGATTAAGCCCCTTGAAGAAGCCTTGAAAACGGCGGAGGTAGAAGGGTTTGATCTGGTGGAAATAGCTCCTACAGCTCAACCGCCGGTCTGCCGGGTTATGGACTACGGCAAATTTAAGTACGAGCAGAGCAAAAAAATCCAGTTGGCCAAGAAAAAGCAGGTAGTTATACAGGTAAAAGAGGTCAAATTCCGGCCCAAGACCGATGAGCATGATTACCAGTTTAAGTTGCGCCATATTCGCCGGTTTTTGGAAGATAAAGACAAGGTCAAGGTATCCGTTCGTTTTCGGGGGCGTGAGATCGCCTTTTCCGACCAAGCCGTAAATATACTAAATCGTATTCGCGCCGAGATAGAGGATATCGGGAAGATCGAATATGAACCAAAGATGGAAGGCCGGGACATGGTGATGATAGTTGCTCCCAAGACATAATGCCTTTGAAACTTGAAATTTGAAATTATTATGCAGATTAGATTAGGGGGAAGAGATGCCAAAGATTAAAACCAATCGGGGCGCTGCCAAGCGCTTTAAGGTAACCGGTACAGGCAAAATCTTAGGGTTTAAGGCCTATGGCAGCCATATATTGACCTCGAAGACACGCAAACGAAAGAGAGGTCTGCGCGGTTCGAGCGTGCTTGATGAGTCCAATGCCCAAAATATCCGACAGATAATACCCTATCTTTGATATCCGGACAGGTTCTGGAAGTTCGGCCTGAAGAGTGGTATCTTGGAGGCAACGGACAATAAGCTTTGAAGCTGCGGCTATGCCGCACTTTATTTGTGTGGTTATTATTTAGTTAACAAAACGAGTAAAGAAAGGGTACTGTTATGCCAAGAGCGAAAAGGGGTTTTAAGGCCAGGAGACGGAGAAATAGGGTACTGGCCCTGGCCAAAGGATATTGGGGACGAAGGAGCAAAATCTTCCGCACGGCCAAAGAGGCGGTAGAGCGCGCCATGACTTATGCTTATCGTGATCGCAGGGTGCGGAAACGGGAATTCAGGACCCTCTGGATTGCACGTATCAATGCGGCGGCCAGGCTGAACGGCCTCTCTTACAGCAGGCTGATGGGTGGATTAAAAAAGACGGGGATAGAATTGGATCGTAAGATCCTTTCTGATCTGGCTATAAGCGATCCGGCTTGCTTTGCAAAAATCGCCAGGACGGCGCAATAATCGATCTCAGATTCCAAATTTGGAATCTGAGATCGATCCTTATCTGATGGAAGAAAGGCTGCAAAAAATAAGAGACGAGGCGCTTAAGGCCATCCCGGAGGTCAAGGGCCGGGAGGAATGGGAAACGCTTCGAATTAAATACCTGGGCCGTAAAGGAATCCTGCCTGAGCTGTTAAAACAGATGGGCGGGCTGCCGGCAGAACTCAGGCCGCGCATCGGACAGTTGGCCAATGCCGTCAAAAAAGAGATAGAGGCCGCCCTTAATGCCTGGCAATCAATAGTTGCCACTGAAGGGCAGGCAGCTCCAGAGACAGACATTACATTACCCGGCCGGTTTATACCTCCGGGCAAACTCCATCCTATAACACAGATCACCGGCGAGGTATGCGATATATTCGAGAGGCTGGGCTTTGCCATAGCTGAAGGCCCGGATGTGGAGCTTGATTATTATAATTTTGAGGCGTTGAACATCCCGCGCGATCACCCGGCGCGGGACATGCAGGATACATTTTATATCTCTGAAAACGTCCTTCTACGCACCCATACCTCTCCTATACAGGTGCGCACTATGGAAAGGCAGCGGCCGCCGGTGCGGATTATTGCGCCGGGCAAGGTTTATCGCTGCGACTCGGATATCACTCACACCCCAATGTTCCATCAGGTGGAAGGATTGATGGTCGATAAGGGGATCTCATTTGCCGATCTTAAGGGCCTATTGACCATATTTATACATCAGATTTTCGATGAACAGACCTCCCTCCGTTTCCGTCCCAGCTTTTTCCCTTTTACCGAACCCAGTGCGGAGATAGATATCCTTTGTGTGATCTGTCGTGGTTCAGGTTGCCGGGTTTGTTCCCAAACCGGCTGGTTAGAGGTTATGGGTGCCGGCATGGTTGATCCCGAAGTCTTTCGTATGGTCGGTTACGACCCCGAGGAAATTACCGGCCTGGCCTTTGGCATGGGCATAGAACGCATAGCCATGCTGAAGTACGGCATTGACGATATCCGTCTTTTCTACGAGAATAATCTCCGTTTTCTCAATCAATTTTAGACTTAATATCAGGCTGTAATACTATGCGGGTTACGCTGAACTGGCTTAAAGAATTTGTGGACATTGACATCCCCGTGGAAGACATGGCCGAACGCCTGACCATGGTCGGGTTGGAGGTGGAAAACCTGACGCACTATGATGCAGGCCTGGGTCAGGTAGTGGTCGGCCACATTACAGATATTCTCCCGCATCCCCATGCTGAAGACCTTTCTCTGTGCCGGGTTGTGTCCGGCAAAAATACATACCGCGTGGTCTGCGGGGCAAAAAATATCCGCATCGGAGATAAGGCGCCGCTGGCTTTAGAGGGGGCCATCCTGCCCGGGCCATTAAGAATCTCCGGGACCAGTATAAAGGGCGAGTATTCTGAGGGTATGCTTTGCTCGACAGCCGAACTTGGTCTGGGTGAGGATAAGAGCGGCGTCTATATCTTACCCGCTGACATGGAATCCGGACTTCCCCTAGCCCGGGCCCTGGAGCTGGAAGACTATGTGCTGGAAATAGGGCTGACCCCTAACCGCGCTGATTGTCTGAGTGTTTTGGGAATTGCGCGTGAGGCGGCGGCCATCTTACATAAGAAGGTTCGTTATCCCAGAATAAATATTTCAGAAAAGGGCGAAGACATCCACCAGGAAGTATCAGTGGAAGTGCGGGCCGTTAATCTATGCCCCCGCTATGCCGGCCGGATCATAAAGGATGTGACGGTCGCCGGGTCGCCTCTCTGGCTCCATAAGCGCCTCCTGGCAATAGGTATCCGCCCAATCAATAACATAGTCGATGTTACCAATTACGTGCTCATGGAATACGGCCAGCCCTTACATGCCTTTGATCTGAAACGCCTGGCCGGAAAACGTATTATCGTCGATCAAGCCCGAAATGGTGAGACCTTCACCACCCTGGATGGGATGGCAAGGACTCTCTCCGAAAATATGCTCATGATTGCGGATGGGGAGAAAAATGTCGCCCTGGCCGGGATTATGGGGGGTATAAATTCTGAAATAACCACGGAAACTCGGTCGGTTTTTATTGAGAGCGCCTATTTTGATCCTATTTCTGTCCGCCGCACCAGCCGCCGGCTAAATTTGAGCACCGAATCTTCATATCGCTTTGAACGGGGCATAGATATGGAGGGAGTGGGGGCAGCCCTGGATCGCGCCGTCTCTCTCATGGTAAGGGCGGGCGGGGGAAAAATTCTAAGAGGGCGGATCGATGTCTATTCCGGGCCGAAGGAAAGAAAACCTATCCCCATACGTGTAGGTCAGGTTAACCGCCTTTTGGGGAGCGACCTGAAAAAAGGCGAGATACGCCGGTTACTGGAGAGCATCGGCATCAAAGTACGTGAAGCAGGAAAAGATGCCTTTCTAGCGACATCCCCGTCTTTCCGTGGTGACCTCAGCCGGGAAGTCGATTTTATAGAGGAAGTGGCACGCCTTGATGGTTACGAAAAAATACCGGTAAAACTCCCCATTGTTTCGTTGACGACCCCGGCCCGGATAAAGAGTCATACTGTTGCCAATATCTGCCATTCTGTCCTCAATAGCCTGGGATTTTACGAGGTTATTAACTACAGTTTTATGGATGAGCGGGCGACGAAGCTTTTGAAAATCTCCGGGATGGACGAGCGAAACAGACACGTACACCTTTTAAACCCGTTGACCGAAGAACAGTCGGTGCTAAGGACTTCTCTTATCCCTAATCTCCTTTCTACCGTATGCAGTAACCTTAACAAACGGAATAGCAACCTGCGTCTCTTTGAGATAGGCAAGATTTTTATTGACCAGGGGGAAGGCCGGCAACCGGTAGAAAAGACCTATTTAGCCGGTATGTGCACCGGTCTGCGCTATCCGGAGGGGGTGCATTTTCCCGGGAATGGAGTCGATCTTTTTGATATCAAAGGCGGTATGGAGGCCGTTTTTCAGGCTCTGGGCATCTCCGGTTACAGCCTGGACCATGCGGTGGAATCCGCCCCTTATCTCAGGCAAGAGGCGTCTGCCCGCATCGTACTTGGCCCAAAGACGCTGGGTTTTGTGGGCGAGATGGAACCCTCTGTCTGTGAAGGCTTTGACGTAAAAGAAAAGGTGTTTATGTTTGAGTTATCATTTGACGATTTAGTCGAAGCCTATAAGGGCCTAAAGGTCTTTAAGCCGCTCCCCCGCTATCCTGCTGTGATGCGGGACATGGCTATTATCGTTCCCGAAGACGTTCCTGCCGGCCGGATTTTGCGCATGATTAATGAGCAGGGTGGAAATATAATGGAAAATGTTTTTATATTTGATGTCTATCAGGGCAGGCAAATCGAGCGAGGATATAAGAGCCTGGCCTTACGGGTGATTTACCGTTCTTCAGAGAAGACACTGGAGGATGAAGAAGTAAATGCTGTCCACCAGCGAATAGTAAATGATATATTATCCAGGTTTAATGGAAGGTTAAGAGAACAAAAATAACGAACTTGCAGGAAGGGCTAAAATGACATTGACCAAAAAAGACATTGTAGAGCATATTCATAACAAGATCGGCTTCCCCCGACAGGCGACTACTGAGCTGGTTACATCAATATTTGATGCCTTTAAAGAGGAATTGTTAAAGGGGGATAGCGTTAAGATCGCGAATTTCGGCATTTTGAAGGTTCGGGCGAAAAGGGCAAGGCCGGGACGGAACATGCGCACCGGAGAAACAGTAGAGATATCACCCCGATCTGTAGTTACCTTCAAGGCCAGTAGAAAGCTGCGAGATGCCCTTAATAAAAAATTATGATTCGGCACTAGTAAAGAACCCCGTGCTTCCGCACGGGGCATTAGAAGTCAAATCTTAACTGCTTAGGATTTTTTTCTTCATGTCTATGGTACTGTATATATTTCTTTATCGTTTCACTCGTCACTTTGTCGCCCAC
>JBFMFO010000001.1:0-223461 GCA_040754095.1 Thermodesulfobacteriota bacterium | reverse complement strand
ATGAAGCAAGATAAGAGCTCTGTTCTCTGTTGAGACTCTCAAATACCAGGGTAAGGCAAGGTGCTTCAATTAAGACCTCCGTATGTTAATGTTATAAAAAAAGCGCTTGACTAAAATAAACCAGGGGCTAGGGGAGATTTTAAAAATCTTATTTTGGACAGATGTGTGGCTGAGTATCTACAAAAAGTGAGGAACTTTTGCGTATGCATTTATCTGTAGCCGAGAAGATCATAAAACGTCACCTGGTAGAGGGGGATTTGACGCCGGGGGAGGAGATAAGCCTGCGTATCGACCAGACCCTGACGCAGGATTCCACCGGAACTATGGCCTATCTGCAGTTTGAGGCCATCGGCATCCCCAGGGTCAAAACGGAACTTTCCGTAAGTTATATCGATCACAACACCCTGCAGGTCGGTTTTGAGAATGCCGATGATCATCGTTTCCTGCAGAGCATAGCGGCCCGCTATGGTCTGTACTTCTCGCGGCCCGGTAACGGTATCTGCCATCAGGTCCATCTGGAACGCTTTGGCGTACCCGGGAAGACGCTCCTCGGTTCGGACAGCCACACGCCCACCGGCGGCGGCCTGGGGATGCTGGCTATCGGCGCGGGCGGCCTGGATGTGGCCCTGGCCATGGCCGGATATCCTTTCCACCTGCTTATGCCCCGGATTGTACTGGTCAGGCTGACCGGGGAAATGGCCCCGTGGGTCACAGCCAAAGATATTGTCCTGGAATTGCTCCGGCGGGTTACGGTCAAGGGAGGTGTGGGGAGGATATTCGAGTACGGCGGTGACGGCATAGCACAGCTATCCGTACCGGAGCGGGCCACGATCACCAATATGGGCGCGGAGACCGGGGCTACTACCTCTGTATTTCCAGGCGATGAGGTCACCCGGACGTTTCTGAGGGCGCAGGGGAGGGGCGGTTCCTTTGCTCCGCTGGCGGCAGATGAAGGCGCGGTCTATGATGAGGTCGTAGAGATAGACTTAAGCCGGCTGGTTCCCCTGGTGGCCCGGCCGCACATGCCGGACCAGGTCTGTCCGGTTTCAGAATTGCAGGGACTGAAAGTTGATCAGGTGGCCATCGGCAGTTGCACCAACTCATCTTATAAAGACTTGGCCACGGTGGCAGAAATATTAAGGGGGAAGACCGTCCATCCAGATGTAAGTCTGGTCATCTCGCCCGGTTCCCGGCAGGTTCTGGCCATGCTGGCCAGGAAGGGCTATTTGAGTGACCTTATTGCCTCCGGGGCCCGGATTCTGGAGAATACCTGTGGCCCCTGCATCGGCATGGGACAGGCCCCGCCCACCGGCGGGGTAAGTCTCCGTACCTTTAATCGCAACTTTGAGGGGCGTTGCGGGACAAAAACCGCCTCTGTCTATCTGGCCGGCCCGGAAGTGGCCGCGGCCACGGCCTTGACCGGGGCGCTCACAGATCCCCGGAACCTGGGTGAGCCGGTCAAGGTAGCCATCCCGCGACGCTACATGATAAATGACAGGCTTATTATCCCACCCCTGGAGCCTTCCAGGGCTGAGGGAACAGAGATTATGCGCGGGCCTAATATCCAGCCCCTGCCCGGGCGGGAGGCCCTGCCCTCTGCATTGACCGGGCCGGTCCTGATTAAACTGGGCCATGATGTTACCACCGACCACATCCTCCCGGCCGGGGCCAGGATCACCGCGCTCCGCTCCAATATCCCGGCCATTTCCCGCTATATCTTCAGCCAGGTCGATCCCGCCTTTTATGACCGGGCCAGGGAGGCCGGCGGCGGGTTCATTGTCGGGGGCATGAATTACGGCCAGGGTTCCAGCCGCGAGCATGCCGCCCTGGGGCCTATGTACCTCGGTATAAAGGCCGTGCTGGTCCTGTCCTTCGCCCGTATACACAGGAGCAACCTGATTAACTTCGGCATATTGCCCCTGGTGTTCCTGAAAAAGGAGGATTATGATTCCATTCAGGCGGATGATCGCCTGGCTATCCCGGATATCAGGAAGCAGATCCTTTCTGAACAGCCGGTCCGTATTATTAACGAGACGCAAGGGCACCATTTTATGGTCAACCTGACTGTTCAGAAACGGGAGAGGGATGTCCTTCTGGCCGGGGGGCTGCTCAATTACGTTCGTGAGACACTGTAGGGAGGAAAGGTTATATGCTCGACTTTATGCGTAGGCACACCCGTGCCTGGCTTATCAAGATCATCCTGGGAGCCGTCATCCTGGTCTTTATCTTCTGGGGTGTGGGCACCATACGCGCCCGGCGCGCCGACATGGTGGCGGAAGTAAACGGCCTGATTATAACCAGGGCTGATTACCAGAGGGCCTATAATAACGCCCTGAAAAACTATCAGCAGATCTACGGGGACGCCCTCTCCGGGGACCTGCTTAAGAAGATGAACCTGGATAAAGTGGTTCTGGACGGTATTATAAGGGACGTCCTGGCGCAGGAAGGCGCGGCGGGTCTGGATATCCGGGTGAGCGATGAAGAGATCAACGAGTATATCCGCAGCATGCCGGTATTCAATGAAGGGGGCCGGTTTAGCGAGGAAAGGTACCGGGGGGTTCTGGAAAATGCACGTCTGACCCCGGCTGCCTTTGAAGAGGAGTTGCGTAAGGAGCTTCTCTGGGCCAAGGTGGCAGATACGCTGGGCCGGTTGGCCAAGGTATCGGATGACGAGGTCTGGAACACCTTTCAGTACGCCAATCGCCGGATAAATCTGGCCTACGTCCCGTTTACGGCGGCGGCTTTTAAGAACCAGGTCAAAGTGGAGACGCCTGCTCTCCGGCAGTATTTTACCGGCCATCAGGAGGATTATCGTGTGCCGGCCCGGGTGCGGGTGCGGCTGGCCCGTTTTCTTTTCAAGGACTATGCGCCTAAGGTCAATGTGTCGCCGGCAGAGGTAGAGAACTACTATGAAAGTAATACGGAGGCATTTAGAGAACCGGAAAGGCGAAGGGTAAGCCATATCTTTTTTGCCCTGAAGCCGTCAGCGACAGATGAAGAGATGACCGGAGTCCAGACCAGGGCCGAAGAGGCGCTTAAGAAGGTCAGATCCGGCGGGGATTTCGCGGCGCTGGCCAGGCAGTTTTCCGAAGACAAAAGCGCCGTCAGGGGAGGAGACCTTGGTTACCTGCAACAGGGGACTACGGATCCCTCTTTGGAGAGGGTGGTCTTTTCCCTGGAAAAGGGAGGCATCAGCCCGGTGGTGAGGAGCAAGGCCGGGCTGCATATTATAAAAGTGACCGAGGTCGTCACCTCCGCGGTAAAACCTCTGGCCGCAGTGGCTGCGGATATCAAAAAGGTCCTGACTGAAGATAAGGTCCGGGAGGCCGCAATGGCTGAGGCGGCAAGGACATACGAACAGATTATACGCGCAGGCGGTCTCGACAGATACGCAAGGGCGCAAAACCTTCCTCTGACAGAGACCGGTTTTTTTTCTGAACAGGATGAAGTGGAAGGGGTAGGCCGCGAGGCAGGCTTTAACCGCGCCGCCCTGGCCCTGAAAAGGGGAGAGATAAGCTCTTTGATTAAACTGCCACAGGGTTATTTTGTCTGTGAGGTCATCGAGAGAAGGGAGTCATTTATACCAAAATTTGAGGAGATCGAAGTAAAGGTAAAAGCAGACTTCACGGAGAATCAGGCCGCAAAACTGGCCGAATCAGAGGCCAAGAAATTTATATCCGGCCTTAAGGGCGGGCAACAATTTTCCGATCTGATTCACAAATACAGGTTTTCGGCGCGCGAGACCGGGTATATGGCTCCAACCGCCCTTTCCGGGAAAGAGTTGCCGTTCGCAGAGGCGGCACAGGAACTGTCCATGCTGACACCGGCCCATCCGTATATCCGGCAACCGGTCAGAACAGGGGACGCCTTTTATGTTGTGAGCCTGGCCGGCGCTAAAGAGGCCCCGAAGGAGCTTTACGAGACGCAGAAAGACGCCATAAAGGAAAAACTCCTCCTTATGCAAAGGGACGTCATCTTAAAAGGGTGGCTGGAAGGGTTAAAGAAGAAGGCTGAGATTGAGTACGGCGAGGAATTTGAGAAGTACCGGTAAGACTGCCGGGGGATTTTAACCCGGGGCGTGCCCTTTTCTGACCGTGTCCAATACCCTCCCCAGTTCTTCTATTTTGTAGGGTTTGGCTACGATACCGCTGAACCCGTAGCTTCTGAAGTCAGCCATAATCGGGTCGTTGGAATAGCCGCTGGATACAACCGCCTTGACGGAAGGATTTATCTCCCGTAATCTCTTGATAGCTTCCTTGCCGCCCATACCTCCCGGTATAGTCAAATCCATGATGACAAAATCAAAAGGCCTGCCTGACGACCTCGCTTTTATATACAGGTCTATCGCCCCGACGCCGTCTTCGGCAAATTCCACCGTGTATCCCATGTGTTTCAACATCTCTCCGGCCACATCTCTGACTACCTCTTCGTCGTCCATCAGGAGCACCGTTCCTTCTCCTCCGATTATCTCCTCCTTTGGCTTTCCTCCAGCCACCATCCTTTCAGCAGAAGCAGGCAGATAGATAGAGAATCTCGTCCCAACCCCCAACTCAGATTCTACATCAATATATCCACCATGTTGTCTGACAATAGAATAGGTAATGGCGAGCCCCAGGCCGCTGCCTTTTTGTTTGGTAGTGAAATAGGGATCAAATATCTTCTGAAGATGCGCCTTCGATATACCGATCCCCTCATCTTCAATAGATATTTTTACATATGCTCCTTCTTTAAGTGGCAGACCCTGCCCGGCATCCACGATTATATTTTCCGCCCCTACTTTAATTGTCCCGCCCTCCGGCATGGCCTGCAGGGCGTTGACAATCAGGTTATTGATAACCTGATTTATCTGCCCTTCATCCACGTCAAGCGGCCGGAGATCGGCCGGGATGGAAAATTCACACTGGACATTGGAACCGGTCAGCGCAAACATGACGGAATCCCTCAATAGTTCTGTAATCGAGGCTGCCTTCTTGACCGGCGCTCCGCCCCTGGAAAAGGTGAGCAGGTGTTGGGTCAGATCCCTGGCCTGCAGGGCCGCTTTTTCCGCTGCGGCTAACCTCTTAAATGTTATGTCTTCGGATTGCATATGTATCATAGCCAGACCGATATTGCCTAGAATTCCGGTCAGGATGTTATTGAAATCATGGGCAATACCACCCGCCAGAATGCCCACTGATTCAAGCTTCTGGGCCTTCAGGAGATTTTCTTCCATTTTTTTGCGCTCGGTGATATCTCTGGCGGTAGAGACTATATGTATGGTCTTACCCTCCCTGTCCTTTCTTACCGAGGCGCTGATAAGAACGGGGATCTCTTTGCCGTCTTTGGCCTTATAAAGCGTCTCACAATTCCTTAATTCACCTTTAGCGATGAGTTCATCCAATCCTTCTCCCCTGAGGGGTGCGTCTCCAACGAGAATCTTATCTGCGGGCCACCCGACTATCTCCTCTGCGCTGTACCCCAACATATCCAATGCGGCCCTGTTCACCGTCTCTATCATTCCCTGCGCATCAACTACAATCAGGGCATCAACGATGGATCTTATAATATTGTCCGTATAGCCCTTGGCCTCTATCAATTCGTCACGGGAGTTTTTCAAATTGGTGGACATCTGGTTGAAAGCAGAGGCCAGTTCGCCTATCTCGTCCCGGGATACGGCCTCTATTCTTGTGTCAAAGCGGCCGCCGGCGATCTCATTGGCTGCCTCTTTTAGTTTGATGATGGGTTTTACCAACTGTCTGCTGTAAAGTATTTTAAAAAGGACCCCGACGATTATGCCGCCCATGGTTATCAGGATTATCTGCCTGCTGCCTTTTGCCGTGGAGGCCTCTATACTTTTTAGAGAATAACCGATACGGGCCACTCCAGCCACCTCTGACCCTACCATAATCGGTACGCCTATGTCATATAACCGGCCTTCTGCGCCGGAATCGGTGATCCTGATATACGGCTTGCCTGTAGCAAGGACATTATCCGGAACAGGGTCTGCGTCCTTAATTACCTTGCCTACCTTGTTAAGATCGTTATGGACCCTCACCCGGCCTTTCCTGTCCATGACCATGGCATAGACTACGTAATCCTGCTTTGAGATATTATCTATGTAGTCCATAGTGTGAACAAACTTATCTATGATAAATGCCTCCCTGCTTTCCTCGGCCAGGGTATTGGCCAGAATGAGGCCCTGTTTTTTTAGCTCTTCTTTAAAAGTTTCGGTTTCGCGCCGGATGGACAGGAAGGCAATAGTTCCGGTAACAGCGACTATTATTACTGTAAAGGCAAGGGCTAGTTTTGTCCTAAGCTTCATATCTCACGCCGAAAGTCAGTTCTGGGGAGCTAATGAGGTACGCCATAATCTATCCCCGCCTCTTTTATTACTCCGGTTTTTCACTACACGGGTCCACCGGGCTGATATCACCGTACGGGTATCGAATACTTACGAACCAGGTTATCGATGCGTGACAATTCCTTGCCGGTAACGGCTATAAATCCGCTCCATTCGCACTCTTTCAGGACTTCTTCAGCCAGGGGGCTTCGGGGTCCTATTTTTAATAAGGCATTCCTGACCTTTTCCACCACCTCCCTGTCCACATCCTTCGAGGCCGCCAGCATCCAGCTCGGTAAGGGCACGGTATCGGCCACAATCCTCAGGTCAGTTTTAAAGTTGAACCTCTTCTTACCCTCCGGCCCCTCCACAAAATCTTTACATACGGCGCCGGCATCGTATTCCCCTAAAAATACGGACATGGCGTTATCGTCACAGTCCCCGCCGAACTCATGGCCTTTCAGGTCACGTCCGGGATCGATCCCGGCCTCTTTCAGGGTGATGTATGCGCCGGTGAACTTTGGCGTGTTATGCGGGGCGCCAAACAAAAATGTCTTGCCTTTTAAATCGCTTAAGCCCTTAATAGAGCTATCTGCTCTGACGATGATTACCCCCCTTTCTTCAGTCTTCCCGTCTCCTGATACGGCAATTGCTAACGGATCGAAAAGAGCAATCTTTTTATTGTGCACGTATATGGAAAAGGCATCCTGCAGGGTAAATGCCGCTGTATCCAATGCCTCATGAAAATCTTTTTCTGTTTCCAGGACAACCAGCTTTATATTCAGTCCCGTTTCCCTTGATAAATAATCTGCCAGCGGCGTAAACATGGTGAATGAGTCCCGGGGACTCCAGCAGGGCTGGACAGTCAGTTTTAGCACCTCTCTTTTGTCTTCCACCGTTTCTGGAGCCGCTTTTTTCCCGATAACCGTCTCTTCATTTGTAGTACACCCGCCGGCCGTTAAGATTCCAATGAAAAGAAATATAAAAAAGCCTGTTATTGCCCTGGCCGTCTTCATGCTTTCCCTATACCGTTTTTGTTCGATTTTTCTCTCCTGCATGTGGTGGGGCCCCTTTCGCCGGCTTATTGTTCCGGTTAATCAATAACAATTCTACTGTTTGATTATCAGGCATAAGGCTGTAGATTGTCAACGAAAATTGACCCCTTTGGTGTTCAATAAAATTTTGACATACGACCCTGCAAAAGTCGTCACACCGGTGAAAACCGGTGTCCAGGAGTGTCTTAATCTGGTCGGAGTCACTGGATTCCGGCGCCTGCCCCGGACTCTGATCCGGGGTTCGCCGGAATGACCAATCCGAATCATAAGAATTTTGCAAGAGGCTCAGAAGGAGTAATACAAGCATGGCTCTATCCAGAAGCCGATTGCCTTCTTCACATGACATCCCAGGGAGTAATAAGCATCCATATATCCGTTCACTGAATCCGGAAATATCCTTGACCATCCGTTTGATTTCGTGATATTTCTTCTTCACTCTTTTTGCGCTATCAGCTTTCTTTGCTTTTTGGGTTAAAGGACATGGAATGATAAGTCAACGTATCAACAACGTATCCAAGATTCACAAGATTCAAGATTTCCAAGATTCTTAGAGAGCCTCAAAATAATGGAGGTGAAATAATGATCATCTCACGAACGATCCTTAAAAACTGGCGGAACTTCCGATCAGTCGACGTCCGTATGGGGAGGAGGGTATTCCTGGTCGGCCCAAACGCCTCGGGAAAATCCAACTTCCTTGATGTCTTTCGATTTCTCCGGGATATTGCCAAACCCGGAGGTGGATTGCAGAAGGCAGTGAGTGATCGAGGCGGCATATCCAAAATAAGGTGCCTTGCGGCCCGCAAGGATCCCCAGGTGGAAATAGCAGTGCACCTTGCGGAAGGTAATGGCAATGATCCCGTGTGGCAGTATGCGATTGGCATCTTACAGGAAAGCAGGGGCTATCGCCAGCCGTATCTCAAGTATGAGAAGGTTTGGAAAGGCGCAGAACTGATTCTCAACAGGCCGGATTCTCATGACCGAGAGGATAAGCTGCGCCTGACACAGACCCATATCGAGCAGATCAACGCCAATTTTTTGTTCAGAGATGTGGCCGAGTTCTTCCAGACCATCGGCTATTCACATCTGGTGCCGCAACTGCTGAGATATCCGGATGCTTTTGCGGGACCGGCGCCGGCTGGTTTTGAAGACCCGTTCGGCCGCACTTTCCTGGAACAGGTAGTGCAGACGCCGGAAAAGACCCGCAAGGCACGTCTCAGGAAAATTGAGAAGGCATTACGGCTGGCGGTTCCTCAGCTCAAGCAGCTCACCGATACCAAAGATGAAAGAGGTATTCCCCATTTAGAGGCGGTCTATGAGCATTGGCGTCCCCACGCCGGGAAACAGACGGAGGAGCAGTTCTCGGATGGGACATTGCGTCTTATCGGCTTTCTCTGGTCCATGCTGGAAGGAGATTCCCTATTGCTTCTAGAGGAGCCCGAGTTGTCGCTTCATGCCGCGATAATACGTAAACTTCCTGGGCTGATATGGCGGATGCAGAGTAAGAAAAAGAGACAGATCGTAATAAGCACGCACAGCTATGATCTCCTGTCCGACAAGGGCATTGGTGGAGAAGAGGTGTTGCTGCTTACGCCCGGTGTAGAAGGGACTAAAGTCGAGCCGGCTGCCGAAATAGCTGAGGTGCATCAATTACTGGAAAGCGGTTTCAGCGTGGCCGAAGCCGCCCTGCCAAGGACAGAACCCAAAGATATTGGACAATTAAGCCTATTCAATGACTGAAATCGTTCCCATACACCTCGCTGTCGAGGACGATCTGAGTGAAGCAGTCATGCGGCGCATTCTCCAGCAATGCGGTCGCTCCTATTACATAGGGAGCTGCTATAGTCAGCGAGGCTTCGGCTACTTGAAAAGAAATGTCAAAGGTTTCAACAATGCGGCCAAAGGAACGCCTTTCCTTATTTTGACCGACCTCGACAGATCGGAATGTGCACCGACCCTGATTAGTGAGTGGATTTCGGCTCCTATCCAGAAGAACCTGCTATTCCGGGTAGCGGTAAGGACAGTAGAAGCCTGGCTGCTTGCGGATCGAACAACTTTTGCACGTTTCATGGGTCTCTCGGAAAAGAATCTCCCAGAAAACCCAGACGAACTCGAAGTCCCCAAGCAGTTTCTTGTCGAATTGGCCCAAAAATGCCGGAAACGGCAATTGCGTCAAGCTCTTGCGCCTCCGGCTGGGAGCACTGCAAAGGTAGGTCCGGACTATAACGGCAAGCTGATTGCTTTTGTTCAAGAGCTATGGAGTTCAAACAAAGCTGCAAAGCATTCACCGAGCTTGTATCGAACTGTAAAGGCAGTGTCATCATTTCAGCCCGTTTATGGGGATTCAAGGAAGTGAAAGCGGGATGCCCTTAAGATTCTAAGTTGACAATGTATAAGGTATAAACATAGTATCTGCTCGCTATGCATGTTCAATAACTTAACATCGACAGGCGGGAACACGCACGGGAACGATGACCAACTGAGCGAGATTGTTGAAGTGTCTTTGCGGTGGGCGCTATCTGGATTTACCCAGTACCGTATCCTTGATGCTTGAATATATCTTCTGGAAGTTTTCCTCAAAAGAGGTGGGTGAGACGCGGCCGGTCTCGATAAACTTTATGACTATCTCCTTGGCGGCTCGGAGGATGACCTCGTCATCGGCCGTCAAATTTTCATATTTTTTCTCTTTTTGTTCCTTAGTCATGCCTGGCCCCGGGCAAGTAATAAAGCCTCTGCTGTTTTGGAAGAAGGCGGTTGCTTTCAGCAGAGGCTTTTATCATGGCAGGAAAAACCGTTTGGCAGCCTTCCCTGAACCCAAAATTTGGTGGAGCTGATCGGGATCGAACCGACGACCTCTTGAATGCCATTCAAGCGCTCTCCCAACTGAGCTACAGCCCCACATAAGGCAGTGTATTAAATCGCCTCTTAATTAACACTGACAAAACTTTCCTGTCAAGAGGTTTCTCTTAAGACTTTCCCCCAAAAATCTCAGCAGATTGTGTCAACGCGTTAATTTTATCCAATTTTTGCATTCTGGAAACGGAAGCCGTCATTCCTTCACTTCACGGCCTGCGCAGTGACCCTTTCGGGACTCGCAGGTGGGGAAGGGTTGCCCCTTCCAGTCTCTAAAGGACTGGCTTTCCCCTTCCTGCTCGCCCTCGAAGGGTGCCCCACTGCTCCAGCAAATTACGCTCAGGAATGACGGCTTCCATAAAAATGTGGGGAAAATTCTAATATATTTTTACCCTTGACAAGCTACCTTGTTGTGATAGCTTTACAACCCTATCTGATTGTTGTGCTTTTTGCGGAGGGAATACATGGACTACCGGGAGACGCTTAATCTGCCGCAGACTGATTTTGCCATGAAGGCCAATCTTACCGAACGCGAGCCGGCCGTGATTGAGAAATGGGAGGCGACCAGACTTTACGAACGCATACGCATGGCGTCGGGCGGGCGGCCCCGGTATATACTCCATGACGGACCGCCTTATGCCAACGGCCACATCCACATGGGTACGGCCTTTAACAAGATACTGAAGGACATAGTCTTAAAGTCCAGGCAGATGGCCGGGGCTGATTGTCCTTACGTGCCGGGCTGGGACTGCCACGGACTGCCCATCGAACACCAGGTGGACAGGGAGCTGGGGGCCAGGAAGAAAGGCTTATCCAAACTTGAACTCCGGCGGCATTGCCGGAAATATGCGGAGAAGTTCATTGACATCCAGCGGGCCGAGTTCAGACGTTTAGGCGTCCTGGGGGACTGGGATAATCCTTATCTGACCATGAATTATGAATACGAGGCAGCGATTGCCCGCGAGTTTGGCCGGCTTTTTCTGAACGGCAGCATATATAAGAGCAAAAAGCCGGTTTATTGGTGCACTTCGTGCCGGACGGCACTGGCCGAGGCCGAGGTTGAGTATTATCCGCACCGTTCGCCGTCCATCTATGTCAAATTCCCGCTGGCTTCGGATTTGACCTCCCGCCTGCCGTCCCTGGCCGGCAAGAATGTATCCATGCTGATATGGACCACTACTCCCTGGACCCTTCCGGCCAACCTGGCCGTGGCCTTGAACCCCGGATTTGATTATGTGGCCGTACAGGTAGAAGATGAAGTATGGATCGTGGCCGAAGGGCTGCTTCTTTCACTGCTGGGAGCCCTGGGCATTGAGGGATATAAGATATTGGAGCGTTTCCCGGCAAAGCGCCTGGAGGGGCTGAAGTGCCGGCATCCTTTTTATGAGCGCGATTCTGCCGTTATTATGGCCTCCTATGTAACCATGGACACCGGCACCGGGTGTGTACATACCGCGCCGGGCCACGGCCGTGAGGACTATGAGAGTGGTTTGGCCTACGGGCTGGACATCTATTCGCCGGTGGATGCCGGAGGCAAGTTTACGGATGAGGTCGGTTACTTTGCCGGAGAGGACATCTTCAAGGCCAACGGGGCCATTATCGATCTTCTCAGGGAGAAAGGGCGTTTGACAGGGAGTGAAGAGATCGAGCATAGCTATCCCCATTGCTGGCGCTGCAAAAAGCCGGTCATTTTCCGGGCCACCGAACAGTGGTTTGTCTCCATGGAGAAAAACGGCCTCCGGGAAAAGGCGCTGGACTGGGTGGACAGGGTTAACTGGGTGCCCAAGTGGGGCCGGGACCGGATCCACAACATGCTGGCCGGCCGGTCGGATTGGTGTATATCGCGGCAACGTTCCTGGGGTGTGCCGCTGACCATTTTTTATTGTTGCGGCTGCGGCGAAGTGCTCATGAATGCAGAGACCATGAAAAGAGTGGTTGATAAATTCCGTGAAGGCGGGGCGGATACGTGGTTTGAGCTTGCCCCCGGGGAATTTATTCCAAAAGGAACCACGTGCCCCAAATGTAAGGGCACGGAATTTGAGAAAGAAACGGACATTCTGGATGTCTGGTTTGATTCCGGGGTCAGTTTTGCCGCTGTCCTGGAAGGCCGGAAAGAACTGGGCTTCCCGGCTGACCTGTACCTGGAGGGGAGCGATCAGCACCGCGGCTGGTTCCACAGCTCGCTGTTGGCGGCAGTGGGCACCCGGGGACAGGCCCCTTATCGCTCGGTGCTTACCCATGGCTTTGTAGTCGATGGCGAAGGGAAAAAGATGTCCAAATCCCTGGGCAATGTTATTGCCCCGGAGGAGATCATAAAAAAGCATGGGGCGGAGATCCTGCGCCTCTGGGTATCGGCCGAAGATTATCGCGACGATATCAAGATTTCTCCGGAGATCCTGCAGCGTTTGACCGAGGCCTACCGGAAGATCAGAAACACGGCGCGCTACATACTGGGCAACCTGTATGACTTTTCACCGGAAAACGATATCGTTTCTTATAGCGAGATGGTGGAGATAGACCGTTTTGCGCTGCATCAACTTGTGCAAATAACGGATAAGATACGGTCGGCCTACGAGGAATTTGAACTTCATACCGTTTATCACACCCTCTACCAGTTTTGCGCCGTGGATTTGAGCGCCTTTTACTTGGATGTCCTTAAAGACAGACTTTACACCAGCGGTAAGGAATCAAAAGACCGGCGCTCGGCCCAGACCGCCATGTTTTACATCCTGGATACCCTGGTGCGTCTGATGGCCCCTATCCTTTCATTTACCGCTGATGAGATATGGCGGTATATGCCTGAGACAGCGGGCCGGGAAGAGGGCATTCACCTGGCCGGTTTCGCATCCCTCCCGCCGGAGTTTAAGGATGCGGCGCTCGCCGCGAAATGGGAAAAGCTGCTTGCCGTCCGGGCCGGGGCGACTAAGGCCCTGGAGGTGGCCCGCAGGGAGAAGGTGATCGGACATACCCTCAGCGCCGCGGTCAGGATTTATCCTGCCCCTGAAGATTATTCGTTTTTGAGCGAAAATGCAGGGCAGTTACGCACCATACTGATCGTATCGCAATGCGAGGTCGCCGAAGGGCCGGCGCCGGCCGGCGCCTACGTGGCTGAAGAGATAAGCGGGCTGCCCATTGTGGTATCTCCGGCTAACGGGACCAAATGTGAACGCTGCTGGACGGTGTCTGTGAGCGTGGGCACTTTTACCGACCATCCGGCTATCTGTGCCCGATGCCGGGAGGTGGTTACGGCATCAGAGTAGATTGTGTAGCCGATTGGGCACTGCAAAAGTTTTATGAAAAACAGCCACAGAGATTGAAAATTCGAAATCCGAAGCACGAAATTCGAAACAAATTCAAATGACTAAATGAGAGCAATAACCAAAACGAAAAATCGAAGGCGTTGCTGATGGACGTTTCAAGCATTCGATATTTGTATTTCGGATTTGTTTAGGATTTCGAATTTCGATATTCGGATTTGGTTGCGGCTATGCCGTGCTGTATCCTCTATGGTTAATCTTTTGACAATACGCGGATCCGGGTTAGGGAGATATGGATACTCTATCAGAAACAGAAAAAAAGTCTTTAAAACAGGCAAGCGGTCTTTCTTTGAGAAGACCATGGCCTTTATTTCTGGGCATGGCTTTTGGTGTTTTCGCCCTGGATCAATTGACCAAGGGACATATACAATATCATTTTGGCCTGTATGAGAGCCGGGCCGTCATTCCGGGTTTTTTTAACCTGACATATATAACGAATTCCGGCGTGGCTTTTGGGCTGATGAGCGGGGAGCCGGATACCTGGAAGCGGTTATTTTTTCTTTCGGTAACACTGTTAGCCGTAGGGTTTATTTTTTATCTCTTCGGACACTTCAGGTCAAAGGGCCGGGGAGCGGTCATCGCTATTGGGATGATACTGGGCGGCGCCATCGGGAATATGGCAGACCGGATGCGTCTGGGTAAAGTGATCGACTTTCTCGATTTTTATATCGGCGGCTGCCACTGGCCGGCTTTTAATGTGGCTGATGCCGCCATAACCTGCGGCGTGCTGTATCTGGCTCTTACGCTTTATAGACACAAGGAGTAATCGACGGCTTCGTAAAAAGTCCATTTGCTGCAACATAGCGATCAGCCATCAGCTATCAGCGGTCAGCTTAAGGCGCTATTCCACTTTCTGAAAGCTGAGAGCTGAATGCTGACTGCTCTTCTTATTTGCGCGCCTTGTCCGCTGCGGCGGAGAGCTTTTTAATGTGCCGTCCAACTTGACTTTTTACAAGTTTATCAGGGTAATCTATGCATCCGATACTCTTTCGCATAGGCGGGCTTACTATCCATAGCTATGGTCTGTTTGTAGCCATGGGGTTTATGGCAGGCATGGCCCTTGCCGTCCGGGAGGCCAGGCGCGCGGACCTGGATACCGAGAAGATTTCCAACCTTTTTTTCTGGATCATAATCTCGGCGGTCATCGGTTCGAGGCTTCTCTATGTCATAGCAGAGGCCCCGGGCCTTATGATGACCCCACTCGAGATCTTTAAGATATGGAAAGGCGGTTTGGTCTTTTACGGCGGGGTTATCCTGGCGATGGCAGTTACGATGTTTTATATAAGGCATAACAAGCTGCCGCTCTGGACAACCATGGATATCCTGGCCCCGTCCCTGGCCCTTGGCCTGGCCTTTGGCCGCCTCGGATGTTTTTCTGCCGGTTGCTGTTATGGCCGGCCTGCCGATGTCCCTTGGGCGGTTACGTTTACCAATCCGGATTCACTGGCGCCGCTTTATATTCCCCTCCACCCTACCCAGCTTTATGAGGCCGGCGCGGCGCTTATTATCTTTTTCATCCTTATGCTTACACGCCGGGCGAAGCGGTTTGAAGGCCAGATGATGTGGACATTCTTTTTTCTATACGCAGTAGCGCGATTTATCATTGAAAATTACCGTGGTGACCCCCGTGGGGCGGTATGGGGCAATCTCCTCTCTACCAGTCAATTTATAAGCTTACTTTCGGCTGTTGCTGCGCTGGCGGGTTTCTTTTATTTTTTGAGGAAACAAGGCACAAGGCAAGGGGGCACGTAATAAAAAATCTTGCAAAAGGGGCAAACTTCATTATTATTAGGCCCGAATTTTTGGGGCGGAGGATTCAGGCCCGCTGTTATTGATTTTTATGCCTGGTGGGAGGTGCGTATGCTTATTCTGGAAGATCTCAAATATACTGAAGAACATATCTGGGCCAGACACGATGGGAATAAAAAGATTACCATAGGCGTTACTGATTATGCGCAGAAGAAATTTGGTGATGTTGTTTATATTGAATTGCCGGAGGAAGGGGAAGAGATCATTAAAGATGAGCCGTTCGGCAGTATAGAATCTTCTGAATCTGTTTCCGATTTGTATGCTCCTTTGAGCGGTGAGGTAATCGAAATTAATGAAGAGCGCATTGATTCCCCGGAGGTAGTCAATGACGATCCTTATGAAGAAGGCTGGCTTATACGTATAAAGGCCCCTTCCCTTAAGGAATATAATGAGCTTATGAGTGCGGACGAGTACAGAGAATATGTGCAGCAGGAGGAGATGGAGAAAGAAGAAGAGGAAGAGGAGTTAGAGGAAGAGGAAGCAGAAGCAGATTAGAGAAGGAAAAATTTTAGTTGCAGACCTGAACATGCATTGCGAACGCATTCCCCGCTGCTTGCAGCGGGGTTGGCGAGCGAATACGATGCATTTTACCTTGCATACGGAGATTCCCCGTCCGCCCAAGGCGGACTGCGGGAAGCTTCAATTGGAAAGGGATTTGATTTTGTGAAAAAAACGGCTTTTTTATTCCCCGGCCAGGGGTCTCAGTACGTGGGCATGGGGAAGGATCTTTATCTGAGAAGGTCAGAGGTAAAGAAGATTTTTGACACAGCCTCTGCCGTTACCGGCCTTGATCTGGCCTCTCTCTGTTTTGACGGCCCCCTGGAAAGATTGACGGAGACGGTCAACGTCCAGCCGGCCATTACCGCCGTTAATCTGTCCTGTCTGGCCGTGTTACAGGAAAATGGACTGACCCCGGATCTGGTAGCCGGACATAGCCTTGGAGAATATTCGGCGCTCTATGCCGCAGGGGTTATAGGTCTGGCGGATGCCTTTCGCCTGGTAGCGGAGAGGGGCAGACTAATGCAGCAGGAGGCGGAAAAGAATCCCGGAGGCATGATAGCGGCTATTGGCTTGGATATAGATGTCATAAAAGGATTGGTCGAAGATGTCCGGGAAACAGGCGTGGGCGTGGTTTCTATTGCCAACCACAATACACATGAGCAGATCGTGCTTACGGGACAGAAAGAGGCGTTAAATAAATTGTCGGCCAAGGTGAGCGCCGCCGGCGGGAAGGCCATCCCCTTAAAGGTCAGCGGGCCCTGGCATAGTCCACTTTTAAAAGATGCAGTCAATGATTACAAGGAATTTATGAAAGGGATCACGTTCCATAATCCCTCTGTCCCTGTATTGTTCAATGTCACCGCCGATTTTGCGGAAAAGCCGGGAGAGATCCGTAAGATCATGTCCCGACAGATATGTTCACCCGTACTCTGGTATGATATAATGCAAAAGATACTGGCCGGGGGTGTCTCTGTTTTCGTTGAGGCCGGCCCTAAAAAGGTTTTATCCGGTTTATTGAAAAAGACCTTGCCGACGGATGATCGCTTCGAAATCTATCAGGCCGACGATCTGGAAGGCCTTTTGGCTGTTGCTGAAAGGTTAGCTGGGAATTAGAGACTCATAGCTCATAGCTGATCGTTTTAAGATGCCGAAACTAGTCCTGTATAAAGACCGGTGTAAAGGATGCGCTCTTTGCACCCTGGCCTGTCCCAAACACCTTCTTGAGATCAGCACGGAAATCAATAGACAGGGATATTATATAATTTCTCTGACCTCATCCGGTAAATGCACCGGCTGTGGCCTGTGTGCGGAGATGTGTCCGGATATGGCGATAGAGGTCTGGCGTTAAAGATGCGGAAGACAGAAACGGTTTCTAACCGGAAGCTGGTTAAGGGGAACGAGGCTATTGCCTTGGGCGCTATTGCAGCCGGATGCCGTTTTTATGCCGGCTATCCGATTACCCCGCAGAACGAAATCCCGGAGTTCATGGCCGGCCGGATGCCTGCCGTGGGCGGGACATTCATTCAGGCGGAGAGTGAGCTGGCGGCTGTCAGTATGGTAATGGGGGCTGCCGCCACAGGGGCAAGGGCCATGACTTCTTCTTCCAGCCCGGGCATATCTCTGAAGCAAGAGGCCATCTCCTATATGGCCGGGTCGGAGATCCCGTGTGTAGTGGTCAATGTATGCCGTAGCGGTCCGGGGTTGGGCGGGATAAGCGCCTCCCAGGGTGACTATTTTCAGGCCACCCGGGGCGGCGGTCACGGTGACTATCGCACCTTTGTCCTGGCGCCCCATTCTGTGCAGGAGAGTTATGACTTGACTATGCTGGCCTTTGATATTGCGGACCGGTACCGGACGCCGGTTTTGGTTTTAAGCGATGCAGTCCTGGGACAGATGAAGGAGCCTGTTTACCTCCGGGGTTATAAGGGGCAGGAGATAAGAAAACCCTGGGCGCTTACCGGCGCAAAGGGACGCAAGGCCCGGTATCTGAAAAGTCTGTATTTGAACGAAGGTGAACTCACGGCGCGCAACTGGAAACTTTTCAGGAAATACAGACGCATGGAGAAGGAAATCCGTTACGAAATGTACCTTACAGAGGATGCCGAGGCCATAGTCGTGGCCTTTGGATGCGTGGCCAGAATTCTCAAGACCTCCATACAGATGGCCCGCAGGAAGGGGATGCGGGTCGGGATGTTTCGTCCTATAAGTCTTTTTCCGTTTCCTTCGCAGGCGCTCGCCGCTATGTCGAACCGGGTGAACCGGTTCCTGGTTTGTGAATTGAATACCGGTCAGATGGTCGAAGACGTGCGCCTGGCGGTTAAGCCGGGCGTCACTGTAGAGTCCCATCTGTGTCCGGGTTATATCCCGACTCCAAATGAACTTTTCAGAGAAATTAAAAAAAGGTATTTAGCCAGCAATCCTTAAGATGAAGCCGGTATTTAAGAGACCAAGAAGCCTTTATGACGTCCCTTTTCATTATTGCCCCGGGTGCCATCATGGCATAGCCCATCGTCTGATCGCTGAGGCTATAGATGTTTTGGGTATTCAGGAACGGGTTATTGCCGTGGCCTCTATCGGCTGTTCGGTCTTTCTTTATGATTATTTTGCCGTTGATGTGCTGGAGGCCCCCCATGGCCGGGCGCCGGCGGTGGGTACCGGCATAAGGAGGGCACGGCCCGAAAGCATAGTCTTTACATATCAGGGCGATGGAGACCTGGCCGCCATTGGTCTGGCAGAGACTATCCATGCTGCTAACCGGGGAGAACAGTTGGCGGTATTTTTTGTCAATAACACCGTCTATGGGATGACCGGGGGACAGATGGCCCCTACCACCTTGCCTGGACAGAAGACCACAACGACGCCATCAGGCCGCCGGGTGATTGGTGAAGGGGCCCCCCTTAAGATGGCCGAGACGATTGCGGCGCTGAAGCCGCCGGCCTTTGTGGCCAGAGTGGCCCTTAACAATCCCAAAGGTATTCTCCAGGCCGGGAAGGCAGTTCAAAAGGCCTTCCGTATCCAGGTGGAAGGGAAGGGCTATGCCTTTGTCGAATTCCTGTCCGCCTGTCCGACCAACTGGAAGATGACCCCGTGCGAGGCCAACCGCCATGTAAGTGAGGCGCTGATTCCGGAGTTTCCTCTGGGAATTTTTAAAGGAGACTTATAAGAATTAAATTAGGACGCAGATTTTCGCCGATACCCGCAGTAATTTCGAATTTTAAGAAGTTTATCTGCGTCCAAAATAGAGAAGATAATGTATTTTGACGTGATCATATCCGGATTCGGCGGGCAGGGCATACTGTTTATGGGCAATCTTCTGGCCCATGCCGCTATGCTTGAGGGGAAAGATGTGACCTATATGCCTGCTTATGGGCCGGAGATGCGGGGAGGGGCGGCTAATTGTACGGTGGTAGTGGCGGATGAGGAAATCGGTTCTCCGGTGATTTATCACCCGCATACCGCCATCGTCATGAACAGGCCCTCTCTATATAAATTCGGCCCGCGCCTCCTGCGCGGCGGTTTGCTGGTGGTCAACTCTTCTCTTGTTAATCCTGCGGAGGTTGTCTGTAAGGGTATCAACCTGTTGTTTGTCCCGGCTAATGACCTGGCCCGGGAGGCCGGGGATGATCGCCTGGGAAACATGGTGGCCCTGGGGGCATTGATAACAAAGACCGGGGTTGTGCTCTTACAGAGCCTTGTTGATGCGTTGTCGGAGATTATACAGGAAAGGTATCGTGACCTGCTGCCGGTGAACGTCAGGTGTCTGGAAAAGGGCGCGGCCTACGTAAGAAATCTCAAATTTGATTAACTCGTAAAAAGTTCAAAATATCACGCAAAGCCGCCATGGACGCAAAAATAATAAAATTTGGAACTCAGGAACTCATGAAGAAAAATGCATTCCTGATTTCTTGATTTCCAGATTTTCTTTTTTCCTTTGCGGTCTTTGCGCCTTTGCGTGAGAAATTACCTTCTTAGGCATCGAGGGCTTTTCGCACCGCGGTGAGAAACTCTGCCACCTGAAACGGTTTTCTGATAAAGCCCTTAAGTTCAGGGCGCGTAGCCTCTTTCCCATGGCCATTTAAGCTGTAGCCGCTGGTCAATATTACCCTGACTTCGGAGTTGATCCCCAGTAACTTATCCAGGCATTCCATCCCGCCCATCTGGGGCATAATCAGGTCGAGGATGACCAGATCAATATCCTGCTGTCGGTTCTGATACATAGTCAGGGCTTCCCGTGGGTCCGGCACAGGTATCACCTTATAGCCAAAGTCTTCCAGAATGTTTTGGGCCACGCTGAGCACCAGAGGTTCGTCATCAATAATAAGGACGGTTTCATCCCCTGTAGGCAGGTTTTTAATTTTTTCTTCCATTTCCTGCCTTGTCTCTCCACCGGCGGGCAGATATATCTTAAACATGGTGCCGCGGCCGACTTCACTATAGACGTTTATGAATCCCCGGTGATTTTTGACGATGGCGTAAGCCACCGACAGCCCCAGGCCCGTCCCCTTGCCCAGTCCTTTGGTAGTAAAGAACGGCTCAAAGATACGCTCTGTGATCTCCCTGGACATCCCGATGCCGGTGTCCGAGATCGCTATGCAGATATAGCGTCCGGGGAGAACACCGTGGTGATTGTTGCAATAGGTCTCATCCAGGCCGGTGTTGGTGGTTTCAATAATCAGCCTCCCGCCGTTGGGCATGGCGTCACGGGCATTGATACAGATGTTCATGACTACCTGCTGGATCTGCACCGGGTCGGCCTCTGCGATGGAAAGGCCGGGATCAAGACAACTCTCGATAGCTATACTTTTAGGTATGGTGCGTAACAGCAGGTTTCGGGTCTCCTCTATCAGCGAGTTTAATTGAAAAGGTTTCGGGTTGGTGGGCACCTTGCGGCCAAAGGTCAGGAGCTGCTGGATAAGTTCAGCCGCCCTCCCTCCAGCCTGATCAATGTTTGCAACGTAAGTATATTCAGGTCTGTCTTTATCCAGTTTATTCAGGAGGAGGGATGCATATCCGGTTATGCCGGTAAGCAGGTTATTAAAGTCATGGGCGACGCCGCCGGCCAGAAGCCCGATGGATTCCATCTTCTGGGCCTGAAAGAACTGGGTTTCCAATTTCTTATACCGGGTTATGTCGTCCATAATAAGGAGGGCCGTCTCTTTTTCTCCCCGCTGCAGGGATAAGACGGTAAAAAGGATAGTCTTTTCTGTCTCTTCGCCATTTATCTCCATTTTTAGGGACATTTCCTTACGTACGGTCTCTTCTCCACGGGTGAAGAGGGCCATTAATGCCAGCCGGAGCGGGCAATTGCGACATGCGGGGTGTGTCCGGCAGCGGTAGCAGTCCGGCCTGTCGCCACATTCCCGGCCTTTCCGGTAAACGCATCCAAAATGGCAGAGGCCCCGTTTACCCAGCATTTCCTCTACCGGCCGGTTAAAAAATTGCCCGGCGTGGTCGCTGACAAAAGAGAGTCTAAAATCCGGTTCAATGACGCATATAAAAGAAGGAATGGCATGCACCATCCGCGTATTAAACTCTTCCAGCTCATAGCGCGACTCTTCGGCCTTTTTGCGTGTGGTGATATCGCTGGTGATACATTCCGAGCCGATTACCTCTCCGTCCTCACTTTTCAGGGCGTGGGCGTTCAGGCTGACCCAGATTGTGGCGCCGTCCTTTTTCTTAAAAGTGGTCTCGAAGTTTTTCACGGAACTATGTTCAATCAATAACCTTATGAAGCGATCTCTATCTGCGGCTGATACATAGACATCTTTCCGGATGTTAAGGGGCAGCAATTCCTCCAGGGAATCATAACCGAGCATAGTGATCAGGGCGGGATTAGCCATAATAAACTTAGCGTCCAAGGTGCTTCTCGAAATTCCCTCGGCCGCATTTTCAAAGATGCCGCGGTATTTTTCCTCTGATTCAAGGAGTGCCTCCCCGGAGAGAGAGACCCGTTTTATCTCCTGATGCAGTTTGCCATAGAGATTTTTCAGGGTTGCGGCCATGGAGTTAAAGGCCTCACCCAGGGACTGGATCTCGTCCCCGGTCTTAAAATCGAAAAACACCTCCCAGTTGCCGTTGGCGAATTCCTGTGTGCCCTCCTTGAGCGTAAGGATAGGCCTGGTTATGCGGCGGGAGAGATAAAGAGTGAGGGCTATCAGTATGCCGATAGCCGCCAGCAGCCATAATATGGTCTTGACGACTGTTCTCTTTATGGGGGCATAGATGCTGGCCAGAGGCTGTTCGACTATCACTCCCCAGCCCATAGGTTGGATTCGGGCATGTACGCCTATTACTTTCCGGCCGTCCCAGGCCCGGTATCGGTCTGATTTGAAGTTGTGAGCATGGTCTATACCGGACATTATATGTTTCACGGAAGCGACTTCAGACCATTTTTCTCTTTTTAATACATGCCTGAAGTCTGAGTGGGCTATAACATAGCCCTTTTTATCCACTAGATAGGCATAGCCTTCTCCGCCGCCTATCTTTACTGTGGACAGAAGGGTTGAATATTTGGTTATGTCCAGGGTGGTATAAATCATCCCTACCAGCCCCTTATCATTATGGATGGTGGC
The DNA here is from genome assembly GCA_040754095.1 of Thermodesulfobacteriota bacterium. GTDB lineage: Bacteria > Desulfobacterota > QYQD01 > QYQD01 > QYQD01 > QYQD01. Next base: position 201,038 of record JBFMFO010000001.1, on the reverse strand, counting down.
TACTATATCAGTCATGGGCCGGCCTTGTTTAACAAAGACCGGACCGATATAGGATTCGGCGTCCCCTTTTTGCATGGCAGTAATGACCTGTTTCTTAAACGGGCCTTCTCCCAACGGGTAGGAATGAGGGCAGGTCCCGGCGAGCAGGATTTCGTGGCCGTTTTTATTCAGGAGACGAAAGCAGATAAAGTCCGGGAAACGTTGCATGGCACGGGTAAAATAGTTTTTTATGCGCGGTATATTCATCTCCTGGAAGCAGTCATCCTGAACTGCCATGTAGAGAAGGGACTGACTGTCTCTGATAACTTCCCGGACTACCTCGGCTATTCGCTGGTTAATGGCGGACATAGATTGGCATTGATTATCATAAAGAGTTTGCGTCTGGAGGTAAATGAGTGAGGAGCCGACGACGAGGGCGATAAATACGGCAGAACCCACGATGTAAAGCGTAAGCCGGCGGGCCAGGCTGGACTTGAAAAGTGGTTGTTTGACGCCGGACAAGAACTCTCCTTCAAGCTCTTACCGCAGAAGGCACAGAGCACGCAGAATTAACAAGCTTATATAAGAAACAAATATGGAATGCAAATGTAAATATTTTACTTGTCCTCTTTTATCTTCATATCGGCTACTGACAAGATTCCTTGAAAATCCCCCTTAATCCCCCTTTTCCAAAGGGGGAATGTAGGAACATCCCCTTTCTAAAGGGGAAAATGTTTCCCCTCCCTTTGGAAAAAGGGAAAAGCGCCTCTCCTCCCTTTGGAAAAGGGAGGTTGGGAGGGATTTAAGAATACTCTTTCAAACAGCTAAGCTGATATATCTATTCTATTACCCTGGCTTCAAGATAAATGCCTGCGTTTCCGAAGAGTAGATGAGGAGAGGTAAATGGTTGCGAATCCTGAGGCGGGTAGCGCGGTTATAACCAGCAACAAGGTCGTGGTTCGATTTTTAGACGGCCGCATGATCAAGGGCCGGAGTCTGTCCTTTAATCAACAGAACCCGGTTATAAAGGTCGAGTCCATAGACCGGTTAACCTCTTATGACATTAAATGGGAGGAACTTAAGGCCGTATTTTTCGTGAGGGAATTTGAGGGCTTGGCCCGGCCCACAGATGAATCGGTTCAGCTCCAGGCCTCGCCCGTTTCGTCGGTGGGGCGCCATGTGCAGGTAGAATTTGTGGACGGTGAAGTCATTCAGGGATATGCGGAGGCGCTGAAAACCGGCCTGAGGGGATTTTTTATTTCGCCGCTTAATCGGCGTGACAACAACCTGCGGATCTTTGTCCCTAAAACCGCGGTAAAGAATGTGCGTGTAGCCCCTAAGCTGGGCGAGACCATGGTGAAGGAGGGGATGCTGCGCCAGGAGGAACTGGAAAAAGCGCTGGAAAAACAAAAAGAAGATCGGGAGAGAAAGCTTGGCGGGGTTCTCGTCCAGGAAGGTGTGACCTCTGCGGAGGAGGTGGAACGGGCTCTCAAGGTACAAAAGACGGTAGTCGGACAAAAAATCGGCGAGATACTCGTCGAGGCCGGCGTCCTGACCCGGGAAGACCTGGAGAGGGCCTTGTCGGCTCAAAAGGAAAACCGGAACAAAAAACTGGGTCAGATTCTATTGGAGATGAATTTGGCTACGCCGGAATCCCTGGCCCTGGCCCTGGCCCTTAAGTACCGGTTACCCTATATTGACGTTTCGACCTATCCTGTTGATCCCGTGGCTGTAAGCACGGTTAAGGAGGAGGTAGCCAGAAAATTACAGTTTATCCCCATAACGAAGACCATGGACACGTTAACCATAGCTATCGCCGATCCCATAAATTTCGCCGCCAAGGATTATATCCAGTCAACAACCGGTCTTAACATCAAGGAGGTGCTTTCTACACCCAACAGCATCGAGGAGGCCATAAAGCAGTACTTTGGGTCGCCTGCCCTGGATGATGAGATACAGCGTCTTTCCGAGGTAGTGGCCGCAGAAAAGGGAGAGACGGACGACAAGATGGCCGATCTCATTCAACAGACGGAAGAGGCCTCCATTGTCAAGCTGGTCAACGGGATAATAAGGATGGCTGTGGCCAAGAGAGCCAGTGATATCCATATCAATCCGGAACGGCGATCGACTGTCATCAGCTACCGCATCGACGGCATCCTTCGTCAGGAAAAGGCCATAGACGAATACATCCATCCCATACTTATCTCCCGCATCAAGATCATGGGCAATATGAACATTGCCGAGAGAAGACTTCCTCAGGATGGCCGGGCCCGATTGCGTGTGGGAGAAAAACTGATCGATCTCCGTATATCTTCCATACCCACCATCTGGGGAGAGAGTATAGTCATCCGTGTCCTGGAAAAAAGCGCATCGGTTATAGGGCTCGAAGACCTGGGTTTTTTCCCTGATGATCTTGGCTTGGTCCGTTCACTTATAAGCCGCCCCTATGGCATGCTCCTTATAACCGGCCCGACCGGCAGCGGAAAATCTACTACTGTTTATAGCCTGCTTCAGGAACCGATTTTCCGGAATAAAAATATCATAACCATAGAGGACCCTGTGGAGTATGAACTGCCCAACGTGAATCAGATTCAGGTCAAACCCCATATAAACCTAACTTTTGCCAAGGCTTTGCGGCAGATTTTAAGACATGACCCGGATGTGATTATGGTGGGTGAGATCCGGGATGCGGAGACGGCGCGCATTGCCATTCAGGCGGCCTTAACCGGCCACCTCCTCATCAGCACCCTGCATACCAATAACGCCCCGGAGACCCTGAGCCGGCTAATGGACATGGGTATCGAGCCTTACCTGCTTTCTTCGACCGTGCTGGGCGTAATCAGCCAGAGGTTGGCGAGAACGATCTGTAAGTCGCCTGAGTGCCGGCAGGTGGATGCCAAGGCGCCGGAATCTTTGGCCGCCGCCGGGCTTGCGCCGGAAAAGTATCAGGGGCATACTTTTTATAAGGGGAAAGGCTGTAAGGACTGCACAGACGGCTATAAGGGGCGGACCATTATTTATGAATTTATGCGCATAAATGAGCCTATAAAAAGGGCTATCGTGGAGAAGGTATCAACAGAGGAGATACGCGCCCTGGCCAGGGCAAACGGCATGCGCACCATGGCTGAAACGGCGCTGCTCAAGGCTAAGAAAGGGATTACTACCGTAGAGGAAGTATTTACCAACCTGATAGAATAGGTATCCATAAGAGCAGTCAGCAGTCGGCTATCAGCATGAAGCCGGTTCACCGTTCACTGTTGACCGTTTATCGAAAGGAGATGTCGGACAACGGTTAACGGTTAACAATCATGCTGACGGCTGAAAGCCTGAATGCTGAGAGCTTTCATTAGAACCCGCCAAAGCTGTCCCCGTGACGGTGACAACTCGAACAACCGTTTTTGCTTGAACTGTGTTCTGCCCGGGTATGGCAGGCGTTAAAGCAGAAACTCTGCCACGCGGCGTCGGATGTGCTGGTTACAGAGATGGAGGCTCCGTTTATGGACGACCGGACCAGATAGATGTTGGCGGGCGAACCGTGCGGCTCATGGCAGTCGGTGCAGCATAGGGTCCGGTCTGTACCTGCCGGGGTATAAGGAGCTCTGGGCCAGGTAATTGTTCCGGTTTTGGCGCCATGCGCATCCGGAGTAACTACGGCGCTGGTGGTCTTCCAGCTTATCTTGAGGATGGCCCTGGGCGTGCTTGGGAGACGGGGATTGGTGCTGTTTATCGTATTATAGTCATTGTGGCAGTCGGTGCACAGACGGACATAATTGGGTAGATTGGAGCCGTTGGTGGTGGCGTCGTTGGCCGGCTCATAGGCTGTGGTTGACCCGTACCAGTAGGGGGCCTGGTAGTCTGCGTAGGTTGCGTTCATCCGCTCCGTCGTGTCATCCCCCCATTTATTATCGTGATCGCTGGGCCTGGATACGGCCGACTTGGTGGCATCATACGCGGCATTTTTGTTTCTCTGCGCCAGGTGGGGATTGTGGCAGGCATCGCAGGGATTAATGTCTGCCGGGAGCGACCAGGCCACGCCATCCGCATCGTACATGGTCTTGCCCAATGCCTGCGATACGATATCGGGCAGGTAATGGGAAGAGCCTGTCGCGCCGGTATGACTGAAGGCCGTCAGTATGTCGCTGTCATAAGAACTGGCCGTGGTATTCCCGCCAAAATTGTAGCTGTAGCTCTTGTTGATGGAGATGCCGCCGGATTGGTATCCGGTGGCCTGATGGCAGTCAAAACAAAAATTTGCGCTTTGACTGGTGTGGTTTTTGTCAAATAGGAGGTATTTTTGTGTCTGAGGATCGCTATTCGCCGGGGCCGGTTCAGCCCCCTCGATACTGGCGTGTTGTTCATGGCAGTGGGCACAATTACCTATGGCATAATCGGTAGGAAATCCGGTGGCGCTCCGCTTAACGCCGTAAGCGGTATTTCCGTGGGCTGAGTCCAGATAGGTGCCGGCCCCCAGCGGACTTGCAGACAGGGTAATGAAGAGAAATGTTACAAGACGAAGGGCGCAATTTCTTATCGTATGCATGGGACGCATATGGTTAACGTATCGGCATGAAACGGACATATCTTTAATTCTCAACCGGTTGCGTAAGGTTCGATTTTTTTCTCTCTTGACATAATGTCGGTCACCAATTATAGATAGACCAAATACGTGCCGGAGTGGTGAAACAGGTAGACGCAGGGGACTCAAAATCCCCCGACCCTCGCGGTCATGTCGGTTCGATTCCGACCTCCGGCACCATATAATCCCCGCATATAGCCTGCACGGTATTGTCAAAAAAATCAACCACAAAGCACACAGAGAAAATAAAAATATCGTAACACGTTAGCCGGTTGAAAAGAGCAAGTCGTCCAAAAAACGGCACATCAAAAATCCCCCTTAATCCCCCTTTTCCAAAGGGGGGAACGTAGGGGAATCCACTTTATCAAAGGGGGAAGTGTTTCTCCTCCCTTTGGAAAAGGGAGGTCGGGAGGGATTTTAAAATACTTTTTCAAACAGCTAAACTGATACAAAAAGCTGAATGCTGACTGCTGAGTGCTGAAAGCTTCCTTATGCCTTTACCACGTTTTTCGTCTTTTCGTTAGTCTTGATCAGATTTCGTGTATCGACTATAAGATCGGCGTGCCTCCGGATAAAATCCGGGTCATAGTCAGAGTGGTTGGTGGCGATGAGGACGCAGTCGTATTTTTTCAGGTTTTTTTCGGTGAGGGGCACTGAGGCCATCTTGAGGTCATAGCGCCTCATCTTGTGGGTTCTGGGGACATGAGGGTCATTATAATCCACCCTGGCCCCTTTTTCCCTCAATAGCTCGATAAGCTCCAGGGAAGGAGATTCCCGGACGTCATCAATATCCTTCTTGTAGGCCAGTCCGAGGACCAGCACTTTTGATCCTTTCAGGCTCTTGCCCCGGCTATTCAAGGCGTCGATAAGTTTGTTTATTACATAGGCCGGCATCGATGTGTTGATCTCTCCGGCCAGCTCGATAAATCTCGTGGCCATGCCGTATTCGCGCGCCTTCCAGGTGAGATAGAAAGGATCAATGGGTATGCAGTGGCCGCCCAGCCCCGGCCCGGGATAAAAGGGCATGTAACCGAAGGGTTTTGTGGATGAGGCGGCGATTACCTCCCAGACGTCGATTCCCATCCGGTCGAAGACCATCTTCATCTCATTGACCATGGCGATATTTACGGAACGGAAGATATTCTCCATGAGCTTGGTGGCTTCTGCGGCACGGGTGGAGGAGACGGGCACGGTCCTGACCACGATAGTATCATAGAGGGCGCAGGCCGCCTTGAGGCACTTTGGGGTATAGCCGCCGACCACCTTGGGTATGGTTCCGGTAGAAAAATCCTTGTTGTTGGGGTCTTCCCGCTCCGGAGAAAAGGCCAGAAAAAAATCCTTCCCGGCCTTGAGGCCGGTTTCTTCCAGGATATTGCGCATGTCTTCATCCGTCGTACCCGGATAGGTGGTGGACTCCAGGACAACGAGCTGCCCCTTACGCAAGTTGTCCCGGATGGCCTTGGTAGTATTGAAGACGTAAGAGAGATCCGGTTCCCGATTCCTGTTTAGCGGTGTGGGCACGCAGATGAGGATACAATCCATGTTTTTCAGCTCGTGGAAATTAGTTGTGCTGATAAAACGGCCTGTGGATAGGGCCTCCCTGACCTTGCCGGCAGGAATGTGTTTGATATAAGATGCCCCCGCTTCAAGGGCCTTGATCTTTTTTGTGTCTATGTCGAATCCGGTGACCGAAAAACCGGCCCTTACAAATTCCAGCACCAGGGGAAGGCCCACATAGCCAAGGCCGATGATTCCGACCCGGGCCTGCCGTTTTTTGATGCGATCTAATAGAGTCATGACCTCATTCGCCTCGTTTTTTCGTTTTCTTTGTCAGTTTATCGACATACCACGCCACGGTCTCTTCCATTCCCTGTTTCACATCATGCGTTGGCCTGTAGCCCAGGAGTCCCTTGGCCTTTTCAATGTCCGCCTGGGAATGCCGCACGTCTCCAGGCCGAAACGGCCCGTATTTGACTTTAATCTTCGCAATAGCAGGGTAATGCCGGGACAGGAAGCCGCGTATCATCGCAAAAAGCCCGTTTAATGTTGTCTTTCCGCCAAAGGCGACGTTATAAACTCGGTTTATAGCCGCCGGTTTTTCCGCCAGGGCGGACAGCAGATTGGCCTGGACGACGTTGTCGATATAGCAGAAGTCCCGGCTGGTTTTCCCGTCGCCGTTTATTGTGGGGGTTATGCCGTCCAGCAGGTTGCCTATCCAGCAGGGAATTACGGCCGCATAAGCCCCTTTTGGATCCTGCCGTTTTCCGAAGACATTGAAATATCTCAGCCCGATGCACTCCATTCCGTATGTGCGGGCAAAGACGTCGGCATAGAGTTCATTTACATATTTGGTGACTGCATAAGGGGATAAGGGCCGCCCGATCACATCTTCTTTTTTCGGGAGTCCCGGGTGATCTCCGTATGTGGAGGAGGAGGCCGCATAGACAAAACGCCTTACTTTGGCATCGCGGGCCGCTACCAGCATATTCACGAAGCCGTCTATATTCGACTGATTGGTGGTGACAGGGTCATCAATGGATCGGGGCACGCTGCCGAGGGCGGCCTGGTGGAGCACATAGTCAACATCGGCGCAGGCCCTCCGGCAGTCGTCGGGATTTCGTATATCCCCTCCGATGAAGGTGAACCGGCCCCATGCCTTTGCGTCCACCATCTCTTTTACATCCTCCAGATTATGGAGATAGCCGGTGGAGAAATTGTCCAGCCCGATGACGGTCTGCCCCAGATTAAGCAGTTCCTCCAGGAGGCCCGATCCGATGAATCCAGCCACACCGGTGACCAGCCACCTCCTGGGTGATTTTCTTATTTGTGTCTTGATGTTATCAATCTCTGACATTTTTATACACTCTTCGGCCTCTTTGGTGTCAGTCTTTATTATTACGTCTCCAAATAAATTGCAAGGACTCTTCTGATTAGTGTTTCTCCACATTCTTATGGAAGCCGTTATTCCTGAGCGAAACTTGCTGGAGCAGCGGGGGACCCTTCGAGGGCGAGCAGGAAGGGGAAAACCAGCCCTTTAGTGGCTGGAAAGGGCAAGCATTCCCCGCCTGCGAGTCCTGAAAGGGTCGCTGCAAAAGCCGTGAAGCGAAGGAATAATGGCTTCCATTTCCAGACCGCAAAAATCTGTATCGTGTCCATCTCTCAATATGCCACGCATCTGAATCCGAGTATGTTGGAGTGCGTTTCAGCCTCCAATCTAAAACGATTGAACAGGCGTATGTCATTGCCGGAAATCCAACTGCCGCCCTTGGCTAAATAGTATTTAACGTCGTGTCCGGCATGGGAAGGCGGTTCACAAGGTTCCATTGTCCACTCCAGCACGTTTCCTATGGCATCAATTATCCCGAAATTATTTCCGGAATCCATGTGCCTGTCCACGGGCGTGGTGTCCGCTAAGGAGCTGATCTCGATATTACAGGCATCTTTTTGCCAGTCGTTTCCCCAGGGAAGCGCATACCCTTCAGCCGTCCGGGTCGCGGCCTCCCATTCATCTTCAGTCGGAAGTCTTTTGCCGGTCCAGGCGGCAAAGGCCAGGGCATCTTCCAGGCTAACCTGAACCACAGGGTGATTTCTTTTATTGTGTATTGTACTTCCGGGCCCTGAGGGTTGTTGCCAGCAGGCCTCATATACTGTCTCGCAGCCAAGGCCGGACTGGCAGACAAGTCTGACTGAGCCGGTTTTTTTATCCATCGTTTTCTTAAAACGTCCGTAATAGACCTTTCCGTATCCAAGCCTTTCAGCGGTGGTTTTGTATCCGGTCTTTTCCACAAAAACTTCGAAGAGCGCGTTTGTAACCGGGAACCTACCCATATAAAAGGCCTCTAAACGCACTTTTTGTTCAGGACGTTCATCTTTGCCGGGAGACTTATTGCCGACGATATAGTCTCCTGCTGGAATCAGAATATACTGATTGTAAAATCTTTCCCTGTCGCCGAGCAATCGATTAAATTCCTCGGCCAGGAGCCTGGCCTTTGGTATCTTATCCTCCTCCCCAAAAATGCCGTCCGAATATCCCGCCTCTGAACCGCTGGAGGAGAGACCCGGCTCTGCATCGTTCCCTGAGACCTCCAACTCCTCAACCCCTTCCTCAATCTCATCCTCTTCGACTTCTTCGATGTTTTCCATCTCCTCAGGTCCTAGCTCTTCCTCCGGCGCCTCTTCCATTATCTCTGCTTCATCTAGCGCTTTTGCATCATCCTGAGCAACCTCTTCCTTTTCGAGTTTTGTCTCTGTAATTTCATCTACGACCTGGGCTTCTTCAAGGTTATTGCTGATCTCAGCGAGTTCCAGGTCTTCTGTGCTTTCAGTTTCTTCGGCCACGATTTCCGCTTGGTCATCTATGACTTCTGCGAGGGTTTCCTGGACTTCATCCCCGGCGACCCCTTCGACTTCCTCTATTTCTTCCGGTACTGCATCTTCCGGTTCGACATCCGGCAGGAGGTCGGCCTCATCGACTATTTCTGTGTCCTCTTGCGGTTCTGCGTTTTCCTCCGCCTCCACGATTTCCTGGACGGCTTCTTCCACTTCTTCCACGACTTCATTAGTATTCTGAAGTTCTTCTGATTCTTCAGGCCCTATTTCTTCGGTCTCCAGGTCTTCGATGAGATCGGTGTTTTCCACTACTTCAGGGATTTCTTCGGCTTCTTCCGGCGCTTTCTCTATGAGGTCCTCTGCGACCTCAACCTCTTCGAGTTCATCAGCGGTATCGTCCGATTCAATGTCATCTACGGTTTCAGCCGCTGTGATATCCTCCATGACCTCTTCAACATCTTCGAGTTTTTCAGGTTCCAGTTCTTCCGGGATGATTTCCTCGACAAGATCGACTGTATCAACTACGTCAACCTCATACGCAGCGATTTCTTCCGGATTAGCGGCATTTTCGGTTGATTCTGCTACCGGAGCATTTTTCGATGTGGTTCCCTCCCGCCCACCAGGTTCACCAACGCCAGGCCCGTAGCCTTCGACACCGGACTCGACTATGCCGGTCCGCCCCACCTCGTCTTTCTTCTGTTCACTGCCCGTTTCTGCGGCATTTCCTGAACTCCGGGGAAGCGTATCAGTCTTTTCACCTGATAATCCCCCTTCATCCCCCTTTTGCAAAGGGGGAATTCGGCTTTCTCCCTTTTTCTTCGCCTCGGCGAATCCGCCTGAGTGCGGAAAAGGGGGCATTGATGGGCCCTCGTCTCCTCCCCGAGGGGGAATTAACGTATCGCCCACTTTAGTAGAGGGGGATGAAGGGGGATTATTATCATTGTCCTTTGTGTCGCCATGTGCCATGTGCGTTTCATACGCCCTGACTTTGGATGGTGCGGCAGGCTCATCGGTCAAATCGCCATGCGCTACTTTTAAGCCAATTTGTTGCGACAACCCCTGGATTATGTTTTTTAATTGGCTTAACTTGCCTGTTCGGTCCGAATTCTTCGCATTAGACAGGGCCTCTGGGTCCGACAACACTTCGCGGACAATATTTAAGACCTCGTTTATTTGTTCCAGAGTAACGCCTCCGTCCTTTTTCGCGCTGCCGGTAAACGAGGTGAGCATCCGGTCTTTGGCCTCATCGGACATAACAAAGACATTGTTGCGTCCGATGATTATGCCCTCAGGATTTTTCCCGTCCTCGTAAAGCCTTTTAAAATCCGCATTGACAGAGGATTTGATACTGCTCAGGTTTTTTCGCTTGGTTTTAATTGTAGAAGGATCGTCTCCGGTGTCCCAGAGCGTTTTGACGAGACTGTCCGTATCAATGCCCTGCAGGGTGGTGACGGCGCCTTCGCTTTCATAAAATTCCCTGACGGCATGGATCAGCCTGTATTTTAATGTCTTATGGTCTCTATAGTTGAGGTTGGATATCGCCTCGTCGATCCCCTTGAGGGATATTACAGTGGTGGCCACAAGAACCTCCTGTTGCCTGTGCCGCTATCGTTTTTTGCGGACAAGAACGCGTCTTCTTACCACTTTCCGGCGAGGCTTGGGGGACAGGGAAGATGGAGTTGCAGCGTCATGCCGGGCGGGGAGTGCGTTTTCTATTTCACCGGCCAGATGTTGCCGGTAACGGCAGGTCGCCCTCGGACATTTTAAGGATATTTCCCCTGCTGAGTCTTCGGTTTCAATTAGAAACGGATTTTTACACTGTGGGCAGACGATGTGATGAGGTTTGCCCCAGCTTATAAGATTACAGTCACTGTTGGAACAGGTGTAGAAAGATTTACCCTTGGCAGTCTGTTTCGTCTCGATCTTGCCGATTCTACATACCGGACATGCGGAGGCCAGGTCCTCGGAAAAGGCTGTGATATGCTTTTCAATGATGTCATCCGCGAAGGCGTCCTCATCCTGTTCCGAAACAGGTTCGGTTTCACTTTCTGTTTCGTCCACTGATGGTAAATCTTGTATCTCACAAGATTCCGTCCCGGTTTTTTCCTTCTCCGTTACTGCCGTACGGTCCGGTTCATCTACGACCGCCGCCGTTTTTTCCGGTCGTGCCATAGGCAGATCCGCCGGGGCGGACAGATTCGCACGCCTAGGCGCATCTTCGACCTGGGCGAACAAATCCTGTTCGGGAGTCTCATATTTTGGAGATGGCTCCGGCGTTGCCTGTGCCGGTACAGGAGATTCTTCAATAGAACGTGCGTCTTCAGCAGCGATTCTTTTTCTTTCCGGCTCAGTTGTCTTTCCAGATTCCTTTAGCCTTTGAACTTCGGTGTCGCCGGGCCGGCTTGTAATATCTTTTGCGGGGCCTTCTTTTTTAGCGAAGAAACTTTGGACCTTGAGCCGGCTGATATCCTGTGCCCGGAGCACCGGAGATGCGGTGTCCACGTGTGACCTTGCCTGTTCCTGTCTGTAACGGAAAATTTTTGCCGTCGTTTGTTCCGGTTTTGCCGGGGCCTTTTGTTTTGATAAAGGAATCCCCTGCATCTGTAACGTCTGGTCAAACTGGCTGATCGCGGTTTCCAGTTTTTTACGTCCGGACAACACCTCATCCATGGTCTGAACGAGGTAGGCGATAAGATTGACCCCGGGCATCTTGGGGAAGATGCGGTCGAGTAGCCGGACCATGCTGCCGGCCGTTTTCGTGGCGGAAAAATTACTATCCGGGGACGCATCAATATATCCTTTTTGGATTAAATCCCGGAGGGACGCCTTCATCTCTTCGTCCGGGTTGAGGCCGAATTCCGCCAATTCATTCAGGAATGTTTCCTCTGTAAAACGTTCGGGTGGAAAAGATGAAGCGTTTTTGATATCGGTTTCACGTTCTACGGCGAGGATAAGGCATGGTATGGTTGATGCATTGAGAGGCAGCGAGCCGATTCCATGCCTGGTCCCGATCAGCCGTTCTATATGCCGTCCCAGGGTCTCATTAAATCGTGCACGGATATTACTTATGGAAAGCTGCTCTTGCTCAATATTCTGCTGCATAGACGATCTCCGTCAGTATCTTCTCTCGGGCTCTTTTAAAGTATGATGGCTTCGCAAGAAGTCCGTTTGCTGCGAAATAGCGATCAGCCATTAGCTATCAGCGGTCAGCTTGAGTCGCCATTCCACTTCCTGAAAGCTGAGAGCTGAATGCTGAATGCTTTTGTGTGGTGCATACGGACTTCAGATTTCTTATCGACACAAACGACCGGGAGATTAGTGCTACACGCTTCCGGCGTATCTTTGAAAGGCAGGCTATGCATCGAGCCATCGAAGGCCATTGTCTTCGCTTGACTCTTCACAAAGAGAGACTACGTTGAGAAATTCTTCCATGGCCTCCTTGGCTTTAAGGTCTTTAAAACTAAGGAACATGATGCCTGTCCCGCCATTGGCAAGATGCCGGGCCTCCCCGGTCACAAAGACATAGCCGAACCCCGGCACATCTATAGCCAGATCTACCTTATCATTTAAAGCAAATACCCGGCAGGCAGGCAGGAAACAGCCTCTCAGGCTGATGTCTTTCGTAAAATAGGCCTCTCCGCCTTTAAGGATAACAACTTTGAGGCCAAAGTCGAAGCGCGGGGTTGTCCTCTGCTCTTTTCCCAAAGATATTACCTCCTTTAGGGCGTTTCGGCATGTTCAGGAAATGACTTTAGATTTTATTTTGTTAAAGAAATAAAAAAAGGGCTATCCACTATAGGCGGATAACCCTCTGATTTTACTGGGGTGAGCGGAGGGACTCGAACCCTCGACCTCTGGGGCCACAACCCAGTGCTCTAACCACCTGAGCCACGCCCACCATTGAAGATCTGGCGCGCCTGAAGGGATTCGAACCCCTGACCTACGGATTAGAAGTCCGTTGCTCTATCCAACTGAGCTACAGGCGCAGGCTATTACAGCAGCCATCTTTAACAAGATTTTGGCGCCTTGTAAAGACAAAATTCAGCGCCGGTGTCTGCTCCGGTCGCATATTAAAAAGTTATTGCAAGGTATTCACTTTACCGCTATGGTTACGATCACGCCTCATATCTACGCCAGGGTGAAAAAGCCATGTTTGATCTTCACCAATTAGAAGTTTTCTGCCGCGTCCTGGAATTAAAGAGCTTTTCAAAGGCTGCAGAATCAGTATATCTTACCCAGCCGACGGTGAGCGGGCATATTCAGGCCCTGGAGCAGTTTTTGGATACGCGTCTCTTTGATCGTCTGGGCAAGGAGGTTGTGCCTACCAGGGCCGGAGAATTGCTTTATAAATATGCCAGACAGATGTTGAGTCTGCGGTCCGAGGCCCGGCGAGAGTTAGAGCTTTTTCTGGGCAGGATCAAGGGAGAGATGACCATCGGCGCCAGCACCATCCCGGGGGCATACATCCTTCCTGAGCTGATAGGTTCTTTTAAAAAAGAACATAGCGACATCTATATTACCCTGACTATAGCCGATACCACGGACGTTATAGACAGCCTTCTGGCGGGAGAGATTGAGATAGGGGTGGTAGGGGCTAAAATAGAGGAAAAGAGGCTTCAGTACCGGGAGTGGGTAAGGGACGAGATGGTGATTGTGGTCCCGTCCGGCCATGCCTGGGCAGGGCGGCATTCTGTGGAGGCAGGTGAGCTGAGGCAGGAGGCTTTCGTGCTGCGCGAACCAGGCTCCGGCACGCGTATGACCAGCCTCAAGGCCCTTGAGAAACTGGGCATGGATGTAAAAGAACTTAACATCATTGCCGAGATGGGCAGCACCGAGGCCGTGCGCCAGGCCGTGAAGGCGGGAATAGGCATCGGTATTTTATCCCGACGGGCAGTCAGGGACGATATTGCCGCGGGTTCCCTGCATGGAGTGAGGGTAAAGGGGTTGGACTTATGGCGTGAGTTTTATGTCGTAGTTTTTAAAGGGCGTACGCTTTCTCCGATTACCGGTTCTTTTCTTGATTTTTTGTTTTTGCGTGCAAATGGTCTTACCGGGGAGGAAATTCCGGCATAATGACTCGCCCCTTATCTCTTTAAGAGCGGCGACATATCCTTTTCGAGGACATCCATTTTAAGCTCGCCTATGTATCTTTTTATTATATTTCCTTTTGAATCAACAAGAAAACTCACGGGGATGTAGTAGATGCCCCCGTAGTCCTTACATACCGCATTATTGCCAATCAGAACAGGGTAGCTAATGCCGGCTCTTTTGACAAATTCGGCCAGGATTTTTTTACCGGCAGATGTGGTAACATCGTCAAGCGAGATACTGATAATTTCAAATCCCTTGCTCTTATATTTCTTGTACACAGCAATAAAAGCGGGTATCTCGGCCCGACAGGCAGGACACCCCGTGGCCCAGAAGTTAACCAGGACAACCTTGCCTTTAAAATGGCTGAGGCTTACCATGCGGCCATCCAGGTCTTTCAGGGAAAAATCGGCGGCCCTGACGTTTTTTGCCTCTGAATCAGGAGATGTATAAAGTTGTACGGAAACTAACAAGATGAATACTAAAGCAATAAACCACCTTACTGAATGTCCAAAGTAACGACTTACGTTATCTGCCATGCCTTACTCCCTGACGACTTTGTAAAAAGTCCATTTGCTGCGTTGCGCGGCATCCTTCGTCACTGCGGCGTAACTATGGAAATAGTTCACCGTTCACAGTTCACCGTGCACCGACAGCAAAGAGCAGACTGGAATATGTCCACGCATTATCGGTGAACGGACAACAGTTAACGGATAACGACATGCATGTCTCATTTTTATTACTCCCTGAACTGTTCGATTCTTTCTGCCAGGTTGACGAGTTCGTCCGCTACCGCATATAATAATTTTCTGCCTTTTTCCGTACTGGCCCTGGCCGGGTTGCCCCAGACACCATTCGGCCAGAATTTTCTCTTATTTCTTACCAGGATAGGATTGGGGAAGGCCGGATATTCTTCCGGACTTGTGCCCTTGACCCATTTCGGGCGCAGGTAGAGCATGGCTGACGTTTCTACTTCTCCGGCGTGCGAATCACCGACTGTTTCTACAAGGCCCCGGTCGGCCCTTCCAACAAGATCGAGTATGCTCAAAACTGCTATTTTGGCCTCAGGCAGGGCGGAGAGCAATTCCTCTCCGGCATCGGTAATAGCGGCCAGATGTGTCCCGCCTGCATGTCCGGAGATGAGGATGAAATTCCTCAACCCCTGGGAATAGAGGGATGTAACAATGTCTATAGTCAACCTGCGCAGGGTTCCTGCCTTTATGGTGATTGTGCCCGGATGTCCGCCTGTACTGCGGCACAGGCCATAATGGATAGGCGGGGCCACAAAGAGGAGCCTTTTCGAAGATGCGGCCCTGGCTGTTTCGTAGATATGTACGGTGTCTGTAGAGAGGGGCAGGTGGGAACCATGCTCTTCTACCGAGCCATAAGGGATGACGACCGTGCGGGTCTTTTTCAGCCCTTCGACAAATTCAGGCATGGTGAGTTCTTCTAATATCATGGGTTAACCCTTACGCGAGTAGGTTTAGATCGCGAAAACACCACTCTTTATATGAAACCTCTTGTTTCTTCGCTTCACGGCTTGCGCAGCGACCCTTTCGGGGCTCGCAGGTGGGGAATGCTTTCGCCCCTTCCAGCCACTAAAGGGCTGGCTTTCCCCTTCCTGCTCGTCCTCGATGGGTACCCCGCTGCTCCAGCAAGTTTCGCTCAGAAACATAGATGGTTCCCGAAGCTAAAGAGACTCTGACACGGAATCTAATTGACTTTCAGGGGCATGTCAATAATAATTGCCGGATGATTGACTTACACATACATACCATAGCCAGTTCCGACGGACAGCACACCCCGGAGGAGATATTTGCCCTGGCCGGGAGGCATGGCCTTAAGGCTATTGCCTTTGCCGACCATAACAGCGTGGGCAGTGTGCCGGAAGGGGTTCGCCTGGGCAAAGAGACCGGCATAGAGTTTGTGCCGGCCATAGAGATCAACACCTTTTATTCAGACCTTGATCTGCACCTTCTGGCCTATTTTATCGATTATGAAGGCACATCTGTTCAGGACTGGCTGGCTACCATACGCGTAGAAAAGGAAAGGCAGGCGCTGGGGAGGATCGCCAGGCTGCAGGAATTGGGCTTTGTCCTTACCGCGGAAGACGTGCGCCGGCATTCGGGCGGCAAGATTCCCACCGGGTATTCTTATCTCAAGGCCATCTTGGACCGAAAAGAGAATAAGGAAGACCCAAGGCTCAAGACATATACTGAAGGAAATAGCGCCAGGTCGCCGTACTATCGATTTTATCACGATTGGCTTAAGGGCGGGAAACCGGCCTACGTGCCCATTGAAGCGCTGGCCACACCCGCGGTCATAAAGCGGGTGCTGAAGTGGAAGGCCGTTCCTGTCTTGGCTCATCCCATAGACACGCCGGATAGAGTCATTATGGACCTTATAGATGCCGGTTTGATGGGTCTGGAGGTCTATAACAGCTACCACAGCGCGGAGCGGGTTAAACATCTCGAGGCCATAGCCGGGGGACACAACCTCCTTATGACCAGCGGCTCTGATTTCCACGGCCAAAAGATGAAGCCGGATATTGAGATGGGGAGATTGCAGGGAAACGAAATGTCCCTTCTTGACGCCCTCAAGTCAGCTAAGGCCCGTCTTGATGCGGATTCCTGATGTATATTACCCGGTAGTAGTTCAGGCCGATTGCTTTTTACATGAAATGTATTATTATTTGATCAAAAGGATGTGTATTCTTGAGTATAAAGGTAGTCTGCCAGAATAAGAAGGCAGCGCATGAGTATTTTATCACTGAAAGATATGAGGCAGGTCTGGCGCTTACAGGGAGCGAGGTCAAGTCCCTGCGGCAGGGAAAGGCAAATCTGACCGATGGTTATGCGCAGTTGGTCGGTGGCGAGGTCTTGCTGTATAATGTGCACATAAGCCCGTATTCTCATACGCACCATGAGGAGCAGGATCCGACCCGCACCCGCAAGGTTTTGCTCCACCGGCAGGAGATAAAAAGGCTGATAGGCAAGATACAGGAGAAGGGGTTTACGCTCATACCGACCAGGATATATTTCAAGAATGGCTGGGTGAAGGTAGAACTGGCCCTGGCCAAGGGTAAAAAGTTATACGATAAGAGAGAGAGTATAAAGAGGAGGGAAGAAGAAAGGGAGATAGCCAAGCGCTATCGAGGTCGAAACTGACATATCCATGGGGGCGAAACGGCTTCGACGGGGATATGGAAGTTTAAGCTGCATACCGAGGTCCTGTTGGCTCGTTAAACAAACAGGAAAAAACAAACGCAGACAACTGCGAATACGCTCTGGCTGCCTAAGCCAGCGTCCTTCTGATTCGATCCTGCGGAATTAGAAAGGACGACGGATAGCGGGATAGCATCCCTTCAATCGCCTGCTGAGAGGGGAAGCGAAACTTTATGCGGGCTAATCTCCTGGTTGCCTTGCCCGGGGTGGAACCAGGGGGTGAAATTTGAACCCCAGGCTATGTATGTAGATGCTTAAATGGAGTATCTTCGGACGCGGGTTCGACTCCCGCCGCCTCCACCATTTTGATTTAGACAACCCGTTTCCCCGGAGTGGTTCTCCGGGTGAACGGGTTTTTTATTTTCCTCCTGTTTTCAGTCGAAACTTATTATTCCGGCAGGTAAATACATAAAAACTGATTCCCTGGAATTATTCCTTCCCTCTTTGCCATAGGTGCTTCTACCCAGATAGGAGGAGGTCACTAACGTTTATCTCAAATACCTTGAACATGAAAATCCGGACCTCCGCTTTGATTCCCTGGTCTTACCGGATTCGGTCAAGGAGGCCCCCAAAATATCCGGAGGTATATCGAAGATGTCTAAAGGACGAAGACTCCCGTATTCGATGGCCTTAAAAAGACTGGCCGAAGAAGTTTGAAATTTGCCTATCCAGTCGGGGAGTTAACTGTCTATTTGGGGACCGGAAATAATTGTTGACCTTTTTAGGTTTTTAATGATAGCCTAATAAATGAATTTTGGTTGAGCCCCAAAGAACTGCAAAAGAAATTTGTGGTAAATTAAGTGAAACATATCACAAATCAATTTTGAAGGGCTGTTCTTTGTTGAGTTTCGCTGACTAGCGGTTGGACAGAACGTGTAAGCATCTCTTCCTTATACGGTAGATAACTTCTGGAGAGTTTGTATAAAAGTTGACATAATTATGAAGAGAGAAGGGGGGGTGGGTTAAAGATTAGCTTGCATGTTGCCGATAAGTCTAATGTTAAGGTGAAAACTTTTAACGCAAGGGGGACTTTATGGTGAAAATCTCACGTCGTAACTTTATCAAGGCCTCCGGCGTGGCCGCAGCAGGGCTGGGACTGAGCCAGCTCGGCTTTGACCTCTCCCCGATAGAGAGTTATGCGGCTGAACTCAAGATCAAAGGCGCCAAGGAAACCACCCATATCTGCTGCTATTGTTCGGTGAGTTGCGGCCAGATTGCACACGTTTCCAACGGCAAATTGATTAATTTTGAAGGCGACCCGGATCACCCTATCAGTGAAGGGGCGCTTTGCGCCAAGGGGGCGTCGCTCTATCAATTACATGATAACCAGCACCGGCTGAAGAAGGTACGGTATCGCGCTCCTTACAGTGCCAAGTGGAAAGAGGTGAGTTGGGAGTGGGCCCTGGAAAAGATAGCCAGGAACATTAAAAAGAGCCGTGATGCGAGCTTCATGGAGAAAAATGCCGAAGGAAAAGTGGTCAACCGGACAAACGGTATCGCGTCGGTGGGC
Organism: Thermodesulfobacteriota bacterium; assembly: GCA_040754095.1. Classification (GTDB taxonomy): domain Bacteria; phylum Desulfobacterota; class QYQD01; order QYQD01; family QYQD01; genus QYQD01. The sequence continues at coordinate 182,332 of JBFMFO010000001.1, read as the reverse complement.
AGCGCGGCCCTCGACAATGAGGAGTGCTATATCTATCAACAATTCCTGCGGGGGTTAGGCCTGGTCTGGATAGAACATCAGGCCCGTATCTGACACAGCGCTACGGTAGCGGCTCTGGCAGAGTCGTTCGGACGCGGCGCTATGACCAATCATTACATAGACTTCCGAAATGCAGACGTCATCCTGAATATGGGGAGTAATGTCTGTGAAAATCACCCTGTGTCTTACAAATGGATAAAGGCAGCCCAGGACAGAGGGGCAGTGTTTATCCACGTAGATCCCCGCTTTACCAGGACTTCGGCCAAGGCGGATCATTACGTACCATTACGGTCCGGTACGGATATCGCCTTCCTGGGAGGCATGATCAAGTATATATTGGATAACGACCTGATCCAGAGGGAATATGTGGTAAATTACACCAATGCCTCATTTATTGTGGGATCAAAGTATGATTTTATGGACGGACTCTTCAGCGGCTATGATCCGGTGAAAAGAAAGTATGACAAATCACATTGGGCGTTTGAAACAGACGAAAATGGAATCATCAAAAAGGATCCGACCTTACAGAATCCGCGCTGTGTATATCAGTTATTGAAAAAACATTACGCTCGTTATGACCTGGATGTCGTTTCCCAAATAACCGGTACTCCCAAAGAGAACCTTTTGAAAGTCTATCAGATCTATGGTTCTACCGGGAAACCGGACCGGGTAGGGACTGAACTTTATGCCATGGGTTGGACGCAGCATACAGTGGGTACCCAGAATATCCGGACTATGGCTATAATCCAGTTGCTCCTGGGCAATATGGGTATGGCCGGAGGGGGTATCAACGCGTTGCGGGGAGAATCAAACGTACAGGGCTCAACCGATATGGCCCTCTTGTTCCACATCATCTCCGCCTACAACCCCACTCCGCAGGCCAAGCATAAAGATCTGGCTACCTACAACGGAATGAATACTCCAAAGACGAAAGAACCCATGAGTGCCAACTGGTGGCAGAACCGTCCCAAGTATATGGTCAGCTATTTAAAATCCATGTATGGCAAGGCAGCTACAAAGGAAAATGATTTCGGATATGACTGGCATCCCAAATTGGATGATGGCCAGAATTGCTCATGGCTAACGCTGTTTGATGACATGCATAAAGGCCGATTTACCGGCTTTTTTGCCTGGGGTATGAATCCGGCCTGCTCGGGAGCTAATGCGAATAAGGTCAGAGAGGGATTGACTAAGCTTGACTGGCTGGTCAACGTGAATCTTTTTGAGAACGAGACGGGTTCTTTCTGGTATGGCCCGGGAATGAACCCCAAAAAGATTAAGACCGAAGTCTTTCAGCTTCCCTGCGCCGCCTTTATGGAAAAGGAAGGTAGCCTTTCCAACAGTGGCCGCTGGGTGCAGTGGCGGTACAAGGCGGTCGACCCGCTCGGCGAGGCGAAACCTGATGGCGACATTATGCTTGAACTATATGAAAGCGTCAGGAAGCTTTATGCCAAAGAAGGCGGCAAATTTCCGGAACCCATTTTGAATCTGAAGATGGACTATGCTACCAACGGAAAATTCGATGCCCATAAAGTAGCCAAAGAGGTTAACGGTTATGACCTGACCACGGGGAAACTGGTCGCTAATTTCACCAAGCTTAAGGATGATGGCACTACTTCGTGTGGTAACTGGCTTTATAGCGGCAGTTATAATGAAGACGGCAACATGATGGCCCGCCGCGACCGATCGGATCCTACCGGCATAGGTCTTTATTCCAAATGGGCATGGTGCTGGCCGCTCAACAGGCGGATCATTTATAACCGGGCCTCAGTGGATTTAAATGGGAATCCCTGGGATTCTAAAAGAGCGGTTATCCGGTGGGATCCTGCCGCCGGGGATGGGAAAGGCGGTTGGGTTGGAGATGTGCCGGATGGCGGGTGGCCTCCTATGGTCAATAAGGAGAAGACGAAACTGCCGTTTATCATGAAGCCTCATGGTGTGGCTTCCATCTTCGGACCAGGCCTGAACGAAGGACCTTTCCCTGAACATTACGAACCGCTGGAATGCCCGGTCGAAAGGAATCTCTTGTCTTCGCAGCGTATAAATCCGGCGGCCAAAGTCTTTGCGGGCACAATGGATCAGTACCTTACCTGCGATCCGAGGTATCCCTTTGTCTGTACTACCTACCGGGTTACCGAGCACTGGCAGACCGGCGTTCTAACCCGCTGGCTCCCTTGGTTGCTTGAGGCCCAGCCGCAACTTTTTGTTGAGATGAGTAAGGAACTGGGCGAGCTAAAGGGTATCAAAAACGGAGACCTGGTCGAGGTGGAAACGGCGCGTGGCAAGGTAAAGGCCGTGGCCATTGTGACTGCCCGCTGGAAGCCGTTTAATATCGCCGGACAGACGGTGCATCAGATTGGTATCCCCTGGCACTTCGGCTGGCGCTGGCCGGAAAATAAGAAGTTCAGTCGGGGTGGAGACAGCGCTAACCTGCTGACGCCCAATATCGGCGATGCCAATACCATGATACCGGAGTCCAAGGCCTTCATGGCCAACGTAAGAAAAATAAAAAGTAAGGGTTAGGGGGTGACCTAGAATGGCTGGTAAATCATTTTTCATAGATACAAGTTTATGTACGGCCTGCCGGGGCTGCCAGGTAGCCTGCAAACAGTGGAACAAAAACAAGGCAGAGGTAACTACCCAGCGAAACTGGGGTAATTATCAGAACCCGCCGGATTTCACCTCTAACACCTTTAAACTGGTGCGGTTCAATGAATTGGAAGAGGGCGGTAAGGTAAAATGGTATTTCTTTCCTGACCAGTGCCGGCATTGTATCGATGCGCCCTGTATGGAAATGGCTCAGGGGCTTGGTTCCAAGGCTATTACCCGGGATGCGGCTACCGGCGCCGTCTTGTTCAACACTAAAATAAAAGTCAGCAAGGCCGATTTCGAAGAGATACGCTCGGCCTGTCCCTATGACGTCCCGCGCCGGAATGAAAAGACCGGGACGATGGCCAAATGCACCATGTGTTTAGACCGGATCACTAACGGCCTGTTGCCTGCCTGCGTCAAGACCTGTCCCTCCGGCGCCATGAATTTCGGGGATCGGGACAAGATGCTGGCTTTAGCCAATAAGAGGCTGGAAGAAATCAAGAAAAAGTATCCCAAGGCACAGCTCCTTAATGCGGATGAAGTGCGGACTATCTTCCTGGTAGTTGATGATCCTCAAAAATATCACAAGTTCGCTGCGGCTAATGACACCTTTGGTGTTACCAGGCTGGCAGCCATCAAGAAAATGATACGGCCTCTGGCCAATTTGGCGAATTGGCCGGGTTAGGAATCAAGCATAATGGGGGGTGACACTAACCGTGTCACCTCCCATTATGTCATTAGTCAATGGTCATTTGTCATCAGTAAAAGTAATCGGCCTTTCATATTAACCAATGAGCAATAACCGGTGACGATGCCTATATTTCGCTGAAATCTTACGTGGCAAGTATGATGGTCTCATAAAAAGGCAATTTCTCACGCTAAGGCGCAAAGACCGCAGAGAAAAAATGAAAATCTGGAAATCAAGTCGTGCCATAGGCAGATTCGCCGAGGCGAAAAATCAGGAATAGGACAGCATTTTTCTTTATGAGTTCCTGAGTTCCAAATTTTGTTCTTTTTGTGTCCCTGGCGTGATATTTCAGACTGGTTACGAATTCATCAAGTATATGGATAACGGCCTGGCCCGACTTAAAGAGAGGATTGCGTGGTTTAGGGAGAAGATGCCTGGTTACAGGCAACTTCTGGATTTCTATGAGGGCATCCGGGAGGCACAGAATGAAATAAAAATAGCCATTGATATCCCGCCAATAGAAATAGAGAGAAATCTGAAGAAGGCCAGGTTCCAGGAGGGACTCCCCTTATTAAATAAAAAAGATTTTCACGTGGACGTCTTGACTGCTCAAAAAATTTTTGAATCGATATTGCAGCTTGGTGAAAAGGCCCCACCCAAGCTGAGAGAAGAGATGGTAAAAATTAACCAGGCCGTTTTGCAGAAGGCCCTGGATATTGAGGCCGTGTTGTCAAATTATCTTGATGAAAAATTCCTTCAGGACACCGCTTATCAACTAAAAATCTACTACCCTGCGCTTTCTTTTCTGGTTCGAACCAGTGTTGAATCATCCATCAAGGCCAACGCCTCGGTGTATCTTCGAAATATCAGGCAGTTTAAAGAACCTATACCCATAGATATCTGGTCTAAGGGCTATTGCCCGATCTGTGGTTCTGCACCATGTATGGCCTTGTTTGGAAAAGATGGCGGCAAGAGATACGTTCTATGCCCCTTCTGCGGTCACGAATGGCGGATACAACGTTTGATCTGTCCCTTCTGCGGGAATAACGACCACAAAACCTTGCATTATTTTTTTGCGGATGGCAATGAAGGCTACCGGGTGGATTTATGTGACCAGTGTCATCAGTATATTAAGACCGTAGATTCAAGGAATCTTGGCTATGAGCCGGTGTTGGCGCTGGAAGATCTGGTAACCCTCCATCTGGATATTTTGGCCTCACAGCAAGGTTTTCAAAGGCCTGTGTCTTCCGTCTGGGCGTTTTAAAAGTTTAAAACCCAGCCAGCCTTCCTTTTAGAACCAAGTAGTGCTCATCCGGAACCCCCCAATTCCGGCCTACGGTCGGCCAAAGGCCGGAGGGGACGGTCAGTTCGCCACAATACCGGCGAATCTTCGACAGTCAGCTATCAGCATGTTTGTTAACCGTTGTCCGACATTTTCTTTCGGTAAACGGTCAACAGTAAACGGTGAACCGGCTTCATACTGACGACTGAAAGCTGATCGCTGAGTACTAGAATAGGAATAATATTTCCACACCTTATGGATAAAAAATTACCCACAAAAAAGTAGAAAAAATTTTCATTTTTTGTCCCTACCCGGCACCCCATTTTATTAAATAAATAATAACATACTGATATAACTAAATATATTTGTTTACACTCAAGGCATTGGTGAATTTTCGGCACAGATATTGCTTTATGCAAGGCGGGCCTGCGGTTAATTTGAAAATTGATAAAAAGTTCACATAGTTATATTTGTCTTGCGCTTTTGTCGATGATACTTTAGTAAGTCTTTGTTTCTTACTTAGCGCTTATCTGGAAACGACTTAGAGGTGATAATAATCATGTGGAGAAGAGTCCTTTTTGACCTGATGATAATCATGTGCGTGGGAATCTTTAGCGGTATTATAGTAAATGAGCTTCGGGCGGATGGGATTCCATTGTTACCTGCCTATATGGATAGCAGTTTTCACCGTGAAATGGACTTAAATGCATTCAAGAGAGAAAAATGTAAAAATTCCTGCTGCCTCATCTTTGACGCCCGTCCCCATGAGTTTTATGAGAAAGATCATTTAATGGGTGCGGTTAATTTTCCACCTGTCCAATTCGACTTTTTTCATGGTCTTTATCTGGCTGATGCGCCTCCTGATACCCCTATTTTTGTTTACGGCCGGACTATCAGCCGGGCCTGTGACCGGGAACTGGCCTATCTTTTGGCTTTAAAAGGGCATAAAAACGTGACCGTTATTTTCTAATGAGTTTTTAAGATATGGCAAATGTTGAAAGGGATAAGAGATTACTCAGCAAACAGTCGATTCCTTACCGGGGTATTATCATATTGATATTAAGACTGGGCCTGAGTGGATTGTTTATATATGCGAGCCTTAGTAAAATCCGGGATCCCATTCGATTTAAAAACATAGTTGCCAATTATGAGGTGCTGCCTTATTGGATGGTAAATATAACGGCGACGGTATTGCCCTGGCTCGAGTTTTGGACAGGATCCCTGCTTTTGATAGGTATCCTTGTCAGGGCCTGTATAGTTATACAGGGTAGTTTGCTGGTATTATTCATCCTGGTTACCGGCCTCAACATTGCCCGGGGCATGGAATTTTATTGCGGTTGTTTTGCTGAGGACACCATAACCGGCGGCATAAGCTATTGGCACATCGTATTTAATGTGTTTTGGCTATTAATGGCCGGAGCCCTTTTTATCTTAGAAAGGAGGCGGTTCAGTCATCGTTTTCTTCTCAGCCATAACGCAGCAAGGTGACATAAAGCCCGGTAGATGCCGTACCGTACTTTGCCTCTTTTGTCTTCTTACTCTATTATCCTGTCTGCTTTCCCAACCCAGCTTTGCCAGCCAATATTCTGCAGTTATCAAGGCCGGCGACTCTTTCCCGAATATTCCGCTGTCCGGTTCATTATCCCCGGATGATGAAAAGTACCTTGGGCTTTTAGGGCGAAAGGCGTTTTCATTAAGCGACATCCGGCCAACGGTTCTATGGATAGAGGTTTTTAGCATTTATTGCGCCGTCTGTCAGAAGCAGACCACTAAGTTTAACCGGTTGTATGAGCTTGTCCAGAAGGATGATTTTATCAGAAGAAATATGAAAATGATCGGGGTAGGCACCGGCAACAATAATAAAGAGGTTACACACTTCAGGAAATACTATAATGTTATGTTTCCCCTTATCGCTGACCCGGATTTTAAGGTCCACGAAGCCTTAAAGAAGGCCAGGACTCCTTTGGTTATCCTGCTAGATAAAAGATCACGCCCGTATAAGATATTGACCATCTTAGACCCGGCCAGGCCCACCGAAACAATTATCGAAGATATTCAGGCTACGCTCTATAAAGTCAATTTGGCGCATTAACCCAGGATTGTAGCTGTCCCCTGGTTCTCTCTCGCCTCTTTTTCCGTATGTCAATGGGAACATTTTCACGATATACGGGGGAATCATATTTTTATTGACACATAACCACTCTTTTTCATATACTCAAATCCGCAAATGAATATACATTCATTATCCTAGGCATTGTATCAGCTTAGCTGTTTGAAAAAGTATTATTAAATCCTTCCCGACCTCCCTTTTTCAAAGGTAGGAGAAACGCTTCCCCCTTTGGGAAAGGGGGATTGAGGGGGCTTTTGGCCCTTACAGCGCCTTGCTTAGATATTTTTTTCAAAACCTAAAGTGTTACCAGACATTTTAATATCCCTTTCAAGGAATAATTAATATCAAAGGAGGACAAAAGAATGATTTCCCGTCGTGAATTACTCAAAGGTTTTGGCGCGGCAGCAGTCGGCCTGGCAGTTTCCAGGGTTGATGGCATGCTGTCATGGGCATCTGAAGTCGGAGGCCATGGGCACCATGGCGCGGAGAAGCTGGTCTCACCGGAAGAGGCCTTGAAGCTTTTAAAGGCAGGCAATGAGCGCTTCGTGACCATGAAGAGAAAATCCGACCCCGGTGTTGGGCCGAAGGTGCGTGAAAAACTTACCAAGGGCCAGTGGCCGTATGCGAGTATCCTTTGTTGCGCAGATTCCAGGACCCCCCCGGAGATTATCTTTGATGAAGGGCTGGGGCGCCTCTTTGTTGTGCGTGTGGCCGGTAATATGATAACTTCAGAGTTGTTAGGCAGCCTGGAATACATCTCCCTACATTCTACAAGCCGGCTCATCATGGTCATGGGGCATGAGTCTTGTGGCGCAGTGGGCGCTGCGGTGAAGGCGGCCGAACATCCCGGCCCTGCGGAAACTCCGGCCCTCGGCGACATTGTTAAGCGTCTTATGCCTGCGGTCCTGGAAGCCAAGAAGACGGGGGCGCAGGGTAAAGACCTGGTAGAGGCTGCGGCTAAGGAGAACGTGCGCATGACGGTCAAACAGATTGCGCAAGAGAGCCAGGCCCTGGCCGAGATGCAAAAGAAGGGCGAGATCAAGATTATGGGGGCCTATTATTCATTGGCTACCGGGAAGATCGATTTCTGGACATAGCCATTTCACATCGCAGTAAGCTTTAAAAGGTGAAAGGAGAACTGAGGGTGAAAAGAGCAGCGACTATAGGATTCTTCTTATTTTTTTTATGTATGACATGTGCTTCTGCATTCAGCGAGACCCTCGAGGAGCGTTTGAACCGTCTCGAGAAAGAGATCCAAAGCCTGAAGGCCCAGGCGGCGCAAAGAGAGGCGGAATTGGTTGAGATCAAGGCGGCCGCGGCAAAGGCCGCTCTGCCTGCTGTGGCCGCTCCGGCAAAACCTGCCGAAGGTGATGTCTGGACCAAATACAATATGCGTTTATATGGCCGGGTGAAGGTCGATGTTAATTATGATACCGCCCAATTCGAGAAGTATAATGACTTCATAGGCGCGGTTAAGGCCGGATCGAGTTACAGGAATGATTCTACCAACTTCAATCCGCGGGATACACGGTTCGGTTTTGAGGCCAGCCACACGGACGGAGATTGGACCGGTCTTGGCCGTTTTGAAGTGGATTTCTACGGGACCAACAGCGGCAATAACCTTATTCCGCGCATGCGCCTGGGTTATGTGAAAATGATTTATAACCCATGTGACACCAGCATCCTGGTCGGTCAGGACTGGATACCGGTGGCCCAATTGAACCCGAACACGGTGGACTTCGGTATCCTGACCGCGGCCGGCAACCTCTGGTGGCGCGTGCCCCAGGTCACAGTGCGAAAACAGATAGGTGATTTTGAGATACTGGCCTCTGCGATGAAGCATCGTCGCCAGGAAACTACGGAAGAAGGTCGTATGCCCTGGGTGTTGGGCCGTATTGCCTACAACGGGGGCTTCCTCGGCAAAGGAAACTCTATAGCCTTGGGCGGTGGGTACCAAACCGAGTCCATATATAAGACAACCGCGAGTACTGATGGACATCGGATAGAGCGTTATCTCTTGGCGGCCGAGCTTAAACTGGCACGCGGGCCGTTTACACTCAGGGCTGAGCCCTGGATCGGTCAGGGTATCGGAGACGAATTCCTGCGCTATGACCTGGGGGTCAATTCACATGCCAGCGATGCGGCTGACCCGGAGGCCATCTGGGCTATAGGTGGATTTGTAGATCTTACGTACCAGGCCAACCCAAAACTTTGCTTCACAGTGGGTTATGGCGTTGACGATCCCAGGGACGAAGACCTGGCAGGGATTAACTTTAATGACGGAAACGCGGCGCGTGACCGCCAATTTACCATGAACAGCCAGTTGTTTTTTAACACATGGTATCAGTTGACCAGGGCCATTAAGGTGGGGGCGGAACTTATCCATTTAAAGACGGAACGCCTCAGCGATACCAACAGCGGCAATCGCTTTACCGTATCTACCTGGTATGAATTTTAACCGTTGACGGCTTTGTAACAAGTCAATTTCTCACGCAAAGGCGCAAAGCCCGCAAAGAAAAAATGAAAATCTGGAGATCAAGAAATCAGGAATAAGAGATTTTTTATGAGTTCCTGAGTTCCAAATTCTGTTCTTTTTGCGTCCTTGGCGGCTTTGTGTGATATTTAGATATGTTGTAATTTAGATAGCGGGGATGGGCAGCTACAGGCCCATCCCCTTTTTTATATGTTTTCTCCTGTTTTGATATGCCTTTTCTGCCAGGTGGTTGAGTTTGGTTTTTACCTGAATCAACTTGGGCAGTGGCGGGATTTCCATTATATTTTTTCCCGGACAATTCAGTTTGGAAATGGCCAGCTTTTTTTCTAAATCCTCCCGTTGGGTGGGCACTATGGTCTCCCCCAGCACCCCGGCCATAAAACCGATGTCTTCTATACTACGAACGAAAGTCAATATCTCATTGAGATTGTAATTTGCTGTTAATTGTTTGATCTCTTCATTAATCATCAGACACTCTTCCATTAAGCCATGATACCCTTCCCGGTATCGTTTCAGATCGTCCAGAAGGCGTTTATAGCAGTCCATGAGGAGATTTTTATACCTCCCTGCTTCTGTCAGGCCATGCGCCTTTATGGGCGCTAAAAGACATGACTTTATGTCCCCGGTTTCCTGGAGATAACGGTCATAAAACGGCCTGGCCTCCAGTCCGACTATTTCCCAAAACTCTTCAACCAGTTTTTCCGTCCCGAGCAACTGATAAATCCGGCAGAAATCCTCATAGACCATCTTCCCTATGGTATCCCGATGGGCCTGAATGTGTTCCTTTAAGGATTCCTTCTCCTCTTCAATAGCCTTACGGGCCCCAAAGTAGCGCTCGGCTATCTCTTTTTTGATCTGGTAAAGGAGGGCGGCGGAGATGTCGTTTGTCATAATGTTATTCCTTAGCCGTCAGTATGAAGCCGGTTTACCGTTTACTGTTGACCGTTTACCGAAAGAAAATGTCGGACAACGGTTTACGGTTAACGGATAACAAACATGCTGAAAGCTGATCGCTTATAAAATACTATGCCATGCTTTTAGCGGTTTGCAAAGAGAAAGCGAGGGTGACGACTCAGATAGAATAAGGCCACAAAACAGTTGTTTTGTCACGGAAACTCCGGTATAAGTATGTGTACAATCTGGATTTTTGGCTATGGCCACCATGGAAGAGCACTTGGACCACTTTATGCATTTTTTAGCCGTAGAGAAAGGTTTGGCCAGGAATACGCTTTCGTCCTACAACCATGATCTGCAGAAATTCCGGCAATTTCTTTCTGCTGAGGGGGTCAGGAAGGTTGAAGATATCCTGGAGCTGCATGTCCTCTCCTTTCTACGTTATTTACGGGAGGAGGGCCTTTCGTCCCGCAGTGTGGCTAGGACATTGGTAGTGGTCCGTTCCTTTTTCCGGTTTCTGCTGAGCGAAAAAATAATCAGCGCCAATCCGATGCGTTCCATAGAATCCCCGCGCTTCCGGTCCGGACTCCCGGATACATTAAGTGTGGAAGAAGTGGACAGCCTTCTCAACCAGCCTTCCTTACAGGATGTTTTGGGACAAAGAGATGCCGCTATGCTCCATCTGCTCTATGCCACCGGACTTCGGGTATCGGAATTGGTCGCGGTTAAAGCCGGTGATGTGAACCTTACTGTGGGTTATTTAAGGACTATGGGAAAGGGGGCGAAGGAACGTATTGTACCGGTGGGCGAAGCAGCCAGAGAGAGGCTTACAACCTACTTAAATATTATGCGTCCCCGCCTTTTAAAAGGGAGAAAAAGCCCTTTTCTCTTTGTCAACCGTTCCGGCAACAGATTGTCGCGTCAGGGGTTCTGGAAGATAATCCGCAAATATGCCGGTACGGCAGGGATCACGAAAAAGATTACCCCTCACACCCTGCGGCATTCCTTTGCCAGCCATCTCCTGGAGCGAGGGGCGGACCTGCGTTCCGTACAATTAATGCTGGGCCATACCGATATATCTACTACACAGATTTATACCCATGTGACCGGCGAACGCCTCAAGGCCGTCCATAAAAAATACCATCCCCGTGGTTAACAGTCTTGCGTATGAATGTGAAACAGGTTTCCGGATCAAAAAAAGGCGTTGATAGAGGTTCAGCCAGGAATCATAGGCAGATAGAGCTTATTACCACCCACCTCAATGCTGATTTTGATGCCCTGGCTTCCATGCTGGCCGCCAAGAAACTCTATCCCGGCGCCATATTATCTTTCCCCGGCTCCACGGAAAGGACTATCAGGGATTTTTTTGTACAATCGACGGCCTATCTTTATGACTTTACCCGCATAAAAAACGTCCCCATAGCGGACATACGCCGGCTCATTCTGGTGGATACCAGACAGCCGGGGCGTATTGGCCGGTTTGCGGAGGTATTGCAAAACCCGGGTATAGAGGTCCATATTTATGATCACCATCCTTCTTCCGCCGAGGATATTAAAGGTAATGTGGAAATCATACGTCCGGTAGGCGCTGCGGTTACTATTCTGACGGGGTTATTACAGGAGAAGGGAATAGAAATCACCCCGGAAGAGGCCACGATCATGGCCCTGGGTATATATGAAGACACCGGCTCCTTCACCTTCGCTTCCACTACTGCCGAAGACCTGAAAGCCGCATCCCTTCTGCTCGAAAAGGGGGCGGACCTCAACATTATTTCAGATATGCTGACACGGGAGCTTACGGCCGAGCAGGTCTCCATACTTAATGATCTGATTCAGTCGGCTTCCACCTATGCTATTCGTGGGATCGATGTCGTCATCAGCAAAGTCACGGTCAATAAGTATGTGGGTGATCTGGCGGTGCTGGTACACAAACTTATGGACATGGAGAATCTGGATGTCCTTTTCTGTCTGGCTTCCATGGAAGATCGCATTTTTATTATTGCCCGCAGTCGCAACCCGGAAGTTAACGTGGCTACGATCCTGGCTGATTTTGGCGGCGGGGGGCATCCCACTGCGGCTTCTGCCACTATAAAGGAGCTAACCATACTGGAGGCGGAGGAAAAACTCATCGGCATCCTGCATAGGGAGATAACCCCGCAGAAGACGGCACGGCAGATTATGTCCGGACCGGTTATTTATGTCACTCCGGATATCCCTATGAAACAGGCTAATGAGATGCTGACCCGCTATAACATAACTGTCCTGCCGGTAATAGAAGACAGCAAGATCGCAGGGCTTATTTCCCGCCGGGTCATTGAAAAGGCCATTTTCCATGGATTAGAGAACCTGCCGGTAAGCGAATACATGACTACCGAATTTGCTGTGGTTGGCCCGGAGGCCGGTTTCTACGAGATCCAGGCCATCATTATAGATCGCAAACAGCGGTTTCTCCCGGTAGTAGAGGCCGGCCGGGTAGTGGGGGTTATTACCCGCACAGACCTTCTGAATATCCTGGTAGCCGATGAGTCACGTATCCCCCACCATATAATAGAAGAACAGGAAAAAGGATATTATGCAAGGGAAAGGAATATTACCGCTATTCTCCGTGAGCGGCTTCCGGCGCACATAGTATCCTTACTGGAGGCCATTGGCAAGATAGCAGATGAAGTTAATTGCAATGCGTATGTCGTGGGAGGTTTTGTCCGGGATCTCCTCCTGCGCTTGCCTAATCTGGATATGGACCTGGTTATTGAGGGTGACGGCATCAGGTTTGCCCAGCGGCTGGCGGAAAATTTTTCAGCCCGGGTCAAGAGCCATAAGAAGTTCGGCACGGCTGTGGTTATCTTTCCAGACGGTTTTAAATTGGACGTGGCCACCGCCCGTCTGGAATATTACGAATATCCGGCGGCCATGCCCACTGTGGAGTTAAGTTCCATTAAACTGGATCTTTATCGGAGAGATTTTACTATTAACACCCTGGCCATAAAACTTAATCGGCCGCGTTTCGGCACCCTGGTTGATTTTTTTGGAGGCCAGCGTGACCTAAAGGACAGGCGCATTCGAGTCCTTCATAATCTAAGTTTTGTGGAAGACCCTACCCGTGTCTTCCGGGCCATACGGTTTGAACAGAGATATGGCCTGGAGATAGGAAAGCATACGGCTAACCTTATCCAGAATGCGGTTCGCATGAATTTATTCGACCGGCTTTCCGGCAAAAGGCTTACGAGTGAACTGAGGCTTATACTATCTGAAGAGAACCCATTGCCTGCCGTCAAACGGCTGGCCGGGTTTGATCTTCTGAAATTTATTCATCCGGCCATTTCGTGCACCGGCGAACTAGAGAATCTGTTTAACAATCTGAAGGCCGCCCTTTCCTGGTATCATCTGTCTTTTATCGATAAACCGGTCGGGAGCTGGGTGTCTTATCTTTTAGTCCTGGCGGAGCGCCTGTCTAATACAGAATTCGGGGCCCTTTGCGACCGGCTGGCCGTTTCACCCCGTAGTAAATCGGATTGGATGCAGGAACGGGAACTGGCGAATAAGGCCTTGGCCCATCTGAATCAACGGGAGCACATACTGCCCAGTGAAATTTGCACGCTATTAAGGCCGCTTAGCACTGAATTCATATTGTATATGATGGCCAGGGCTGCAAAAAAGACTGGCCAAAAAGCCATTTCTTTGTATATTGCGAAGCTCAGCAGCATAAAACCGCAGATCACCGGGGATGACCTCATCGCCCTGGGACTTGAGCCGGGGCCGCAATTTAAGGCCATCCTTGAAGCTGTATTAAAGGCAAAATTAGACGGCGTAGTTAAGTCTAAGCCTGATGAACTGAGATTTGTACGGGAAACCTATATAAAGAAGGGATAATTAGAGATTGGAAGAGACCATACAACGCCTGGTGATACTGGTTCCGGCTGTCTTGCTGGCTGTCACGGTGCATGAGGTCGCGCACGGTTGGGTGGCCGACCGCCTGGGGGATAAGACGGCGCGTCTGCATGGGCGGCTGACGCTTAATCCCATAAAACATCTTGATTTAGTGGGTACGGTAGTCTTTTTTCTGACGCAGATGATCGGCTGGGCAAAACCGGTGCCCGTTAACCCGTATAATTTTCAAAATCCCCGGAGGGACATGGTCTGGGTATCTCTGGCCGGTCCCCTTTCCAACCTTATCCTGGCGGTCTGCAGTGCGATTCTATACCACGTGCTGGCCGCCGGTTTCAGTCTGGGCGGCGGGGGGGGGTCCATGCCGCTGGCCTTTATAACGGAGCCGCTTCTATTGATGAGTTATGCTGCGGTGCGCATTAATGTCGGGTTGGCTATTTTCAATATTATCCCCATCCCGCCTTTAGACGGCAGCAAAATTCTGGCCGGTATTCTCCCGGCCACGCTGGCCGATAGTTACGCCCGCATAGAGCGTTTTGGTTTTTTGATTTTACTTTTATTACTTTTTACAGGCATTATTGACCGGCTGGTTTTTCCTGTGATAAGAATGTTAACCGGGTTACTGTTGCAAAGCGATATGGTTTTCGCCTAATGTTCGTAGCACAGTCGCGACAAAAATTGACGGCTTCGTAGAAAAACTTTTTCACCGCAAAGACGCAAAAGACGCAGAGAAAAACTTTTGCCACCAAGGCACCAAGACACGAAGGAATAATCTTGGTCTTAGTGGCTGAATAGTTACAAATTACTTTAAGTTGAGATCGAGTTAGGGAAGGTTTTTGCCTTTCATGGTTGTGGAAGGAGATATTCATGGCGGAACCGAAGAGGATCCTAAGCGGTATGCGGCCTTCAGGCCGCCTCCATCTCGGGCACCTGCACGGTGTACTTAAGAACTGGTTATCCCTGCAAAAAAAATATGATTGCTTTTTCTTCGTGGCCGACTGGCACTCGCTGACCACGGAATACAACAATGCCGGAGAAATTCAGGGCAATATTGTCAACATGGTTATTGACTGGCTGAGTGTAGGGATTGATCCGGTGAAGAGCACCCTCTTTATCCAGTCGGAAATCAAGGAGCACGCTGAACTGCACCTGCTCTTGTCCATGATTACCCCGCTGCCCTGGCTGGAGAGAAATCCGACTTACAAGGAACAGCAGGAACAGCTTGTCAATAAGGATCTAAATACCTATGGATTTTTAGGTTATCCGGTGTTGCAGGCGGCTGATATCATCATGTATAAGGCAAACGGTGTGCCGGTGGGCGTCGATCAACTGCCCCACGTGGAGCTGACCCGCGAGATAGCAAGGCGGTTTAATTTTCTTTACAAAGAGGTTTTTCCCATACCGGAACCCATGCTTGCCGAGGTTCCGAAGCTTCCGGGCATTGATGGCCGCAAGATGAGCAAAAGCTATGGCAATTCCATATTTCTCTCGGATACGCCGGAAGAAATGTCACATAAAATAAGTCAGATGGTGACGGATACCAACCGTATGCGACGCAGGGACCCGGGCGATCCGGAAAGATGCTTCGCTTTTGCCCTGCATCGCCTTTATTTTCCGCCTGTGGTTCTGGATGAGATCACGGATGCCTGCAAAAAGGCGACAATAGGCTGTGTGGAGTGCAAAAAGAGACTGGCATCCGCCGTCGTTTCCGCTATGGAGCCGATCCGGCAGAAGAGACAGTCTCTTCTCAAAAAAACGGAGTGGGTTATAGAGATTCTGGAGAAAGGCTCGCACAAGGCCCGGCAGCAGGCCACAGCCACTATGGAAGAGGTGCGTGGCGCCGTCTGGGGTGCTCAGAGATGGAATATCAAGTCAAATTAGACGCCTTTGAAGGCCCGCTGGATTTACTACTCCATCTCATTAAAAAGAACAAAGTCAATATCTACGATATCCCCATTGCTGTAATAACCCGGCAATACCTGGAATATCTCGATCTCATGCGTGTCCTCAACATCGAGGTGGCCGGAGAGTTTCTGGTCATGGCGGCCACCCTTGCCCATATCAAGTCGCGCATGCTCCTCCCCCAACCGCAGGCAGAAGATGAAGAAGACCCCCGTCTGGAGATTGTACGTCCCTTGTTGGAACTTTTGGAGATCCAGGACGTCGCCGAGGAACTGGTAAAACGCCCCCTGCTGGACAGGGACGTCTTTTGCCGCGATTTTGTGCCGGATGAAGTAAAGGAAGGGGATAAGGAAAAGGAGCCGGCCGCATTTGCCGTGGGGATTTTTGACTTGATAGACGCCTTTCGCCGCCTGATGGAGAAAGAGGCCGTTGAACATTTCATGGATATTACCCTGACCCGGATCAGTCTGAGTGAAAAGATCGATGAGATATTAAACCGTCTTTCGCCGGGGAAGCCTGTTTCCTTTCATGCCCTTTTTACCGGTACATTGACCCGCCGCGGGATGATCCTTACCTTTATCGCCTTGCTTGAAATAGCCCGTTTGGGCCTGATCCGTATCTGGCAGCGCCCTGCCGACGGCGAAATAGAGCTTCAACTTAAATAGCTTTCAGCCGGAAACTGCCGTTTCCGAATGAAAGCTCTCAGCGATCAGCTTTCAGCCGTCAGTATGAAGCCGGTTCACCGTTTACTGTTGACCGTTTACCGAAAGAAAATGTCGGACAACGGCTGACTGTTAACCGATAACAAACATGCTAATGGCAGATAGCTGAAAGCCTGGATCCGGAAACTCCAGTAAAATAATCTATTGACAAAGGGTAAGGTTTGGTGCGAAATATTCGGAGACGTGCATTTTGTTCTGAATCTGATATGAATTAAGATCACATAGGGAGGGCCGGAACATGTTTCAGAAAAAGATGGCGGTTGCTTTAATTCTGGTAGCGGTTGTCAGCCTGGTTTTTGCAGGTGCTGCCTCTGCCCAGTTGGCGAAATTAACGGAAATAGCCGGCGGGTCGTTGCGGGTGGGGGATACGCTAACGGTTCCTGCATATGCGGGACATGAGGGACATGGAGACCACAAGACATACTACTGGGTGGATTGTGTCGCCCAGCCTGAAGGCGCAAAGGGAAATATCGAAGTCTATGCCGGAGACAAGAAGATTGATGCTTTTTCCGTTAATAATAAAGAGATGCGGATGTTTTATTTAGATACCGGCTTCAGCGTGAAATATATCGGCGGCGAGGCCGGGTCCATGCAGGTCTCTGTCCGCATAGCCCCGTACACAGTAGGGCCGGGCGGGCATTAAAAGGATAAGTATCACCCGAACTCCCTTTTTCACTAAATTACCAGGTGCGCACGCCTACGGCGCATCTATGACACGCCTACGGCGTATCTTCGACCGGTGCAATTTTACCAGTCATACGCTTCTTGCGGGACGCTGTCTCTGTTCATCAAACTGATAGCGTTATTTTTACAGACAGCCCGGCATATACCGCATCCGTAACAGTTCATCAATTGAACAGAGCATTTTGCATTTTGCCGGTCATACGTGATCGCATCAAAGTAACACCTTTTTAGGCACTCCTTGCATCCGTTGCACAGAAGGGGATCGATACCTGCGACATATTCACCTTTCCACATGGCCTTACCGATCTGCATTTTCAACTGGAACCTGTACGCCATGCAATCCCTGTCGCAGTTGCACAGGGCGCCGATAAAAGGGGTATTGAACGTCCAGACGCTGTGTGTTTGCCCCTCGGCATCAAGATGCCTGATGTATTGTTTCGCTTCTTTGCTTGATAGCCGGTCAAAGTCGCTGAGATCAGGGATATCTTCAAATACCGGGGTCAGATCCATGCCGATGCCAAAGCAATACCTTTTGTTTTCGCCTGTGGTCACCTTCCGGCAAATACACGGCAGTCTTACCACTGATGTGAAGTTATCCAGGATATTTTCTACATCTTCGACAGGCACGATCTGTCCGAAGTGTGTTTTCTTTAAATGCCGCGTAACCAGGGGATAGACAAGAAGACGGTAAATACGGGGGAGACGTTTTTTCCATGTATATGCCCTTTGTACATCTATGCTCAGAGAATGAAAAAAATTCTTGAGATAGGCCTTCAGTTTTTTTTCGGAGCTTACCTGATGAAACATCTCCTCGGTATAATTGGTGATATTCTCATACCATTTCTTCCCTTCCCCGTGCTTTATGCAAAATTCACACATGAAAGACTTCCCTTATCGGCATGAAGCCGGTTCACAGTTCACTGTTGACCGTTTACCGAAAGAAAATGTCGGACAACGGTTAACGGATAACAAATATGCTGACAGCTAATCGCTGATCGCTGAAAGCGTGAAGCCGGAAACGGTAGTTTCCGGATGAGCATTAATTATTATACCCCAGCAGATGCCGCTCAAGGAATCATTTTCTTTCCGCCCCCGTCTTGTTTGTTATGGGGCGGTCAGCTACGTAGGGTGGGCATTGCCCACCAAGCGGGAGAGCCGGTTTCAATCCTCACCCGCCCTTGCGGGCGTTGCGGAAAATGCCCGTGTTCACTGAATAGAAACGTGATGTTTTTGCCGGTACTTTTGGAGGGACGAAATATCCGGTCGTGCCTTGTTAAGGCTTGTGGATTATTATTGGCGTTTCTTGCCTTTCTTTGAGGTTGCTTTTGCTATTTCCCGGACAGGCATAGTTTTTATCATCTTTTGACGGACGGCATCTATTGCCTTTATTGCTTCTTCTCCGAGGCGAAGGGAGTCTCTGGCGTCAGTACGGACGTTTTGTATCTTTTGTCTTTATAGTTGGCTTTGCCGTCGTCCAGAAATTCGTAGGCCCTGGCCATCCTGATATCGCTTAACGCTCTTTTGTCTTGGGCTTCCAGGCTCATAGGGCTACTCCCTCTCTCACGATGTTGTCAAAGAACGGCGTATGGAACCTTCTTTCGAGTTCAAACGCCTTGGCGTCTTTTATTACAGGGGTGAAAGACAGATCGCTTTTTGTTTCTTCCTCGACAAATATTTCGATGATGCTTGCTTCAATCTCGGGATTCTTGTTATGTACTACGACAAGCACGTCGAAGTCGGACCAGGCATTGTGGTTTCCTCTTACTCTCGAGCCGAAAGCGTGTACAGAAACGATTCGGTCAGGCAGGTCTTTCTTGAGTCTGGCGGCAATCTTCTTTAGTGTCTGTTTTTCCCTGGGATACATTTTTTCCGGCCTTGGCTATACGTTCACATCTCCTTATATCCTTTTTAACCCTTCTTGTCCAATACTTCCGTGGCGACTGAGCCTCCCCATGTCTAAAAACAGCTACGTAGGGTGGGCTATGCCCACCGGAAATCTGATTTCAATCCTTGTTTTAATGGAATGTCCTCTAATGCCGGTCAGGATATGTTCAGGGGAGGGATGAGCGCGAGTAACAATCTGCGAAAAGGCAGGATGCTCTATGGGAGATAAGAGCCTACGGTCCCCCGTACGGGCTGCGGCGGCCGGCAGCCGGTTGTCGGTGTATGGCCCAACCGGCGTCTGCAATATTAATATCGGAAAAATGGCCCGTTCAACTATTTGACTTCTTTCAGCATGTGTGTTAACGTCACAATATGAAAAAGATTATTCAGTTTCATGTTTATAAAGGCGAGAAATATTACATCGCTGAATGCATTGACCTCCCAGTGGTTACGCAGGGTAAAACGCTCGACGAACTGGCAGTGAACCTGAAAGAGGCCGTAGAACTTCACCTCGAAGGCGAAAATCTCGCGGATTACGACCTGGCGCCCCAGCCCTCCATCCTCGCCAACCTCGAAATCGACTCCCTCGTCCATGCCTAAACTAAAAACACTATCCGGCCGGGATGTCATAAAGATACTCGCTGTGTTCGGCTTCATCGTAATTGCTCAACGAGGCAGCCACGTCAAACTGGTTCGCATCCTTCCGGACAGCACAAAACAGCCCCTTACCATCCCCGTCCATCCTGAGTTGGACAAAGGAACCCTCAAGGCCATCTTCCGTCAGGCATCACGATACATCCCCGAAACAGAATTGAAACCGCATTTCTATAGCGAATAGCGACCTCATTTTTTTCATGTTTCAATCCTCACCCGCCCTTGCGGGCGGGCGCTACCCGAAGTCCAGGAGATTCAAGGCACGGAGCATCCAGTTTCAATCCTCACCCGCCCTTGCGGGCGGGCGCTACTCTCACGGGTTGACCTTTGCGCTGATTTTTTGCCGGTTTCAATCCTCACCCGCCCTTGCGGGCGGGCGCTACGTTCCTGGTACTTCTGGTATTCCTTTTCCGACGCGTTTCAATCCTCACCCGCCCTTGCGGGCGGGCGCTACGAAGAGTTAGGCGGCGGATCCGAAACAGAGCCGGGTTTCAATCCTCACCCGCCCTTGCGGGCGGGCGCTACGACGGCTTGACTGTTTCCGAGATACACAAATCAAGTTTCAATCCTCACCCGCCCTTGCGGGCGGGCGCTACTCTTCTCGACGGCCAAATGGTTAGGCTATACCGGGTTTCAATCCTCACCCGCCCTTGCGGGCGGGCGCTACCGTCACCGTTTTTTTGTGACTAAAAATAGGTAGTTACATACCCATTTTTGCGAATCTGCTAAACGAATACCGTAAAAAGTTTGAATCAACTCCATACTCCTCTATAAGGCGCTAAAATCATACTGCTCCACGTCTGCGAACTCCCCGGCATTTCCGACATCGCACCAGGTTCGCACTAAATTATCAGAGGGTCATCAAAGAAAATCGTCCGTGCCTGTCCGTACTCTTCTACATAATTGTCACGGGGTTCTACCAACCGATAGAGCCGGAGATTGTCTTCCTCCTTATTGATTTCTTTTAATAGGTTCCTGCGCAATTCTTCAAATTTCATCTCATTGACCTGGCATTCAAAGACAGACTTTTGCACCCGTTGGCCGTAGTCTTTGCAGACCTGGGCGACACGCCGCAGGCGTCTGCGGCCGGGTTTTGTGTCAGTGCTTACATCGTAGGCCACAATAACCCACATGCATCCTCTCCTTATGAGTATAAGACAGGCGTATATGCCTCCAGATCGCCGCGCAGGTGCCTGGCCAGGAGTCTTGCCTGAATATGAGGCAAAAGGCCAAACGGGGCATTCTCGCTCAGCACAGGATGACGGACCTCATCTTGTTTACGTTTCTGGTAGGCCACCACTACCGCTTTCCGCCCCTCATCGTTCAGATATGTAGCGCCGCCGGGTCGCACCTCGAAATGCTTGCCGGTAATCTGTTTGCGATTGATGAGGGTTAGGGCAAGGCGGTCGGCCAGTACCGGACGGAATTCTTCCATCAAGTCCAGACCCAGAGAAGGCCTCCCCGGCCGCAGGGCATGGAGAAAACCCATTTGCGAATCCAGCCCAACCCCTTCCACGGCTGAGACGCAATCACCAAGCAACAGCGTATAAAGGAACGACAGGAGGCCGTTCACGGGATCGAGGGGTGGTCTTCTGCTCCGTCCGTTCATTTTGAAGGTTGCGCGGGCATCTTCCTTTATCATCCGATCAAAGACATTAAAATAGACACTGGCCGATTCTCCTTCAAATCCTCTCACTTTATCGATATCATTTGTATCTTTCAGATGAAGCAGGGCGTTAGAAAGGATATCACCGGCGTTTCTCAGGACTGCGGCCTCATCCTGATCATCGCTCTCCCGTGCGCCGCGCAAGAGCACCTGTCTGGCATTTTTTACTTTGCCGGCCACGATATTTCGGGCAATAGCCGAAGCCCGATCCGTGTCCCGGACTGCCTCATACTGGGCCTGGCGCAACAGGACATTGCCGCTGGTCTTGCCGACTACCCGGCATTTGAAACGGCCGTTTCTGTCCAGGATCACCACTGCCCGGCCATCATCCGCGCAGCGCGCCATTATAAACGGGCTCAACATCACATTACCCATCGTGACAATAGCCCCCAGATGGTGAAGCGGCACCTGCAATTGCGCCTTACCCTCGACCTCAACCTTGACCGTCTCGTGATCCAGACAGACATACGTGCCCTGGGTCATGACATAAAGGGTGTTCAGGAGTTGTTTCATGTCGGTCTATTTTCTCCCTAATTTCTTCCTTGCTTCCGGAACAGCGAGATAGTTTGCCTTTGAAACCACCTTTCTGCCGGTCTTTTGTTCAAGGTCGTTCCGGGCCTTCCCGGCAACTTCGCCACCCTTGTGCGCTGCTTTTTTATTTTCGTCAAATCCACGTGCATCATCCACTCTTGTAATTTCGGTTGTTGCCGCTTCTCCAAGCATTGAGAAGATCAATTCCAGGTCGGTCATATGGTCCCTGAGGTTTTCACGTTTCAACCCTTTTAGCTTTTTGTGTTTGTCCGGTGTTATCCCGAATGCAGCTTGAGCAATTTCAGCAGTGAGGATCGCGTATTCCTTCTCATGTTTTACATCCCTTTTCTTCCACTCATCAGTAAGCTCTTCGCGGATGGCAATACCCCGCATACGCTTCTCTATCCAGTCGTCGGGATATCCCTTCGCCTTATATAACGCGCGTGTCCTTTTCGTCGCCAGTTCGGGGTTCTCGATCTCCTGCACCCGGTCATATCCGACTTTCGCCAGCCAGCGTTTGAAGGGTTCGGCCTTGGGGGAGGGGATGGACTGAATAATACGGAAGACACCTTCGGTATTTGCGCAATCTGTTTCTCTCATCTTTCCGTCTGGCGCAGTCAACTTCAACCCGTGACAA
The DNA here is from genome assembly GCA_040754095.1 of Thermodesulfobacteriota bacterium. Lineage (GTDB taxonomy): Bacteria > Desulfobacterota > QYQD01 > QYQD01 > QYQD01 > QYQD01. The sequence goes on along the minus strand of JBFMFO010000001.1, from coordinate 159,668 downwards.
AATGTCACGACTTCACTTCCTTCTTCTTTGAGTCTCTGTTTCAATTTTCTCCAATATGCTCCAGCATCGGCGCTTTCAGTGAGCGCTTCGCATATATCGACGATGGAAAACCACCATTCATTCTTATGGAGTGTCTTTCTGATTTCCTTGCCTTTAAAAACAGCTATACTCGTTTCCATATTCATCCCTCTTTAATGAATCTTATAAGACATATGCGACTTATTTTTTCTTTTTCGCCTGCGATCTTGTCCGATAGAGCCGTTCAGTGAACCCGCCTTCCTTCAAAAATTCCTTTCCAAGAGCTTTGAGTTGCTGGTCGAGTAGATAGTTCGTTTGATGGATCAGACAGAGCATCGTGTTGGCGGCAACTTCCGGCGAACTTTGTTCGATATAGGCCTTATAGGTCGCATAGGACCTATTCTTCGCCCAGGCCAGTTTCCTTATGGCCTGGGCTTGAGGGTGTTCTTTCCCCCAAAGCGCCAAGCCCTTCTGACGCAGGAAATCCTGAAAATCCAGCAGCAACTCCTCAAGACTCGCCCGGGCAACACCGATCAGTTTCATCTCGGTCTTCTTCGAAGTGCCGGAAGCCATGCTGCCTTCGGCGATATTCTGCTTGCCGCTTCTTGCGGCCTGCACCATCTGGTCGTGAGTGCGCGAGCGTTTGTCGATGAACCGGTCGCAAAACGTAACAGTCGCGTCGTACACGATCTCCGCCATCTTGTACGACTGGAGGTCCCGGTATCCGCCATGGGGCGGGATGAGGTTGGGTTCGGTCATGGCGCAATCCTTTTTCCGTTTTTTCCCCTGCCGCTCTTCATATAACCGCCGCGTCAGCGGCAGTTATTAAGAAATCCTTAATAACTGGCTCCGCTTTCAGTTCCCCTTCTTCGGTAATATACGCTCAATACGAAAACGCGCGATGGTGCGGATGGAATTTATTTCGTCTCGAACAGTTCTCCGAGCGCCTTCCGACACTTGGCCTTGTCATCGACCACGTTCGGCAAACATGATTCCCTCAACGAACAATCTTTGCATCGCCTATCATTCACCGGCGGCGGCACACGTCTTTTCGCGATCATGGCATGGACGCCAAGGACGGCCTCCTTCACCTGGCGCCGCAACTCTTCGGTGAATATCACTTCTTTCCGCTTCCGAGAACCATGCCAGTAAAGAGCGCCCCTTTCGACCTTTACTCCGAGCATCTCCTCAAGGCACATGGCCTGCGCGCATAGTTGGATTGCCTCATGCCGGCCCTTACGACGACGGCCGGATTTGTACTCGACAGGATAGGGAATATCGCCGTGGAACTCAACCAGATCCGCTTTGCCCACCAGGTTCATCCGCCTGGACCAGATGGGCAGCGCCCGCTCATACCGAACCCCTGCCATTACATGGGAGGAGTCATCATCCACGTTCTCATGAACATCCCGCCCCCGCATGGTGTAGATGTTCTCGTCCCACACGTTCTCAAGGTGAATAAGGGCGCACTGTCGGGGACAGTAGCTGTAATGCTCCAGAGCGGAGACCATGATGGGTTCAGCTTCACATCCGCCGGAGGCGGACATCTGCGAGCGGTCAGTTTTCATCCTTGCGTCTTTGTTTTCTCGATTGTTCAATCTGTTTTATATCCTTGATAGCTTCAAGAAACTGCCGTTCCACCGGGGACGGCGCGTTCAATCGTTCTATCCGATAGCGTTCATATTCGGCGTGCGCCTTCTCCAATGCCTTATCATGGCTGATTTTTCCGGCATGCGTGAGAATATCGCGTCCGCTGAGTTTGAGAAAGTCATCCAGTTTCGCAATCCAGTCGCGCATATACATGGGCTTGCGGCCCAACGCCTGAAGTTCCGCAAATTCCAGATACATGTTGACGATCCGGTTCAGTACATCAAGCTCTTTTGCATTCAGATAGTTTTTAGCGATTTCGGCATCTGTTTTCCGGAGCTTATCCCCCGACCACGAAGTCATGCCCATGTTCGGCTTTGCGGCGTCCGCTCTGCCGTAAATGATCTCGGCGGCAGTATGCCCGTGCGCGGCCCAGTGCATTTTATTCTGCACCGCCGCAAAGAACTGTTGGGAAAGATCAGTATCGGGATCATAGTCTATGCTGGTGGCATAAATATCCAGCACCTTGCGCCAGAAGACCTTTTCTGACGAGCGGATATCCCGAATCCGGGCCAGCAGTTCATCAAAGTAATTGCCGCCTCCGGCCTGTTTCAGCCGGTCGTCGTCCAGGGTAAAACCCTTGATAATGTATTCCCGCAACCGTTGGGTAGCCCAGATGCGGAATTGTGTGCCGCGAAGGGATTTCACCCGATAACCCACGGAAATAATCACATCGAGGTTGTAATAGCTGACCTTACGGCGAACCTTGCGACCACCCTCATCTTGAACTACCGAGGAATCCTCGGTAGTTCCCTTCGGCATCAGTTCCCTTTCCTTGTAAATGTTCCGGATATGGAGACCGATGGTGTCCGAATCTTTGTCAAATAGGCTTGCCATCTGTTTCTGCGTCAGCCAGACGGTATCATCCTGGAATCGGACTTCAATTCTGGTCTTGCCGTTCTCTGTCTGATACAGAATCAATTCGCCTTTACCGAGAGCAGATTCGTTCTTTTTTGTCATAAATATCCTTTTTTATCTAATCGCGCTTCTTCAACAACTCTTTATTCCTATTTTTATTCCACAAATGCTTAATGTGGATTAACGCGCACTGCCGGGGGCAATAGCTATAATGCTCCAAAACGGAGACCATGACGGGGTCCGGTTTATCATCAGAAGACACAAAAGCCTCCGAATCTCGAGGAACTACAACATCTCAAGCACGGTTACCCCCTGGGGCATTTCAGCCTGCTTAGGGACGGCAACCGCATAATTACTGAAATCTCTTGCCGGAGTAGAGTTGGCAGAGACTTTTACCAGATCAAAAAGCTTATGGGCAGGAGTATTCCCCATATTTGAATCATGTTTGAAAACGACAAGCTTTCTTGTCGCCATTTGTCCGCGAGCAGCCGAACGGTCATGCTCGAACATGTTTTTAAGCGCCTCCCAGAACAAGTTCAAATCATCCTCGCTGAAACCAGTTTGATTGGCCAAAGGTGCTGAAACAAATCCGTGACAACGATAGAGCCCGTAAGGAACCGTAAATTTGCGTCCCATGGTGCGATTATCTCCTTGCTGCTTTTCCGCCTCGGCCTCGGTGGCAACGGCCATGCGGGTGATGCTGTGCTCAAGAGGCACAATCTGGTCAACGCTCCGGGCGAAGGTGAGTTGCACTGGTCCGCGCACCTGGCCTGCATTCTTGCCGGTTGACATGACCGCACCGAAAGTTCGTACATCATAATACTTAGCGCACATGAACTGACGGGCAGCCTCAGTCTTTTCACCTTTTTCTTTTTTTTTGACTTCCTTCTGCTCGTGGGCTTCGTCAATAAGGTTATTCAGGATCGCTTTCTCCTTGATAAAAATGTCATATCCTGCTGCACCGTTTTTAGACAGTTGTACAAAATTCCGAACCTTACGTTTGAGACAGACGTCGGTAACCAGTCCATTACCAGTCTCAGGGTCCACACGGGGAAGGTTACCTGCATCAGGGTCACCATTGGGATTGCCATCTTTCACATCGAATAATAGAACAAAGTCATACCGATTCTGAATATGTGTACTCATTATTTTTAGCCTCCTTCGAGTTGTTTTATTTTTCTCTCTTGTAATAGCGTTGATGATAGTAACCAACTGCGAACCGTCCTTGGTCAGGCAAGCTTAAATGAGCGGGAAAGGCCTCGTCCGCATCCAGCTTTTCCACAATTTCACCGATTAATCCCTCATAAAAGCCTTTGTATTTATCGAGCTTTGCCAAGTGATGATTTTTAAGCTTCATCAGGTGAGGGAAAACTGCTACTGGTGTGCTTGCCGCCGCACCATAAAACCTATCACGAATTGTAGAGTTGATCTTGTCCCATCCTCCTGACGATTCAGCTTGAACTCTTTCCAACACGGCGAAAAGCCTTCCGAGCAGATAGCCGGAGTTGGTATTGCTGGTATCCAGTGACATGCCGACCTCCTTTTCTGTACGATTGTAGTATCTCGATTCTCGTGCCAACACTGCCTTGATGAGTGCTGCACGAGGATAGGAAACATTCTCTAATAGCTTTCCCGTATTGGAATCTCGTTTTGACTGCTCAGCCCGGCAACGACGTATTGCAGAGGCAAGGAGAGTCTGGGGATAGGGTGTGCCTGCAAGGATGGACTTCATGAAGTCCCCGACAAGATTGGGTTGAATGTTCTCATGCCTGCCTTGTACCGCAGTAGAAACCAGCAAGCGAAACAGGGAAAGATGTTTCGGCTGATTTGGCCCGTGAGCAATGTTGCAATCCTCGAAGTGACGTCGTATGTTGCGGGCGGTCTCCCCGACCGTGCCCGCCTGCCAGAAACGCACGGCTATCCGTGCGGAATTAGGTGCCAGGCCGAGAACGTAAAAGGGCGTATAATCTTCATCTAGCGGCGGAGCGCCAGTTTTTGGTGATTCATACAAGGCGCGGATTGCTGCGTTCATCTGATCAGGGTTTTCCTTTGCAGGTTCACCGAACAAATCGGCAAATACATCCTCCAAAAGAGTTGGCCTCTCAGCCCAGAAGACGGTGGTCGCGTCTCCTACCATGATCTTCTGGCGAGATTGTTTAGCAAGCATATGATTGAGTGCCGTCGTGTATGCAAAGGCTGCACGTTTGCTTGTCGGTGCATTATAGCTTTGCTGTTTGGCATAGGAGTCAAATCCCATGTTTTTCTGAAACGAGACGATCTTCGCATTGCTTTTCGCGCCAAGAATAGGAGTCCTCGGATGTAAACGAGCTATTGATGAGCACTCACCAGTGATAAGGCAAATTCCCTCAATCTCCGAAACCGCCAATGCGTCACCATCATCGTCTTCAGGCTCAGGGGTATTTGCCACATAAGCCTGGACATTTTCGCTCTCACAGACCAGACTTAGTTCGTCGTCGTTCAGACGAAAACTCAGATTACAGCCGGGGATTTTTTTACACTCTTGCCACGAGGGATGCTGGAAGACCTTTTCTTTCTGATCGGATGTGAGAAATCGATGAACGGCACGTATCCTTCTGTCTTTAGGATACTCAGTATGAAGCGCCACGACTCTCGATACGAAAGAGCCATGTTGTTTCTGAGCCATTTCCTTGTCTGAATCAGATTCAGATTTGGGCCATCCCAGTACATACCCATAGTGATCCCACAGCAGATTTGCTACTTGCCACGCGTTCTTACCCGATCGGCCACTTTCCTTGGGAACCCTAAACTGTCTTGCTATCATTTTCTTTCCCGAAGGTGTACGAGTATCCTGCAAATCTATGAAATTTCCGTCATGATCAATAATGATCAGAAACTGGATTTCTTTCTGCTCAAAACCCTCCGGCGGAAGCTCATCCTGTTTCCTTACATAAAAATTGCGGAGTGCCTGTAAAATCATGACCGCACCTCCCCGCTGTCTAAGGGCGGCACTTTAAGTCGACCGTTTTCTATTAAAGCCCTAAAAAATCGGGGGCTGCATCTCTCATTGCAGAAATGCACGCCGTTCTTGTCATCAGAGTTATCATGGCTGACATCATGAAGCATGTATCCCAATTCGCGAGTTTCGACAATTGGCTCCGGCAGCGGCTGGTCATGAAAAACCGGCTCGAAGTGAGCGCTGAATTCACGACAACCGAGATAAGGCCGATGAAAACACTGTCCTTTCTCTGCTCGCCGCAGGAACATCTCCTGAAACTTGATGACCGTGTCTTCCGGGCCTGCTTTGTCGGTCAGATCAAACCATGCATGTATGGTGTAGGCAACATCACGGAGAAACAAGCCCGCCCTCTGCTGACGCTGTTCCTCGACCAAGATACCGTTCGTTCGTGGCGACATGACGCAACCCACCTCGTTGCGCCGCACTGATTCCCAACGGACGGCTGTTCGGGGAGCGTCACCAATGCTGCTTTCGTTACCTCGAACGCTACCAAGCTGGATCGGCTTCAGTACGTCGATCTGACTTACATGCCACCGGATGGCGGGTTTCCAGAGGACCGCCTCCAGAATGCCCCGTGCCGCCGAAGGCGTCATGACATCGTAGGAGACACGCTCGACCTTCATCTCCGGACGAGTAAAGCAGGCATTGTCTCCCCATACCTTCAACCGCAGAAGCCTACTTTTCCTTGCGGATTCATCCATAGTTCCTCCTTTCATCAAATTCAAAACATCAACTCATCTGGCTCATAGACAATTGATTTGTCCGAACAGAATCCCAGTTCTTTGTGATACAACGCACCATGTTCCTGAACAAAGATACCGGGATGGACTTCTAGGATAGCGCCTGAGGCTAAGAGATTTCCATGCAAACGGCGCGGCAAGTTAACCACATAACGCTGCAACCGCCTCAAAAGCTGCCGCTCAGGCTTCGTGTGCTCCAGCAATTTCAGCAATTCGTCATTCTGATAACGCACAATAACCGATGCATAGTTAGCCTCGTTAATCAGGCGGAATTTTTTCGCCGCCTCACGGAAACTGACACGGAGTTCAGGATCGTTGCGGAGAAGGCCCAGGATACCTTCATTGTCCAGTCTGTCCCCTCGAATCCAATAAAATTCCCGAAAGAATTCCTCGAACCGCTCCGGTGCAAGCGGATCTTTCATTTCGCCTTTTAGTAAACGACGACCGATCTCGGCTGCCTGGCGCAGGTGTCCAGCGGGAATGGCAGTAGGTGGGTTGAAAACATATACCATTCCCCTTTCCTTCAGTCCTTCACGGTTGCATCGGCCTGCCGCTTGGGCAATGGAGTCGATACCGGCTAAGGCGCGATAGACTACCGGGAAATCAATATCCACGCCTGCCTCCACCAGTTGCGTGCTGATGACGCGTGTGGACATGCCATTTTCCAGACGTTGTTTGATTTCTTTAATTTTTTCAGAGCGGTGAGCGCCGCACATAAGGGCCGAAAGATGGAACGTCTCTTCAGGCATCAGTTCCCACAGATTACGTGCGTCGTCGCGGCGGTTCACGATGCAGAGTACAGAATCATGCTCACACATACGCGCAGCCATCTCCACCCAGCTTTGCGGCTCCTTAAGGCTTCCCATGACATGAACATCTACTCGTTTCAGGTCGCGGTAGAGTGCGGCCGGATCGTCCATGATCTCTACCATACCGGATAGGCCCTTGAAGTTGAAGTCCATTGTTTTGTGCGGGCCCAGGGCGGGCTGCGTGGCGGTACTGAACAAAACCGTGACGCCGTAATTTTTTTGCAGCTCGGTCAACGTCTCAAGGATGGGGTTGAGGAAATCGGGGGGTAAAAGCTGTGCCTCGTCGAGTATGACTACGCTATTCACGATATTATGTAGTTTGCGGCATCGGCTGGTTCTGCTTGCAAAGAGCGATTCAAAGAATTGCACGGTTGTGGTTACGATGATCGGTGCGTCCCAGTTCTCACAGGCGAGTCGCGTGCGGGCGTTCTCTTTCCCCTCTTCGGTAGCGTCCAGATTGCTGTGATGCTCAATGACTGTTTCGCCGAAAATGGCACGGAACTGGTCGGCGGTCTGTTCAATGATACTTGTATAAGGGATAATGTAGATGATCCGGCGCTTACCATGCTTCACCGCATGATTGAGCGCAAAGCCCATTGAAGAGAGGGTTTTTCCACCGCCGGTCGGGACAGTGAGGGTGTAGATGACGGGCGCTTCGATTGCTTTGGCCACACATTGGCGCAGGACGGCATGGCGTATCCTGTTCACCTGCGTATCCGGTGTAGTTTCCCTTTTCTTTGCCATGTGCGCAACGAACAGCAGTAGAAGATCAGTCAGTGGCGCGTAACCGCCTCGTAATTGAGCCTTTTCAGGCTCAAAGAACGCCTCCGTATCTAGGAAGTCGGCATCTACTACGCAAGAAAAAAGCATCCGCAGCCATAGAGACAGAGACAAATCAGTGCCGGCTTTCGGCCGTTCTGTCGGCAACGGTTGATTAAGAATCTCCTGAGGGATTTGACCGGCGAGCGCTTCCCGAAGCAGGTAGTTCTGCTGAAGACGTTGAGCCAGTGCTGCCATGCCAGTTGTTTCGGTCTGCCAGTCAGGCAATCCGGCATGGTGTCCGGCAACCAGATAAGCAAAGACCCGCCCCATCTTGCCAAATTTCTCGATTGCGTGGACACCGCCCGCCGTGGAATGGTTCACATGACCCTGTTTCCGCTCAACATGTGCGTCAGGATCAGTCACCGCCCGTATGTAACGCTGGAAGTCATCGGAATATTTTCCGAGATCATGCCACAGTCCCGCCAGCCGTCCCCACTCTGCGCAGCCGAATTCAGCGGCGAACCGGGCAGCGTTCTCCGCGGTGCCGGTCAAATGGTCACGAAGCGAATGAACGCGTCCGTCTTCAGACGCGTGGGCTATGGGTTCATCATGGTTCATTTGAAATCAGTTCTCTTTCCTCAACCCCTTCTCCAACTCCTCAACCGTGGGCAGGTTGCCGTGGAGGTGTTGTCGCATTTTCGCAAAGCCTTCCTGTCTATTTTGCACTATACCAGACCCACTCCCCCAAATAATTACCGAGTAAAAAATAGTCACTGTTTAAGCTGTTCAAGCCGTTTGAACCGGTTAAGCCGTTCGGGACATCTAACCTGCTCAAGTCGTTTAAGCCGGTTAGCCCGTTTGAACAGTTCAAGCTGTTTAAACTGTTTAAACTATTTTTAGTATATCCCTCCCATCTTTTCTATCTCCGCCTTAACTTCTTCCCGAAGGACTACAGGCGCCAGGACTTCCACGTCCGCTCCGTACTTCAGGATCTCCCGCTTGATCTCCCGGAGGTCGGAGACCGGTATCTTCAAGACAATGCGGCCGTCTTCCTTATGCTCCAACACCTGTTTCTTGTGCCATATCTGCTCTCTTACAAAACCCGCTACCCTGGGTGAAAAACAGAGAGCCACTTCAATGGTTTCTCCGCCATAAAAGATCCCGAAATTTTCCCGGATATAGTCTCTGAGGCGCGGAAGGTTCTCCGGTAGAGGAATCCGGCCGTCTGTGAGATTGTATTCCTGCATTCTGGAGAGCACAAAGGTGCGCAGGGCCTTCTTCTGTGTACAATAGGCAATGAGGTGCCAGTTGCCCATATAGTTCAGGAGATGCAGGGGGAGGATTTTTCTCGCAGAGGTCTGGTCCAGGTGGGGCGAGTAATACACGATTTCCGCCGGACGGCTCCTGAAAAGAGAGGTGAGCACTTTTTCGAAGAGGGTCTCGTCCGTACCGTAATACTCGACGTTTTTTAAAGATATCTTCTCGGCGATGTCCTCATACTCAATATCTATCTTATCGGAGAGATGCTGAAAGAATGTCTTCAGGACCCTGGCCAGAGAATCCTTCAGTTTCCGATTCGGGATTGAGGCGGCAAGTTGCCGGGCCAGAGTTAGGGCCACGATCTCTCTTTCATTCAACCAGATAGCGGGAAGTTCAAAGGAATCATCCGTATAGAAGTAGCCTTTCTGTTTGTAGGAATACTCAAGCGGGGCGGCCAGGCGGTCTCGAAAAAATTCGATATCCAACTGGGCCGTCTTCGGCGAGACCTCAAACTCTTCGGCCAATTTCCGGGCATTTGGATGGCGCCCGGCCTTAATCTCGCTGTGGAACCAATAAAAACGCTCATAGGCGAGTTTTTTCGCCATATAAACACCTCTGGTGGCAGTAAGAATAAGGTGTGGGGCAACCTCGTTTTCTGCTCTGCCACGTTGATGGGGTTTTTACTTTTTCCGCCACACGGCTACCGCAGTCCCAGCCTCTGTAGTGGAAGAACGCAGGGTCTTCCTTTGATTAGACCGTTCAAGCTGTTCGAGCCGATTAAACCGTTTAAGCAGTTCAAACAGTTTAAGCAGCTTGAGCCGTTTAAGCAGTTCAAACCGGTTCGTTTTTATCTGACTTAAATTCCTTCATAATTTCTTCCATCTCTTCTTTCATACTCTTTGGTCGCGGCATCTTATATTTTGCGCCCTTGTACGGGCTTCCTTTTAGATATTCCATGAACTTATTGATCATGATGGAAAGCCTTTTAAAGGCGTCAATCAATGGCTCGCCTTTCTTTTTGTCCACATATCCCTGATCCATGGCTATATAGAGCTGACTCCTTACTTCGCCGCTTGAGCCTTTTGCAATGGATAAAAATTGGATAAGTTCTTGATTGCCGCCCCGCTCATATCCTTCTGCGATATTGGACATGACAGAAACGGCCGCACGTCTTATTTGATCCCTTAGTCCATAGTCTTTTGAAAAAGCGCCATCGGCAGTTATTCCATAAATTTTGTTGGTTAACTCCCTGGCCGATTTCCAGATTTCGAGGTCTTCAAAGTACTTGGCAGGCATGAGTATCCTTTCAATGAATGGTTAAATAAACCGTTTAAGCAGCTTGAGCAGTTCAAACAGTTTAAGCCGTTCAAGCTGGTGAAACAGTTTAAGCCGTTCAAGCTGGTGAAACAGTTTAAGCCGGTTGAGCCGTTTAAACGGTTAGATATGGTTGTGAATTGTAGGGCAGGGGGTGATTAAATGTCAATCAAATTGCAGTCCCTAAGCAGCGGGGGCTTGGGCGGGCTGTCGGGATGGCTTACCTCAGATAATCTTCTGCCTTCTGTACCAGGGCATTGAGCCTGTCTTCCAGTTCCTTGCGGTATTTCTCCAGTTCGGCGCCCCGTGCGGTGGGTGGGACAAAGAGGGGTTCACCGTAGAAGAAGGCCAGGCGTGAAAAGGGAAGGGACAGGACGGTGTTGTCCCAGCTATTAAACCGGATGGCCCCCTTCACGGCATGGGTAACCGGGACGATGGGGGCGCCGGTCTCACGGGCGATGACTATTACGCCCTTTTGTACCACACGGGGCGGGCCTTGCGAGCCGTCGGCTACGATTCCGCCTCCATGTCCTGCCTTTACCAGGCTTATAATTTCTTTAACGGCAGTCAGTCCCCCTTTAGTCCTTGACCCCCGTACAGTTGTATAGCCGAGGCGCTGCATCGTGCGGGCCATTAGTTCGCCGTCTTTGCTGGCGCTGACCATGGCCACCCCCTGCCGATGCCGGAAATGATAGGTGCAGTAGAAGAGACTGAAATGCCAGAGGGCGCAGAGCATGGGCCGGCCCTTTAGGGCAAACTCTTCGTCATATTCCCTGCCGAATACCTCGATGCGGCAGGTCTTATAGAGGGCGGAGAGCAGGGAGGTGAAAAGGGGCGGCCCGAGGCGGAGGATTAATTCATGCTTCCAGTTGTCCATGGCATCATTCACAGTTCGTAACGCTTTAGCACTTTGAAACGGTTATTGATACCGCAAGTTCCGATTGCTTTGGGACGAAGCTAAATCCGAAATTCGAATATCGAAATTCGAAACAAATTCGAATTCCTAATGTCTCAATGTTCAAAACCACAGCGTGGTCAATTCGTTTTGATCATTCGGATTTTGTTCATTCGATATTGTTTCGGGATTCGTGCTTCGGATTTCGAATTTAAAATTATACCGAACGCAGTAGCTATACGTATGTAGAACAATTTGCAAAAAGCTAACTTGTTACGATAATTCTACTTATATTCCGGCGCTTATACCATTTTTCTATCTCTACTGCCCAGAAGACCACGGATGACAGGAGAAGGCAGGCCATAAGCTCCGGGAAACTCAGCGCCTGCGTTTTGAATATACCATGAAGCGGCGGTATGTAAATGGTCGCCATCTGTAGCCCGAAGGTAAGCAGAAAGGCTCCCAGCAAGGGACGGTTGGTAAATATCCCCTGCTTAAAGATCGACTCGGTTTCCGACCGGATAGCCAGGACGTGTCCCATCTGCGAAAGGCAGAGGACGGTAAAGACCATGGTCTGCCAGTGGGCGTGCCCGGTCCGGATGGACCAGGCCTGGGTAAAGATGGATGCAAACCCCATGAGGAGCCCTACCCAGATTATATGGACGCCAAGGCCGTAGGCAAAAATGCTTTCCTGAGGGTGTCGCGGCGGCCTGTTCATCACGCCTTTTTCTGCCGGTTCGGCGGCCAGGGCCAAGCCGGGAAGTCCATCTGTGACCAGGTTGATCCAGAGGATGTGGATCGGCAAAAGGGGGATAGGGAGTCCCAGAAAGGGCGCAAGGAATATGGTCCATATCTCTCCGGAGTTGCTGGTCATGGTATATTTTATAAACTTGCGGATGTTGTCAAAGATGCGCCGGCCTTCCTTGACCGCCTTTACAATGGTGGCGAAGTTGTCGTCGAGAAGGATCATATGGGCGGCCTCTTTGGAGACGTCGGTCCCTGTAATGCCCATGGCGATACCGATATCCGCCCTTTTTAGGGCAGGCGCATCATTAACGCCGTCTCCGGTCATGGCAGCGAATTGGCCTTTATCCTGGAGGGCCTTGACTATCTTCAGTTTCTGTTCGGGGGCCACCCTTGCATAAACACGGATATGCTCAACCCTTTTTTCAAAGTCTTCCAGCGATAATTTCTCCAGTTCCCGCCCTGTGATTATTGCTTTTGAGCCATCCTCAATAATGCCGAGCCGTTTGGCTATGGCCTTTGCCGTAAGGGGATGATCGCCGGTTATCATCACCGGCCTTATCCCGGCTGTCTTGCATAGGGCCACCGCCTCCCGGGCCTCTTCCCGGGGCGGGTCCATCATACCTGTAAGTCCCAGGACGGTAAGTCCGGTCTCCACGTTCTCCGGGGACATATCCTCAGGGAGGCTATCCCACTCTCTCATAGCCATGCCGAGGACCCTCAGTCCGTCCGCGGCCATCTTTTCATTTATCCTGAGAATCTCTTCCCTGTTTATCGCTCTCAGCCCTTCCGATGTCAAAATATTCCTTGACCTGTCCAGAAGGACATCTATAGCGCCCTTTGTGAATGAAATGTATCCGGGCTTCTTTTCCGTCTCCTGACCGCTGACCGCATGAAAGGTGGTCATGCACTTTCTATCAGAGTCAAAAGGAATCTCGGCAACCCGCGGGAAATCCCTTTCCAGGTCCCTTTTATCAAAACCGTTGTCTCTGGCGATGTTATACAGCGCAATCTCGGTGGGGTCTCCGATTATATTCCCGCCGGAATCCGGCCGGGAATCATTGCTTAAGGCGAGCGCCCGGAAGAGCGTGATGAGTGATGAGTGATGGGTGATGGGTTGTAACTCGTCACCTGTTACTACCTTCCCATCTACATAAATCTCCTCCACGGTCATCTTGTTGAGGGTGAGCGTGCCCGTCTTATCGGAGCAGATGTATGTAACGGAACCGAGGGTCTCCACGGCCGGGAGTTTTCTTACGAGGGCATTTTGCCCGACCATCTTTTTCGCGCCAAGGGCAAGGGATATGGTTATTACCGCCGGAAGCGCTTCCGGAATGGCCGCCACGGCCAGAGAGATAGCGGTAAGTAGCATTAAAAAGACCGGCTCTCCCCTCATAATGCCCACGGTAAAAACAATAGCGCATATAGCCAGGACGGCAATGGCCAGCTTTTGGCCGAAGGTCGCCAGCCTTTTTTGCAGGGGCGTCTTGACCTCTTCCTCCTCCTCCAGCATGGTGGCAATTTTGCCGAGTTCCGTATCCATGCCTGTGGCCGTAATAACACCCACACCGCGTCCATAGGTTACAAATGTGCCTTTGTAGGCCATGTTTTTCCGGTCGCCGATGGGCAACAGCTCATCATGGAGCGCCTTTGTGTGTTTTTCAACGGGAACGGATTCACCGGTGAGCGCCGCCTCTTCCACCTTCAACTGGGCGGCCTCGGTAAGCCTCAGGTCTGCCGGCACGACCTTCCCGGCCTCAAGGAGCGCCAGATCACCAGGGACGAGTTGAGAGGCGGGGATATTCTCCGGCGTTCCGTTTCTTATGACCGTGGCCGTCGGGGCCGCCATTTTTTTAAGGGCGGCCATGGCCTTTTCTGCACGGTATTCCTGGACAAATCCAATAATGGCGTTCAGGATGACGATTACCGCTATGGCGATAGTATCCGAAGGCTCGCCGATGATTCCCGATATAACTGCGGCAGCCATGAGGACAAGGATCATGAAGTCCTTGAACTGGTCGAGGAACATCATGAAGGGGGTCTTCTTCTCTTTTTCCTTTAATTCATTAGGCCCGTATTCCTGGAGCCGTTTCTCCGCTTCCTCCGGGGAAAGGCCCTTAAGGGATGAACCCAGGTCTTCCATAACCTCGTCTGTCTTCTTTTGGTGCCAGCGCATAAGCCTCCTCTTATACCTAAACAAAAAAACCTTTACCACGATTGAATAATCATCGCGGTAAAGGTCTCGCTTGTTAGGTTTACCTAACCGGTGGTACCGGCTCGCCTCAGGCGAACGTGCTGACGATAGCCCCCGATTCAGCTACTCCCCTTTACTACTAGTAGGCGGATACTATATGAGAGGGAGGATTTGTGTCAAGCTTTTTGTTTGGTTTCCACAAGTTATCAAGATTCCCTTGCTTACTTCACCGGGTTGTGCTAAATGATGCCACAAATCCAGAGAAGGAGTCCCTTATGCTGAAAAAATCAGGTTATATGGTTCTCATGCTTATGTTGTGTGTCACGTTCTTGTCCTGTACCAAGGAAGAGCCGAAGCAGCCGGAAGATATTGTGGTCACTGAAGGGCCTGCGCAACCGGATGACTCGCCGGTGCTGGCTGAGATAGGGGAAGAGAAGATCACCTTGAATCAGCTTGACCGGGCTATTGAACGCCTTCCATCTCCTTATCAGGAGCGGTTTAAGACCGAAGAGGGCCGAAAATATGTCCTTGACGATCTTATTACTACTGTCCTTCTCAGCCGGGAGGCCGAACGCCTTAAACTCGACCAGAAGCCGGAGATACAGGAACAGTTAGGAAACATTAAAAAACGAATCTTGTCGTCAGAACTGCTCCGGGCTGAGATGGCCAAAGAGCCTGTTCCCGGGCAAGAGGCGGCCAGGCAGTACTATGAATCGCATAAGGAGCAGTTTACCGAGCCGGAAAAGGTCAGAATGAGGCAGATTGTGGTCCGGACGGCAGAGGAAGGACAGGATATTATAAATGCCTTGCGGGAAGGGCATGATTTTGTCAAACTGGCCAAAGAAAGGTCCGTCGATCCCTCGAAGGCAAACGGCGGATATATCGGATGGGTAAGCCGCGACCGGATGAAACCTGATATTGCCGAAACTATCTTTAAGTTAGGCAAGGGAGAACTTAGCGCGCCTATGCCTACGGCAAAGGGTTATGTGATTATATTGATTGAAGATAAAAAGGCCGCCGCGCCGGTGGACTACAGCAAGGTGGAACCGGCCATTATTCAAAGGCTCCGCGCGGAACGGGAAGAGAAGGTCCTCGGCGCCCTGCGCGCCAGACTTTTCAAGGAGATGAATGTCACGATTTACGAGGATAAACTGGCGCGGAGCGGCGGACATAATCAGGAAGCAAAATAGGAGCAACCCGTTTTGTCTTTACGCCTGCTTCTTTTAATCCGGCGTGATAACTCCTGACATGCCCAAGAGAAAGCTGCCTGCCGTTTTTACCGGCCTTGATGAATTCGCCGACCTTTATCCCTACCCGCCGCCCAAAGACATGTATGTCCAGCAGGGAATTCCCCATAAGACGGTTGTCGCCATGTATGCCTCCGGTTACTTCCCCGGCGGCAAAGAGTCCGGAAATTCCGGTCGCTCCCCATTCATCAATTTCCAGTCCCCCGTTCTGATAGTGAAGAGTCGGATAAACGATAATAGGCTCGGTGGAAATATCTATGCCGTATCGTTTGAACTGTAGATACTTGGCGCTCAGTTCCTTCTCCACTGTCCCTTTGCCCCGCAGCAGGTCAATCATCGGGGTGTCCAGCCAGACTCCGTAACGGCCGGTTGGAGTAAGGATACGGCCGTCCCTTTCTGTGCATTCGCGGATTATACACGAAGAGGCCAGGTCCCGCGGTTCGAGAGGATGGGCAAATTCCCTGCCGTGCGCGTTTATAAACTGCGCGCCAAGGGTGCGCACTTTCTCTGTAATGAGCAGGCCGAAGTTCTGTTCCGGAAATACCGTGCCTGTAGGGTGGTATTGTGCGTAACGCATATTGACCAGCGGCACGCCCACGCGATAGGCCAGCGCCAACCCATCGCCGGTTGCCCCATAGTGGTTGGTTGTGGGAAACCCCTGGATATGGAGACGGCCAAAACCACCGGTGGCCATAATAACTGCCCTGGCCTTGACTACACCGTACTCCCTGGTCTCAAGATTATAGAGTACGGCTCCGCTTACGGCCTTTGTCTCGTCAATGAGCAGTTCAACGGCCGGCGAGAATTCCAGGACCTGTATTTCGTTCGGGTGATTGCGTATTTCGTCCCTCTGGACACGCATTATCTCGGCCCCGATCATATCCGCGGAAGAGTGCATACGCCTCCGGCAGATACCCCCGCCTTTAAGCTCGATCATATTGCCCGCGTTATCCTTATCAAACATAACGCCCAGACCTTCCAGCCATTGGATGACAAGCGGGGCATCCATGGTCAGGGCCTTCACCAGCCGGGGGTTATTGGTAAAATGGCCGCCGCCTATGGTATCCAGGTAATGGTAGTACGGCGAGTCAACCGGCCGGTCCGCCGCCTGTATGCCGCCCTCGGCCATAATGGTGTTTGAGTCGCCATGGCGAAGCTTTGTGGCAATAATGACCCGCAGGCCGTTCTGACGGGCGAAGAGGGCGGCCACTGCGCCCGCGCCGCCGCCGCCCAGGATCAGGACGTCGGTCTCATAATCAGGTTTTTTCAGCCGGTCATCAAAGGCATCCGGATCGACATGGCTATAGGATTCCAGGAGGTCGGCTACTTCATTGGCCATAATTTCGCCTTTATTGGCGCCGACCTTGAGCCTGCGGCGTCCACCCGGCCTGTAGTCCGGGTGGTAAGACTTGAGTATTTTTTCGCCTTCTTCCCGGGGCAATCTGGGGAAATGCCTGTTGGCCCTTACCCGCGCCAGGCGCTCCGGTCTCGTCTGCTCTACTGCCCGGATAAGTTCTTTCAGCTTTGGGGGATAACCGACGGCCTGTCCTTCTGTCATTTTGGACTCCTTTGTCAGCCTTCAGCGCTCAGCTATCAGCATTCAGCCTAATGAGTTGTTTGTCTTAGGTTTTTGCTGACAGCTAATTGCTGATCGCTGAAAGCGTGAAGCCGGAAACGGTAGTTTCCGGATGATTACTAATCAAACACCAGATACTTCGTTTCTTCCGGCTGCCAGCCCGGGTTTTCATGGGTCTCCGGCTCAAATTCCCGCCGGGCGTAGCGCCGTTTCAATTCATCGTTGCTCAAGGACATGATTTCATCCATCATCGAATCAAATTTTCCATCTTTTATCTGCTTAACCCGTTGTTCCAGGTGCCCGGCGCGCGGCTGGAGGTACCGGCCATAGAGCCGGCGGGCCAGCATGGCCATGTTGAATTGCTGCAACTCGGCCGGACACCGGAGGGCGCAGATGCCGCACATGGTGCAACTATGCGAAAGACGGGCGCACCCGGCGATATCGCCTTTGAGCAGGGCCTGCACATAGTCCATCACACTGATACCCATGGGGCAGGCCTTGCTGCAGGTATTGCAGGCCAGACATCGGTAGAGATCAGGATAAACCAGGCCAATGCTGTTTATGTCCGGTGTGAGTTTTTCAATATCGTATATGGCCTTGTTTGCCGGGACAAACGGTATCTGTGCCAGGTACATATCCGGGGCCACTACGGTCTGGCAGGCCAGGCCGAATTTGAGACGGTGCTCCCCGGAGAGGCGATAGACCGTGGCGCAGGCCCCACAGATGCCGCCGCGGCATCCGCAGCCCCGGATATGCCGGTAGCCTGCGTATTCCATGGCCGTGAGTATAGTTAAGGTCTCAGGCACCTCGTACTTTTTACCCATTATGTAGATAGGGATCAATTTTGCCCCGTTTCCTGTGGCTTGTTTCTTACCGGCCATCGCTATT
Source organism: Thermodesulfobacteriota bacterium (assembly GCA_040754095.1). Classification (GTDB taxonomy): domain Bacteria; phylum Desulfobacterota; class QYQD01; order QYQD01; family QYQD01; genus QYQD01. The sequence continues at coordinate 141,718 of JBFMFO010000001.1, read as the reverse complement.
CCTCCGACCTTGCCATCTCACGCCTCACCTCTTACCACTCGTAAATCTTAAATCTCATCCCTCATCACTCGTCACTCTCTTGCCGTAGTCATAGCCTGTTTCAAAGGCGCGCAGATTGAGTTCTTCCGTTCCTTTGGGGATTGAACCCTTCAATGCCTTCTGCATGGCCGCCGGACTGATGTGCGGAACAAGCGCCGTAAAAAAGCCGAGCATGACAATATTGGCCACCACTTTCTGGCCTATTTCCTCGGCCAGCCGTGTGGCCGGTATGGCCTGTACCCGGACGGAATCAGGCAGGTCTTTGGGCCTTACCAGGTCTTTATCTATGATAAGACGGCTTCCCGGCCGCACGTCCTTCTGGTACTTGTTGTAGGCCCCCTGGGCCATAACAACCATTATGTCCGGCTCTGTAACGTAGGGCGCATGGATTTGTTCCGAGGCGATGATTACACTGGAGGCCGATGCCCCCCCACGGGCCTCCGGGCTGTATTCCTGGGTATAGACGGCCTGGTTGTGGTCAAAAACTGCGGCTGCCCGGCCGATGATGAGACCGCAGAGCCCTATGCCCTGGCCGCCCAGACCGGCCAGCTTGATCTGTACGGGGCGCCGGATGACGGGTTTTTCCCTGGGAGACTCCGCCGGTTTCCCCGGAGCCTTGGCTGCTGCGGGTTTTACCGGCTCTTCTTCCAACGTCGCCCGCCCGTCCCCCCGGAAGTCATAGACCTTGACCTTGGCGGATATTGCCCCTTTGAGGGCTGCCAGGTACGAGGGCCTTTCCAGATCCACAAACTTGCCGCACAGGATGGGTGAATCCAGCTCTATATCCGCCTTTGCGATATCGGGTTGGGATTCGAGGACGGCCTGCTCCAGATAGCGCTGAAGAAGCTTAATGTCCCGGAGTTTGTTCCGGCGACCGAAATTGGTCGGGCAGGGGGAAATAACCTCCAGGAAGGAAAATCCATCCTTTTTCAGCATCTCGCCCATGGCGATCTTCATATAATGAGGATGGGCGGATGTCCAGCGGGCCACATAAGGCGCGCCGCAGGCCGCCGTCAACCGGATAAGGTTAAAAGGCTTTTCCGGGTTGCCGTAACCGGTCGTTGTAGTCCGGGCCAGCCGGGGAGTGGTCGGCCCGAACTGGCCGCCGGTCATGCCGTAGTTGAAGTTATTGACGCAGATTACTTTTATATCCACATTGCGACGGGCCGCATGGATGAGGTGGTTGCCGCCGATGGCGGCCAGATCGCCGTCTCCGCTGAAGACGATGACCGTCAGATCCGGGTTGGCCAGCTTCAGCCCGGTGGCGTAGGGGATAGCGCGGCCGTGGGTGGTGTGAAACCCGTCCAGGTTGAGATAACCGGCGGCGCGGCCGGTGCAGCCGATACCGGAGACGACCGCCACTTTTTTAAGGTCCAGGCCGGAATTCCTTAAGGCATCCATCAGGGCCGATAGCACCGATCCCAGGCCGCAGCCGGGACACCAGATATGCGGGATCCTCTCTTTACGCAGGAGCAGATCCTTGGGATGGTCTAAAATCTGTGGTTCGATCATGACGCTATCTCCTCAACGGCCTCAAGGACTTTTTGGAGGTCATGGACCGTCCCGCCGCCATGTCCAACGAGGCGCGTTATACATTTACCGGCGGCGCAGCGTTCTACCTCCAGAGCGATCTGGCCGTAGTTGATCTCCACGGTGACAAAGGCCTTGATGCAGCCGGCCAGCTCTCGTACCCGTTTTTCCGGGAAGGGCCAGATGACCTCCAGCCGAAGCAGGCCGAGATTTATGCCTTTGTCACGGGCCATTTCCCGGACGGCGCGGCATATCCTGGTGGAGATGCCGTAAGAGACAAGGACAACTTCAGCCCCTTCCACGCCGGTCTCCTCCCATGCCGCAATCTTGTCGGAATTGAGGCGGATCTTTTGTACGAGACGTGATACCAGCTTTTCCTGCGCCTCCCATTCTATTGCCGGGTAGCCCCGTTCATCATGGGTAAGGCCGGTGACATGAACGGCATATCCTTGTCCGGCCGCGGGCATCTCCGGAATTAGATCCTTTTTGGACTTGAATGCCTTGAACTTTTCGGGCGGCTCGCTCGGCCCCCGTCTGTTTGCCACCTTTATATCTTTTTTCTCCGGGATGACCACGCGTTCGCGCATGTGTCCCACTACTTCGTCCATGAGCAGGATTACCGGCACGCGCCAGGTCTCCGCCAGGTTAAAGGCCCTTATGGTATAATCAAAGGCCTCTTGCGGTGATAAGGGAGAAAGGGCTATAATCTCATAGTCGCCGTGGCTGCCCCATCTGGCCTGCATGACGTCGGCCTGTCCGACCAGGGTGGGAAGACCGGTGGAAGGCCCGCCACGCATGACGTTGACCACGACGCAGGGTGTTTCCGTCATTACCCCGAGACCGATGTTCTCCAGCATAAGGCTGATGCCTGGCCCGGAGGTGGCGGTCATGCTCTTGGCCCCGGCCCAGGATGCGCCCAGTATGGCGGCTATAGAGGCGATCTCATCTTCCATCTGGATATAGACCCCCCCTACCTGGGGAAGGCGGATGGACATCCGTTCCGCTATCTCGCTGGACGGCGTGATGGGATAACCGGCAAAGAAACGGCAACCGGCGGCCAGGGCCCCGGCCGCGCAGGCCTCATTCCCGGTCAGAAAATAAGTCCCTGTAAGTACATCCTTTCCCATGTTATCCCTGCTCCTTTTTGACGGCTTCGTAAAAAGTCCATTTGCCATTCGACAGGCTCACGGCCCTGAGCAAAGTCGAAGGGCTGCGTTGCGCGGCATAGCCGCAACCAAATCCGAATATCGAAATCCGAAATCTGAAACAAATCCGAAATCCAAATGTCGAATGTTCGAAACGCCATCAGCAACTCCTTCGATTTTTCGTTTTGGTCATTGCTCTCGTTTGGTCATTTGAATTTGTTTCGAGTTTCGTGCTTCGGATTTCGAATTTTCCATCTCTGTAGTTGCTTTTCATGAAACTTTTGACATCATCTACTCCCCTTGCGTACTTTGCGGCTTTGCGGTGAGTTCTGTAGTCACATAGATAGCGAAATCCGGGCATACCTCTTCACAGAAACGGCAAGATATACAATATTTCTCTTCTGTCTCTTCGAGCACCGGATAGCGGTAGCCTTTGAAGTTGTAGTCCGTTGACCAGGCCAGGACCTTATTCGGACAGTATTCAAGGCAGAGGCTACAGCCCTTGCAGCGTTCGGGAATGATCTGCACCTTGCCGCGGGGGACCTGATATTGATCCAGGTTGAATAACTTGCGTTTTACCGGGGACATCAGACCATCTCCTCCAGTTGGGCAAATATCTGTCTGAAAGAGGAACCCTTAAGGGTTATGGCCCCGGAAAGGCAGGCGGCCGCGCACAGGCCGCACCCCTTGCACAGGATGGGGTTGATACCGGCCACCATAGCCCCTGTCTTTGCCGATGGAGACATCGTTGCCGCGCCGAAGGGGCAGATGGAGGCGCAAAGCCCGCAACCGCGGCAGAGTTCTTCTTCCACCTCGGATACGGTGGGTTCCAGGGTTATAACATCGTTGGCCATGAGAGAGAGGGCCTTGCCTGCCGCGCCGCCGGCCTGAGAAACGGTGTCGGTAATATCCTTGGCAAACTGCGCCGCTCCAGCCAGGAATATGCCGTCGGTATTACTCTCCAGTGGTCTTAATTTAGGGTGAGCCTCGCTAAAAAAGCCGCTGAGATCGCCGGCTATATGCAGGGTGCGGGCCAGCTTCTGACTGCCGGACGACGGAATAACAGCCATGGCGAGCACTACCAGATCGGCCTCGATCTCTACCTGGCGGCCGGACAGGGTGTCTGCGCCCCAGACCACTAATTTATCGCCGGACTTAAAGACCTTGGAGACCTTGCCCCGCAGATAGAGGATTCTTTCCTCGCTCATGACCTTTTGCACAAATTCTTCGTGTCCCTTTCCGGCGGCGCGGATGTCGATATAAAATATGCAGGCATGGCCGTCCGGCACCGCATGCTTATACAGCAAGGCTTGCTTGGCCGTGTACATGCAGCAGACTTTTGAACAGTAGGGGACTCCGTGTTCAGGATCGCGCGAACCCGCACACTGGACAAAGACCACATTTTGAGGGATGCGGCCGTCGGAAGGCCGGCGCACCACGCCCCCGGTGGGGCCGGAGGCCGAGAGCATACGTTCGAATTGCAGGCCGTCGATTACATCTTCATACTCATCGCCTCCGTATTCGCCGATATGGGCCACGGGCATCAGTTCATAGCCGGTGGACAGGATGATGGCCCCCACCTCGAAGGTTATTTCCCGTGGCTCCATGAGGAAATTTATGGCCCCGGCCTCGCAGCTCTTATAGCAGTTCTCACAGATAATTAATTTATCGGTGTTGAGGCAGGCATCCCAGTCGATGGTATAGACGGCGGGCACGGCCTGTGGAAAAGGCAGATAAACGGCTTTTCGGGCCCCCAGCCCCTGGTCGAATTCATTGGGTACTACCACCGGACAGGTCGGCACACAGTCGCCGCAGCCGGTACAGAGCGTCTCATCCACATAGCGGGGCCTCAGGCGCACCGTGACCTGGAATTGACCGATATTCCCTTCAACACGCGTCACATCGGCATAGCTTAAAAGATGGACGTGCTCGTTCTGACTCACCTCGACCATCTTAGGTGTGAGGATACAGGAGGAACAATCGAGCGTGGGGAAGGTTTCTCCGAGCTGGGCCATACGTCCCCCCAGAGACGGCGATTTCTCCACGAGATAGACCTCGTAGCCGCTATCGGCTATATCCAGGGCGGCCTGTATGCCGGCGACGCCGCCCCCGATCACGAGCGCCCTTTTGGTTACGGGGCTTTGGAAAGGTTCCAGCGGTTCGGCATAGTGCAGCCGGCCCAGGCTTCCTTTGATGATAGAAAAGGCCTTCTCTGTGCCTTCCGCCCCGTCTATATGCACCCAGCTACAGTGCTCCCGTATGTTGGCCATATCCAGTAGATAAGGGTTCAGGCCGGCCCTCTGTGCGGTTTGCGCAAAGGTTTTCCCATGGAGCCGGGGACTGCAGGCGGCGACCAGCGCCCGGTCCAGACGGTGTTCGCGGATGTCATCGGCAATCATGGTCTGGCCGGGCTTGCTGCATAGATAGAGGTAGTCCCTGGCCAGGACTACATCGGGCAGGGTTGACACCTTTTCCCTTAAGGCCTCTATATCCACGGTGCGGGCGATATTTTTTCCGCAGTGACATATAAAAACGCCGAGGCGGCTCATTTTACGGCCTCCCGTCCCGGCGTCACTGCCTTATAGTCTAATCCCATAGCCTGGGCCATAAGCTCGGTAAAATATAGAATAGGCATGGCCTTTGGACCGGCCTGCCTTGAAGCCGTCACGTTTTGTAAGGCGGAGAGGTTGTAGTGACAGAGGGGACAGCTTACGGCTATCATATCCGCGCCTTCGGACTGCGCGGAACTGATTATCCGGCCGGCCCGCCGGGCTACAGTCTCCGGATGCATGGTAGTCTGGTAAGCGCCACAGCATTCGTTATTAAGGGGAAAATCTATCACCTTTGCCCCGAGCGCCGAGAGGAAGGGGGTTAATATCTCCGGTTTTTCGGGATTATCGATGGCTATCTCTCTTGGCCGGAGAAGCAGACACCCGTAATATGGGGCCACGGCCAGGCCGGCCAGGGGACTTGTCACCATGTCTTTGACCTGCTCCGGTTTTATCTTTTCCCGCAGGAATTCAAGAAAGTGATAAATTTTTACCCGGCCGTTGTAGCCGGGATTCAGACAGAGGAAGTCATTGATGGCCGAAAGGCCGGTATTTTTTGAAGTAAAAAGATTGTTTGTCCGCTTAAGGGTGTTATAACACATGGAGCAGAGAGTCATTATCTCAGCAAAGCCTTCTTCTTCTGCCCGGATAAGGTTGTGAACGGAAGCCAGTCTGGGCATGAGATTTGCGGCATCAAGGGAGTAAACCGTACCGCAGCAGTTCCAGCGGGTTAACTCGGTCACTTCGATGCCCAGGGCCCCGGCTACGGCCAGAGCGGAGGACTCAAAGTCACGGGCGTCGGTCTTTAATGTGCATCCGGGGAAATAGGCTACATGAAAACCATCAGACAAAAAAAATATCTCCTGGCTACATATTAAATTTTCGGAAATGGCTGATGAGGGCGATCTGAGGCAGCGTCCCGGTATCCTTGCAGGATGGTTGCTCTGTGGCGGGCTTGCCGTCCATCATTTGCAGCGTACGCACTGCCTCCATTATCCTCGCTATATCTATACCCTTGGGGCAGCGCACCGCACAGGCAAAACAGGAGGAACAGAACCATACCGCGCGGCAGGACATGAGGGCGGCCGCATTATTCAATTGCGCCTCCCTGATGACCCGGTTAGGCAGAAGGTCCATGGATTCAGCCATGGGACAGCCGGAGGAACATTTGCCGCACTGGTAGCAGGCAAATAGTTTCTGCCCGCTGAGCGCCTCTATTTTCTGCGCCCAAAAAGACTGCGGATGTGAGTTACCCAGGATAATCTTCACAGCATTTCCTATCATTTACACAAACCCCATTTGATTAACAAATCGACTGGCCCTTGTCAATGATAAGAATGCTTAGGACTTTCTCCGAAAAATCTCAACAGATTATGTCAACGTGTTAATTTTTATCTAATTTTTGCATTCTAGAAATGGAAGCCGTGATTCCTTTGCTTCACGGCTTGCGCGAGTGACCCTTTCGGGACTCGCAGGCGGGGAAGGGTTGCCCCTTCCAGCCACTAAAGGGCTGGTTTTCCCCTTCCTGCTCGCCCTCGAAGGGTGCCCCACTGCTCCAGCAAGTTACGCTCAGGAATAATGGCTTCCATAAAAATGTGGGGAAAGTCCACTAATTTTTAGGTTTCGTTATTTGCTGAAAGCTGATCGCTGAATGCTTATTGTAGCGTCAAAATTATGACTATTTCCCTACCACAAAGCCGTATTTCCATGCGTTATCGATATAGCCGGCAACCGCAAAGAGTATTTCCCTCATCCCTTACGGTTAAACTTCTTCTTGACATGTTGAAGTGAAGTAATTACTATTTACTCTAAATATCTACTTGGATTGGTAAAATGAATACAATAACCGCAAAGCAATTGAAACAAAAAACCGGTGAGGTTATTAAAAAGATAAAGTTAGGCGGGCGATTGACTGTTACATACCGGGGAAAACCTGTGGCCACTATTGCTCCTGTAACAACAGAAGAGAAAAAAGACGTTGAGGCGTTAAGGCCGTATGACGAGGCATGGAAGGACATTGAAGAGACGTTGCAAAAGACAAAACCGGCTTTCAAGGGATGGCGGGAGGCTACGGCGTGGGTCCGAAACAGGACTTAGTCCTTATCGATACCAATATTTTTGTTATAGACCTCCGTTATAAGAGAGATGCGCATTATAAGAAAAATCTGGCCTGCCTTAGTGACGTGGCCCGGAGAAAAACCGGTTTCACAACCGTTGTGAACCTGCTGGAGCTTTGCGGCATCCTGTCGTTTAATCTGAACGGAAGGCAACTGACTGAATTATGGTTTTACTTTCAGGATAGGTACAAAATTACGGTTCTCCCCTCCCCGGACCTTAAAAATAATTTCCCCGACATAGGACTTAGCGAACTATTTGACCTTCTCAGGGACAGAACTGCTCTGGGCGATGCCTTAATGATAGCGGTTGCCCGTAAGCATTTACCCTTCATTTCAAAAATGATTACCTGGGATAAGGAGCATTTTGAGGGCAAATTTCCCGGTACGGTCCTGACCCCTGAAGAATTTATGCAGAGGACCGGATAATCCCTCCATCGTCAAAATCCTGACCATTATTTCCTGTCACAAGGCCTTATCCCCACGTCATTTGCCCCTGCCGGGTTATCGCCAGATTAGCTAACCCGCTGTAATTATAGATAGTTGTTCACTTAACTTCTTTGGCATACAAGTTGCTAAAGTTAACGCCAAAGTCTTTTCAGATAGGGGATACTTTGGCTAAAAAATATTGCATCTGGGTTGTGAGTCCACCTGGTTATGTTCACAGTCAGGCATTTGACTATTTAGCGCTTAGTCTGAATTGCGCTTTTCGTGAGCTTGGGTATCAAGCCCCAATAGTTCGGGATATTGCAAATATTACAGACTATCCGGTTATCATAGGCAGCAATTTGCTTCCATCTCTTGGCAATATTCATATTCCGGACACCTCGATTATTTATAATTTAGAACAAATTCTGCTCGGATCACCATGGATAAATGAAAAATATCTTAATTTTCTTCGCTCTTATAATGTGTGGGACTATAGCAGGCGAAATATTGATGAATTGAAAAAGCTGGGCATAACAAATGTAAAATATTGTGGGATTGGTTATGTTCCGGAACTGACGCAACTGCGTCCATCCAATAATGAAGATATAGATATTCTATGGTACGGCTCGCTTAATGAACGCAGAACATATATCCTGGAAAAACTCCGGGGTATGGGTTTAACTGTATGTTCTCTCTTTGGTGTATATGGTGACGCGCGTGACCAATATATAGCAAGATCTAAGATTGTTTTGAATGTCCATTTTTATGAATCAAAGGTGTTAGAAATCGGTCGCATATACTATCTCCTGGCAAATAAGCGTTTTGTGGTTTCTGAAGAGGGTAATGATGAAGAATTGGAAGGACCATTGAAGGGGGGTCTTGTGTTTGCGCCTTATGATAATATTATCAGCGCTTGTGTATCATATTTGAAAGAAGACCGCTTAAGGGCTGAAATAGCAGAAAGAGGATTTTCTCTGATAAGGGGCCTAAGTCAGGTGGAGTTTTTGAGAGATGTTTTGAATAATTGACATTGATTTATGATGTAAAGGATAAAATGATCCAGGTATTTAAACCCTCTTACGATCAGAAAGAAGTCGAGGCAGTAGCGGAAGTTATCCTGTCCGGATGGGTAGGTTTAGGGCCTAAGACTGCCCGGTTCGAGGAGGAATTCGCCAGGTTCAGCCATGTAAAGTATTGTGTGGGATTGAATTCATGCACGGCGGCGTTGGATATGGCCTTGAAACTCTTGGGCGTAAACCATGGTGATGAAGTTATTGTGCCGACTATGACTTTTGTATCAACAGCCCATTGCGTCGCTTACAATCTGGCCACGCCAATATTTGCCGATATTGATGAGGCTACATTAAATATTGATATTGACGATGTTGCCCGGAAAATTTCACCGCGAACCAAGGCCATTATACCTGTGCATTACGGCGGAAGGCCGGTTGATTTGGATAAGCTCAAAGGTGTTTCGGGAAGTATTCCTATTATTGAAGACTGTGCTCACGCATGCGGATCAAGGTACAAAGGAGTCCCTGTAGGCGGGATTGGTTTCATGGGCTGTTTCAGCTTTCATGCGGTGAAAAATTTAGCGATGGGCGAAGGCGGCGCCCTGACACTTAATGATGAAGAGATGACGTTACGGGCAAAAAGACTCAGATGGCTTGGAATAGATAAGGGAACATGGGATAGAACCAAACTCGATAGAAGCTACTGGTGGGAGTACAACGTAGATGAAATCGGCCTGAAATCACATTTAAACGATATCTTGGCGGCCATAGGCCTCGTTCAGTTGGAAAAACTGGAAAAAATGAATGAGAGACGCAGGCAGATTGTCAGCTTATATCGGGAAGGACTTACAGATTTGTTTCAGATTGAACTCCCACCTGAGGATGGCGGTGATTTCATTTCCTCATGGCACTTGTTCGGAATCAAGGCTGAAAATCGGGATGAGCTGAGCGTATTCCTGCGTGATAAACAGATAAATACAGGAGTACATTATAAACCCATTCATTTTTATCGTTGTTATGGAAATCGTCCCATACTTCCTAAAGCGGAAAAAGTCTTCCCAAGGATTTTAACACTGCCATTATATCCGGATTTATCCGATAACGATGTATCTTACATCATCGATTCTATAAGAGCCTTCTATCGAAAATGACATCAATTGATGTAATCCGCAATCTGAAAAATAATGTCGCTCCCCTGGGTTGCCTGAAATTTGAGGTTCCGGATGGTTCAATATGCCGCTTAAGGCCTGTTCGGGTCACTATTGAAGATGCTGCGAAAATTTCAAAATGGCGCCGCGACAATTATGATTCTTTTTTTACCTCGATAAAACCCTCTGAAAAAGATGTCCTGGCCTGGTTAAAAGACTATCAGCACGATTATAGCGACATTATGTTTTTTATCGATATGCCTTCCGCTTTTTCTGTCGGGCAAATGGCCTTATATCATGTTGATCCTGACAAACGAACTGCGGAATTCGGGAGGGTAATACGAGGTGAAATGGGATCACCAAAGGGAATAATAACCTTTGCGGCCAAAACGCTTCTGGAATGGGCCCTCCGGGAACTGGGGTTGGAGCAAATCAATCTTGAAGTTTTTTCCGACAATAAACCGGCTGTTTCTTTATATCAGCGTCTGGGATTTCAGATAGTAAATACAGTTTTGTTTACGAAAATAATAAATGAGTCAGGCATCGAACAGTGGTTGTGGGTAACTGAAAAGAAAAGAAACAATGTCTTGCCGGAACCACAATATCGTCAGGTCACTATTATGGTTCTTTATAATAAAAGTCCCGATAGTCTGATGCGGCCGAGCCGATGAAAGAGGTCTCATAAGCTCCTATGGCAACTTTAAATATTCCAGGCATATGTTTTCTTGCTTCATCCGTTCCGTTGGAGTTTGACACAGATGGCTGCAAGACGTCGATTCAGCCTTCGGCTCACCATGATTTTGATCCGGAGCATGTGTTGGTTTTGACAGATGTGCATATCGAGCTTTTTGGCTTGCGGTCTGTTCCCGGGGTTTCGCTCTATAACTCAATAGCGGCTCCCGGGAACATTAAATTTCCCCAAATCTATAATGGTACTCAGGAGATCGGGGGTAAGCGGGTTTTGATTCTCATGCTGAATGGCTGGGGTGACATGATCCTGATCCAGCCTGCATTGAAAGCCTTATACGAAAAGGCTGTGGCGAAGGGCGATCCCCCGTATATCACCCTGGGCTGCAATTGGATCCGTAATTTTCCTTATCCCGGGGCGCCTTATGTGACCGACGCGCGACCGAATATTTTGAGCCTGCGAGAATTGAGCACGTTTGATTTCCTTGTCAATTTTATTCCGGTAAACTATCAGAGGTCTCACGATAAATCGATGAAGGACTTATGCCTTGAGATACTTAAACTGGATTCACATGAAAGGATCGATTTACCTTATATTAGACCTGATGCCGTGAGGGTGGAGAAGGTTAAGCCTGCGCTGGACCGGATTCGAAAGGAAACGGGCAAAAAGCTGCTTTGCCTTAATTGGAAATCGAGATTTCAACATAAGAATGCCTCGCCGGTCCTTTTTGCCGGGATGGCGAGCAAACTACAGGATAAATACCAGGCCGTGCTTATTAAGGATAAAGAGGCTTCAAGGCTTATGCAGAAAGAAATTGATGCCTTGAGCGCGCCGGTAATAAATCTTTCACATCTTGTTCACGACTACCATGACACGGTTGCGGCCCTGTCATTGATCGATGCCTTCATATCTGTTGATACCGGCATTGTTCATGCTGCGGGGGCTATGGGCATACCCGGCGTAGCCCTTTTCGGGCCGTTTCCCCCGGAAACGCATGTGGCCGACTATCCCTCTGTCGTCGGCATCAGGGCGACGTACGAGGGCAAAACTTGTAAAAGCCCTTGCCTGGAAACACACCGCGGCTGCAAGGAGGTTGATTTTACGCCGACCGAAGTGAGTCCTTGTTTTGAGGCGTTGCGGGTTGATGAAGTGGTTGGGGCATTTAATAAGCAGTTGACCGTTGACCGTTAATCGTTGACCGGATAAAAGCAGTTAACCGTGTATTATCCGGTCGGTCAACGGTGAACGGACAACCGTCAACGAATATTGTCGGAGGCGATAGATGCGTATCCTGGTAGTTGGGGCAATTTATGGCGGCACCGTACCCATGGGACGGGCCATTTATCAGGCCTTCAACGAAATCAAGCTTGAGGCCGATTTTCTTGATTATGCAGACCTCCAGAAGGAACTGCTGGAGATAAGAAGCATACGGGATGAGCAGAAATCATATCAGTTTTATTTGAAAGTCAGAATAAGGCTATTGGAAAGGGTTAGCAATTTCAAACCCGATGTCATTTTCGGCGTTGCCCAGTCTCCCCTTAACGATTCCGAAATGTTGCAGGAGTTCAGAAAGGCGGGCATACGGCTGTGCTACTGGTTTATGGAAGACTATCGTATTTTTGAGTACTGGAGGGCCATAGTGCCCTATTTTGATCACTTTTTCACGATACAAAAAGGAACTTTTTGGGACCAGTTAAACCGGATCGGCTGCAATAACTATTATTACTTGCCTGCTGCCTTTGACTCCAATTTAGAATGTCCGGTCCGCGAAAAGAAGCCGGAGATATCCGTTTCTTTTGTGGGGGCCCCGTATCCGAACCGCATTCATTTTTTTGGTAAGCTGCGGAGGACGGACCTTCAGATATATGGCGAAGGATGGAACAAACATCCTAACTCATCGGTGGTTGTCGGCGATCGCAGGATCACGGAATCTGAAGCGCGGGATATATATCAACGTTCGGTCATAAATATTAATCTGCATTCATCCCCGTTTCCGCACACATTTGAAGGAGGGGATTTTTTGAATCCGCGAACATTTGAATTAGCCGGACTGGGCGCTTTTCAGTTGACCGATATGCGAAAGCCTCTGACACTTCATTTTGATCCGGCGGAAGAGGTGATTTCCTTGAACACCTGGGAGGATATGGAGCGGGCCATAGACTATTTCCTTGAACATGAAGCTGAGCGCGAGGCGATTGCAGAAAAGGCTCAGGATCTTGTGTTAAAAAAGCATACATATAAACACCGCGCAGAGGAAGTTTTGAGTGTTTTGTCATAAGAGCCTGTTCGTAACAAGTTAGCGTTTTTAAAATGCATGATAAAAAGTGCAAAGAACATATCAAATCAGGAACTCGGGAAGGAGCGGGCTTGAAAGAATTCAGGAAGACGTTTGAATCAGGAACTCAGGAAATCAGGAAGGTATTTTTGAGAAATTGATTTTCAGCAGTTCGGTTTTTGATTGCCCTGTTTTTTTCATGAGTTCGTGAGTTCCAGATTAATAGCCTTTTCTGAGTGTAAGACTGTTTCAAACACCTAAGGTGTTATTGATATTATTATTTTCTCTGTGTGCCCTGTGGTTAATCTTTTGACAATACGGGAAGCCCGGAAAGGGGATTTATATGGACGATGGAAAAATTTTGATAATCCATCTCAGTCGTCTGGGTGACATGGTTCAGAGCCTTCCGGCGTTAAAGTTATTAAAAGAGGAGCGGCCACACAGCGTAATCACTTATCTTGGCGTTGAGGATTTTTGCCGTATTCTTTCTGATGTCCCGTGGATCGATAAGTTGGTGACACTTCCGTGGCAGGAGATCGGTTCTATTGTGGGGGAGTTAAGCGAAGGAAGTTTAGGTGCGCTCGACCGATTATGGAACAGGGTTCCTGAGTTGGCCGAAGAGTATGACTTATTAGTCAATTTGACCCATAATTGGGGCAGCAGTTACTTGTCCGGGAGGGTGAGGGCCAGGCAGAAGAGAGGCAGGGTATTTTCGGATAAAGATGAGATTGTCGTCTCCGGGAAGTGGGGGAAATATCTTTTTGCCATGACAAGAAATCAGAAAGATAACCTACTAAATTTAGTTGATATTTATATGGGAATGGCTGGTGTCAGAAACAGGCCGGCAGGGCAGTTTTTGCCTACTGACCCGGAGTTAGATCAAAGATGCGCCTCTCAACTATCCGATCTCGGCGTTCGAGGTGGAAAGTTATCCGTTGGTTTTCAGCTTGGAGCCAGCAAGCCCGGCAAGACGTGGCCGGTGGAAAATTTTATCAAACTGGGAGAACTCCTTTTCCGGCGCCTGGGTGCACAACTCGTTCTTTTCGGATCTGAAAGAGACCTGGCTCTTGCCGATAGATTTCATGAACAGGCGACCTATCCCTTTACAAGCCTTATCGGGAAGACGAGACTTTCGGAACTGGGTTCATTTTTTAAGGGGATCGATCTGTTAATAGGCAATGATACAGGGCCGATCCACATTGCGGCTGCGGTGGGAACCAAGGTAGTTGGAATCTTCGTCAGTACGGCCTATTTCGGGGTGACAGGTCCTTATGGGGCCGGACATGTGGCCGTCCAGTCGAATTATCCCTGTGCGCCGTGCCTAAGCTCAACTGCGTGTTATTATCCCTTATGCCGAGAAAACATAAAACCTGAAACCGTGGAGCAAGGGGTGAGGCTGTGTTTGGGCCTGGATGAGGAAATAGCGGCTGCGGGGCCGGAAGCCGGCTTATACAAATCTTCCTTCCACACCGATGGAACATTGAGATACCGTTTGATCAGCCCGAATACGGACGGCTTTTTGCCCTGGCTGAGGTCTCTCCACTATCTGAAGGCATCGGTCAGCCAAAGCCTCTGGAATGACTGGCTTGGCCTGCGCTCGGACTCTGTTGATGTTGAAGTGAAGGGTAAGGACTTACGGACAGAAGAAATCTTAGCCGCCATTAAAAAAGCCTGTTCATCCTATAAAAAGATCTATGAAGACGGAAGGACTTTATGTCGGAAGATAATCGATCAATTTCAAAGAGACAAACCGGATATCCCGCTTGTCCAGGTTATGATCGGATCCTTAAGGCAGATTGAGGAAAGGGTAAGAGATTTGGAATGCCCGCTTTCCATTCTGAAAGAGATGCATGAGTACTATATGGCGGAAATGGAGCCTTGCAATTTTCCTGAGCTCGCGCACAAGTTCCTGGAGAAGTATACGGCATTAAGGGACATTATAACCAGTTTTGAGATAACGCTTAAAAAATATAACATATCAAATCAGGAAATCAGGAAGGAGAGAGTTTGAAGAATTCAGGAAGACGTTTTAATCAGGAACTCATGAACTCATGAAGAAAAATACATTCCTGATTTCTTGATTTCCAGATTCATTCATATAACTTGTTACCAGGAAAGTATTTTCGAGAAATTGATTTTCAGCAGTTCGGCTTCTGATTGAATTCCAAATGTAAGAATCTGCAATATTTCAGGCTTTGTCGTCAAATCTTTGACTTATTTGCCTAGCACCCGGAACAATTTGCCTACCCTCGTTCCTACCCAAGACCTGGTAGCCAGTGTAACTTACTAATTTAATGACAAAAAATAAGTGCTGGTAACTATGGCACACTGATTGCAAACCTTGAAGTAAATCTAAAAGTTAAATTAAAGTTTCTTCTCCCATGTGCCGAGAACGGTAATAATAGTTGACCGTTATCCGTTAACCGTTGACCGACAATATTCGTTCACCGTTCACTGTTTACCGTTTACCGACCGGATAATAGCACGGTTAACTGGATAATAGCATGGTTAACTGCTTTTATTCGGATAACGGTAAACGGTCAACGGTGAACAATCCAACAATGGAGTAAGACTATGGATTACAGGGTACAAGAGGTGAGCAAGAAGTTAGGTGTCCCAACATCTACGATCCGATATTGGGAGTCCGCATTTTCTGCGTTTGTTAAACCAATAAGGACGAATGGCGGGCAGAGAAGATATTCTGATGAGGATATTGATGCATTGATGCAAATCAAGGAATTGCTTCACGGCAAGAATAGGACAATTGAGCAGGCCAGGGGACTTCTTAAAAAAGGGAATGCCGACATCGGAAAGATAGATTGGGAAAAACAATCGATTCTCTTAACCGGTGGGACGGGGTCTTTTGGAAAGCATTTCTGTAAGGTAATGGTCGAAAAATATAACCCAAAGGTCATAAGAATTTACAGTCGTGATGAGTTAAAACAACATGAGATGCGCCAACAATTCGGCGAGGAGGTTTTAAGGTACTTTATCGGTGATGTAAGAGATGCTGACCGTTTAAAAAGGGCGATGGAGGGAGTAGATATAGTCGTACATGCCGCAGCGCTTAAGCAGGTTCCCTCCTGCGAATATAATCCTTTTGAGGCGGTAAAAACCAATATCTACGGGGCGCAGAATGTCATCGATGCCGCCATCAACACCGGTGTGAAGAAGGTAGTGGCACTGAGTACGGACAAAGCCGTAAACCCGGTCAACCTCTATGGAGCTACCAAACTCTGTGCGGACAAGCTTTTCATCCAGGGAAATTCCTACTCCGGTTCACGGGGTACGCGGTTTTGTTGCGTGCGGTACGGCAATGTTATTGGAAGTAGAGGCAGCGTTATCCCTCTATTCAAAGAGCAGAAAAAGAGCGGAAAGGTAACCATAACGGACAGACGTATGACCAGGTTCTGGATTACGCTCGATCAGGCGATTGAATTGGTTATTAAGGCCCTCTGCCATATGCAGGGAGGGGAAATTTTTGTGCCTAAGATACCAAGTATGAAGATCATGGATTTAGCCGGAGCAGTAGCCCCGGGATGTGAAATCGGATTTATAGGGATAAGGCCGGGCGAGAAACTCCATGAGGCTCTGATTACAGAGGAGGAAGGGCGGAACACTGTTGCCTACGATGGTATGTATATCATCATGCCAAGCTATTCATGGTGGGAAGACCGTAATCGTTATGACATCGGTCAGAAGTTGCCGGATGGCTTTGTATACACCAGCGATAAGAATGACGAATGGCTGACGGAGGATCATTTGAGGGAAATCATCTACGACTCCCAAGCGGCGGAAGACGATTCGGCTCACGAATTATTATCCACTATTCATCATTTAAACGAGAAGGTGATCTTAAATATGCTGAATTCCGAAGAAGGCTTGGAAGGAGTTCACCGTTGACCGTTCACCGTTCACCGACAGAATACGTATGTTAAGCCACAGAGGACATAGGATGCACAGAGGAAACCAACGGATTTCTGTAAAGAACATCGGTCAACGGGCCACGAAGAATGTCGGTGAACGGTCAACGGATAACGGTGAGCGTCCCCTTATTCCCTACGGCCGGCAGTCGGTTGATGACGACGACATAGCTGCAGTGATTGAGACTCTGCGATCGGACTGGCTAACCCAGGGCCCCAGGGTGCGGGAATTTGAGGAGGCTTTTGCCGTCTATGTCGGTTCCAGATACGCTGTAGCGGTGAACAGCGGGACGGCTGCGCTGCATCTGGCATGTTTAGCAGCCGGCCTTGGTCCGGGAGATGAGGTTATAACCAGCCCGATTACTTTTGTGGCCACGGCCAACTGTGCGCTTTATGTGGGCGCCCGGCCCGCTTTCGTGGATATTGACCCTGCAACATTCAATCTGGATGCGAGCAGGCTTGAAGAGTACCTGGAAAGCCGTTCCCCGTTGCCCGTTGACCGTTCACCGTCAAGAGGTCGGGCAACGGTCAACGGGGAACGATCAATATCCACGCCTCGCGCCGTCATTCCTGTTCACTTTGCCGGCCTTCCCTGCGACATGTCTGAAATCCACCGGGTCGCAAAAAAATTTGATTTAGTCATTATTGAGGACGCCTGCCATGCTCTGGGGGCCAGGTACAGAGTAGGGAAGGAAGAAGACAGGCGATGGATTGATATCGGAAGTTGCTCTCATTCTGATATGACTGTGTTCAGCTTTCATCCTGTTAAACATATCACTACGGGTGAAGGTGGTATGGTGACTACCAACGACGCAGCTCTGTATGGGCGTCTTGTGCTCCTCAGAAACCATGGCATAGTCCGTTCACCGTTCACCGTTCACGGTTCACCGGCAAGAGGCCGGACAACGGACAACGGACAACGGTTAACGGATAACGGTGAACGTATTTGGCCTTCATGGTACTACGAGATGCAGGACCTCGGCTATAACTACCGGATTACCGATATCCAGTGTGCCCTCGGGAGATCTCAACTGAACAAAATAGGGTCTTTCGTGGAGCGAAGGCGTTCCATTGCCGGGCAGTATTCACGAATAATAGAAGGGCTCCCCAAATTACGTCATCAGACGGAGCCGGACGGGTATCAATCCTCATACCACCTTTATGCCGTACGTACGGATGATGAGGCCAGGATGTCGAGAGACGAGGTCATGGCAGAGCTTAAGAGGATGGGAGTGGGCACACAGGTCCATTACATACCAGTTTACAGGCACCCTTTTTACCAGAAGTTGGGATTTAAGGCCGATAGCTGGCCCAATGCCGAGCACTTTTTCCGGCATTGCCTGTCCATACCCATGTTCCCCGGAATGTCCGAGAAGGATGTGGGGCGCGTGCTGCATGCGCTCGAAAAAACAGGGAATAAGCTGTGAGGTGGAGAACGGTGAACAAATAATATGAGGATCGCTGTTATTGGCTGTGGCTCTATTGGAAGACGTCACATCAGGAATCTGATTTCTCTGGGTGTACAGGACATTATCGGATGCGATGCCGACCCTGAACGGCTTAGTACTGTGAGAGCGGAGAATGGCATTACAGGGTTCTCCAGGCTTCCGGACGTTTTAGCGGCAAGGCCTGACGCGGTCGTTATCGGCACGCCTCCGAGCCTTCATGTTCCTCTGGCTCTGGAGGCTGCGAGAACAGGATGCCATCTTTTTATCGAAAAACCATTGTCGAACAGCTTCGATCAAACAGCCGATTTGTTGGAAGAGGTGGAGAGGAAACAGCTTATTACCTTAATCGGTACTAACTTCAAATTCCACCCGAGCTTTGTAAAGATGAAAAAAATCCTCGAATCCGGCGTGTTGGGAAGAGTGCTGTCGGTGCGGTGCCAGTTTGGTCAGTATCTGCCCGACTGGCACCCGTGGGAGGACTATCGGAAGACTTACAGCGCCCGGCGGGAGCTTGGCGGTGGTATCCTTTTTGATTCCCACGAGTTTGACTATATGAGCTGGTTCATGGGCGATATAAAAGAGATCTTTTGTATGGCCGGGAAACTGAGCGATCTCGAAATCGATACAGAAGATACCGCCGAGCTGATTCTGAGATTCAGGAGCGGCACTATCGGCGAAATCCATCTCGACTATACGCAGAGACGCTATCAGAGGAACTATGAGTTTTTTGGAGAACAGGGAACATTGAAATGGGACTTCAACGACCGTGAGGTTCGTCTCTATAAGGCAAAGGAAGGAATGTGGGAGGTATTCCAGGAGCCGGGCGGCTATGACCTGAATATGATGTATGTCGAGGAGATGAAGCATTTTCTGGATTGCGTACGGAACGGGGAGCAAACGATTACGGATATCCATAGCGGGGTGAAAATCCTCCAGGCCATCCTGGCAGCCAAGGAATCGGCGCACGACGGACAAATAAAGAAGATATTGAATCTGGAACTCAGGAACTCAGGAAAGAAATGAGCAGATGCTTGCCACGGAGATCACAGAGGGATTTTAAAAAATATTCTCTGTGAACTCTGTGCGCTCTGTGGCTGAGAGAAGGAAAATATG
This sequence comes from Thermodesulfobacteriota bacterium, assembly GCA_040754095.1. Lineage (GTDB taxonomy): Bacteria > Desulfobacterota > QYQD01 > QYQD01 > QYQD01 > QYQD01. The sequence goes on along the minus strand of JBFMFO010000001.1, from coordinate 122,304 downwards.
ATTTTGGCTATTATTCAGGCACGTATGGGTTCGACACGACTGCCGGGCAAGGTGCTTGCAGACATCTGCGGGAAACCCATGCTCTGGCATGTGTGGAACAGGGTGCGGACAGTCCCGTCTGTTGACAAAGCGGTAGTAGCAACTTCAGTAAACCAGGCCGACGATCCTGTAGCCGATTTCTGTATGAGACATGAAATCGAGTATTTTCGCGGTAATGAGGCGGATGTGCTCGACCGTTTTTATCAGGCTGCAAAGACATTTTGTGCGGATGGGGTGGTTCGTATCACCGCGGACTGCCCGCTGATCGATCCCGATGTCGTTGACAGGGTAATTCGTGTCTATCTCGGAGGCGATTACGATTACGTCTCCAACACGCTGAGATACACGTACCCTGATGGTCTGGATACGGAAGTATTTACGTTTGCGGCATTAGAGGCGGCCTGGAGGGAAGCAAGGCGGGCAAGCGAGCGGGAACACGTAACGCCATACGTTCGCACCTCAGGACGGTTCCGACTGATGAACGTTGAAAACGCCGTAGATCTGTCTGCCTGCGGATTTCGATGGAGTGTTGATGAGACGCGTGATCTGGACTTCGTACGTGCCGTTTACGCCAGACTGGGCGGTAACGGCCGGCTCTTTGCTCTCTCTGATGTCACGAATCTGCTCGATCAGGAGCCGGATTTAGCGAAAATCAACCAGGGTAGTGTTCGAAACAGCGGGTACTATGTTTCCCTGGCGAGAGAGCCTCGTATTTCCCCGGTAACGAGAGGACTGAAGAACTCCGTTGAGCTAAAGGCAAAAGCTGCGCGACTTATTCCCTCCTGCAGCCAGACCTTCAGCAAGGGGCCCTCGCAGTTTGTGCAGGGAGTCGCGCCGGTTTTTCTCCAACGGGGTTCTGGTAGCCACGTGTGGGATGTCGATGGCAATGAATATATCGACTATCCTATGGCCCTGGGACCGATCATTCTGGGCCACAACTATCCGGCCATAACCGAGGCGGTTAACCGCCAAATGCAGGATGGGACAACATTTTCACTGCCGCATCCGCTGGAAGTGGAAGCGGCAGAAATGCTCGTTGAGATTATTCCCTGTGCCGAAATGGTACGCTTCGGAAAGAACGGATCCGATGTCACCGCAGGGGCTGTCCGTGTTGCACGGGCCTATACCGGCAAGGAGATCGTGGCCTGCTGCGGCTATCACGGCTGGCAGGATTGGTACATAGGGACCACCACAAGGAACAAGGGAGTGCCGAAGGCCGTACAGGAACTGACCGTTGCCTTTGAATACAACAATATTTCCAGCCTGGAACGGATATTTGACCAGCACAAGGGCCGGGTAGCAGCGGTAATCATGGAGCCGGTTGGAGTAATAGAGCCGCGCGACGGGTTCCTGCAACAGGTGCGGGAATTGACGCGGCGCGAAGGGGCATTACTGGTTTTCGACGAGGTAGTTACGGGCTTTCGCCTGGCACTGGGCGGAGCGCAAGAGTTCTTCGGAGTTGTACCTGATCTGGCTTGCGTTGGAAAGGCTATGGGCAACGGATACCCGATTGCGGCAGTGGCGGGACGCCGTGAGGTGATGGAGGTTTTTGACGAGATATTCTTTTCCTTTACCTTCGGAGGCGAGACAATTTCTCTGGCGGCAGCGGTGGCTACCATTGCCGAGATCCGCAGGCAAAATGTAATCGGTCACCTTTGGGAGCAGGGGACGAAGTTGAAGGACGGATACAATGTCCTGGCGCGAGAGTTCGGTGTAGATGCTTTTACAAGATGTATCGGTCTGCCGCCACGTACGGTTATCACCTACAAGGACGAGAACGGAGAAGAGTCCCTGGTCTTCAAAAGCCTGTTCCAGCAGGAATGCCTGAAGCGAGGGATACTATTCTCCGGAGGCCAGAATATCTGTTTCAGCCACAGCGATGCGGATATCGACTATACCTTGCGTGTGTATCGGACGGCGTTGGAGATACTGGCCGGGACCATCAAATGCGGGGATGCGGCACAGAGGCTCGAAGGCGAACCGGTGCAACCGGTTTTCCGAAAGCCATAAGAGTTTAGCCACAGACACACACAGACGGACACAGACTTTTCGTAAAGGATATAGCAACCGGATATGGGTTCGGACGTTAATGACGTAACGTACAAAGTCAATGGGGCGGTATTTGAAGTAAACCGAGTACTCGGCGGTGGATTTCTGGAAAAGGTCTATGAGACCGCTTTATTGATTGAGCTGAAAGATCGGGGATTGAAGGCCGACAGCCAGGTACCGATCAAGGTTTATTATAAAGACAATATCGTTGGTGAATACGTGGCAGATATTCTGGTGGAAGATAATGTTGTTTTGGAACTGAAAGCGGTTGATCAACTGGATAAGATACATGAGGCGCAGTTGCTAAATTATCTCAAGGCCACTGGTATGCGTCTTGGTCTTCTTATCAATTTCAAATATCCAAAGGCTGAAATCAAAAGATTCGTTTTTGATTCGCCCGGTTTTGAGTCTGTGTAAATCTGTGTGGGTCTGTGGCTAAGGAAATGAACTCTGTGTGCTCTGTGCCCTCTGTGGCAAAGTCTTTAGTCATTCGGGCGGATGCCGGGACCGAAATCGGCACCGGCCATGTGATGCGTTGCCTCGCATTGGCCCAGGCCTGGCAGGATGCAGGGGGACAGGCCATTTTTGCGATGGCCACGAAGGCGCCCAATTTGGAGAGCCGCTTGAAATCGGAAGGTGTCGAGGTTGTTCATCTGGCGGTCAAGCCGGGAAGCGCCGAGGATGCGACAGCTACGGCAAGTCTGGCGCAGGAGGCAGGGGCAACATGGATAGCCGCGGACGGGTACCGGTTTGACACACGGTACCAGCGAATGGTCAAAGGTTGCGGCGCAAGGCTTCTGATGATGGATGACTATGGCCATGCTAGTCATTACTACGCAGATATTGTGTTGAACCAGAATATCTATGCCTCTGAGGAGATATACAAGAATAGAGAGCCTTATACGAAGCTTTTATTGGGTACTTGTTATGCTCTTCTCCGACGTGAATTTATGAAATGGCATAACTGGAAACGAGAGGTCCCTGATATGGCCCGGAAAATCCTGGTAACCCTGGGCGGTAGCGATCCGGATAATATTTCCCTGAAGGTGATCGATTCCATAAAGATGCTTAGTCATTCAGATCTAGAAGTGAAGATCATAGCAGGTCCTTCCAATATGCATGAGGCCTCCTTAGCGGAGGCTGTTCACCGTTCACCGTTCACCGTTCACCGTTCTGTGGAGAACATACCTGAATTCATGGCTTGGGCAGACGTGGCTATTTCTGCGGCCGGAAGTACCTGCTGGGAACTGGCATTCATGCGGTTGCCTGCCCTGCTGCTGGTCGTGGCCGACAATCAAAACTGCGTAGCCGATCGGCTGGAAGTGGCCGGAGCAGCGATTAATCTGGGTAGGCAGAGTGCAGTCCCGCCGTCCGACATATCCCGGGCACTGCTTCGGTTGCTCAGAGACCGGGGAGAGCGGGAGGCGATGGCCCGGTCCGGCCGGAATTTAGTCGATGGTGAAGGCGCCGCAAGAGTAGTGAAATGTTTGCAGGGTGGGGAAATGGAACTGCGTCCGGCATCTGTCGATGATTGCCGGCTTTTGTGGAAGTGGGCGAATGATCCGGAGACGCGCGAGGTCTCTTTTTCGCCGGAATCTATCAAATGGGAGGATCACGTTAAGTGGCTGGAGTCAAAACTGGGCGATCCTGACTGCGTTTTTCTGGTGGCAAGCAACGGAGCGGGGACTTCTATCGGACAGGTGCGGTTTGATGTGGATGGCGGCGAAGCGATAATCTCGGTCAGCGTGGACAAAGCCTTTCGAAAAAGGGGGTACGGTAACAGAATCATTCGATTGGCCTGCGGAAAAGTATTCGAAACTGCCCGGATTGGTTCCATTCATGCATACGTGAAGGAGGGTAATTACGGATCCGCGAAGGCCTTTTTAAAGGCCGGATTCAAAAGGTCCGGGATTTGCATAGTCAAGGGGCAGAAAGCTCTCCATTTCGTTTTGGAGAGACCGCGGTGAACGCATGAACAGCCTGATTGAGATAAACGGTCGCCCTATTGGAGAGGGATATCCGGTGTATATTGTTGCCGAGTTATCCGCCAACCACCGTCAGGAATTTGACAAGGCGGTTGAACTTGTCAAGGCGGCCAGGGCAGCGGGGGCAGACGCCGTAAAGTTGCAAACCTATACCCCGGACACCATGACCATCTGTTGTGATAACCGTCAGTTCCGGATTGGGAAAGGCACCCTGTGGGAAAACCGTAGTCTATACGACCTCTACCGCGAAGCCTATATGCCGTGGGAATGGCAGCCCAGGCTGAAAGCAGTCGCCGAAGACCTGGGCATGGACTTGTTTTCCGCAGCATTTGACGCCTCGGCTGTGGACTTTCTGGAAGAAATGGGTGTGCCGGTCCATAAGGTAGCGTCGTTCGAGATTGTAGATATTCCGCTCATCGAAAAAATGGCCCAAACCGGGAAACCGTTGATCATCTCAACTGGAATGGCGAACCTGGGAGAGATCGAGGAGGCGGTTCAGGCCGCGCGCCGTGCAGGAGCCACGCAGATTGGCCTCCTCAAGTGCACCAGCGCCTACCCGGCGCCGCCGGAGGATATGAACTTGCGGACTATTCCCCACATGATGACCGCATTTGACGTCCCGGTGGGGTTGTCGGATCACACCCTGGGTATAGCCGTGCCTGTGTCGGCGGTGGCGCTGGGGGCGTGCATTGTAGAGAAACACTTCACTCTGTCGCGGGCTGTCCCCGGCCCCGACTCTGCCTTTTCCCTGGAACCGCATGAATTTGCGGCGATGGTGGAGGCGATCCGCACATCCGAAAAGGCCCTCGGAACGGTCAACTATGGCGCGGGCAGTGAAGAATCCAGGAGTCTCATGTTCAGGCGGTCCCTTTTTGTTGTGCAGGATGTGAAGGCCGGTGAGAGATTCAATAAGGAAAACGTCCGGTCGATTCGGCCCGGCTATGGTCTGCCGCCCAAATTTTTGAAAGAAGTTCTAGGCCGCCGGGCATCAAAAAATATCGAAAAAGGGACACCGCTTGACTGGAGTTTAATGACTGTTTGAACATGCATAGCCAGCGAATAGGATGCGATTTTACCTTACATACGGAGATTCCCCACAGCTTGCTGCGGGGAGCTTCAATTATCGTAACAATTTAGCGTTTTGAAAATGCATGATAAAAATTGCAAAGAAACATATCCAATCTGGAAATCAGGAAGACGTTTTAATCAGGAACTCAGGAAATCAGGAAAGCATTTTTGAGGAATCGATTTTCGGCAGTTCGGCTTCTGGTTACTCTGTTTTTCATGAGTTCATGAGTTCCAAATTGAAGTGAGATTTTTGTATCTTATTTTCATGAGGTTGTGAGTTCCAGATTAATAGCCTTTTCTGAATGTAGGACTTTTTCAAACACCTAACATCTTACGAATTATCTAATCGGAGGTGCATACAATGAATGATCTCAGGCGTTGCACTAAATGCGTTCTTCCTGAGACTCACGAAACCATTGTTTTCGACGAAGAAGGCATTTGCAACATTTGCCGTCAGCACGAATACAAACAAACCGCTATTGACTGGGAAACCCAAAAAAGAGAACTTGACACAATTGTCGCGACTTATCGGGATAAGTATGACTATGACTGCATTGTACCTTTCAGCGGCGGTAAGGACAGCACCTGGACGCTTTACTATCTGGTAAAAGAGTACGGCATCAAACCTCTCGTAGTCCGCTTCGACCATGGTTTTTTGCGTCCCAATCTGCTTGAAAATACTATTCGCACCATCCGCAAGCTCGGTGTTGACCTGCATGTCTTTACGCCGAACTGGCACGTTGTACAGAAGTTGATGCTCCAAAGCTTCCTCGAAAAAGGGGACTTCTGCTGGCATTGCCACACGGGAATCTTTGCCTATCCCATGTGGGTGGCAATCCGGTATAAAGTTCCTCTGATCTTCTGGGGCGAACCTTCCGCTGAATATACAGCGTACTACAGTTATGATCAACCGGAGGAAGTGGACGAAAAACGCTTCAACCGTTACACAAATCTTGGGATTACGGCTGAGGATATGTTTGTGAGGTTCGAAGGCCGCATCGATAAGCGCGACCTTCAACCTTTCAACTATCCGCCGCTAAAGGAACTTCGAAAGATCAATTATCGATCAGTCTGTCTCGGAAGTTTTATCCCCTGGGACGTCAAGCGACAGAAAGGTATCATTGAGGCCGAGCTGGGGTGGAAAGGTGACGAAGTGGAAAATGTTCCCCCCGGATACGATTATGAAAAAATAGAATGCTATTTGCAGGGCGTGCGCGATTATATCAAATATATTAAGCGAGGTTATACTCGCCCCGCCCACCTCGCATCCATCGATATTCGCAATGACCGTATGGGGCGTGACGAGGCGCTGGAGATGATCAAAGGATTCGAGGGAAAACGCCCTCCCAGTCTCGATATTTTCCTGGAATATACCGGATTGACGGAAGACGAATTCCTTGAGATCGCAATGAGTCACGGTGTTTCGCCTTACAGACATGACCCTTCGAAGGTTGAACCCGGCAGGAAAGTTCATGATGTTGAGATGTGGCCCAGACATGGAGCCATGTCCCGGGAAGAAACAGAGGTTCAGCTTGACCGCTGGCGTCGCAGAAATGGACGGGCCCCGTTGCGGGCAGCGATTTGATTATAGGACGCAGATGAACGCAGATGACGCGGATTTCAAATACAAAGAACTGACCGAAACAGTCATTCAAGCCTTCTACCGTGTATATAACAAGTTAGGCTATGGTTTCTTGGAAAAGGTATATGAGAATGCATTTATGATCGAACTTGGAAAAGCTGGCATGTCTGCAGTATCTCAATTTCCGATAAGGGTCATGTATGATGGTGAGATTATCGGAGAGTACTTTGCCGACATTTTGGTTGACAACAAGGTAATCATCGAGATCAAAGCAGCAAAACAGTTGGCTAAAGAACACGAGGCACAATTATTGAATTATCTGAGGGCAACGGACATTGAAGTCGGTCTTTTAGTCAATTTTGGCGTCAAACCAGAAATCAAACGCAAGGTATTCAGTAAGTTGAGAAAGTAATTTCTGCGTATATCTGCGAGAATCTGCGTCCTATGATCGGTATTGTTGATTACGGCATGGGGAATCTGCTTTCCGTTTACCACGGGTTGGAGATGGTGGGAGCGGAGGTGAAGGTCTGCACCCGGGTGGAAGACCTCAAAGATGTCGAGCGAATAGTGCTTCCGGGTGTCGGCGCATTCGGGGATTGTATGACGAACCTGACAGAGAAAGGTTTCACGGAAGCCCTGAATAAGGCGATTCTCCACCAGGGCAAGCCCATTCTGGGTATCTGCCTCGGCATGCAGGCCATGGCGCGCCGGGGTTTCGAAGGCGGGGAACACAAAGGATTGGGTTGGATTGAGGGTGATGTCGTCCGCCTCCAGCCTGACGATCCGCTTCTGCGAGTGCCCCACGTGGGCTGGAATGAGGTTCATTACCGTCAGGAGAGCCCACTTTTTGCAGGGTTACCGCTGTCCCCTGATTGCTACTTCGTCCACTCCTATCACTTGAGGTGCGATCATGAACACGATGTGGATGCGATCTGCAATTACGGCGGCGTTGTAACCGCAGCGGTCAGGCGGGACAATATCTTCGGTACCCAGTTTCACCCGGAAAAAAGCCAGGATTATGGCCTACAGGTGCTTAGCAATTTTCTCAAATGGAAGCCATGACCGGGTTGCGGGTTACGTGTTTCGCGTTCCGAGTTACGGGTGGGCCTTATAAGTTGCGGGTTGCGAGTTATGGGTTACGGCATGCCGTCCAGGTCAGGTTTGAGTCTGTATAAGTCTGTGTGGGTCTGTGGCTGATGTTGAAGAAGCGGCTTATACCAAAATTACAGATGAGAGCGAGCCGTTTTGGCTCCACAACCCGGATGGTTCTCGTGACTACCGTTCAGTTCGGAGAGGTCATCGAGATAGGGGATCCGGTCTCCCAGGCCAAGATATATGAGGCCCAGGCTGCAGATGAATTGATATTCCTGGATCTCGATGCTTCGCTGGAAAACCGGGAGACGGTGATAGACGTGGTGAGAAAGGCGGCCGAGGAAATTTTTATACCATTCACGGTGGGAGGCGGAGTCCGATGTATCGCAGATTTTCGCACATTACTGTCTAACGGCGCCGACAAGGTGAGCGTTAATACCGCTGCGGTTGAGACCCCGGATCTGATTAATAAGGCCTCGGAAATATTTGGCGCGCAGTGCGTGGTTTTGAGCATCGACTATCGGAGAGATGGAGATGAGAAGTGCCGTGTTTGGGTCAAAGGAGGCAGATATAAAACCGACCTCGATCCTGTGGACTGGGCTGTTGAAGGTAAAAAGCGCGGCGCAGGCGAGATATTATTAACGTCCATCGACCAGGACGGCACCCGAAATGGTCTGGATTTGGCGCTGACAAAGCGAGTGACAGAGGCGGTTTCCATTCCGGTTATTGCTTCGGGAGGTTGCGGAATGGCCAGCCATTTTGTGGATGGTTTTATCGTGGCAAAAGCAGATGCCGTTTCGGCAGGTACTTACTTTTGCTTTAAGGATGAGAACCCTATGCAGACCCGCTCCCGGATCAGAAATGCAGGCATACCTATTCGCCTGCATACGTAGAATAGGAGGAAAGTTAGACAGTACCAGAGGTTTCACAAGACCGAAAGCATTCGGACAGAGGGATTGTAGCCGGAAGAGGGTCAGGAAAGAGGCATCATGGAAAGTCAAAAAGAAAGCGCCGGGCCGGTTATAGATGGAGAACGGATTTATTTACGAGAAGTTCGTCTTTCGGATGTGACTGAAAATTACTACCGATGGATGAACGATCCTGAAGTGGTCCAATATCTGGAGACCCGGTTTTTTCCATATTCACGAGAGAAGATAGAATGTTACGTGAGACAAATGCAAGTAGATGCCAACAGTGCGTTTATGGCTGTTATTGTAAAAAATGGGGACGAGCACATCGGAAATATCAAAGTAGGCCCTATCAACTGGTTTCATCGCTTTGCGGATGTTTCTCTTATTATAGGGGAAAAAAGTTTCTGGGGAAAAGGATATGGCACAGAGGCTATTAAACTGGTCACTGATTACGCTTTTAACACGTTAAATCTTCATAAATTGACGGCAGGGATATACGCAAACAATATCGGTTCGATTGAGGCCTTCAAAAAAGCCGGTTTTTCGGTAGAAGGGGTCAGGAAAAAACAGCGATTTTACGGTGGAGAGTACGTCGATGAAGTCATATTGGGCATTGCACGATAATCTATCGATTATGCCGGCAGGATGAAAATTGAGTTTGGTTTAATGCCGGCCCAAAGGAGTGAAAATGGAAAATAAGTTATCTATATGTGTCATCGGCAAGAATCAAGAGGGGCTGTTGGGTGAGTGCATTGACAGTGCCTTGAAGTTGAGTCGGCGCACGGTTTATCTTGATCTGGGTTCAACGGACAGGAGTGTTGATCTGGCGGAAGAAAAAGGTCTGGAGGTGGTAAAAAGCGAGCCTTCTTTAACCGAGGCACAGGAATTATTGGAACGACGGTGCAATTCGGAGTGGGTCCTTTTTTTGAAGGCGGGTGAAAAAGTCATCCTGCAGTCCGATGCGCTGATAGGTAAGATACTCGGCAATGGGCCTACACAGGGATACAGTCTGATTGTCAAGGATGTTGTTGAGCCGGATGTCCTGGAAGACTATCGCTGGATAAAAATTTCCGGGCAATACAAATACTCCAAAGGTTCCAGATATGTGTCAAAGGTCGAAATCCGTTTGGTGCGTCGCCAATATTTTGCCAAAATTTTAAAGTTAATGATGACCTGTTCAAAAGAAGATCTGTTTGCATTTAACAGTCAAATTCTAAGGGAGGTCCAGATTTATCCGTGTCAGCGTAATGAAGAATCAAAGGAAGACCGCCCGGCAGAGGCCAGGGAACTTGAGATGAAATATCTTAAGGGAGAAATATTGTTTGATCCGGCCGAGGAGGATAGTTTGTGGGAACTCGGGGATACCTATATTACTTACGCCGTCTTGACAAAGAAGGATTTGAACCGCTACTACAAAGGGCTTTCTTCCGGTTTTGGCGGGGAAAGGATGTATCTGACCCTGCTGCATAATCTGGGCAGATTTGGGAGATATGCGGAGGCAAGGGACTTCTTTGAGGCATGGAAAAATACGTGGGAATTTTTTGACACACCCGAACCTTACAGGATTGGGGGTATCATATATGCCCATCTCTTTGATACGGACAAGGCCATACAGTGCCTTGAAAAATATGTCGAATCAGTTTCTGAAGATCGTTTGGGAGAACCCCTGTCTCTATTGGGCAAGACTTACCTGCTGCATGGGAATAAAGAAAAGGCCGTTTCCCTGCTTAAACGCTCAAGGGAACTTTGTTATGATAAATTTGATGCTATGGTTATTGATTGCATCGACAAAGATGACTGGGAACCGCCAAGGTTAAGTGTTTGTATGATTGCCCGAGACGAAGGGCCGAACATACGCAAGGCGCTGGATTCCGTATCCGGTATCGCGGATGAAATTATCGTTGTAGATACGGGATCGACAGACAACACCAGGGAGATCGTCAGGGAATTTAACGGCAAAATCATCGAATCTCCGTGGGAAGACGATTTTTCAAAGGCGAGAAATATCGGCCTTCGGGAGGCAACAGGCGCTTACATACTGTGCCTTGATGCGGACGAGTTCATCGATGTGCGGGACAGGATAAAGCTGGCATTAGTTAAACAGATCCTGCCGGTAGGGCGGGATACTGCTTTTTGCATAAAGATCGAGTGGGAAGATAAAGAAGAGGAGATGACGGTCATGTTGCGTCTTCCTCAGCTGAACCAGCCTTATTACCTTACAAGGTTATTTCCCACTCACCCCAAAATACATTTTGAGGGCAGGGCATTTGAAGGCGTGGATAGATCCATCGGTACGTTAGGGATAAAAATCGAGCGCAATGACTTGTTTAAGATCACTCATTCAAAGTGTGATCGTGAATTGAGGGATCGGAGGAAGAAAATCGCCGTGCGCAATGCTTTCGAATCTATCTCTGATCCTGAGACGGCCTTGCGGGGGGTTCTTTATTTTCTGAGACTTGGCGACCTGGATGCCGCTCTTAAGTGGTTAGATAAGACCAGCATAGATAATCCTCAGCTTTTGGCAAGAATTATCGAATTATATTCTACGGTTGGGGAAGCTAAGAATGTGACAGGGCTTATTGATAAAGCCATCGATAAGTTTCCGGATTCGATGGAATTGCATCTGGCGAAAGCGGAGTTGGAGCTTGCAGGCGGCAGATATGAAGAGGTGTGCAATACTCTGGAGCCTCACCTGGGGAATATAAAAGAGACGATGAGCAGGGCGGATTGGGCGAGGGCTTGTTATCTCTATGGCATGGCTTTACTGGAAACGGGGGACTTGGGCAGAGGCCTCGAATGCCTGGGTGACGCTCGCGAGGCAGACCCGTGGAATATCAGATATAAAACAGGAGGCATCTATGCGCTCGCCAGGTGCGAAGAATGGGAAGGGGCGATCGGCGCGGTCGGAGATGTATTAAGGGGAGAAAATCTCGATACCGGGGGGGTAATCGGCGACTTTGCAGACTTAGGACTGGTTTTGGCGAAGCTGAGCAGACACTTTGCCGATACCAACAGGGTGGATATGGCCACTCTGTGCCGGAAAGTCGTGGAAGAGATTATTCAATACAAGATATCAAATAAGGCAGAACTCGAAAAAATGTCGGGTTATCTCAACGCAGTTGGGTTCGGAGGAGATGTCAATGCGTAACAATATGTTTTTTAAGAAAAACATGGCTATTTTGGAATCGAAATATCCCGATCTTGCCGCCAAAGTCAGGGCAAGTAGTAAGGTAATTGGTAAATGCATGGTCATAAAGTCAAAAACAGGGGATCCGAATGTCATTGTTAAGCGGGATATGGATCATATAATGCTTTATGACAATGACGACCCTTTCGGGTATTGCAAGACCTATTTCGAAGAATTGAACATCAATCATGCCCCGATTGTTGTGTTTATGGGGCTGGGGCTCGGTTATCATCTCCACCTTTTTGTCAGACTTTATGGTGATCGTTGGGGGGCAAGGAAGATCATAATCTTCGAGGAGGACATTGAACTCTTCCGTCTGGCCTTGCAGTTTGCAGACCTGGAGCAGATAATCAGCCATCCGGATATCCACCTCTTTGTCGGTCATGATCCTGAAGAGGCCTTCCCGCAGATTCGAAGGAACATCATTACGGAAAAAGGAATACATAATTTTATGAGGTCCACCAAGATTATTCCTCTACCGGCCCATATCTTATTAAATAACGAATATTATCTCAGAGCCCTTAATACAGTAAAAAAGGCCTTTCGCCAGATGATGATCCTGGCCGGTAATGATCCGACGGATTCTTTTGTCGGCATGGATAACCTGCTCAGCAACCTTAAACATATTGTCTCCAACCCCGGAATCAATCTGTTATACGACAAATTCAAGGGAATGCCTGCTGTCACAGTAGCAGCCGGCCCTTCTCTTAATAAGAACATTCATCTGTTAAAGGATATTCGCGAACGAGCCTTGATCGTTTGTTGTGACGCCAGCTTCGTGCCGTTAATGAAACGCGACATCCGCCCTCATATTGTAGTTTCCCTCGAAAGGACGGACGGGACAGAATACTTTTTTGAAGACGTGCGGGATTTGGAAGGCATCTATCTGGCTATCTGTCCATTGGTCAGGCCAAGGGCCTTTGACAGTTTTAAGGGCGAAAAAATTATTGTTCATAGGACGTTTTCTCATTTTGATTGGCTTCACCAGGATAAGGGCGCGCTGTCTATCGGCCCTGCGGTTTCGAATATGGCGTTCAAGGTCTCTGAGGCGCTGGGTTGCGATCCGATTATCATGATCGGACAGGACCTGGCCTTTGCAGAGGATGGCGACACTCATGTTAAGGAGATGCCTTTTGGGGAACGTGATGAATATTACCATAAAGAGGTACTGGAAGTGGAGGGGAACAACGGAAGGCCGGTCAAGACATCGAGGGCCTGGGAGATATTCAGGTCACACCATGAGGAAGATATAAAAACCTACGAAGGGCTATGTATCAACGCAACGGAAGGGGGCGCGAAAATTCGGGGGGCCGGAGTCATGCCCTTTAAGGAGGCTATTGACAGATACTGCCGGGATAAAATCCATCCGGATGCGATTATCAGTGAAGCGAGTTCAAATTTTTACAAGGACCTTGATATACAAAAGGAACTCGAACAGTTCCTGCCGCGGATACGGGGCACGCGGGAGGCCCTGGAGGGCCTAATCAAGGTATTTAAGGATTTTCATGACGAAACCCGCAGGGCGCAAAAAACAACGATACATCCTTTCATGTATGAAGGGGCAGAGATTGATAAAGATGTCCTTACCGGAATTGCCGGGAAGTTTCTCGATTTATTGAATTTTTATCTGAAAGATCAAGACGTCAACGACATTATGCTGCACACACTGCAACCTCATCTCGTGTGGTTCGCCAACAGGTTGAATTTTCTGCCTGAAATATATTCGGATCAGGACTGCCTGCGATCGGCACAGGTGCTTATGATAAAAGAATGGCTGGGAGTGCTCGGGCAATTTTTTGTATCTACCGCTGATTCACTCGGCGAGGCCGAGACCTTGGTCTCTGAAGCCTTGAGAAATTGATGCCGGCTGGCGGGTTTTTAGAAAGCAACCTTGCCCTTCTGACAAACAAAGACCGGGATCTGGGCGCGAGTATGTCAGGAGTCGGCGTGGGCTTATCCTGGGAACTATTGCCGGCCGGGGACGGGCTTTTAACGGCCGGAAAGTTGTTTGGTCAGGGGTATTATCGCTTTATTCATAGCCGGATAAGTCCCGGTCGGGAAGCTGAACAATGGGCAGCATCGGTGGCAGATGGCCGTGGTGATTTTGCCCTTTTGGGATTCGGCCTCGGCCATCATATTTCCCTACTCCTTAAGAGAAACAGGTCTTTCAGCCGGTTATTAATAGTCGAGGCCGAACCTGAACTATTCCGGGCAGCCTTGGAAGGCGTGGACCTGACCGGTATTCTCAATGACAGCAGGGTAAATTTAGTCGTGGGAGCAAGCGTTCCGAACGTAATGAATCTTATTAGCGAAGGGAGTATGCAGCCCGTTTCTTACCGAAAGTTTCTTCCTGTCACAGAGCTTCATGCGGAGTTTTATATAGAGGTGGAACATATATTGGAAGAGTTGATTTTCAGGCATAGAAAAGATTCCCGCGACCCCGCCTTTGCTAAAAATGACCTGGCCGGGAGGGGCAGAATAACCCTGTGTGACGGAGTCTCTCGCCTGTTGGAGGAAATAAAAGAATGACGTTTTAATCAGGAACTCACAGCCTCATGAAAAGAAGATACAAAAAATCTCACTTCAATTTGGAACTCATGAACTCAGGAAAGAACAAAGCAGCCCGAAGCCGAGGCGCTGAAAATCAATTTCTCAAAAATACTTTCCTGGTAACAAGTTATATGAATGAATCTGGAAATCAAAAAATCAGGAATGAAACAGCATCCTTTCCTGAGTTCATGATTTCCAGATTAACAACCTTTTCTGAACATGCATAGCGAGCGCATTCCCCGCTGCTTGCGGCGGGGAATGCGCTCGAATACTATGCTTTTTACCTTACATACGGAGATTCCCCATCCGCCCAAGGCGGACTGCGGGGAGCTTCAATGTAGGACGTTTTCGAACACCTAAAGTATTATGGAGGTATTACTGAAGATATGGAAATGTTGAAAATAGGTGAAACAACCTATTCCGTTGTAAGGTCACAGACCACCTTGCACAGGAGTTATAGTTTAGAATCATCTAACGGTTTTCCATGGCGCACATATGCAGGTACCGACAGAATAAGTGGAAACGGTATAATCTCCAGCGCAAGCTATTCAAAAACCGATAGCAGGGGGCGCCGCTTTCTTTTTTCAGTGGGTCCATGGTGGTTGGATGCGAACCATAGCCATCCCGGGTTTGGCGGCTTGTCATTGATTTTTTTTGCCTTCGTGAGGCAGATACCTGGGTGGATAGGCCCGCTTTCCCTATATCCCACCTTACTCTATCCCAATATGCGGGGGATGAAGATACGCGGTAAGATCCGTGGCCACGACGTCGATTTAAAGGGTGCAGATCTGGTTTTCTGGTTCCAATGTTACTCCAGAAAAATAGGGAAACGCGTGAACTATGCCTGTATAGGACAACCCCTTAATGACAGGCTTATTGACGGAAACATCAATGAGTTTGAGATGAAGATAGACATCGGGACCATAGATGACTGGGTATGCCTTGGGAGTTGTGACGAGAAAAGCGATTTATACGGTAACCTGGATTTGCGGGAGCTTGATCTTGATACGCCGGATAATATCGGCTTTATTTTAGCGCCAATCGAAGCCAGGCCGCTTTGGGCCGATGAATGTAATGTCGCGTCGCAGATAGATTTGGGTCTTAACCGGACGTGGCCTATCGATATCGGCAGTTTGCCGACGGGAGCTATTGCCATGTATGAGTTGGAAATCGATTATTATTCAAATTATGAAATAATAACATTAGGCTAAAACCAGGCCGTTTGGCGAGCGATGGAATCAAGAGGCATCAACAAATTCCATGCAATCCGGATCTATCTGTGAGGCAGAATTGGCTATGGATATTTTGGTTATCCGCACCCATCGCCTTGGAGATGTACTCCAGTTGACCCCGATGTTGCAAGGTCTCAGGGAGAAACATCCATCCGGCAAAATCACCTTTTTCACCGGACGGGACATGACCGGTTTGTTGTCGGACAATCCCAATATAGATGAAATTGTTTCCATTCCCGAAAAGGAATACCGATGGCATTTGAAGAACAGGCCTGAATCTTATGCGAGGATATACAATGAAACGTATGATCTCCTGTCTGAATTAAGGCAGAGGCGTTTTCAATTAATCGTCAACCGTCAGTATGAGGTCGGCGGCATTATGGCCGGGCTGATAGGGGCAGATGAAATACGGGGGGGAAGTTTTTGTCCCGGGCGTGGATTTGTTTTTGAAGACGAGGTGTCGAAAGCGCTCTTTGGCATAATACGGACGAATCGGAAGGCCAACCGGAGAAATCTGGTTGATTGGGCCTGTCACATAGCCGGCGTGCCGCCCGGCTGCGGGGACATGGCTTTTTATATACAGGAAACAGATCGCTGGGAGGCGGATGCCCTCCTTATGGCAGGAGGCGTACGGGAGGACGAGTCGCCCGTCGCCGTGCAGATGGGCGCGGCGCGCTCGTTCCGCCAGTGGGGCGCTGAAAACTATGGCCAGGTCATCAAATGGCTTGTTAACGCCAGAGATACAAAGGTGGTCCTGCTCGGCAGCGATGATGAGAAAGGTCTGGCTGAGGTCATTCGGCGCAATCTCAGCAAGGAAAACAGCCGTGTCATTGATTTGATCGGAAAAACAACTCTGAAGACCCTGGGCGGGGCGCTTGAGCGATGCCAGTGTTTAATTACCGGAGATACCGGCACCATGCACATGGCCGCTTCAGTGGGGATACCGGTTATAGCCCTTTTCTACGGCACTGCCTATCCCTGGGAGACCGGTCCGTATGGGACAGGACACCTCGTGCTTTACGCAGACGAACCTTGTGCCCCATGTCTGAATCCGGGCGACTGTACTTCCGGACACAGATGCCGAAAGGCAATCACCCCTGAACACGTCTGCCGGGTTTTAGAGATTGCCGGGGCAATGAGAAAATATCCATCCACACCGCTCTCCTGGGCGGACGACGGCGTCCGTTTATATATGACACTTACGCAGCCCGGTCATGACCAGCTTCTAGTCCCCATAGATAAAGTCAATTCAGAACATCGAGAATCCGGTCTGTTTTTTCCCAGAGAACCGGGAAGAGCGCTGGACAGCGGAAGAATCCTGGAGTCCGCTGCCGACGCCTTGGTCCAACGGGGGGACAATATCATTAAGAAATTCTATGAAGGAAACAAAGAAGGCTTTCTGGAGACCTTGCCTGAGTATTTTGATCGCCTGGGCAGGGTTGTGGAGTTTGCGAAAGGGCGACAGCACGGTGATGAGATGATTCAGCTCCTGACGCCGGCGCTGAACGAGGCCTGCCGGGCGATGGAAGCAGAGGATTATGTGACCATTATTGATTTAATCCAGTATAAATTTAAGCCGATTTTTAAATCAGGAACTCAGGAAATCAAGAAGAATAAATAGGCTAATCAGGAGCTCAAGAACTCAGGAAATGAGGAAATTAAGGCCGACAACCGGTGACTCAGGAAAGAAAGTACAGATGGATGACAAGGAGTTGACCGGGAAGATTATTGCTGCTGCTATTGCCGTACACCGGGATCTCGGGCCGGGTTTTCTGGAATCAATCTACGAGGAAGCCCTTTGTGTCGAGCTAGACCTTTTAAAAATTCCCTACGAAAGGCAGAACCCTATTGCGATTATATATCGAGCAAAGATAGTCGGGGAGCACCGCCTGGATCTGTTAGTTGCCCACACTGTTGTCGTTGAACTCAAGGCGATCAAGGCCTTGGAGAATATCCATTTTGCTACCGTACGTTCTTACATGAAAGCAACCCGGTCGGAAAGCGGCCTGTTGCTCAATTTTGCCTCTATGCCGCTGACAATAAAGAGAGTTGGTCGTGAATCAGGAAATCAGGAAAATAAGGCTGATAATCAGGAACTCAGGAACTCATGAAAAAATGCTGTTCTATTCCTGATTTCTTGATTTCCTGATTAAAATGTCTTCCTGATTTTTTAAGTTACTGATTAAAGTGAGATTTTTGTATTTCTTTTTATGAGTTCCTGAGTTCCTGATTTAATATATGGAGATCGGATGGATACTATTTCATTATGCATGATCACAAAAGACGAGGAGGATTTTCTTGCTCAGTGTCTGGACAGTGTCAGGACACTGGTTGATGAGATCGTCATTGTGGACACCGGATCAACCGACAAGACCGTCGCTATCGCAAAGAGCTACGGGGCAAAAATTTATCACCACCCCTGGGAGGACGACTACAGCAAACACCGGAATCAGTCTATCACCTATGCCACCGGCGATTGGATACTGATTATGGATGCAGATGAGGTGATTGCAGAGAGAGATCGGGACAAGATCAAGACACTCCTTTCTTCCACAAATGCAGACGGCTTCCTGTTTACTCTAAGAAATTATGAGAGCACCCTTAACCTGGCCAATGTCACAGTCAATCCGGATGATTACGAAGAAGGAAGGGGGTATCCCGGTTTTATAGCCAAAGATTTGATTCGCCTCTTCAGGAAGGACCCTGCTATATATTTTACCGGAAAAGTCCATGAGACTGTGACAGAATCCTTTAGACAGGCAAAAAAGACCCTTTTCAATACGGGCATTCCCATCCATCACTACGGCAAGGCCAGAAAAGATCGTATAAGACACAAGCAGGAATTATATCTGAAACTCGGTGAAGAAAGGCTGAAAGACGATCCGCACGACCCGATGGCCTATAAGGGTCTCGCGGATCAATACCTGGATATCGGGATGCCTGACCGGGCGCTGGAGGTCTCAAACAGGGGCCTGGCGCTGTTTCCCGAAATGGTCGAACTACGCTTCAACCGGGGGTTGTCCTTTGACAGACTCGGTCGGCGAAAGGAGGCCGGAGAGGAATATGCATGGGTTCTTGTGAGGAAACCGGGTCATCTAGGGGCGTGTCACAACCTGGCGCAGATTTATTATTCCGGGCAATGCTATGACGAGGCCGCTTCTGTTCTGGACAAGGGAATCCATAATGGTATCAGTCATCCGGCCATCTTTTTTCTCCTCGGTCAGGTTTACTTTGCCCTCGGATACTGGGATAAGTCCTTGAAAAGCATA
Source organism: Thermodesulfobacteriota bacterium (assembly GCA_040754095.1). GTDB lineage: Bacteria > Desulfobacterota > QYQD01 > QYQD01 > QYQD01 > QYQD01. The sequence continues at coordinate 103,340 of JBFMFO010000001.1, read as the reverse complement.
GAACATGTCTCAGATATCCGGGAGAATTACCCCAACATTAATTACTATAAGGCAATCCTGTTCTTGAAAAAGAATATGCCTGATGCCGCCATAAGCGCCCTGGAGCGGGAAATCAAAACCGGGGGCAACCTTGTTGCCGCCTACAACCTGCTCGGAGAAATAGCTCTCAGGTATGGAGATGCACAGACCGCGGCGCAGTTTTTCCAAAAAGTCCTGTCCATCAACCCTGATGACCCGACCGCAAAGGCACACCTGGAAAAGATCAAAACGAGGTTGAATGAGGAGACAACAACCGTTCACCGCTAATATTCGTTCACCGTTCACCGTTCACCGTTGTCCGTTGACCGTTCACCGAGCTGTTCTATTCTTGATTTCTTGAGTTCCCGATCCAAAAATCTAAATTGTTAAAAAAATTCAAGTGATCCCCTCTGCTTTCCGATAAGCATATCAAAGAAAAGCGGAAAAAACACTAAATCAAACAGAAAGGGGGGATAAGAAAGTAGGGAATGGGGCAGTCCTCACAGGATTGTCCCGGGTTTAAGCACTTGGCAAGGATGCCAAAATAGTTATGAGTTGAGAGTGACGAGGGACGAGTTAAACACAATAACTCGTAACCCGGAACCCGCAACTCGGAACCAAAATTCACGGAGGATTAAGACTATGGGACTTAGAATAGCGAACAACATTACCGCGATGAATGCTCATCGCATGTTGAGTATCAATGACGCACAGTTATCAAAATCTCTTGAAAGACTCTCCTCAGGTTACCGCATCAACCGGGCAGCCGATGATGCTGCCGGTCTGGCCATTTCTCAAAGTTTCAGGGCAAATATAGCCAGTTTTAAAGTGGCCTCCCGAAATACCACTGAGGCCTCGGCGCTGTTGCAGGTGGCTGAAGGTGGTATGGACCAGGTCGGCAACATGCTGACCCGTTTAAAAGAGCTGGCTACACAGGCCGCCTCGGCAAACGTGGGTTCCAGTGAGCGGACAAAGATCAACGCGGAGGGGAACGCCCTCATCTCGGAAATCGACCGGATCGCCCAGGCCACCAAGTACGGGAGCACCGCCCTTCTGGACGGGACATTCGGATCTTCCAAAACGGCCGGGACATACTCCGGAGGCACAGAGGATGTCAGGGTGTACGGGGATATTACGCATGTTTATTCAATAGCTTGTGGTAATGGTAGCGCAGCCGGGCAGGATTTGGCAGCAATAGACATTACTATCACCGGTCTTGCTTCCACTATGTGTGCAGGAACGTGGACGTTCTCCGCAACAGACGCTACTCATCTTAGCCTAGGCAATGGATCTGTTACAGAGAGTATTACCTTAACTTGGGGAGCGACGGCAGCCCAGACACTAACCTTTGCTAATTTGGGACTTACGTTCACCATCGATTGTGGAGTTACTTCAAGCACATGGTCCGCTGGTGGAATAGTTATTCGGGACACCGGCCTGACCAGCCTGAATGTGGAAGGAGCCACGACGGGCACCTATACCTTTGCCACGGCAGGCACGGGTGCGGTTACCATAGGAAACGGCACGGTTACTGAGATGGTTTCGGGTCTGAGCCCGGGTACGGCAGCGGATCTGAATTTCAGCACCCTGGGTATTACCTTCTCCCTTGGAACAGACTACACGGAAAACGATCTTGAAGGTGTAACCTTTATTGTAAGCGATTCCGGATCCAGCGGGTCCACGTTCCAGGTTGGGTCTGATAATGACACGAACAATCGCCTTTCGTTTACTATCAGCTCCTTGCGGGCTACTGCAACCACCGGGTTAAGCTTGTCATATGATTACCTGGATTCTGCTACTGAAGCCCAGAGCATGCTTGACCTGGTTGACAGCGCCATCAGCACCCTGTCTTCAAGGCGAGGCGATGTCGGCGCTGCCATGAACCGGTTGAGTTATGCGGCTGCCAACCTGTCCACGACCATTGAAAACGTGCAGGCGGCTGAATCGGTCATCCGGGACGTGGATATGGCGGCCGAGATGACCTCGTTTACCAAGAGCCAGATCTTGCTCCAGGCGGGTACCGCGATGCTGGCGCAGGCCAACATGGCTCCGCAGAACATCCTCAGTTTGATAGGTCAATAGGTCGTTAGAACTGGCATGTAGGGGGAGGGGACTTCTCCTTCCCCTACCTTTAGTATAGTGTACGTTCACCGTTGATTGTTCACCGTTGACCGAAAAGGATCGCGGTGAACGGTTAACGGATTACGGTGAACGGATACCGGGAGGCTGAGATGGAAATCATCGAAGTGAGAGCAAGCGCAGTTGCTAATCCACCACCGCGCGCTCCCATGATAAGCTTCAATGCGGAAGAAACGAAGACTAAACAAACGCCGGCAGGACCAGAGCCGAAAAGAGCCCCTGAACCGGCGCAGTCGGAACTTATCAGAAAGGTGGCTAAAGGAAACGAAGAGGCCGTCAGGAAAGTGGCCGAAAATATTAACCGGTTCATGGAGGACATGGACTTCAGTCTTCAATTCATTCCGGACAAAGAGGCAGGGATAGTGACCGTAAAGGTGTTGGACAGCGAGGGGAATACTATCCGTACTATACCACCAGAGGAAATGGCAGCCCTTTCTTCCAGGATCGGGTCGAGCATTGGTATGCTAATAAACGTTGACCGTTGACGGTTCACCGTTCACCGACAATATTCGTTTACTGTTGACCGCTGTCCGTTTACCGATAAGAGAAAGAACTCGTGAGAGACCAGAGGCGTGCAGTTTAATTTTGAAAAGTTAGACGTGTATCAAGAGGCGCTTATGCTGGCAAACCAAGTTTACGAAATAACCAAATCATTTCCGCGAGATGAACTTTTTGGGATGACAAAGCGAAGCTGATGCATTGCCGAACCGCAAACCGCTCTGTCGGTGAACAGTCAACGGTGAACGGTTAACTAATAACAGGGGGTTCTCAATGGCCGGCACTCAGTTAATAAGTGGATTGATAAGCGGTCTCGACTGGAGATCTATGGTTGACGAGTTGATAGCGGTCGAGCATAAGCGGATTGACCTGGTAATAAATAGACAAAGTGAATATGAGTCAAAACTTAGCGAATGGCGGGGCGTGAATACGAAGCTATTGGCGCTTAAAACGGCATCTACCGCCCTAAGCACCGAGAGCGCCTTTAAAGTATTTTCCTCAACCACTACGTCCAACACAAGCACCTCAGCTTCCAATCTGCTTACGGTTTCCACCAGTTCCACGGCCTCTCCCGGAACCTATAACATTGAGGTCAATAATCTCGCTCAGTCGGAAAAGATTTCCTCACAGAACTATGCCGCCACAGATACGGCCCTTTCTCTGTCCGGGGATATCTTAATATCGGGAAAGGTGGTCAACATCGTGTCCACCGATACCCTGGCAAACATCAAGGATAAGATAAATGCCCTCAATACAGGGACGACGCCGACCGGAGTTACTGCCAGTATCGTCAGACACTCTTCTACAGATTATCACCTCGTCCTGAGGAGCGATGAGACGGGCGAGGACGGACTCAGTGTCCTCGAGGGGGCCTATAACGGCGGTGACAACATCCTTGAGGAAATGGGCTTTATCAGCGGTTCGACCACCATCAAGAATACGACCAGTGACGGCGCCAAGAGCGACCTGTTTACGAGTTCCTACGGAGCCGTCAAGACACTATTAGGATTGACCAGCGCACCGGGGGCCACCAATGTTACAATAGGTGGAAACTCCGTTAGTATCGATCTGTCCAGCGCTACCGAATCCCTGACGACGATTGCACAAAAGATAGACGCGCTCGCGGGCATTTCGGCAGAGGTTGTCTCCGAAGAAGTGGATGGGGAGACTAAATACCGGATAGATATCAGCGGCACCACCTCTTTTACCGACAACGGCAATGTCCTTCAGACGCTGGGCATTCTGGAGGGGACATACGGGACAGTCCAGGAGGTTCATTCAGGAGATGCGATTTATGCCATTGGCGGGGCGGCGATAACTGCTGCAACAAAGTTCTCGGAGATCTTCACAGGCGCCCTGCGCGGGGATCAAAAAAATCAGGAGATTTCGGCCCAGGGCAGCGACTATATCTCGGCAAGCACTCAGTGGAATTGGATTAATACGGGGGGGGACGCCAACGATATAGATAATCTTGACACGATACGGGTTGAGGGAACGGACCATGACGGCAATGTGGTGGATCAGACCTACACCATTAACGACAATACGGAAACTTTAAGCAACTTTTTGAGCTGGTTGGAGACCCAGTATGGCGGATCTTCAGAGGTTGATGCGTACTTTGATTCCGACGGCAGGCTGGTTCTTGAAGATCTTCAGTCCGGCAGCAGCCAGCTTAGTATCAGCAATGTGACGTACGGCGGCACCGCTCTTACTTTCAGCGGTACCGAGCCATTTGGCAACAATATTACAAGCAACGACACCATCACTATTGCAGGGACAAGAGGAGACGGAACAACCGTCAGCGCTATTACATACACGATTACTGATCCCAGCGTAAATACAATACAGGATCTTTTGAATAAGATTCATGATGGAGATGCCGGTGATGATGCCTTTGGTGAGACGTCAAGGACTGCCACCCCCAGCGTTTCCGGCGGGAAAATCACACTTACCGATGACACTGCCGGAGACAGCCAACTTTCTCTATCTCTTATTGCCAACAACGAGGACGGCGGCACCCTTAATTTTGGAACGATCTCCATGACCACGGAAGGCCGATCCATGCAGATAGCCGCCGGGGAAGATGCCGAAATAGTGGTCGATAACGTGGTCATAACCAGTTCATCCAATACCATTACCGACATCATAGAAGGCGTGACCCTGAATATTGTAGGGGAGAGCGACAGCACCACGATTACCCTCAAGATAGAACGGGATATTAGCGCCATAAAGTCAAAAATCGAGGCCGTGGCCGATGCCTATAATGAGATAATGGAATACATAAATACCCAGTTCGCCTACGATGAGGATAATGAAGAGGTCGGCGGGATTCTCTTCGGTGACGGGACACTGTCTACCATCAAATCTGAATTGATAAATACCATCACAGAAACAGTCACGGGGGTATCCAGCGACTATAACCGGCTGCCCCTGATCGGAATATCGCTGGATGACGATGCCCTGATGACCATTGATGACGATGATCTGACCGATGCCCTTCAGGATAATTTCGATCATGTAAAAAAGCTCTTTATCGCCTACGGTTCGTCGCCGGATTCCAATCTGGAGTATGTCGGTCATACAGATGACACAGTAGGGGGCACCTATGATGTAAGTATCACTCAGGCCGGCACCCGTACCACGGTCACCGGCTCGAATGCCCTCGCCGCAACGTTAGGGGAAGCGGTAACGGTGACCATCACGGATTATGCCACCGGCCGGGTGGCTGATGTGAGCCTTACCGATAGTATGGATATAGACGATGTGGTCAACGCCATCAATTCGGAGCTGGGCGAAGAATACACGGAACAACTCAAGGGGGATAACGCAAACGCCGGTGTCACCTCCTCAACCTTGTTTAACGATGCCGGTGTGGGCGGCAGCAATAACGATGTCATCACGTTTTCCGGTACAAGACGGAACGGCCTCAGTGTCTCCGGGAGTTACACGATCAGCGATGCGACTACAGAGACCGTGGGAGACCTTCTGGAGGCTATTGAAGACATGTTCGAGGACGAGGTGACCGCTGCCCTGGATAGTAATGGGAAATTAGTCATAACCGACACGCAGGCCGGGGACAGCAGCCTTTCGTTTTCCATCGATACTACGGCGCTTGACGCCCTGGATTTCGGCACGGTTGACGTGGATCCCACCGGAGCGGATGGCAGCCAGGAAGGCCGTTACGCCATGACCATTACCGCATCCGAAGGTACGGGTGGAGACGCAAACAAACTGATCCTGACTCATAATACGTACGGCACGGGGCACATTATCGTGGTCTCCCAGTCCAGCGCCTCGGACCCCCTGGGGCTGGACGATGCCACGCAGGTTTACGGCAAAGATGTTGCCGGAACGATCAATAGCGTGACCGCCACGGGGAGCGGACAGACACTCTATCTGGATAGTGACGGCAACAACGCAGACGGTTTGTCGATTAACTATACGGGTAGCACCACCACCACGACGACTTTTACCTTAACACTGGGTATCGCAGATCTGCTGGAACGTCAGCTTGGCTTTATCACCGATGCCTCTGATGGTTACGTGACGTACAAACAGACCTCTCTTGAAGACAGCATCGACAGCTTTGAGACCCAGATCGAGCAAATGGAGGCAAGCCTGAGCCGTAAAATGGATGTGATGATCAGTCAATTCGTGGCTATGGAACAGGCGATCGGTCAACTCCAGACTATGAGCAGCTGGTTGACCACCCAGATGGCCGGGATGTTTTCCTAGAATTTTGATAACTATTCAGCCACAGATTTACACAGATGAACGCAGATAGATTTAAGTACAAAGAAATCACAGATATTATTCTTAGAAGTTTTTATGAAGTTTATAATGAGCTTGGTGATGGATTTCTGGAATCTGTCTATGAAAATGCCCTATATATTGTCCTGACCGGATATGGACTACGTATAGAAAGGCAGAAAGATATATCTGTATTTTTTCGAGGTAAAGTAATAGGAGATTTTAAGGTGGACTTGATTGTAAACGAAAAAGTAATCGTTGAACTAAAAGCAGTTCGTACCCTTGACCCTGCACATGAAGCTCAATTAATCAATTACTTGAAGGCAACAAATATTGAAGTTGGCTTATTATTGAATTTTGGCAGAAAACCAGAATTCAAAAGATTTGTATATGACAATAAAAGAAAAAATATCAGTGATGATCAGCGTAGATCGGCGGCTGAGTAGTTACGAATTTTTAAAAATAAGGAGTAAGAAGGATGAAGTACCCCAAAGGCATTAGAGCTTATAAAAATACGGCAGTAGGGACGGCTGACCAGAAGGACTTAATCCTTATTTGCTACGATGAGGCATTAAGGTCTCTCCAGGTCGGAAAGGATTGTTATTTCAAGAAGGAATTCGAGGAAAAAGCAAGGCAATTTATCCGGGCGCAGGGTTTTATATCAGAACTGTTGTGTTCGCTGAATATGGAGGCCGGCGGCGAGATTGCCCGGAACTTAAGCGCTATTTACAGGTTCTGCTTGCAACATATAGTGCAAGGTGACGTAAGTGGAGATATGAGGGCTATTGATGATATTATTAAGATGCTTTCGGAACTCAGATCCGCCTGGGCGCAGCTTGATATGAGGCCCCAGATTGAGTCCCGGCCTGAGGAAGTAACCGGTGAGGCCAGGGAATTTAGTGTGGGGGCCTGATATGAACAAAATGCAAAATGCAAAGTGCAAGATACAGAATACAGAAGACAGAGGACAGGGAACAGGAGCGAGCGTAGAAGAACTACTAAAGGAGAAACAGGGCCTTTGCCTGAAGTTAAAGGAGAATATGCAGGCCTTTAAAGGTGCCCTTCAGTCTGGAGACACTGGACTGTTGGCAACTGTCACCGGACAGAGAAATAGGGTTATGAAGGCCATAGATGCCATTGACCGCCGGCTTTCCTTAGCCGGATTTCGCCCGGCATCCGGTCAGAGTGAAAAGAGGGACAACCCTGTCCAAGGGTGGATCGACAAATTGAAACTTATATTGAAAGAGATATTCGTCATCCATGAGGAATGCCTGGCCTATGCTGAGGCTCGTTCCCGTGAGCTTAGACAGCAGATTTTATGCCTGCAACGTGATACACGGGCGGTCAGGGGTTATGCCCCTCAAAAAAGTTTTTCTCCCCGCTTTATAGATACGGCGAAGTAATGTTCGTATCCGTTCACCGTTGTCCGTGAAAAGCACGAAAACGTCCAACCTATTTAAGTTTCCTGTCTTTTTTGACGATAAGCCAGAAGAATCTGTGTTTCTACTCAGGTTCAAAGTTACAAGGTTCACGGTTCAAGGTTAGGGAGCGGTGAAGATCAACACGAAAGGCGCAAAGTAGCCAACCGTGAACCCTGAACCTGACAACCCGCGTAGCTACGGTTGCAGAAGTTGCAAATGCCCCAATTCTGAATTTTGGAAGAACCCGGACATGAATGGAAATAATGATCGAAATATCCATATCCTCATTGTTGAGGACGAAAAAAACATCGGTGATTTGCTGAGGGAGAGCCTTGCGGCTGACGATCGCAGCATAAAGGTCTCATACGACGGGGCGGAGGCTATCCGCGAGCTTAAACGCAAGAAGTATGACCTGGTGATAACGGATATTATGCTGCCCGGCGCAAGCGGGATAGATGTTCTTCGTGAGGCCAAAACCCTTTATCCGCACAGTATGGTTATCATTATTACCGGCTACGCCTCCCTGGAGACGGCCATAGAAGCAGTCAGGGAAGGGGCCTATGACTACCTGCGCAAACCATTTCGTCTGGACGAAATAAAGATAGCCGTTAACAATGCCTGCGAAAAGATAAGACTTATAAGGGAAAATAGTCTTTTAATGCATGACCTGAAACAGGCGTATGCCGAATTAAAGAGATTTGATGAGGCCGAGAAGAGACAGGTAAAAGCTGATGGGGCGAATATCGGAAGGTCTGAGTTAAGATCAAATTCTTTGGACATATTCCCCCGGCATGTTATTCCGCCTTCATATTTTGAGGGGGAGGAAGGGATCAAGAAGATTCTAACCGATCTGGAGAGGATTGTTCGCCTGAAGAATGCCGGCTTATTGGATGAAGACGAGTTTAGCCTTTGCAAGAAACTGCTGCTTGAGATGGCCAAGTAATTTTCGTCTGGAAATCAAAAGATTCCAGACGAAGCAGTCAACACTCAGCTATCAGCGTTCAGCTTAATCTATTGTTTGTTTTTGCTGAAAGCTGAAGGCTGAAAGCTTATAGCTTATTAGAAAGGTACACTATGGACAAGCCGTTAAATGTGATGGTGGTTGACGATGACGCGGTCATCTGCGAGACGTTGCGGGAATTTTTTCTTGCCCTGGGCGATTACGAGGTATTTACGGCCCATGATGGTTACGAGGCCTTTGATCTGCTGAATAAAGTAGAGATGGACTGTATTTTTGTTGATTTCATGATGCCGGGCATGAGCGGGCTGCAGTTCCTGGAGAAGGTGAAGACCCATGACAAGTCTATTCTGGTCGTAGTTATGACCGGCTACCCTTCCCATGACGCCATTATTGAGGCTATGCGTAAGGGCGCTTCAGATTTTTTGACCAAGCCGTTTAAATTAGATGAGATAAGAATAGCCCTAGAAAGGCTGGCCCGGGAGCGTTCCATCTTAAAAGAAAATATATTCTTAAGCGAGGAACTCAAAGAGAAGAAGGCCCTGGAGGACCTTAATAAACGATTAGAGAAAAAGATCAGAGAGCAGTCTATACTCTTTATGATCGGTGATACCCTGAGCAAGGTTCATCGCACCGAGGAACTTTATCAAAAAATAGTTGAGATGGCCTGCCAATTGGTGGACGCTGAAAAATCATTTTTTATGCTGGCCGATATGGAGAAGGGAGAGATGGTGCTCATTGCTGCCCAGGGTATTGATAAAGAGGAATATATCGGTAGATGGGCGGCCCCATTAAAAGGCAATATGATCGGGCAGGTTATCTTAGAGGGCGTGCCCTTGATTTTAAAGGACATTCAGAAACATGGCGGTCCCAAACCGGATTTTTTGCCTAAGGACATGAAGGGAGCGCTTATTACTATCCCGTTTAAAATCCGCAATGAGACCTTTGGCGCTTTAACTGTGACCGGGAAGAAGATGGGGGATGTTTTTTCTGAAGAAGACCTTTTTATACTCTTTTTACTGGCGGAGAAGTCTTCTCTGACCGTAGAAAATTTGATCTTATATGAAAGCGTGATGTTAAACCTCCACGCCACATTAAGGGCGCTGGTCAGTACGCTGGAGGCGAAAGATCCTTATACCAGAAGTCACTCGGGACGGGTAACCGCTTATGCCATAAAGATAGCCAGGGCCACGGGACTTAAGCAGGAAGAGATCGATTCCATAGCCTTTGCCGGCTATCTGCATGATATAGGGAAAATAGGCATCCGGGATGATATTCTCTTAAAGCCGGGTAAGCTGTTAGCGCAGGAATATGATATTATAAAAAAACATCCGGTTATCGGTGAAAATATAGTTAAACACCTCGGGCTATTGCCTAAGGAAAAGGCCATTATCCGGCACCACCATGAGAGATGGGACGGCAAAGGATATCCGGACGGGCTTAAGGGAGAAGATATACCACTCCTTTCCCGGATACTGGCGGTGGCGGATGCTTATGATGCCTTGACTTCCAACCGCCCTTATCGTAAAGCCAAAAGCCGGAGCGAGGCTATCCGAATATTGCAAGAAAATAGCTTTATTCAGTTCGATGGTCAGTGTGTAGATATTTTGGTCGGCATTTTGGAGGAGGAGGGCAATACCAAAGAAATTAAAAAGGTATCTAAACGCCAGCATATGTCAATAGCTTGACGGTATGTCGATTTTTACTACAGAATTCACAGCATTTTTGTTATCCGTTAACCGTTAACCGACATTTTCTTTCGGTAAACGGTTAACGGTGAACGGTGGACCGGCTTCATGCTGATAGCACGTAGGGTGGGCTTTGCCCACCAAAGGAAATGCCAAATTATCGCTGTACTTGATGCCTTAGCCTTTTATAAGATACTGAAGGGTTAACTCCAGCGGTGGTTACGTATTAATTAGTGTCCATCCGAAAATCCCCCTGTATCCCCCTTTTCCAAGGGGGGATTTCAATATTTTCCCCCCTTTAGCAAAGGGGGGGGGGATTTGGTAGTTTTCGGATTCACGCTTTCAGCCGTCAGCAAAAGAATAAGACAAACAATATGTTAAGCTGAAAGTTGATCGCTGAAAGCTTTTATTCGGAAACTAATTATTTGGCATGATAAGTGCAAATACCTCGTAAGGGGAGAATAAATCTCTGATGGATGAAAGAGAGAATATAGAAAAGCGGGAATTTGCCCGCGCCAGGGTCAGCCTGCCTGTTCAATACAATATCTTTGACTTAGAGGGATATAATAAGCTACGGGAAAAGAGAAAGGCTGAGACCCGGGTCTGCCGGCACAATCTTTTGGCTATTACATTTCCTCCTACGCCAATTTCCCGCCGCGAAGAGACCGATTATGATATAAGGGAACGCTTGGAAATCATTAATAATAAATTGGATTACTTAATAGGTCTTATTATAGGTGGTGTGCCGAAGAAGGAATATAAATACAGGGATGCGGTAGTGGAGTTAAGCGGCGCAGGATTGAGGATTATGACCTGCCGGCCGATTCCCCCGGCAATGTATCTGGATATCTGTCTTATAGTGCCATTTTTTCCCTATTTTATCGATGACATTTATGGACAGGTCAAACGGGTAATCTCTGTACAGGAAAAGGATTCCCCTGAAGAGGCTTATGAAGTGGCCGTAGAATTTATAGAGATAGAAGATGGTGTCAGAGAGAAATTGATTCAATTGACGTTTGAGAAACAAAGGGAGCTTTTGCGGAGCAGGAGGGAGGGAAAATGAGTTTGTTTTTGACCCCGCAAGCTGATAAGATAAGGAAAAGGAACGTAACCGTTCACCGTTGTTCGTTCACCGTTCACCGAAAAAAGATCTTCAGGTTTTTACGGACAACGGTAAACTGATAATGGAGAACTGATATAAAAACAGAGTAGGTGCATGGCCTTGGAAGATAAATTAATACAGGAAGTAATCCGCCAGCATTATATGTCCGGTATCGGGCGGTTAATGAAGGGCGTGGCCCATAATATGAATGGGCCTTTACAGGTTCTATCTATTCAGATTGAACTTTTGAAAAAAATAATGGCCGAAGGGGGGGGCATTTTAGCTGACCTGGGCGCATTATCTTTCTCTCACGACGAAAGTGAAAAACTTCTGAAGGATCTCGAGGGGAAACAAGAGATATGCGTTAAGAAGATCGGACAACTGGAAGAGGAGTTGGAGCGGCTACATAACATGACGGATTTTATTGTTAACCGGTGCAGCGCAGGCGAAGAGGACAATACCAGTATGGTGGACCTCAATGAGGTAATAAAAGATGAGGTCATCCTCCTGCACGCAGACCTATTTTTTAAGCATAAGGTCAAGAAGACACTAAAATTAAGGGAATCTTTGCCCCTGATTTCCGCCCGGTATCCGGATCTGAGCCAAGCTCTGAATCACATTCTCCAAAACGCAATAGAAGCGATTATTGACGCAGAGGAACGGGAAATCATCGTTGAAACCGGTCTGAATGGCGGTAATGCCTTTGTTTCTGTACAGGATACAGGTTGCGGGATACCTCCTTCAGCCAAAGAGAAGCTTTTTATTCCGTTTTATACTACTAAACCTCATCCCCATCCCGGACTTGGTTTATTTTTGGCCAGGAAGATATTGGAACCGTTAAGAGCAAAGTTTAAGGTCGAAAGCGAACCGGGAATGACCCGGGTGTCGGTGTTTTTCCCCTATAAGAGGGGGTAATGTCAAAAGTTTTATGAAAAACAACCACAGAGATGGAAAATTCGAAATCCGAAGCACGAAACTCGAAACAATATCAAATGACCAAATGAGAGCAATGACCAAAACGAAAAATCGAAGGAGTTGCTGATGGACGTTTCGAACATTCGATATTTGAATTTCGGATTTGGTTGCGGTTTCGCCACGCTGTGTGCTCTGTGGTTAATCTTTTGACAATACGTAAGAGGGAAGGAGAAGAGATGAATGAAGTTTGCAGATGAAAAAACCATGGATGAGTTGGTGCGGCAGATTGGTAAATACGTTGCCGAGACCCTGGAACCTACCTTTCGCATTACACTGGAGACAGAGATAGGCAAGGCGCTGGATCGGGCTATAAATGAAGGCCGGTTCTATAAATACATGAGCGGGGAATTTCAAAAAGGGATAACCGGACTGTTCAAAGAAATATCCGACTTCAAGAAGACAACCGTTCAAGCCGAACCTTCCCGCCTTCCAGATGCCCATGAGAATGCTGAGAAGATGCTGTCAGAGGCATCCACCCAATTGGATTATATCTTTAAATCTACAGAGGAGGCGGCCACCAAGATCCTGGACATCATAGAGAAGAACATGGGGGTCCAGGAAAGGATATCGACTCTTCTGGAAAAAGAAGGGGCAAAGATTTCCAGTAATGGTTTTGTTGGGGAGCTTAAGGCTATAAACACAGAGATACAGAATGATTATGTAGAGATTATGACTACCCTAAGCTTCCAGGATCTTACCGGGCAACGCATCAAAAAGGTTGTAGGATTTTTATCATTTATTGAAAATGAAGTACTGCGCCTGTTAATCTCGACCGGGATGAAGATAAAGGAGAAAGCGGCCTATCCGGATAAAGACACAGAGCAGATCATCTCTGAAGCCGAAGCCCGGGCGGATATCACTCTAAAAGGACCGCAGAGCGGGGCAAGCCAGGCGGACATAGATAAGTTATTGGCTGACATGGGTCTTTAGGTGAATTTTAATCTTGACGGCTTCGTAAAAAAGCCTTTTCACCGCTGAGCACGCAGAGTCCGCAGAGAAAAACTTTAGCCACCAAGGCACCAAGACACAAAGCTAAAAAATTTGAAATTCGAATTTCAAAATTAATCTGATCTCTTAGTGGCTTGGTGTCTTAGTGGCTGAATAGTTATAAATTCCTTTAATATGTTATCTCAGCGATCTCTCACGCCTTTGGCGTATCTTCGAGCGGTAAAATTTTATTTTTTACGAGGTCATCAATCTTGACCGGAGATATTTACAGCCAGATCAAATCCTCAGGATACTTGCCGCCACTTCCTCAGGTTGTGGCCGAACTCATGCGGGCCACCCTGAGTGATAAAACTTCCATAAGCGATATAGCCAAAATAATCCAGCGAGATCCTTCCCTTACCGGTTATGTGCTAAAGGTCGTAAATTCTCCCTTTTATGGTCTAAGCCGGAAGATTACCACACCTTCTCAGGCCATCGTGATCCTGGGTCTCAGGGCCGTTCAGAATATCAGCCTGACTGCTTCTGTCTTCCAGACCTTTCGTGGGGTGAAAACAAAAAGCACCTTTAGTGTCGAGCGATTCTGGTGGCATTCCCTGGCCTGCGCCCTGACCAACAAGCATCTGTCCGAAGAAGTCGGTTATGACAACAGCGAAGAGGCCTTTGTGTCCGGACTGTTGCACGATATCGGCAAACTGGTTCTCTATACAAACTTTAGTAGTGATTATGAAATGGTAGTCAAGAAACATCGGGAAGGAGAGAACCTGATTGTAACGGAAGAGAGCTTTTTCGGGGCCAATCACGCAGATATTGGCGGATGGCTTCTGGATTCGTGGAACCTCCAGCCATTCATGGTGGATGCGGTTCGTTATCATCACCGGCCTCTTAAGAGAATAGTAACCGCCTTGTCCTTAGTCAAGACGACTTATCTGGCCAATGTGCTATCGCATGCCATATTTGAAACCGGCGTTGAGACCGGGCTTGGGGAAGAAGCAGAACTGGTGACTAAATCACTGGGGGTTCCCTTAGATTATATCGATAGACTAAGCGAAAAATTGTCCAAAGATGTTGAAGAGCTTGCGGAGTGTATGGGTATCGCGGTTGAACCCCCCGGTCTTTCGCGTGCTCCGGCTATTAGTTACGGACAGTTGGATGATCTTTCAGAGAAGAAACAGGAAGAGATATGTGCTGCTGTTAAGGATGTTTCACTTTTATTAGGGATGTTAAGGGCGCTCCTTGAGGCCAGGGATCGTGAAGAGACTATTGATATAATCTTTGAGGCCCTTTCTATCCTGTTTTCCTTTGAATCGGTCCTTCTCATGCTGGTGGATAATAATGGACACAAACTGGTCGGCAAAAGGGCCTTCGGCACGAAACAGGACGACCTGGCTGAAAAGATAATCATTCAACCGGATAAAGACGGCAGTATCTGGCAGGAGACTTTGACCTCAAAGTGCATAGCCCGCTCCAGGGAATTTTTTCGCAACCATTCATATACGATAATAGACGAACAGATCGGGAATCTCCTCAAGGCCAAAGATTTTATTGTCGTTCCGCTGATACACGCGGGAGAAATCTTTGGCGTACTGGCTCTGTGTGCGGAAAAATCATGGGATGAATCACAAGAGAGCTTACTGCAGGTGTTGGCCGTTCACGCGGCCGGCGCCTTAAAAACGCATAATCTTAGGGAGCGGTTATTTGAAGCCGACCGCCTTAATAAAACTATAGTCTATCACGCCCCGATTGGCCTTATCTCCCTGGATAAGGACGGGAGGATTATGCGTTTCAACCCGATGGCTAAAAAAGTCTTTGAAATACCGGCCGCCAGGAGCATGACCGGTCTTAATATCTGCGATGTTTTCGATGTGCAGGCAGATATTCTTAAAGAAAGGTTTGCGTTGCTCCTTTCCGGGCGTTATCAGGAGATACCGCCCTTTGAATATCGTGCTCCATCCGGCAAAACCTACTGGTTATGCGGCAAGGGGATGCCTATAGAAGATCGGGACCGCCCTAGGGGTTTTCTGATCTTAATGGAAGATGTGACCGACCGCATCCGGGCCGAAGAGACTATGCAGAATTATGCAGCTTCCTTGGAGGAGCGGGTAAAAACAAAGAGCCGGGCCCTGGAGGAAAGTCAGGCCCAGCTCTTGCGTGCCGAGCGGCTTGCGGCTACCGGACGTCTCGCCCGCAGAGTGGCCCATGAAGTAAATAATCCGCTGGGTATAATACGCAATTATTTACAAATTATGAGCCTCAAGATGCCGGAAGACGATCCGAAGAAGGAATCAGTACGTATTATAGATGAAGAAATAAGTCGGATCGCTTCTATAATTCAGCAGTTAGTAGATTTTTCCCGGGCGGAGATGGTTAACCTCCAGCGGCTAGATATCAATAATCTTCTTCAGGACCTGGGCAAGATTATGCGGGAGGCTTACCAAGAGCAGGGCATTACTATGATTTTAGATTTGTCAGAGAGTCCGGCTTATGCTAATGTAGATACTGATAAGATCAAGCAGGTCTTTATCAACCTGATCAAGAATGCAGTGGAGGCCATGCCGGACGGCGGCGAGCTTAGATTGGCAACGCGCCTGCGGGAAAAAGACGGAAAGAATATAGTGGCCGTTGAGGTGACTGATACAGGAGTAGGTATCCCTGAGGATGTCAAAAAACATATATTTGAACCATTTTACAGCAGTAAAGAATTATCTAATTCTGGACTCGGTCTCTCAGTTTCTTATGGTATCATCAAGGCCTTAGGCGGGGATATTGCAGTGGAGAGCACCCTAGGGAGGGGCACAACCTTTACTGTTTTTCTGCCAGCGGGTTGATATATATGGGTTTTGATCGCACCACATACGGGATTATTACTCATGGAGGAGTAGACAGGCCCAAAAATGTATAATATTTTGATTATTGATGATGAAAAACGGATGCGTGACAGCCTCAAGGTGCTTCTTTCGGGTGAGGGTTACGTGGTTGAAACCGCCGATAGTTGTCAGAGCGGCATAGAGTGTCTGAAAAAAGGTCCTTATGCCCTGGTGGTTACGGATTTGGTTACTCCCCGATTGACCGGCTTTGAGGTGATGGATCATGTGGCCAAACATTGTCCTGAGACCTTAGTTATTGCCATGACCGGTTATGCCTCTCTGGACTCGGCCGTAGAGGCTATGCGCAGAGGCGCTTATGACTATATAGTTAAGCCCTTCAATTTTGACGTCATGAAATTGACGGTTGAGAGGGCTATAGATCGGGTCAATCTTTCCCGGCGGGTCAGGAAAACTGAAGAACAATACAAATTGCTCGTAGAAGAAATAAACGATGGTTATTTTGTCTTGCAGGATAAGAAATTGGTATATGCGAACAAGACCTTTGCCGGCATGTTGGGTTATAAACCGGAGGATATAACAGGCCGGGATTTTACATATTTTATCGGTCTCGGGACTTATCCTAAATTTGAGCAGTTACTGTTGACCAAAAATGGAGATTCTGTCCAGGAAGAGTTTCATTTTAAAAGTAAAGAAGGGGCAGATGTCCCTGTAGAGATTCGGGTGACGCGGACTTATACGGATGATCAGCCTTCTCTGGTAGGGATATGCCGGGACATAAGAGAAAGAAAGGCATTATGGGATAAGATAATACGTTCGGAGAAACTGGCCTCACTAGGTGGACTTATTGCCGGGATTGCCCATGAATTAAACAACAAACTTACCCCGGTTTTGGCCTATGCTGAACTGATGGGGGATTCTACGCTGGATCCTCAGAACCGGCGGCGAATTGAGATTATCGCCAATTCGGCTATGGGAGCTAAAAAGATCGTGGAATCGCTTCTCCTCTTCGCCCGTCAGGAAAAACCGCAGAGGAAGCGTATTGACATCAATGAAGTCATCCATAATGCCCTAAACTTGTTACAATATCAGTTTAAGAATGAAAAAATTGCCCTGAAACTGGATCTTAAACCTGATCTGCCGGATATCTTTGCCGATTTTCATCAAATGGAACAGGTTTTCCTGAATATAATCAAAAATGCCTTTCAGGCCATGGATGGGACGGGCGGACAATTAACCATTTGTTCGCTGAGTGATGAGAAAGATATTATATTAGAAATTTCAGACACAGGTATCGGCATTCCTCCGGAAATCCTGCCGATTATCTTTGATCCGTTTTTTACCACTAAGGCCGAAGGCAAGGGCACAGGTTTAGGATTAAGTCTTTGTCACGGCATCGTGCAGGAACATGGAGGCGAAATATCAGTGACCAGCGAGCCGGGCCGGACGACCTTTCAGGTTAAATTACCTTTAAACAGGCCTGAAGCCGACCACGGGCAAGATAGATATTCATCCGGCGATAGTACGGAAAAAGGAGTCCGCAAGACCATCCTGGTTATTGATGATGAGGAAAGCATCTCCCTTCTTTTGAGTGAACTGCTGGAAGGTAAATATGAGGTCGCAAGGGTGTCGAATGGGCATGAGGCATTGAAAGTGATGGCTGACAAGGAATTCGATTTAATCATATCGGATATTAAAATGCCCGGCATGGATGGCATGGAATTTTTTAAATGGATTGAGACGAACAAACCGTTGTATAAAAGAAAAATAGTATTTACCACAGGAGTTACTTTTGACGCTGAAGTCCACGCCTTTCTGGAGAGCACAAAAAACCCTTATCTTACCAAACCCTTCAAGATCGCCCAGCTTATGGAGGCCGTAGAGACGACATTAATGAAGAGTAACGAGTGACGAGTTACAAGTTCGCAGGTTACGAGGTAAAAAACTTGCAACTCGTAACTCGCAACTTTACTCCGGTTCTCCTTCTCCCTTTGAGTTCAGTATGACTATATCCACCCGTCTGTTTTTAGAACGTCCGTCCTCGTTATCATTAGGGGCTACCGGGCGATATTCGCCGTAGCCGGCAGCCGACAGTTTTCTGGGGTCAAACGGATGGTATGTTAAGAGATGCCGGATGATCGCTGAGGCCCGGGCAGTTGATAATTCCCAGTTGGATGGGAATTGGGGTGTATTGATGGGTACATTGTCCGTGTGCCCTTCAATGCGGATGTGATTAGGCGCTCTTAAGAGGGTCCGGGCTATCTCGTCCAGAACGGGTTTTACATCTTCGCGGATGGTGGCCAGACCGGTATCAAAAAATACCTTGTCCGCAATACTGATAACCATACCACGTTCATCGATAGAGATGCTGACGGCCTGATTTAATCCCTTCTCCTTGGCCTCCAGGGATTTTTTGATTTCTTCGGCGGCCTTCTTCATTTCTGCCTCTTTATACCCGGCGCCCTTATCGCTCACGAAACTGGGTTGGGCCGGAACATTTGCCCCGGGTATTATACTCCGGCCTCCTCCACTTACCTCCGACAGGGGAATAGCGCCGAAGGCCCGCTGGATGGAGTCCATAACATAGCCCATCTTTTGGCCATCCACGCGGGACGAGGCATACATGGTAACAAAAAAGGCGAACAGCAGGGTGATGAAGTCCGCATACGAGACCAGCCATCGTTCATGATTGGCGTGTTCTTCGTGTTTTTTCTTTTTGCCCATGGTTATCTATCCTTTCTCGCGTACGGCCTGGGGCAGTGGTTTTTCTTTGGCGGCCTCAGACAGGAAGGATTTAAGCTTTTCTTCGATAATCCGTGGATTCTCACCGATGGAGACGGCCACCACCCCTTCCAGCATCATTTCCTTGGTAATTATACCGTCGCGGTTCCTTAGTTTTAATTTATTGCCGATGGGAAGGAAGATCAGATTGGCCGAACCCACCCCATAGACGGTAGCTACGAAGGCACAGGCAATACCAGGCCCCAGCTTGCTCGGGTCGGAAAGGTTTTCCATAACATGGATCAGCCCCAGGACCGCCCCTATGATGCCGATGGTTGGCGCATACCCGCCGGCTGACTCAAATATCTTGCCGGCTACAGCGCCGTATTCTTCCGTATATTCTAATTCCGTTTCCATGGTCTCGCGGATAGACTTTGGTTCGATACCGTCAATGGCCAGCATGAGGGCCTTTTTCAGGAAGGGGTGCTGTATATCCTGGGCGTCTTTTTCCAGGGATAAAATCCCTTCTTTGCGGGCCTTATTGGCAAAGCTGGTTATCTGGGCGATAATTTGATAAGGCTCCTCTTTCGGTTCGCTCAGTACGGTGCCGATGCTTTTTATAGCGCCGATAATATCCTTAAGAGGGAAACTGACAAATACAGCCCCAAATGTCCCCCCGAAGACAATGACGGCCGCGGTTCCCTGTGTGATGCTGCCCAGGTGACCGCCTTCCAGTATCTGTCCGCCGACTACGGCGCCTATGCCTAAGATTAAACCGACGATGGTTGCTATATCCATAATGTCTTATGCGGCTATCAGTGGTATTTATTTTCCGGGGTTTTACATCTTGTTATCGGCAGGATTCATTAGAAACTTTAGCTGTTAAAGTTTGAAGATTTGGTTGAAAGTTGCCGAAGAGTTTCAAAGAGGGTTTAAAGGGAGATGGTTAAGGAAATGCCGGAATCTTTATCTTTTATCCCTATCCCCCTTGAAACCCTTATTGAGGAAAGTTCTCCTGATTTTGATATTTATTTGCAGCAAGGTATTAGGGAGGGCGGGTTTGTACTTTATCGGGAGGCGAACCTCTTTTTATCCCATGATCAGTTGGTACGCCTAAAAAATAACGGAATCGGTACGGTTTTTATCCGGGGTGCGGATAGAGGCAAACGGTTACGCTATATGGCCGGTCAGCTCCGGCAGGTGATGGAAAGACAGAATATACCGGCATCAAAGAAGGCCTGTATAATTTATGGCCTTAGCAAGGGCGTAGTAGAGAATGTCATGGAGGATCCGCGGATAGAGAATGTAGAGATATGCAAAGAAGTAGCTGCGCAGCATGTAGCCCTTATCATAAGCGATGAGATGGCTTTCCAGAACTTTTTTAAGATCATGTCTTACGATTATTATACTCACACTCATAGTGTGAATGTCTGCATTTTTGTAACGGCCTTAATCAAGGCCCTGAGATTGTGTGACGAACAGACTATGAAGGTGCTGGGAATGGGGGCCTTGTTGCATGATGTAGGCAAAAGCTGTATAGATAAGGCCATTCTGAACAAACGGGGGCGGCTTACTTCGGAAGAGTTTGAAGAGATTAAAAAACATCCTGAAATGGGGTTTAAAATCGTACAGGATAGCTCACCGCTGCCTGCGGCAGGCGCAAAAATTATTCTGAATCACCATGAGAAATGCGATGGTTCCGGTTATCCCCATGGCCTGAACGGCGACGAGATAGATGTGTATTCAAAAATAACTTGCATAGTGGATATCTTTGATGCCCTGACCACAAATCGATGTTATAAAGGTGCATTACCCGGTTTTTCAGCCCTGGAGATAATGCAAAATGAGATGAGCGATCAAGTGAATCAGGCCTTATTAAAGGAACTCATTGTTCTAATCGGCAAAGTTTCCAGGCCTTAGGAGGTGATGATTTTGGACGGCAAAGATGATGTGTGGGAGATAGACCTGGATGACGATACGGGAAACAGTGATGAACTTGATCCTGCCGTCTTTAAGCTTATTTCTGAACAGATAGAGCAATTGCCTCCATTCCCGATGGTGATTAATCAGATCCTGTCTATGATTGAAGACCCGAATGCCACGCTTGCTGATTTGTCCATGGTTATTTTGAATGACCCGTCATTGACCGGCATGATATTGAAGGTTATAAATTCTGCTTATTATGGATTTAACGGTAAAATATCAACGGTTTCACATGCTGTAAGTCTTTTGGGGTTCAATGAGGTCAAAAATCTGGCCTTAAGCCTGCCTATCAATGATGCCCTTTTCGCTAAACCCAGGTCGTTTGGTCTTAGCCAGGCCGACTTATGGGTACACTCCGTAGGCGTAGGTATTTGTGGCCGTAAGATAGGGGAGAAAGTGCGCTACCCTGTCCCCGAAGAGGCTTTTGTAGCCGGTTTGCTGCACGACATTGGAAAAACCCTGTTAAATGATGTATTCCCGGATAAGTTTGACCAGGCATTGCACAGGGCAGAGGAACAACAACGGGCGCTCGTGGATATAGAACAGGAGTTATTAACTATCTCGCATGCTACAATCGGCTCCTGGCTGGCCCAACACTGGAAGCTGCCGGATGCTTTAACCGCGGCTATCCAGAATCACCATCAGCCGCTTATTGCCATATCTGATGGAAATGCCGGTATACGTCTGGAAGCCATAATTTTTTTGGCTGATTTTTTGGCTAAATTCCTTTCGCTGGGGTTTAGTGGTGATAGATGCCTCCCTCAAATAAGACCGGAAATCGTTAAACATCTGGCTATTAAACCCGAAGATGTCGTCTCTATCGCCGAGGGTGTACAAAAGGATATCCAACCCACCTTACGGCCGTTTGGCCTGGAAATCGATTTGAAGTCGATTACTGCTGAAGACAAGACAAAGATGGCCGGTTTTTTTACAACCCTGGATTAGCCCGACCTTCAATCCTTTTTGCTTGCTTTTTCATCTGGGGCTAAGTAAATTTCTATTGTTATTGCAACGGCATTTAAATACATGAATTCGCCAAATCCCCCCATCCCCCCT
Organism: Thermodesulfobacteriota bacterium; assembly: GCA_040754095.1. Taxonomy (GTDB): domain Bacteria; phylum Desulfobacterota; class QYQD01; order QYQD01; family QYQD01; genus QYQD01. The sequence goes on along the minus strand of JBFMFO010000001.1, from coordinate 81,261 downwards.
TTTCTAAAGGGGGGTGAGGGGGGATTTTTGATACTCAGAGATGGTACCACCCGACAGCGGCATATTATATGTAGTTTCCACTCCCATCGGTAATTTAGAGGATATTACCCTACGGGCCCTCAGGATATTAAAGGAAGTGAATATAATTGTTGCCGAAGACACCCGGTGGACGCGCAAGCTTCTTTCCCACTATCAGATTCACGTCCCGCTTATAAGCTGTCATGAACACAATCAGGTAGAAAAAAGTGAAGAGTTGTTAGAAAAATTGCGACTGGGTATTAAAGCAGCTTTGGTTACGGATGCGGGTACTCCTGGAATTTCGGATCCGGGTTATTATATCATCCGTGTGGCTATAGAAAATGGGGTCAGGGTTATTCCTGTTCCCGGGGTTTCGGCGGTTATTGCCGCCTTGAGTGTTTCGGGGCTGCCTGCTGATTCTTTTTCTTTCCTGGGTTTTTTACCGCGGCAATCGTCCAGGCGTAAAGCTGTCTTACAGAAACTTTGTTACGAGAAAAGGACCTTTGTCATTTATGAAGCGCCTAAGCGGCTACTGGCTACCCTGCGGGATATTTTAGATGAGGCAGGAGACCGTAAAATGCTCCTGGCGAGGGAATTGACCAAGAAGTTCGAAGAACTGAAATGGGGCATGCTGAGTGAAGTTCTGGACGACCTGGAGGGAAAAGATATCCGGGGTGAAATCACGTTGGTATTTGACGGCTCAAGGGAGCAGGAAGTGTTTGATGAGGATACAATACTTAACACTATCAGATGGTATCAAGAGAATACGGACTTAAAACTAAGCGGTATTGTCCGTAAGGTGGCTGAGGAGTTGGGCGTCTCGAAAACAGAGGTTTATCGATTGGGGCTGAAACTAAGGAAGGAGCAAAGCTGATAGCTCATAGCCAATAGCTGAAAGCTGAAAGCCATAAGAGGATAATGACTGCTCCCAAAATCAGTAAGATGTGTACTATCAGGAATAAACTTGGGCTCCATGCCCGGGCGGCGGCCAAATTTGTACAGACGGCCTCCCGTTTTAAATGCGATGTCCGGCTGGCCAGAAATGGCGAAGAGACAGATGGGAAAAGTATCCTGGATATATTGACCCTGGCCTGTCTTAGGGGTACGGAAGTCGAGATTAGAGCTGTGGGGGAAGATGCGCCTGAGGCCGTCAGCGCCCTTGAAAAACTGATAAATGATAAGTTCGGGGAAGAACAGTGAAACGAGAAGTCGAAGATACGCAGGGGCGTGCGGATAACGTCAAGATATTAAAGGGCGTCCCGGTTTTTCCGGGCATAGCCATCGGTAAGGCGCTGCATATAGATCGCCGCAAGATCAAGGTGGTTTATGAATACCTCATGAACGATGAACAGGTGGCGGCAGAGATCGTGCGTTTCAAGGAGGCAGTAGAACAGGCGCAAATGGCTCTCATGGCCATTAAAGAAGAAATCCCGGAGGAGTTAAGAGAACACTGTTCTATAATAGACAGCCACCTTCTGATCCTGAAAGATAAGATGCTTTACGACCAAACACTCCGGATTATTGCTGAAGAGAAAATTAATGCGGAATGGGCGCTTAAGAAGGCGCTGAAAGAAATTCAGGCCATTTTTGAGCGTATCCAGGACGAGTACATCCGCAGCCGTTTTCATGATGTGGAGTTTGTTACAGAGAGGTTATTAAGGGTCTTGACCGGCCATTCACTGGAGAGCCTGGCGGATATTAAAGATAATGTAATCGTGGTAGCGCATGATCTTTCGCCGGCCGATACTACCCAGATGAAACCGGACAGGATTATGGCCTTTCTGACGGATATAGGCGGGCGGACCTCGCATACGGCTATAATCGCCCGTTCCCTGGGGATACCGGCCGTAGTCGGTCTGGAGACGATAACCGGCGTGGTTTCAAGTGGGGATCAGATAATCGTCGATGGTGTGACGGGTACGGTCGTTGTTAACCCACCGGAAGGCACCATTCAAGAATACAGACAGAGGCAAAGCCGGTACGAAGATTATCGGATACAAACAGTCAAATACGGCCATCTCCGGGCGGAAACGAGCGATGGTTATCAAATCAAGATAAAGGCCAACGTTGAATTTTTAGAAGAACTGCCGTCTGTTCTGGAGTATGGCGCGGAAGGCATAGGACTGTTGCGCACGGAGTTTTTATACCTGAACCGTGATGAATTGCCCACCGAAGAAATCCTTTTTAATGCCTATAGCGAGGTAGTGGAGCGCATTGCCCCTAACCCGGTGACTATACGTACACTGGATATAGGAGGGGATAAATTTGCCTCATCAATAAAGTGGGTAAGCGAATCAAACCCTGCCCTTGGACTTCGGGCCATTCGTTTTTGTCTGAGGGAGAAGGACATCTTCAAGGTTCAATTGCGCGCCTTGTTAAGGGCCGGTTGTTTCGGCGACCTGCGTATCATGTTCCCCATGATTTCCGGCAAGCAGGAGATAGTAGAAGCCAAGCGTATTTTGGAGGCGGCAAGTGAAGAATTGTACCGGGAGGGAATACCGTATAAGGGATCGGTCAAGATTGGCGCCATGATTGAAGTGCCGACGGCGGCAGCCATAGCCGACATCCTGGCCGAGGAAGTGGATTTTTTTAGTATCGGGACGAACGACCTCATTCAATATTCCCTGGCTATAGACCGGATAAATGAACACGTGGCCCACCTTTATGAGCCGCTTCATCCCGGCGTTCTTCGTATGATAAAGCAGGTGGCGGAAGCCGGCCACCGTGGGGGCGTTGAAGTGGCCATGTGTGGAGAGATGGCCGGTGAGGCGTCTTATATGCCTATTTTACTGGGACTGGGGCTTGATGAATTAAGTATGAATCCCCTGTCGGTTCCTCAGGCTAAACGTATTATTCGCATGTCCACTATGGAAGAGGCTAATGAAGTGGTAAATGATATATTGCAATTTTCTACGGCTGATGAAATACACACCTACTTAAAAACAAAATGGGCTAAAAGGTTCACGGAAGAATTTTTGTGGCCTTCTTCCCAATTTACACTTTAAAAGTATTATCAGTCAGCGCCCTTTTTCAGGGTCTTCAAACGGGTGCGCATCTTGGCGACCAGATTTTGGATGTCCACCTGGAGGTCGGCCATTTGTTGATGTCTTTTCTCGTAAATTTTTATAAGTTCACTTAACCAATATTCAATAGCCTGTATTTCACGTTCCCTGAGTTCGTTTTCAACCTTTCTTTTCATCTGTTCCACGAAGACCTTGTCCATTGTCTGCATAATCCTTTCCGCTATTGAAATAATTTTTGTGGCACTAATATTGATCAATTCGTAAAAAGTCCAAAATATCACGCAAAGCCGCCAAGCACGCAAAAAGAATAAAATTTGGTAACAGCCTAGTTCTTTGCAAAAGCTCTTTTTCTGTCATTCCGTGCTTGACACGGAATCCAGAACCCAAACTACGGAATAAAAACCTGGATTCCGACTTTCGTCGGAATGACAATTTACTTACTACGGTCTTGGTATTTTTCGCCTAGGCGAATCTGCCTATGGCACGACTTGATTTCCAGATTTTCATTTTTCTTTGCGGTCTTTGCACCTTTGCGTGAGTAAATGATTTTTACAAGACCAATATGACGGCTTTCAGCTTTGAGCCTTCAGCCATCAGCCAGTTTTTCCGGAACCATAGAGTTCACAGCGGGTGAAGTCGATCTCCTTCTTGCACTTTGGGCAGACGTGCTTAACATCAAATTCATCTGAGAATATCTCCTTTTCCGCTCCACAGTTAGGGCACTTACATATAAATGAGTTTAGATTCTTATTAGATTCAAATCCCGGGCAGTGCTTGGGGGTGGTCATCTCTGCTTCCTCCTTGGATGTCTTTTCTTAATAAACACTATACAACAAATCTAAAAAATTTTAAGCTGTTTATTGGTATGAGAAGGTGCCCTGGGGTTGACAAAAAAACGGTTTACAAATACCGAAATTACGTCGTAACATAAGAATACGATAATTTATAACACATTAGGTTTTTTCAAAACGATTATCGGTTAAACTCATGGCTTTGAAGGGAACGAAGGCTAAATCCGAAATTCGAATACCGAAATTCGAAACAAATTCAAATTCTCAAATCTCAAAATGTTCCAAACTGCAGCGGAAAGAATCCGTTTTGATATTTTTGGATTTTGGTCATTCGACATTGTTTCGGGTTTCGTGCTTCGGATTTCGAATTTGAAATCGCACCGGACACGAAATCCACCGTATCTGGGACAATTTTCAACAGGCTAAAATGTTACGATAAGTTAATTAAGGAGGGATGGATTATGGCGCTTATGGAGTTAAGCGTGGTGCCCCTTGGGTTGGGGACGCCCAGCGTCGGGGATCATATCGCAGAGATACAAAAGGAACTGGCCAAGGGGAAATTACCGTATAAACTAACGGACATGGGGACAATTATTGAAGGCAGTGTATCAGATATCTTATCCTTAGCGGCAAGGTTGCATGAGCTTCCTTTTGCCAGGGGTGCAAGGCGTGTGCAGACCGTGATTATCATTGATGACCGGAGAGATAAAAAAGTCCTGTTAGATGATAAGGTGAAGTCGGTTCAGGCCAGATTGAAGTAGGGGTTAATCGGATGCGAAAGGGACCTTTTATTATTATTGGTGTATTTTTTCTTTTGTGTTTAATAGGCATGATTAGCGGCGAGGTCAAGTATGTACTGCAACAGGCCGTCAGTATATGCCTTGATTGCATAGGCATCGGATGAGGCAGCATCTGCGGCGAATTATCCAGTCCCTTTCGGCATTACTCCTGAACGGTTACTGGTATTTTCCGGTAAGCCGGACTATATATCAGGGGCGGCTCAAGTCTATCTGCTCTCCGGGATTAAACTGTCATTCCTGCCCGGCAGCTACAACCGCGTGTCCGCTAGGGGCTATCCAGAATTTTATGGCCGGTATCCGTGCCTCAGCAGAAGCGGCACGCTACCATTTTGGATTCTATGTCCTGGGATGGCTGGGTATTATTGGAGGACTGGTGGGGCGCATGCCCTGCGGCTGGATATGCCCCTTTGGTCTTATCCAGGATCTTTTATTTAAGATGCCCGGGCGCAAGATCAGGATACCCTATATCTTCAGCTATGGCCCTTATATCTTCCTGGCCCTGACCATCGTTATCTTGCCCATCTGGGTGGTTGATGCCTTTGGATATGGTTTCCTGTGGTTCTGTAAGTTTATCTGCCCGGCCGGGACACTGGAGGCCGGACTGCCGCTTTTAATCCTGCAACCAACTCTGCGTATAATGGTTGGGCATCTTTTTTACATTAAGGTGGCGGTCTTGTCTTTCTTTATTATCTGGAGCGTCCTGGCCAGCCGTCCCTTCTGTCGTACTGTATGTCCCCTTGGGGCATTTTATTCGTTCTTCAATCGGGCGAGCCTCTTCCAACTCAAGTATAACCCGGAGAAATGCACGCATTGCGAGTTATGCTACCGGGACTGTCCCATAGATATTAAATTTTATGAATCACCCAACGACAGGCGGTGCATACGCTGTCTGGTATGTCTGCGCGAGTCCTGTGCATTTGGGGCTATTTCCTGGGAGATGGGAGGCCTGGAAGGTCAAAGTTCAAGGCCCAAAACGTCACCGGTCAACAGCCAATAGTCAGTTGTTACTGGTAAAGACGATTCAGTTTTCCGACTTAACTAATGACTAATGACAATCACTTCTTTGATATTGAAAAGATTCATGGCTTCCTCAATCCCCTGCCGGACTATGGCCTCAGACGCCTTTGCTGCTTTTTTAAAAGTCTCTTTTAAGATTATTCTCTCTTCCAATGAAAATGGCTCAAGGACGTAGTGCTCCGGCTTCTGCTGAGGTAAGGGCCTGCCAATCCCAATCTTAAGGCGTGGAAATTCCCGGGTGCCCAAGGTCTCAATAATCGAGTCCACGCCATTATGCCCGCCTGATCCTCCGCTTCGCACTATCTTTATGCGTCCTAACGGGATGTCCATATCATCATGGACGACCAGAAGATCAGGGGGGGGTATTTTGTGGAAACTGAGTATCTGGGCTACGGCTAAACCGCTCCGATTCATATAGGTAAGGGGTTTGGCCAGGAGAACTTGCCTTTCGCCAATATACCCCTTACCAATGAGGCTATCCCACTTCTTTGCGGCGAGTGAGATCTGAAATATCCCGGCAAGTTGATCGATAAGGATAAAACCGATATTATGCCTGGTTTCTGCATAGTTGATGCCGGGATTGCCAAGGCCAACAATACAGCGCAACTTTATTTCGACTCTTTTGCCTCGGGTTCCTTGCCCTTGGCGGAAACCACTTCCGGTTCGGCAGCGGCTTCTTCCTCGACGACAGCCGGTTTTTCTTCGGCTGCCGGCGGAACCACGGTAACTAAAGTGACAGCGGCATCGTCCAGCACATGGAGGTTTTCCGGCAGGTTCAGGTCTTTTATATGGATCGATTCCCCAATATCCAGGGAAGTGACATCAACCTCGATGAATTCCGGAATGTCTGACGGCAGACATTCCAGTTCGATTTCACGGGTTACTGTCTGGAGGATACCACTTAGCTCCACTCCCTTGGCCCGCCCCTTGACGTGCAAAGGAACCTGGACCACTATTTTCTTATCCATAGCGACTTCATATAAATCGGTATGGATAATTTCCCGGTTTAGGGGATTCGTTTGCACTTCTTTCAACATAGCCATTTTATTTACTGTATGGCCATCGTCTTTAATAGTCAGGGCAAAAATGGCATTTTCGCTTCCAGCCTTATTCAGCTTACGTTTAAGGTCCAGACTATCCAGAGTCAGGGGTTGAGGTGGGATCCCCTTGCCGTAGAAGATGGCCGGGATAAGACCCTGACGGCGCAGACTGCGGGCCGCACCTTTCCCCATTTTTTCTCTACTTTCTGCAGTTAATTCAATCTGTTTCATTTATTCCTCCTAAACAAACAAAGAACTTACGGAATCTTCATTATGAATACGTCGGATGGCTTCCCCCAGGAGTTCTGCTACAGATAATACCTCGATCTTCCGGCATTTTTGGGCCTCCGGCCCAAGGGGAATAGTGTCTGTTACTATCAGTTTACTTATAGGTGAGGCTTCGATACGTTTGATAGCCGGGCCGGATAAAACCGGGTGTGTGGTACAGGCGTGTATCACCTTCGCCCCGTGCTCCTGCAGGGCCTGAGCGGCCTGGCAGAGTGTCCCGGCCGTATCTACCATGTCATCCAGTATAACCACATTTTTACCTTTTACGTTGCCGATAATATTCATTACCTGTGATTCATTCGGTCGTTCCCGGCGTTTATCAATAATAGCCAGTTGTGCCTCCAGTCGTTTGGCAAAGGCCCTGGTTCTCTCTACGCCCCCGGCATCAGGAGATACCATGACCAGATTCTCAAGAAAATGCTCGCGTATATATTCCAGGAGCACGGGGGCAGCGAAAAGATTGTCCACGGGTATATTGAAAAAGCCCTGGATTTGTCCGGCATGGAGGTCCATGGCCAGGACGCGGCGTGCGCCTGGCGTAATTATTATATCTGCCACCAGTTTTGCGGTTATAGGCGTGCGCGGAGCCACTTTTCTGTCCTGGCGGCCGTAGCCATAGTAGGGGATGACGGCAGTAATACGCCTGGCCGAGGCCCGGCGCAGGGCGTCGATCATGATAAGCAATTCCATCAGATTTTGGTTTACAGGAGGACAAGTGGGTTGAATCACAAATACATCGCTGCCGCGTACATTTTCTCCTATTTCGACCATGGTTTCGCCATCGCTGAAAGTGCGAACAACGGCCTTACCCAATTCCATGTCCAGATAGCGACATATAGCCTGTGCCAGGGGTAGATTGGAGTTGCCGGAGAATATCTTGAGCCTGTTGATCATCTTCTGCACCTAATATCCGTTGACCGTTCATCGTTGACCGGAGAAAATTTATTCTTACGGTTAACGGTTAACTTTAATTGGCTGGGGTGGGAGGATTCGAACCTCCGAATGCGGGTTCCAAAGACCCGTGTCTTACCGCTTGACGACACCCCAACTGTTATAATGATCTTACGAGGTAAACTGCCCAGTCTGAATTGGACATTAGCCCTTCATAGGCAATCCGGGCCTTTCCTTCCTCATTAAAAAGCCCGAATACTGTGGGGCCGCTTCCTGTCATCAATGCCCCCTCAGCCCCATAGGAAAGCAGAGATTCCTTCATAGTATGAATGACCGGATACTGTGACGCAGTGACCTCTTCCAGGTCATTGTATAGAAATCGTTTTATATTGATAATGTCTTCGGGCCGGAAGATAAAAAGATTTTCTCCGGTTGTCAACTTTAAATTTTCGTAAGCCCATTTAGTACTAACAGGAAAACAAGGACTTATAAGCACAAACCATAGCGGAGGAGGTGAGAAAATGGGCTCCAGTTGATCTCCGATTCCATGTCCGACAGCCATGGTACAGGGTTCAAGAAAAAACGGTATATCTGCCCCCAATTTGCTGCCTATGGAGCTGAGATTATTTCGGGCGCAGGGATTTCCGTACACCTCCTGCAATCCATTCAGTACACAGGCCGCGTCGCTGCTTCCACCGCCCAGGCCGGCTGCTACAGGGATATTTTTCCGTATTTCGATGTCAACACCCGGTGATAAGCCGGTGACTTTATAAAAAAGAGAAGCGGCCTGATAAGCAATATTCGTCTCATCTTCAGGCACCGTACCCTGAGGACAGGACAGATTTATTCCCCTTTTCGCTTTTCTGATAATTATGTGGTCAAATAAGGTTACCTTTTGAAAAAGGGTAAAGAGCGAATGATACCTGTCAGGCCTTTTCCCGGTCACTCTTAAGAAAAGGTTTATCTTGGCAGGCGCATAAAGGGTAATATAGTCATTCACCGTTGTCCGTTCACCGTTCACCGAAAAAGACGGTTTTCGCGTTTTTCACGGAGACCGGCGTACTAATAACGGGAAATATGCTCATCATTGCCTGTTCACCAAAAAAACTTTTCAGGTCCTTACGAACAACGGTGAACCGATAACGGTAAACAGATACCATTATTATTCACCCGGAGTAATACTCAGATACAAGGTTTGCCCTTCGCGCTGTACAAGGAATAAGATGGCATCCTCTTTAGCCGCTTTGTCCATGGCCATCCGGTAATCTCTCAGATTTTTTATACTCTTGCGATTGATTTCTTTGACAATGTCTCCCTGATTGAAATCAGCATCTTCTGCCGGGCTGCCCGGCGCGACGCCTGTGACGATAACGCCGGTTTCATCTTCAAGTCCTAATTCCTCGGCTATATCGGGTGTTATTTCCTGGACGCTTAGACCGATTTTTCTTTCCACCTCAGTTTTGGCAACAGGCGGCTTTTCCTCTCTCATTTCGGAAATCTTCGCGGTTAAAGTCTGTTCCTGCCCGTCGCGAATAATTTTTATAAGGACTGTCTTCCCTACCGGAGTGTTTGCCACGAGGCGCGGCAAGTCCGACATCTCGTCTATTTTCTTCCCGTCGAATTCAATTATCACGTCACCGCGTTTAATAGTTGACTTATCGGCCGGGCTTCCGGCAAAGACGTCGCCCACCAGGGCGCCCCTGCCTTCTTTGATGCCGAAAGAACGGGCCAATTCAGGTGTCATTTTCTGGATAGCCACGCCCAGCCATCCCCGGACCACCCTTCGTTTTTCCTTTAGCTGGACAATAATTTCTTTGGCTATATTGATCGGGATAGCGAAACCAATACCCTGGCCGGTGGCTACTATAGCGGTATTGATACCGACGACTTCCCCTTTGACATTCAAAAGCGGCCCCCCGCTATTCCCGGGGTTAATAGAGGCGTCTGTCTGGATGAAGTCATCATACGGTCCGGCCCCGATAACCCTTCCCTTGGCGCTGACAATGCCGGCGGTCACAGTGTGGTTTAAGCCAAATGGATTGCCGATGGTTATTACCCAATCCCCGATGGAAAGGGCATCTGAATCACCCATGGTTACCGATGGGAGGTCGCGGAAAGAATCGATTTTAATCAGAGCAAGGTCTGTCTTGGGATCCCGGCCGATGATCTCTGCCGAAAATTCTCTCTCATCCGCCAGCCGCACTTTTATCTGGTCAGCGTGCTCAATCACATGGTTATTGGTTATGATATACCCATCCTTATCGATAATGATGCCCGATCCCAAACTACGCTGTTTCAGGTCACGTTCAGGGGATTGATCGCCGAAGAACTTCTCGAAGAAATCCCGGAAGGGGTCATTCTTATCAGATGGCCCCATAAAATGGCGGAATACCCGTCCTCCGCCCTTGATGGTGCGGACGGCGCTTATATTAACGACCGCCGGGCTTACCGCCTTCACTAAACTTGCAAAGGATGCCGGCAGCGCCTGGGGATTCACTGTATTTGAGGCCGCCGGATTTCCCATGAGATCAAAACGGGAGGCCAAAGCCAGACCAAAGACTATGGACGCCAATGCCACGGCAATTAAGGTAAGCTGGCGTTTTTTCGTGTTATCCATAGGGATGCCTCTTGGGACCTTTATTAGACCTTAGACCTCACGAACATAACGCATGCGGAGGTCATACAGGATATGCTGGATCAGGGCTTCTTCGTCTTTAGTCAGATTGCCCATGGTCTTTTCTTGCAGCATGGCAATGGTATCTATAGTATGCTTGGCAAAAACCAGGTCTCTTTCCCTTTTCCCGGTGACCGGATCGGCTATTTCACCCAAATGAACCAGGGCAGAGGTATTAAGAGAGAAGATAAAGGTGGAAAAATCAACCGGCGGCAAGACAGTGGGCCGCTTGGATTCCTTCGGTATCTCCTCTTCCGCCGGCATTTCTTTTGATGCTGCGGCGGACTCTTTCTCGGTTTTCTCCGCCTCCTGTTCGGACTTTTCCTGGGAGAAAATACGCCTGTCTCTTACCCGATATCCTTTTTCTTTGTCCTCGTTCATGGCCGATTATCTCTAAATAGTGTTCATCCGGAAACTGCCGTTTCCGGCTGAAAGCTCTCAGTGATCAGCTTTCAGCCGTCAGCAAAGAATAATACAAACAACATGTTAACTGAATGCTGACCGCTCCATCCGGAAAACCGGGGTTTTCGGATGGAAACTAAATAACTATATTGCCACGAAACTGTTTAGAATTCAAGCGGTTGTGCCGACACCACCTGTGGTATCTTAAGCATTTCCTTGAGCACCCTAGCCGACACCGGGGCGTTTGTATTTAACAGGATGACATTTCTGCCCGGTCCTGTCTCCTGGCCGACGTGCATACGGGCGATATTCAAACCGGCCTTGCCCATGGTCATACCAATAGCCCCAATGACTCCCGGCTCATCTATGTTATAAATAAAGAGCATGTGTCCTTCCAGCACCGCTTCCAGGCGGAAGGTGTTTATCCTGACCAGGCGCAGCTCTTTTTTGCCGAAGATCGTTCCGGAGAGGGCGTTTTCTTCCTGCGGTGTCTTGACGCGCAGAGTGATAAGATTGGTAAAATCTTCGGTCGTCGTGCTCTTTAACTCTGTGACCTTTACACCCCGTTCCTTGGCAATAATAGGCGCATTAACGAAATTGACGTCGTGCTTCAAGATAGGAGCGAACAGGCCCTTCAACATCGCTATGGTTATCGGCCGGGTATCCATATTGGCGACGTCGCCGACATATTCGATAGTCACTTCCTGGATGCCGCCCTTGGCTATCTGCATCTGGAAGCTGCCCATCTTCTCGACCAGGGTCAGGTAAGGCTGAATGCCGGCCAGTACATCGGAACTTACGGAAGGGAAATTGACCGCATTAGAGATATTGCCGTTTTTGAGAAAATCAACCAGTTGGTTGGCTACGGCTACGGCTACATTTTCCTGGGCCTCTTCGGTAGCGGCGCCGAGGTGCGGCGTGCATATAAATTTATCCATAGCAAATAAAGGGTAGGACTCCGGAGGCGGTTCCTGGGCAAAGACATCCAGGGCCGCACCGGCCACTTTGCCGCTCTGCATGGCCTCATGAAGGGCCCCCTCGTCCACAATACCTCCGCGTGAACAGTTAATCAACATGACCCCATCTTTCATTTTGGCGAATGATTCTCTATTGATCAATTCTTTCGTATCCTTGGTCAGGGGGACATGGATGGAGATATAGTCGGAACGGGTATAAAGGTCGTCCAGAGATACCAGACCTACTCCCATCTTCTCAGCAGTTTCCGGCCTGATGTATGGATCATAGGCTATGACGTGCATTTTCAGACCACGGGCGCGGTCGGCGACGATACTGCCGATCCGTCCGATACCGATAATGCCCAGGGTCTTATTGAATACTTCCCGTCCAGTAAACTTTTTCTTTTCCCATTTGCCGGCCTTCATGGAAGCAGTGGCCTGGGGAATATTCCGGGAGAGGGCTAGAAGCATGGTTATGGTGTGCTCGGCAGTGGTAACCACGTTACCGCCCGGCGTATTCATTACAATAATGCCCTTTTTGCTGGCCGCCGGTATATCCACATTGTCCAGTCCGATGCCCGCCCGGCCGATGACCTTGAGTTTCCCGGCGGCCCCGATAATCTTCGGGGTCACTTTAGTGGCGCTCCGGATGACCAGGCCGTCACAGTCTTTTATCTCTTTCTCGAGTTCTTCCGGCTTGAGTCCGGTCTTGAAGACCACCTTAAGACCGGCCTGTTTCAGTATCTCGATGCCTTTAGGGGATAGATTATCGCTGACCAGTACTTTCATCATTGGCTCCTTGCAGTCTAATCCTTTAAGCTACATCCCTGTGCTGGAAGAGATATTCTTCCGCGGCCCTGACCCCGCTGCCCAATTCCATAGGGTAACCGAGTTCTTTTAAGACTATCTCTACAGCCGAGAGTACGAGTATGAGTTCGAACCTGTCGGTATATCCCATGTGAGAGATGCGGAATATCTTGCCTTTGGCCTCACCCTGGCCTCCGGCAATGGTTATACCGTACTTCTCACGCAGCAATTTAACGACCTGTTGCCCGTCCACGCCTTGCGGCGCCTGAACTACGGTGACGGCCTCCGAGGGAACTGCCGTATAGAGTTCGAGCCCCATGGCGGTTATGGCCTTACGCGCCGCTTCGGCCAGCAGGCGATGATGGGCGAATAATTTTTCCAGACCCTCTTTTTTTATGCTAATCAGTACTTCTCTCAGACCTGCGATCAGGGAAACCGCCGGGGTATAAGCGGTCTGGTCTTTTTTAAGGGATTTCCTTTCCTTAAGGAAATTGAAGTAATATTTGGGCAGATTCGACTTTTCGACCAGTTGCCAGGCCTTGGGGCTGACGCTGGCGAAGGCCAGACCCGGAGGTAAGCAAAATGCCTTCTGGGAACCGGCTACGACGATGTCCAAACCCCAGTCATCGACTGCGATGTCAAAGACGCCCAGGGCGGAGATGGCATCTACGACCAGTATGGTGTCAGGATAGGCCTTGACCACCCCGCCTACTTCCTTTATGGGGTGCTTTACACCGGTGGATGTCTCATGGGCCTGAATGAAGACGGCCTTGATGCTTCTGTCCGCTTCCAGGGCGGAACGGATAAGGGCGGGATTTACCGCTTCACCCCACGTTACGTCTATATTTATCGCCGTAACGCCGTAGGCCTCACAGATTTCCGTCCAGCGCTCTCCGAATTTACCGCCGCGGACGACCAGGGCCTTGTCGCCTTTGGATAACGTGTTGGTTACGGCCCCTTCCATGGCCCCGGTACCGGAAGAGGCAAAGATAAGGACGTCGTTTTTTGTCTGAAAAAGATACTTGAGCCCTTCCTCGACCTCACGCAGTATAGCGGCAAACTGCGGCGCCCGGTGATGAATAATGGGTTGGGCCATGGCAAGCAAGGTGCTCGGGGCTATGGACACCGGCCCGGGGGCGAATAGATATTTTTTTTGCATTAGTCTATAGTTCCTTTATTGATTGTTCGGATTTTATTTGAACTTTCGATTATGTTTTTCCAATGCCTTGACGGCAATATGACTTCAACCACGTTGACTTTGACGGAGTCCTATATCCGGCCTGTAATGTCTTTTACAAAACATGAATATATGCTACTATTCCCGGACGTTGTCAAGAGTAAACCGGCCTTATAAAGACCGCGTGAGGAGATTTTTTATCCGTCAAAGCATGGGAGATATATATGCCCCATCTCGCCTTTTATTTTGATTGCCTTCTTAATCCGCTATTTTTCGTTGCGAAGGAAGATTTTGCCAACCTGGGGGCGGTAAAGAAATTAGGCGCCACGATAAACGGAGCGGCCGATCAGCTTTTATCTCAGGACATACCTGAAGAAGCGAAGGCCAGGCTGCTGGATATAAAGGGGCTATTCCAGGACTATGAAGGAAAGGCCTTGCCGGATAGGCGGGAAAGGGTAGCAAAGGCCCTGAGGGAATTATCCGGCCTGGCCGCAGAGGTCCTCTTAAGCAGATACCGTCAAGACAGAAAGATATTGGCACAGGATGTCCAGTTCCTGAAGGGAGTAGGTAAAAGCCGGGCCGGCAGGCTGGCCCGGAAGGGCATCAAGACCCTGGAAGATATCCTTTTGTTTATACCGCGCGCCTATGATGACAGAAGAATGGTTACACAGATTGCCGACCTTAAGACGGGAGAAAGGGCGGTAGTAATAGGTGAGATTGTCTTATCCGGTACTGTTCGCTACCGGGTCAGCCGCAAAGCGGTCTTTGAGATGATCGTTCGGGACCGTACCGGCCAGATATCTGCCAAATGGTTTCACTTCTCCCGTGTATATATGGAGCGGGCATATAAAAGAGGACTGAAGGTGATCCTTTCCGGCGAGGTGCACTCCTTCCGTCAACAAAGGGAATTTATCCATCCGGACATAGAAATCCTGGATAGCGAGGAAGGCAAAGATACCAGTTTCGGCCGGATTATACCCGTTTATTCAGAGACAGAGGGGATATCGCAGAGGCAGATGCGCCGCATCCTACACGGCGCTGTCACCGCGTATGCCTATGCCACGGAAAGTTTTATACCTGCGGATGTATTGCGGCGAAGAAAGCTCGTCTCTCTCCCCCGGGCCCTTTCTATTCTCCATTTCCCGGGTGATGATAACGGCCTGAAGGCCCTTACAGAAGGTAAGAATACTTATCACCATAGCCTGATCTTTGACGAGTTTTTTTTCCTGGAACTGGGTCTGGCCCTCCGACGCAGGCGCACGGCCAGACAAAAGGGAATTGCCTTCAAGAGTCAGCCCAGGCTTTTTCAGGATTTCATGGCCAATCTCCCTTTCCCGCTGACCCGGGCCCAAAGGCGCGTCCTGGCCGGGATCGAAAAAGATATGGGCAGGCCCTGCCCTATGCACAGACTGGTGCAGGGAGATGTGGGCAGCGGCAAGACCGTGACGGCCTTTGCTGCGGCCATGACGGCCATTGGCAACGGTTTCCAGGCGGCTATGATGGCGCCGACGGAAATCCTGGCCGGACAGCATTACGCCAATTTCGGAAAGATGGCGGAAGGTCTGTCTGTGCCTGCTTATCTTCTTACCGGTAGTACGCCCGGGCCCGCCAAGAAGGGGATATATCATGAGGTGAGCCAGGGTAATCCCTGCCTGGTCATAGGGACGCACGCCCTGATCCAGGAGGGTCTTGAGTTTGGCCGGCTGGGGCTGGTAATTGTCGATGAGCAGCATCGCTTCGGTGTCTTGCAGCGGGCGGCCTTGAAGGAAAAAGGGTCAAGCCCGGCCTGCGGCCGGCCTTTATGGCCTGATGTCCTGGTCATGACTGCCACTCCTATACCGCGCACGCTTTCCATGACCCTTTACGGCGACCTGGATGTCTCTATAATAGACGAACTTCCCATGGGACGGAAGCCCGTACAGACAAAGGTGTATGCAGAAGGGGCCCGTCCGCGGGTTTATGAAATGGTGCGGCGTGAACTGGCCGGGGGCGGACAGGCCTATATTATCTATCCCCTGGTTGAAGAGTCGGAGACCCTGGATCTGCTCAATGCCAAGGAGATGGCTGAGCGCCTGCAAAAGGAGGTCTTTCCGGATTATGCAGTGGGCCTTCTCCATGGTCGCCTCAAAGGGGCGGACAAAGAGGCGGTTATGAACCGGTTTAAGCGGGGAGAGGTGCAGGTGCTTGTCTCCACCACTGTGGTGGAGGTCGGCGTGGATGTGCCCAATGCCACGGTTATGGTGATCGAGCATGCCGAACGCTTTGGCCTCTCACAGCTTCATCAACTGCGAGGCCGGGTAGGGCGGGGAGAGAGGGAATCAATGTGTTTTCTTATCAGCCGCCCGGGCCGCGACTCCGATGCCGCTCAGCGTCTCAAGGTGATGGAAGAGACCACGGACGGTTTTCGCATCGCTGAAGAGGACCTGAAGATCAGAGGCCCCGGAGAGTTTCTGGGGACGCGTCAGTCCGGGCTGCCTGAGCTGAGGACGGCCAATATTGTGCGGGATATAGCTATCCTGACGGCGGCCCGTGAAGAGGCCTTTCGCCTTATAGAGGAGGACCCGGAACTTAGCCTGCCCACGCATAGGGCGCTTAGGGAGATTGTGGAGGATCGCTGGGCCAAGGGCCTGGCGCTGGCCGAGGTAGGGTAAGTGCATTATTTCTTTTGACAACGATTGACGCAATAAGGTAAGGTCAGGCGTCCTTTGGGCATACGGGATATGAAGCCACAACGCTCAAAGTCCAAAGCTGAAGGCTGAAAGCCAGAAGCTCGGTTTTGAATTTGAAATTATACAAGTATTCTTTAGTCTTCTGCCCCGGCAGATGGGGATGGGGAAGGTTATTATGGCAAAACCTATTTACGTGGGGTTGATTGGGTTAGGAACCGTAGGGAGCGGTGTGGCCAAAATTCTCCTTGAGAAGGGAGACTTACTGGCTAAACGGGTTGGCGCGCCTGTTGTCCTCAAACGGATTGTGGATAAGTATCCGGACAGGGTCAAGCTTAAGGTAGCGAAAAAGCTGCTTTCCGCCGATATTGAGGACGTCTTTGGCGATGACGAGATCTCCATAGTGGTGGAGCTTATCGGCGGGTACGAGCCGGCGCGTAGTTTTATCCTCAAGGCTATCGAACGGGGTAAGCATGTGGTTACCGCCAACAAGGCCCTGCTCGCTGCTCATGGGAGGGAGATATTTACGGCGGCCGGGCGTAAGGGCGTGGATATCGGTTTTGAGGCCAGTGTAGGAGGAGGTATCCCGGTCATCCGGGCCGTGCGGGAGGGTCTGGTGGCAGACCATATTCAGTCCATATTGGGCATTATGAACGGCACGTCGAATTATATCCTGACCAAGATGACGGATGAAGGGAGTTCTTTCGGGGATGTATTGAAAGAGGCCCAGGCCAAAGGCTATGCCGAGGCGGATCCTGCCTACGATGTGGAAGGGATCGATGCGGCCCACAAACTGGCCGTTATCAGTACATTAGCCTACGGCAGTTTCGTGCGGCTGGAAGATATTTATACAGAAGGTATAGCGGGCATTGAACCCGTGGATATTGCCTTTGCCAAGGAACTCGGGTATCGTGTTAAACTTCTCGCCATATCCCGCTGCGACGGTCGGTCCATTGAAGTCCGGGTCCACCCCACCATGATTCCAAGCGAGCATCTTCTGGCCAATGTAAACGGAGTCTATAATGCCTTTTATATACAAGGAGATGCGGTAGGGCAGGTGCTCCTATACGGGTTGGGGGCAGGCATGATGCCTACCGGCAGCGCGGTGGTCGGCGACATTATTGATCTAGGCCGTAATGTGCTGAAGGGCATGACCCAGCGTGTCCCGGCCCTTTCATGTGCTATTAATCAAATGCGGTCGCTTCCGATCAAGCCCATGGATGATCTGGCCTGCCGGTGCTATATGCGTTTTTCCGTTGTGGACAGCCCGGGTGTTTTATCCAAAATTGCCGGGATACTGGGACGCAACGGCATCAGTATAGAATCGGTCATCCAAAAAGGTCGTGATGTCCGCGGCTCTGTTCCGATAGTCATGATGACGCATGAGGCCAGGGAGAGCAACGTGCGCAAGGCCGTGGCCAAAATCGACCGCCTGGATGTAGCAACCGCAAAGACTATGTTTATCAGGATCGAAAATACGTTGTGAAACAGACAAATTCTAAATCTGAAGCACGAAATCCGAGACAATATCGAATCACCGAAATACAAATCCAAAATAATCAGCGCCACTGTCGTTTGGAACATTGGGATTTTGGACATTTGAATTTGTTTCGGATTTCGATATTCGAATTTCGGATTTAAGCCACGACACCCTGCAACTGGAACCTTAGAGGTTGGACCATTTCAAAGCACTAAAGTGATACGAATTTAGGAATTTCTTTATATGAAGTATGTAGTCTTGATCGGGGACGGCATGGGGGATTACCCGCTGGAGGAATTAGGCGGTAAGACCCCGCTCCAGGCCGCTTCTACTCCGGCCATGGATTTTCTGGCCCGGGAGGGCGAACTGGGGTTGGTAAAGACCGTGCCTCCGGGTTTTGAGCCGGGTAGCGACGTGGCCAATCTCTCCATACTGGGATATGATCCTGCCTCCTGCTATACCGGTCGCGGACCGCTTGAGGCCGGAAGTATGGGGATAACGTTATCACCTGATGACGTGGCCTTCCGGTGCAATTTAGTCACCCTGGACTTTATGGCCGACGGCCGGGTAGTTATGGTTGACTATAGCGCCGGTCATATCTCTACCGAAGAGGCACGCGCCATTGTGGCCGATATCGGCCGGAAGGTGAAGGTCAACGGCCTTACGCTTTATCCCGGGGTAAGCTACAGGCATCTTTTGGTCTGGGCGGAAGGCAAGGAAAAGCTGGCTACAGTCCCGCCCCATGACCATACCGGTAGGGACGTCTCTGCCCATTGGGGAGTCTATCAACACGACCCGGATCTCATTAACTGGATAGCTCAGGCGCTCGACATCTTACGGGAGCATCCGGTAAACAAACGACGCGTGCAGGAAGGAAAAGGGCCGGCAAATGCGGTGTGGTTGTGGGGGCAGGGAAGGGCGCCCCATATGCCGAAATTTGCCGAACGTTTCGGCATCAAGGGCGCTATAATATCGGCCGTTGATCTCTTGAAGGGCATCGGCGTCTATGCCGGACTTGAACCTATTGCCGTTCCGGGCGCTACCGGTTATCTCGATACCAATTATCAGGGGAAAGCAGATTACGCTCTGGCTGCTCTTAAAGAAAAGGATCTGGTGGTAGTTCACGTGGAGGCCCCGGATGAGGCCTCCCACGGCGGGAATCTGGAAGAAAAGATAAAGGCCATAGAGAATTTTGACCAAAAGGTGGTGCAGGTTGTGGCAGACGGCCTGGCTGGATTTGGCGAGCACCGCATCTTACTGGTAACCGACCATTATACCCCTATTTCGATAAAGACACACGTAGGCGAGCCTGTGCCCTTTGTCATCTTTTCTTCGAACAGGCGGGGCCGGACGGGAGAGGCCGGGTTTAACGAGGTTTCCGCCAGGGAAACGGGCTTGTTTATCAGGGAAGGCTTTAAGCTTATGGAAAGATTCATTAGAATATGAATTGTGAGAGCCTGCCTGTCTTGACAGATATGGTTTTATGGTGTACTTTGCAAAACATCTGACGCGGGGTGGAGCAGTCCGGTAGCTCGTCGGGCTCATAACCCGAAGGTCGCAGGTTCAAATCCTGTCCCCGCTACCAAATAAATTCAAGGGGCTATCCGCCAGGCGGATAGCCCCTTTTTTTGTAGTAAAAATCTTGACGATGTCCAGATAGGGACTAATACCAAGTTGTAATCAAAAATATACCCATAAAATCTCCCCTCACCCCTCGTTACAAAGAGGGGGATATAATCTCCCCCTTTGAGCGCCCCAACGCCTCAGCTATTTCTGTCACCGTGTGCCCCAACGACTTCATCTCCGCTATCCTGTCCCTCTCTTCAAGACTGATGTGCCTGTATTTTTTCCCCATATCCACCCAGAGTACCAGCCATAAGGCCATTTCTCCAAGTGTTGCACTTCCTCATTGAACTGGGGTAATTCCAAATTAGTGAAGATATGGTAATCAACACTATAAAATGAAAATTTGGTTAAATATTAGGCAGATAAGGTCGATAAGATAAAAGATGATGTGTGGCGCTGTAAAGGTAAGGGTGTAAAGGGCAAAATATTACACGATTTTTTTAAAGGGAGCCCTCCATGAAAGGTAAGGAATTTAAAAGTTATTTGGCCAACTTGATAACGATTGCCACCGCTGACGAAAATATCAGCAAAAAAGAAGAAGCAGCTATAGAGAGAGTATGCAAAGAAATAAACGCCAAGAAAACTGACCTGGAAGAAGCGAAAAGGATCGCTGAAAAAAGTGACTATCAGGTCACCCCGGTTGGAAGATATTCAGAGCGAATACACAACTTAGAAGATCTGATCTTTGTTGCTTTGGCCGATAGTGATTTTGCTGATTCGGAAAAAAATGTGATTCTCTCCTTTGCCAGGGCAGTAGGAGTAAAACAAGAACAAATCAATACTATTCTTTCTGAAGCAATCGCTCGTTTTCGAACCTATAACGCTACAATCCTCTGTCCTAGCTGTGCTTATGAAATACCGTCTGATTGGAAGTTCTGTGCAGAATGCGGAGTAAGCATTCAAGCTATAACAGAGGCCTCCTCTACAAGTGTGCGCCTTCACACAAGCACGAGATTCCTGAAGATTCATCTGAAGAAAAGGGCCTAAGATTTGAAAAATATGTTTTGCATAAATTTAACCCAAAATATCACAAAGTTAAAGAGTGGAGAGGCGATAAGTTTGCCAATGGAATATACGCTGAATCTACGAAATATCCAGATATAGAAATTGAAATCTGCCTAAAGGACACGAAAAAAATATTTGCAGTTGAGTGTAAGTGGAGAAGTAGTTATTTCAAAAATGGTATTCAATGGGCTAGAAAGGAACAAATATGCAACTATAAGCGCTATGCAGAGGAAAAAAATATACCAGTTTTTATTGTGATAGGTGTAGGAAGACATCCTGAAGATCCTGAAGATGTCTTTGTTATTCCTTTGGTTGACCGCACAGAGCCTTTTTTGACATTAGATTTTCTGGCAAAATATAAAATGTTGGACAAAAATAAATATTTTTTCTTTGATCTGAAGAAATCTGTTTTGTGGTAACTCCCTGCAAAGGAGAGAGTCAGGCTTGCTGCGGGGAGGTTTATTCTGGTTCACCTGGTTGTCAATATTTCTTATCAAATCGAAGGGAATAAGGGGCTATACAGGATGTCCCCTAAGCCCCCCCATGAGTCTTTGAAGTATGTCATGCCATCTTGTCAAAGAAACTTTGTTTTTGCGTAGTAACCTGGGTTTTTCCATTTTGGTCATATCGTTCGTAAACTTTTTCCTCTTTACCAGTCGTGCTAATTTTCTGAGTACTGATTTTCAACCCGGCATCATAATCAAATATCTTGGGGAAATCAGACCCGATCCCCTGCTCTATAGTAACAATCTTTTCCTTGTTTATATAAATAGAGCATTTTGTCTGGTCTGGAGCGCTTGTCAGTTTTTGGTCAGTTACGTGAGCATATGGCTCCTTGCCATCTTCGGGCCTCCTGAATTGCCCGGGCTGCTGTTGCCGAATGTGAACGGTGGCATCATTGATTTTCATGTCATTTCACCATTCATGAATTATGCGCTGCCAGGCTGTAACTGAGTGTCCGGGCATTGAAAAGCCCGCTTCCAAAGGTGGGAAGCGGGCTTTTCAGTTATAAACATTCACCTGGCAACCCCGCTGCCCTGTCCGCCTTAAGCGGATTTAGGCCGGAAGCTTTGCGTCCCAACCTTTCGGAAGATTTGCCCTTCGACAATACATATCGGCATACCGGCAAAAAAACTTGAAAAATTACCAGGATAACGGCAATTACAAGGTCAAGAACTTCTCGGAAAGAAACAAGAGGGCGAATTTGAGCTTCTACTTTTTGATACGCCCCAGAAGGCGCAACAGGCCATCCAGGATCACAATGGGATGCGGCGGGCAACCGGGGATGTACAGATCGACAGGAAGGATGCCTTCCACACCGTCATGCACTTCTTTATGCCCGGCATAGGGTCCGCCCGCAATGGCGCAGGCGCCCACGGCAATGACAATTTTCGGCGCCGGGACAGCTTCGTAGGTCTTCAGCAGGGCCAGCTTCATGTTCTCCGTCACCGGACCGGTCACGAGGATTCCATCTGCATGGCGCGGTGAGGCGACAAACTGGATGCCGAAACGGCCGAGGTCGAAGACAACCGTAGTGAGGACGTTTGTGTCCGCCTCGCAGGCATTGCATCCGCCGGCGCTTACCTGCCGCAGCCGGAAGGCCCGGCCGAGCAGACTTTTCATCCGGGCATCAAGGGCCCGGGCGATCTCCATAGACTCGCCCGAAAGCACCATGTCTTGCCGCCGCCCGGCGGCCATGCGGTATTCCCGGGAAAAACGGATCGCATTCACGGGACATGCAGTTTCACATTCCCCGCAAAAGAGACATCGGCCGAGATCGAGGCGGACGCCGTCCTTCGAGACCTCGATGGCGCCCGTAGGACAGACTTCCACGCAGACGCGGCACTCCCGGGCACAGCGCGCCGCATTTATTGCCGGGCGACCCCGGTACCGCTCCGGCAGTGTCGGTTCCTTCGCGGGGAAAGGGATTGTCGCATATCCCAGTTTTAGTCTGGCAGCCAGTTCTTTCAGCATCTCGCCTTTTCTCTCAGAGATCGTGTCCACAATAGGACAGATTGAAGCTCTTGTTGCAGAGCGGAAAATCCGAAATCTGCTGGTCGCGCAAGGCCATGGCCAGGCCCATCCAGTTGTGGAAAGACGGGTCCACCACCTTGTAATGCGCGATACGCCCTTGCGCATCCGTGAGCGCCACGTGACAGATCTCCCCGCGCCAGCCTTCCACCAGGGAAACCACGAGCCGCTCAGGGGGCAGTTTCCCGGTCGCAGCCCCTATAGGGCCGTCCGGGAGCATCTCCAACTGCTCCTGAATAAAGGCCACGGAACGCTGTATTTCCAGCCATCTTACATAGGCCCGCGCAAAGACATCGCCCGTATCGCCCACGGAGATGGGGATGTGACTCAATGTGTATATCCCTGTGGGGAACTCATAGCGGACATCCTGTTCCAGGCCACAGGCGCGCGCAGCCGGCCCCACCAGCCCTAGTTTTTCGCAAATTTCACGGGAAATTACCCCGGTATTCTCAAACCGGGCTACTACGGACGGTGTTTTCCAAAGGAGTTCCACAGCGGTTGAGACCCCTTGATAAATCTTCCTAAGTCTTTCCAGTAAAAGCTCTGTCTGCCTGACGTCAAGGTCAAAAACCACACCGCCCGGCCGCACCAGCCCGCGTCCGAAACGATTTCCGCAAAGGAGCGCAGTCAGGTTCAGAAAGTCGCCGCGCAGACGGCCGCAATGAGCTGCCGTAGGCAAATATCCCACGTCACCGGCCAGCGCGCCAAGGTCGCCCGTGTGATTGGCCAGGCGTTCGAGTTCGAGCGCCACGGCACGCAAAACATAAGCCCGGGCCGGCACGATACAGCCCTGCAGAGCCTCTATGGCCTGGCAATATGCGGTCATATGGCCTATGGACGTATCACCGGCCAGGGTTTCCATATAGTGAGCGCAGCGCGGGAGCGGCCCGCCGATCATGGCCCGTTCGACTCCACGGTGCTGATATCCAAGCGATATCTCCAGGTGATAGACGTTTTCGCCATGGCATTGAAAACGGAAATGGCCTGGTTCAATTATCCCGGCGTGTACCGGACCTACCGCCACGTCATGGACCTCTTCGCCGGCAACCTGGAAAAAGTCGGTCACCGAGGGCTGAATGGCCTCAGTGGCGGAACGCGCCCAGGCGTCGTAACCCGGGCGGTAGGAATGGTGGAACCGTATGGGCTTCAGCCAGGGGTGTCCCAAAGGCCGCACCCCCCATTGTTCGGCCATCTCCCTTTCGAACCAGTGGGCCTGCGGACAGTCAACGGTAAGCGACGGATAGCAATCGGAGACTTCCGTCTCGACAATAAAGAGTGCTCCTTCGCTGCTCCGGGCCAGTACGGCCAGAAGGCGAAGCGTGTTCGGCCCATGCGGCCTCCCAAAAAGGGCGGCAAGGCGTGCGCCGTCGGCCACACTGCGAACCACGGTTTCTCTAAATTCAGCGGTGGAAACGAGCGGTATATCGCGGAGACCCACCGGACAGCTATTATAGGCGCGAAGAAGGCGCTTTGACTCCATTTTTCAAGATCCTCCAAGCATTATGGCCGCCTCATGCAGGGTGCGGCCCAAAAAAGGCGGCAAATACAGACCCAGCATCAGGACAAACGCCCCGAGCGCTGCCGCAGGCACAAGCGCCAGCAGCGGTTCCGCGCGGGATGGTCCCTGATCTTCAGGGGCCTTACCCTGGGCCATACGGATCACAATAGCGGCCATTCCGGCAAAGATGGTAGAAAGGAGCAATAGATAGGTTACGGCCACAGCGGTGTATCCCTTGTCGAATGCTGCTTTGAGGATAATGAATTCACTTACAAAAGTACCGAAGGGAGGCGCGCCCGTAATGGACAGAAATCCGGCGACCCACAGTACGCCTGATGCCGGTACGAGTTGCAGGATGCCCCGGACCCGTGCGGTAGATTTTGTTGCGTACACTGTCAGCAGATTTCCGGCTACGAGAAAGAGCATCCCCTTGGTCAGGGAGTGATTGACGGCGTGAAAGACGGCGCCGAAGATTCCGTCCCCGCCCAGGCCCACTCCCAGGGAGAGGATGCCCATATGTTCTACACTGGAGTAGGCCAGCATTCGTTTAAAATCCGTCTGGGCAATGATGAACACGGCGGCAACGGCCATGGACACGAGGCCGAAGGCGACAAACGCCTCCCGGCCAAAGGCCTCGATACCGGCTGCGCTGCACACCTGCTGGATGCGCAGGATGCCCAGGAATGCGCAGTTGAGGAGCGCTCCAGAGAGAAGCGCCGAAACAAGCGATGGGGATTCACTGTGTGCGTCGGGCAGCCAGGTATGCATGGGGGCAAGTCCCATCTTGGTCCCGTACCCGATCAGAAGCAGTACGAAGGCGGCCTTCAGCCAGGGCACGTTCAGCTTGCCGGCCTGCGCCATGAGATCGGCCACAACGAGCGGTATGGAGCCGCCGCCGGGAGCCGATGCGGCTACGGTAAGGAAAAAATTGCCAAGCAGGGCCAGAGCGATCCCGACCGAGCATAGCAATAGGTACTTCCAGGTGGCCTCGAGAGAGCGGTCGTGCCGGTGGAAATATATCAGGGGGGCGCTGGCCAGGGTCGTAGCCTCGACTGCCACCCAGAGGAGCCCGAAATGCTGGCTTATGGTCACGAGCGTCATGGTGGCCAGAAAGAAGAGGAGGCACCCGGTGAATACCGCCTCCGGGGCATTGGTAAAGAGCATGCCCTCTTCAAAGTCTTTCCGCTCGCCGTGGGGTTCACGCTTCAGGTACCCCAGCGCGTAGAGGGCGGAGGCCAGAAAAAGCACACTGGTAATACTCAAAAAGACGAGGCCGCCCGCATCCACGGCCAGCCACCCGTCCAGGGCCGGAGCCGGTCTTTCCATCCATGAGGCCGCGGTCATCGCCAGATGCGCCAGTGCCGTGGCAACAAGCAAGGCGCGCCGCAAGGCATCGTAACGGATGACAAAGCAGGCAAGGGCTGCGGCGGCGGGAATAAGGACGAGAGCAAGCGTCATGGGTTGGATTCCTCAGTTTCGCCCTGGTTCCAGTCGCTGAGACGAGCGAGTCTGTGGGTATCGATGTGGTCGAACTCGCGGCTTATGTGGAAGATCATGATTCCCATAATGAAGACGGCTACGAAGACGTCGAGCAGGACACCCATTTCCACCAGCCACGGCTGTTCGGACGATATGGTGGTCCCGAAAGCGTAGATGCCGTTCTCCAGCACGAGATAACCCAGTACCTGGGTGAGCGCCTTCTTGCGGGTCACGATAAGGAAAAATCCCACAAGTATGGTGAAAAAGGCGATGGCCACCGTAAGCCGCAAATCCGCTGAAACAGGCAGCGCCAGACGCGATCTCATGCAGAGAACGGCGGCGAGGGCCACGACCCCGAAAATGAGGGACAATACATACCCCACAAAAGGCTCGGTCTCGCGCCGGACGTCCGCGGCCCTCAATGCCTTAAAGAGCAGCCACGGAAAGACCACACCTTTAAGAACCAAAGCGCTTGCGGCGAGCACTATGGCATGAACGCTCCATTCCGCAGAACCGAACAGAATGGGCAGAAGGCCCAGGGCTATTCCCTGGACTGCCACGACCCGGATACAAAAACCGATCTGGCTCGATCCAAGCAGCGCCAGGTTGCTCAGGATCAACAGCAGGGTAATGGTGTCAAACCAGGTATTCATCCTTACCTCAGAGCCAGAATCAGAGCCAGGGTGGAGAATGCGCCCGCCCCTACCAGGAGCTGCGGCACGCGCACCAGGCGCAGGCGCGCCATACACGATTCCACAATCCCTACCAGCACTGCGACCGCCATAATCCCGACAAGGACGGCTGCCCCGTCAAGCCAGGGATTGCCCGTCCGGACCGGCGCCACCAACCCTACCAGAATGGCACTCAGCACCCAGAGTTTGAGGGCCGATCCGTAGAGAATGAAACCGAAATCCGGGCCGCTGTGGTCAAGGACCATGACTTCGTGGATCATGGTCAGTTCCAGGTGCGTGTTCGGGTCATCCACCGGGATACGGGCGTTTTCCGCCAGGAGGACAATAAACAGGGCTACCGCCAGGAGCAGCAGGACGATGCCAGACCGCGTCCAGACCTCGCCCGTCAGGGCGAAGATCATGCCCGAGAGGGAAAGGCTCTTTGTTTCCCGCGCCAGCACTGCCAGTCCCAGCAAGAGGGCCGGTTCCGCCAGAGCGGAAAACCACACCTCGCGGCTGGCCCCCATGCCCTCGAAGCTGGAACCGGTGTCGAGGGCCGCAACCACTGTAAAAAAACGCATTAACCCCAGCAGATACGCGAACAATATCAGATCACCGGCAAAGGAGACGGGCGCGCCTATACTGCCCAGAGGCACCAGGGCCGCTGCCGCCGATACCGCTGCCAGTCCGACCACGGGGCCGCTCACAAAGACCCATGTGGTTGTGCGGCTGTAGACCGCGCCTTTCCGCAGGAGCTTCCAGCAATCAAAATAGGCCTGCACGAGGGGCGCCCCCCGGCGTCCGGCGAAGAACGCCTTGGTCCGGTTTATGATGCCAAGGAGCAAGGGGGACAGCAAAAGGGCCAGGAACCAGGAGACATATCCGGCAGTATTCATGGCAGTATCCGTCCACCGTTATCCGTTGACCGTTGTCCGTAAGAACCTAACCCGGACAAGCCGGAAATCCGAAATTCTAAACCAGAAACCCGAAACAAATTCAAATGACCCAGAAAAGGGAAAACAAGACAACGCTCCATTAATGAAGCGAAAGTCTTGCCAGATAATACGCGAATATTTTCCCTTAGTGACTGAAAAGCAGCACTTTCGTAAATCTGCCTCAGGAGGATCGTACTTTCGCTTGGGTGGCCACCAGTGTCCGTAAGAACCGAGACTAACGGCTTTTTCGATAGACGAATAACGGTCAACGGTGAACGGTTGCTCATCTCAGTCCCCCAGTTTCCATACGATCAGCGCCATGAGGGCCACGGCGATATAGAGCATGTACAATTGCACGCGGCCGTGCTGCAACCAGCGCAGTCTAGAAAGGCCCCATACGACGCCGCGAAACACGGGAGCGTACAGCTTCTCGCGGTAAGTATCCGGAGTAAACGTATGGAGGGCCGCACTCCGCGGGAAAAGACCGGAAGGCCGCGAGATGCGGCGTTCTGTCCGGAGAAAAATGCGGAAGAAATCCGTCAGGGGTTGAGCAAACGAGGACGCGGTGTACTGCATGCGCGGCGAGGGCTGGGCATACCCGCAATCCCAGGTAACGCCTTCCCCTATGGTACGCCTTGCCAGGAGCCGGCGCCGGAGGAGAGCAAACGCACCAATCATGGCCAGCAGGCCGCAAGCTCCCCGCGCCACCACGGCGAGCGGCTGGGCAGCCGTCATGAGTTCCGCCCGCACCACGTTTCGTGCCAGCGGCGCAAGCTGTGCCACCACGGGCGACATGAGCCTGAGGGCCAAGGGCGCCAGAAGCCCGATCAGAACGCAACCGGCAGCCAGCACGCCCATCGGAAGGCACATGGCCCATCCCGCCTCGTGAGTCCGGGAGAGGTCGCTCCTCGGCTCGCCGAGGAAGATAATGCCGAAGGCCTTGGCAAAGCAGGCCGCAGCCAGTCCTCCGATCAGGGCCAGGCCGGCAATGACGGCAGACAGAGTGCCGACCACGGCTGCGTCATTCACCGCTCCACCCCGGAAGGCGCCCAGATAGATCAAAAATTCGCTTACAAATCCGTTCAGAGGCGGCAGGCCGCAGATCGCCGCCGCGCCGATAAGAAAGGTCACACCGGTCCAGGGCATCCTTTTCAGCAGTCCACCCAGAAGATCAATCTCCCTGGTTCCCGTACCGTGAAAAACCGAGCCGGCTCCGAAGAAAAGAAGACTCTTGAATATGGCGTGGTTCAGCACGTGGAGCAGGCCGCCGCAAAATCCCAGGACGATCAGCGTTGGCGACCCTATGCCCGCCCCGATGACCCCCACGCCTAATCCAAGGGCGATGATTCCGATATTCTCCACGCTGTGATAGGCCAGAAGGCGCTTCAGGTCGTGCTGCGCCAGGGCAAAGAGCACCCCGATAATACCTGAGGTCAACCCGATGGCCACCAGCACATATCCCCACCAAGGGGAGGGAGGTCCCAGAAAGGTCAGTGCCCGGAGTATCCCGTAAATCCCGGTCTTTATCATGACGCCGGACATAAGGGCCGAGACATGGCTCGGCGCTGCGGGATGAGCTTCCGGCAGCCATACGTGCAAAGGAAGAAAACCGGCTTTGGCTCCGAACCCGACCACGGAAAGGAGAAAAAGCACTCCGGCCGATGTTGGTACCCCAAAGGCACAGATGCGGTCGAAGTCGAATGATTCCACCTCGTTCCCAAGCAGGACAAAGAACGCCAGCAAAAATGCAGCTCCCACGTGCGTGGCTACGAGGTACGTCCACCCTGCGTCTCGAACGCTCTCTTTGTGATGCTCAAAAGTCACGAGGAAAAAGGAGGCGACGGACATGATCTCCCAGGCCACGAGAAAGAGCACCGCGTTGCGCGCCACGAGCACCATAGTCATGCCGGCCACGAGCAGGCTGTAGAAAAACCAGTGCCCGCGGACCGAATACTTGCCGTAATAAGGGGTCAGGTACTCGGTGCCGTACAGGGCAGCCAGCGCCGAAATTCCCAGAACCGGAAGGAGAAAAAATGCCGAAAGCGGATCGATTCCCACAGTAAAAGACCCGTAAGGGACACTCCATGCATAACTGACGGCTTCAGCGGATCCGGACGCAAGCACACGTATCGCAGGTACCAGCCCGATCAAACTTCCAAGTATTACGCTGCCGGAACCCAGTCTGGTTGCCATACGGGGCCGGCGCGCACCTAGCGCCGCCAGTCCACCGAGAACCATGGTGGCTATTGCCATCAAAAGCACATTCATGATGTTTGGTTTGGAGCCTTTTCAGCAGTTGTGTTTTTTGCGAAGCCGCCCTCGATTTGTGCGATAAAGGCAAATATTTCCTCGCGCGAACCTTGGGCAGCCAGCAGCTCCCGGAATTGATCGTTTCGAAGGATAAAGGAAAGACGAGAGAGTACGTGCAGGTGTACCCGCACCGTTGGGCTGGCGACAGTGAAGACGGTATGGACGGGTTTGCCATCCAGAGCGCCAAAGTCAACCGGTGTCTCCAGAAAACAAAGCATGACTATGGGATGAGTTACATGAATTATCACGGGATTACGCAAGTGGGGGATGGCAATGCCGTCCCCGATGCCGGTCGATCCCAACTCCTCCCGGGCCAACAAGACCCGGAATAGAAAATCCCGGTCTACGCCTTCCGGCAGGCGCATATGCTCAACCAGAGACAGAAGTACTTCTTCCCGGTTTTTCCCGCTGATCCGGTAATGAATGCCCCCGGCCTGAAGGGCTGTTTCAAGGCTCGGCATAGGTAATTCGCTCGCGGGCTCGGAGAAGATTTCAGGCGAGACATTTATATGGCGGGCTGTAGCCCACTCAAGCAGCTCGACTCTGTTAAAACGATATTGCTCGTTAACACAATATGCAGGCAGTTTCCCCTGGGTTATCCAGCGATAAATCGTTTTTTCCGAGACTTTCAACAACCGGGCTGCATCACGAACCATCAGGTTCATAGTACATTGAACTCCTGCTATTTCTCTCTCAGTCTGGACATGTTTATACAGCTAAGGACAAAGGTTGCCTATTAAAGACATATGGGCAAAAATGTCAACCAAATTCTACTGTTGGGGATGTGACCGTGGAGATTATCACCGCGCATTGGCAGCGACCTGGCCGGTTCAGGAGAAAACTTAACCGGGGCGATTATGTGGGATATTTATCGGCAGCAAGAGCGCCGGGTCAGCAGGGGTTTGTCGGGAGGAGGTTTTTGCGGAAAGTTATCCGCTTTCGCAAATTGGATAAAATTATGCGTTTATGTCCGGGGTTGCTACCGGAATTAATTTTCTGCCGGATTAGTGGCACATAGTTTCTTTTGCCTTTTCACCTTTATTACAGTCATCGCATATAGCAATGAACTGGCCGTCTTCGATCTCCACTAAGTGAAAAGGCTTGTCCGACGCCTGCGTATGCCCGCAGTCAAAGGTGCCACAGCCGTATTGAAGCAGGGTACAAACTACGACCTTTGCTACAAAATACGGGCAGCTCCTTTCTTTCTTGCCCATGAACACCATAATCACCTCCTTGTGATTGTAGATGCCATCCCTTAGATATGTCTGTTGTTTTTACTATCCCCTTATTTATCGTTTCGGCTGAAAGAAAGACTACGATAAATATTTTTTTGCATTTCTTTGGATAAAGCCAATGCTGATAGAGACGCTTGTAAAACTGGTTGTCATCCCCGAATGCCTCTATCCCCGATACAAACATTCGGGGACGGATATGGTTTTTCAAGCAGTTAGAACCAGATGCCCGCTCAGAATCGCTGCAGGAATGACGGAATGGAGGTTTTTTACAAGAGGCTCGATAGATTTATTTAATGGCGATTTTATGGGTGGTTGTCAAAGACTTGACGGTTAACAGAACTTTGACGTCCCAATATCTCAGAAGCCCATCCCTGCTCAGCGAGCTCAATTACTTTTAAAAACAGCAAGTTAGACCGGAATAGTATGCCTGGCATATTCTTTGCTCACTTATGGGTAAATTTTTTATCCGGGGAGACATGAGTATGGCGGAGAAGGAGAAAAAAGAAGCCGAGGAAATAGAGGAGGCCGGGGAAGAGAAACCAAAGAAAGGAAAACTGTTTTCACTGATTATTATCGTCGTAATTGTCTTAGCCCTTTCTGCCGGCGGATACCTTGCCTATACCATGTATATCGGGCCTAAATTTATACACCAGGAGAAAAAGGCCGCTGTTGCTAAAGAAAAGAAGACAGAAGGGGCGCAGAAGGTTGGAGTATTTCTGCCCCTGGATCCCTTTATCGTCAATCTTCTTATAAACGGAGAGGGGGCGAGGTATCTGAAGATGAAGATAGACCTGGAGCTTGAAGGCGAAGGTGAAGAGGTCAAGGCTGAGGCTGAGAAACGTATCCCGCAATTGCGGGATACTATTATTATGCTTCTTACAAGCAAGACTTATGAAGAGGTAATGACCCTGGAAGGGAAGATCAGGTTACGCGATGAGATCATAACACGCGCCAACCATTATCTGGGAAAGGATAAGGTTAAAGGGGTCTATTTCAGCGAGTTTGTTATTCAGTAAATATTTTTCGAAGAGAAGGTTACTAAACAAATGAGTAAAGTTTTAAGTCAGGAAGAGGTTGATGCCCTTTTAAAGGGGATGTCGGGCGGGGAAATTGAGACGGAACCCGAGGAAGTATCCGCCCCGTCCGGGCATAAGCTATACGATTTTGTAAATCAAAGCCGGGTCATCAAGACCAAAATGCCGACGTTTGACGCGCTAAATGATCAATTCGCCCGCAATTTTCGTGTTACCCTGACCACTATGCTCAGACGTATAGTCGATATGACTGTCCAGCCCCTGGAGGTGCTTAAGTTCAGCGATTTCGCCAAAAATCTGCCTGTACCCACCAGTCTTCATATCTTCAAGATGGAGCCCTTGCGCGGCAATGCCCTGTTCGTTATTGATTCCCGGCTGGTATTTCATTTGGTGGAGTGTTTCCTCGGTGGTTCGGGAAAGGGCCGCACCAAGGTTGAAGGCCGGGAGTTTACACCTATTGAACAGAAATTAATAAGCCGCGTAGTTCATCTGGCCTATGCCGATCTGGAAAAGGTCTGGCATCCGGTCCACCCGGTGAAGATTCAAAATGTGCGCAGTGAAATAAATCCCCAGTTTGCGCGCATAGTCCATCCTAACGATCCCTTGCTTATTTCCCGCCATACGGTCGAGATGGATGAGCTCTCCGGACAGATTTCTATATGCATACCTTTTGCCAACATAGAACCCATTAAGATCAAGCTCATGGCTTCTTTTCAAAAAGAGCAGCAGGAGATTGATCCCTATTGGTTTCAACAGGTGCGCGATTCGATACGAAAAATCCAGGTGGCATTACGGGTTGAACTGGGAAAAACCACCATGAGCGCCAACGATGTGGCGAAGCTTGCCGTGGGGGATATAATCCGCCTGAATAAAGACCTGGGCGAACCTCTATCGGTTGATGTGGAAGGGGTCCCAAAATTCAATGCCTATGCCGGGATATGTAAGGGCAACAAGGCCTTTCAACTATTAGAAGACGTTTCTGCCGATTGAAAATACGGAGGTAAAGATGGGCGAAGAAGATATTAAACAGGCAACTTCTCAAGATCCGGATGCCGCACCTGATGAAGCTCATAAGGCCGAAGCGGAGAGCGGGAGCACTTCGGCAGACATGGACTGGGATGCGGCATTTGCAGAGGCAAAGGCGGCAGAGGCCGGGGAAAAACAGGCCGTAGAAACAGAAGCGGAAGCGACTGCGCCCATATCTAAAGAAGAATCGGCGACTAATATTGAGTCACCCCACTTTGATGATTTTAGCGGTAAGAGATCCAGGCAGAGGGGCGACCGCAGCCTGGATTTTCTCCTGGATATTCCGCTCGAAGTAAGCGTGGAGTTGGGCCGGACACGCATGGTTATTAATGACCTTCTCCAGATGGGTCAGGGCGCCATTATTGAATTAAATAAGCTGGCCGGAGAACCGGTAGAGGTGTATGTCAGTGGAAGGCTGCTCGGCAAAGGAGAAGTAGTGGTGGTTGACGATAAATTCGGGGTCAGATTAACGGAAATTATCAGCCCGACAGAGCGGGTTAGGAACCTGGGGTAAAGGGGTGTTTATGTTTCGGATAGACAGGCAAATCTTAATGATTTTGGTTTTGGTTTTGGTTTTGGTTTTGCCCTCCATGGCGGCAGGCTCCCCTGCCTCAGCCGCCGAAAGTGGCGCTGATGTGCCCGGTCTGGTCGGCGTCCTATTCAAGATGATCTTTGCCCTGGCCATGGTTTTGGGGCTGTTTTTCCTGGCCCTGCACGGCGCGCGAAAGTTAAGGGTTATGCAGGAAAAGGCCTGCGGCTGCAATCTTATCAAGATACTGGCGACTAAGGGTGTCGCGCCGAAGAAGTACGTTTCGGTTATTGAAGTGGGCGGTGAAATAATAGTGCTGGGCATGTCGGAAGGGAGCGTAAGTCTTTTGACCAGGATGGACAGGGCACAAATCCTTCCCTCCTTAGGAGGGCCGGGAGAGGACAAAAATGAGAGCGATAAAAAAACTCCTTTTCGGTTTCTCAGGCCTCGCTAACCAGTGTTCATTCGGAAACTGCCATTTCTGGATGAACACTTACAGCGATCAGCTGTCAGCCGTCAGCATGTTTGTTATCCGTTAACCGTTAACCGTTAACCGTTGTCCGACGTTTTTCGGTGAACGGTCAAACAGTAAACGGTGAACCGGCTTCATACTGATAGCTGAGCGCTGACTGCTCCATCCGGAAATTTTAGGTTTTCGGATGAAAACTAACTATGCAAAAGTCTAAGAAAGATCAAGTCATCATGAGACGTCCGGGACATCTTATAGCATTAGTAATAGTCATTCTTCTGGCCATTCTTCTTATTGAGAAGACCGCTTATGCTGTTTCCGTCCCTACGCTCAAATTTGGATTGGAAGAGGCCGACAGCCCGCAGAAGGTGTCGGTATTGCTCCAGATACTGCTCTTGCTTACGGTTTTTTCGCTGGCGCCGGCTATCCTGCTTATGATGACGTCCTTTACACGGCTGGCCGTAGTTTTTTCATTCCTTCGGCAAGCGGTCGGCACCCAACAAACGCCGCCGAACCAGATAATAATCGGATTATCTATTTTTCTAACCTTTTTTATCATGGCGCCGGTCTGGCAGACTGTCAATGAGCAGGCCTTAAAGCCCTATCTGGCTGAAGAGATAACCCAGGCCGAGGCCCTGGATCAGGCACTGGTGCCTATCCGTAACTTTATGTTCAGGAACACCCGCGAAAAGGACCTCTCCCTATTTGTCAATATTGCCAAGATGGAACGGCCGCAAAATAAGGAAGATGTCCCCACTACGGTTTTGATACCGGCCTTTATGATCAGCGAACTAAAAACGGCCTTTCAGATCGGTTTTATCCTTTATATCCCGTTTCTGATCATTGATATGGTAGTAGCCAGCGTGCTCCTTTCCATGGGCATGATGATGTTGCCGCCGGTTATGGTCTCGCTGCCGTTTAAACTCCTTTTATTTGTCCTGGTAGATGGCTGGTATCTGATCGTGGGTTCGTTAGTCAAAAGTTTTATATGAGGCGGGTTATGACTCCGGAATTTGCCATAGGTATAGCCAAGGATGCCATTGAGGTCACCCTACTTATTTCCCTGCCCATCCTGGGTATCGGGATGATCGTGGGCCTGGCGGTCAGCATCTTCCAGGCCGTTACTCAAATCCAGGAGATGACGCTCTCCTTCGTACCCAAGATACTTGCGGTCATGGTGGCGCTGCTGGCCTTTTTCCCGTGGATTATGAATAAACTGACCGTTTTTACGGAAAACTTAATTATCAATATTCCACAATATATCAGGTAAAAACGCTATGGTAGATGGCTTCCTGCTCGGTTGGACGTTACAGCAATTTCAGACGCTTATCCTGATCCTGGTACGTGTGGCGGCTATTATATTTATGATGCCTGTTATCGGGGCCAAGGGCGTGCCCGGGCTGGCGAAGGCCGGACTCTGTCTGATCGTCAGTCTTGTTCTACTTCCTGTGGTCCAGGTTGACCCCAAACTTTTTCCTGAAGATGCCTTTCCCATGGCGTTGCTTTTGGTCAAGGAGATATTTGTGGGATTTACCCTCGGCCTTGTCCTTAAGCTGGTCTTTGCCGGGATCCAGTTGGCCGGGCAGATGGTCGGTTTCCAGATGGGTTTTGGCGTGGCCCAGGTTATGGACCCGCAGATGGGACAAGAATCTCCTGTTTTGGCCCAGTTGGGGTACCTGGTGAGTTTATTGATATTTTTGGCTGTGGACGGGCATCATATTTTTTTTCAAACCCTGATGTACAGCTTCAGCATCCTCCAGCCCGGTGAAATGAATCTTACGGAGGGGGTTTATAACCGGATATTGCTGAGCAGCGGGGGGACGTTCGTTATAGCGGTCAAGGTGATGGCGCCAGTCATGGCTATCCTCCTCTTTACGCAGGCAGCCCTGGGTATCCTGGCCAAGGCCGTCCCGCAGATGAACTTACTGATCGTCAGCTTTCCTCTTACTATCGGGATAGGCCTTTTTTTCTTTGGCCTGTCCATGCAGGTTATGGGGCCGTTTTTTATCCGGACTATACATGACGCAGGAAATCTTTTGCCGGTATTAATACGGGGGTTTAGAGGCTAGAATGGCCGAGGAATCCTTCCAGGAAAAAACTGAAAAGGCAACCCCGCGGCGCAGGGAAGAGGCCCGCAAGAAAGGACAGGTGGCCCGCAGCCGGGAGGTCTCCGCGGTTCTGGTTATGTTGACGGGTTTTATTACCCTGTATGCGTGCCACACTTATGTTTACCAGTCTATCCGGGGGATGATGGTTTATTTTCTGAGGCAGGCCGCTGATGTAGAGATTAACCGGGCAACCATAGGCGCGCTCGGATTTACTGCCGTTCAATATCTGGGCCTGATCGCGGGGCCGATCCTTCTGGCCGTGTTCCTGATGGCCTTTCTGGCCAACTATCTGCAGGTTGGATTCATCTTTAGCACAGAAAATCTGCAGCCAAAGTTATCCAAAATCAACCCCTGGAGCGGACTTAAGCGCATCTTTTCCATGCAGGCGGTAATGGAGCTTTTCAAGTCCCTGGCCAAGATAGCTATTGTGGGATACATGGCTTATCGTACGGTCAAGGGAGAAATGTCACGCGTTCTCCCTCTGATGGATGCCGAGATCGGGCAGATTCTCGGTTACGTAAGCATGGTTTCTTTTAAGATTTTTTTAAACACCTGTCTGGTGATGTTGCTCCTGGCGGCCTTGGATTACGCCTTTCAGCGGTGGGAATTTGAAAAAAAGATCAGGATGACCAAGCAGGAGATCAAGGAGGAGTACAAGCAGACCGAAGGCGATCCCATGATTAAGTCACGGATCAGGAGCATTCAAAGGGAAATAGCCAGGCGCCGGATGATGGCCGCTGTGCCCAAGGCGGACGTAGTTATAACCAACCCCACCCATCTGGCCATAGCTCTCCAGTATCGGGTAGGAGAGTCGGATGCGCCGGAAGTGGTAGCCAAGGGCGCCGGGCTGATTGCAGAAAAAATCAAAGAGATTGCCATGGAAAATAATGTGCCGCTGGTTGAGGACAAACCGCTGGCCCAGATCCTGTATAAGACAGTGGAGATCGGTCAGATGATCCCGCCTGATTTGTATCAGGCGGTAGCAGAGATACTGGCCTATGTATATCGGCTGAAGAATAAGGCATTTGCTGCCGGTCCACAGTCGGCCTAAAGCCGGATAAGGAGAAATTATGGCTGATCAGGTACGAAGCCCTGCCGTGAGCTTGCCGTCATTAGATAGCGGGAATCTCGTTATGGCTGTCGGGGTAGTGGCCATCCTGCTGGTGATGATTGTTCCCCTGCCTCCTTTTGTTCTGGACATCCTTCTCACCTTCAGCCTGACCTTTGGCCTGGTCATTCTGCTCATGGCTATGTACAGCACCAGTCCTCTTGATTTTTCCGTTTTCCCGTCTTTGCTCCTGATTACCACCCTCTTCCGCCTGTCTTTAAACGTGGCCTCGACCCGCCTCATTCTTTCCTATGGCAATGAGGGGGCAGAGGCCGCCGGACGGGTCATCAAGGCCTTCGGGACCTTTGTAATCGGAGGGAACTACGTCATCGGGGCCATTGTCTTTATCATCATGGTGGTTATTAATTTTGTGGTGATCACCAAGGGCGCGGGGCGTATAGCCGAGGTGGCAGCCCGTTTTACCCTGGACGCCATGCCCGGAAAACAGATGAGTATAGATGCAGACTTGAACGCCGGCCTTATAGATGATCGCGAGGCCAGGCGCAGAAGGGCGGAGATTGCCAGAGAGTCGGAATTCTACGGGGCTATGGACGGCGCCAGCAAGTTTGTGCGCGGGGAGGCTATCGCCGGTATCATCATTATATTTGTAAATATCCTGGGCGGCATACTTATCGGTGTTTTTCAGAAGGGCCTGCCGGTGTTAGACGCAGTGCAGAATTACACGTTACTTACCATCGGCGATGGCCTGGTAGCGCAGATACCGGCCCTGGTCATTTCTACCGCTGCGGGCATCCTGGTAAGCCGGGCGGCGTCTGAAGTAGGCATGGGAAGGGAATTTGCCAATCAGTTCGGATCTCAGATACAGGCCATGGGCGTCGCGTCAGGCATCATCTTTTTCTTCGGTTTGATACCGGGACTGCCGCACATCCCCTTTATCCTTTTTTCCGCAGCAGTCGGCTCTCTGGCTTTTTTCCTCTACCGCAGCAGGCAGGCCTCTGAAGCCGGGATCATGGAAGAGGCCACAGCGGCCAAACCAACGAGGGAGCCGGAGATTGTGGAGAGTCTTCTTCCTCTGGATACGCTCTCTTTAGAGGTTGGTTATGGTCTCATCCCTTTAGTGGATGAAAAACAAGGCGGCGATCTCCTGGAAAGAATCCGGGCGCTCCGCCGACAGTTCGCCCTGGATATGGGCCTTATTGTCCCGCCTATCCATATACGGGATAATTTGCAGTTAAAACCCGGGAACTATGCCGTGCTTATCAGAGGAATTGAAGTGGCGCACGGTGAATTATTGCCCGGATACCATTTAGCCATGGATGCCGGAGAAGTAAAACGCAAAGTAGAGGGCATACCCACTACCGAGCCGGCCTTTAATCTGCCCGCCCTGTGGATTACGGACAAAGTCAAAGAGGAGGCGCAACTGGCGGGTTATACGGTAGTGGATATGGCGACGGTTGTGGCTACGCATTTAACCGAAGTCATCCGCAGCCATGCCGATGAGCTGCTCGGGCGTCAGGAAGTTCAGAAGTTACTGGATAATCTCGCCAAAACCAATTCCAAGGCAGTGGAAGAAGCCAATACCGTTTTCTCCCTGGGCGGGCTGCAGAAGGTCCTTCAGAATCTTTTGCGGGAAAGAATATCCATACGGGATCTACTCACTATTGTAGAGACCATAGCGGACTATGCCCCGATTACCAAAGATCCGGACATCCTTACTGAATATGTACGCCAGAAACTGGCCCGGTCCATCACCAAGGAATTTTTGACCCCGGAGGGGACATTACCGGTGCTGGCGCTGAGCCAGAATATCGAAGATGTGTTGCGGGAAGGGATACAGAGGACAGAGCAAGGCACTTTCCTTTCCATTGAGCCTAATCTGGCCCAGCGTATCATCAATTATATCAACCGTGGCGCAGAGCAATGCCTGGTGCTTAATTATCAGCCCATCATTCTGTGCTCACCCATCGTCAGGCGGCATTTGCGGCGGCTGGTGGAGAGGTTTGTTCCTAACGTACTTATTCTTTCACACAACGAGTTATCATCTGATATGAAAGTCCAATCTGTGGGGATAATAGAACTCGGCCATGAAGATTAAGCGGTACGAAGCCAGGGACATTAACGCAGCGGTGCAGATGGTCAAGAGCGAACTGGGACCGGAAGCGATTATTCTTTCTACAAAGAGACTCAGGAAGGGCAACGGGCTCCTGGGGGGCACAGGGAAATCCATGGTGGAAGTGGTGGCGGCCATAGACTACGAGCCCCGGGATCCCATGGTGAATACCGGTTCCCTGCCTGAAAAACGCAGCACCGATTATCTCCCGGGGCCGGTAAACAATCAGTTAATAACCGGCCAAATACCGGAAGTATCCGCTCTTCGGGCCGAGGTTGCCGGTCTGAAAAGGATGATCCAGACGGCGGTGGGGCCCCGGCCGGAGATGCGCCATGGCGGGCAGGCAGGCTTGTCTACCGTGCCGGCACAGGCAGGCGGGCCGTTAAATCAGGCAGTAGATACTCTGACCGCCTATCTCGAATCTATCGGTCTGGAATCCGCTCTGGTCTGTTCTTTGCTGGAGGGCGCGGGACTGGATGGGAGAGCCGATCCGGCTGAATCATCTGCCAGGCTCAGAGAAATAATAACCGGGCGGTTGCTGGATCAAATCGTTCTGGGGCGATGGGATGAAGAAAAAGCAAACCGTCCCTGCGTCTGGGCCTTTATCGGTCCTACAGGTGTGGGTAAGACCACTACCTGCGCCAAGCTGGCCGCCCATTTTGCTTTAAAAGAAAA
Source organism: Thermodesulfobacteriota bacterium (assembly GCA_040754095.1). Classification (GTDB taxonomy): domain Bacteria; phylum Desulfobacterota; class QYQD01; order QYQD01; family QYQD01; genus QYQD01. The sequence continues at coordinate 41,421 of JBFMFO010000001.1, read as the reverse complement.
GAAAAGGGTGGCCCTGATCTCGGCAGATAATTATCGTATCGCGGCTTCCGAACAGCTCAAGACTTACGCCCATATCCTGGGGGTGCCCTTTATGGCTGTCTTTAAAGACCAGGATCTGTCCCGGGCCATTAACCGGAATCAGGATAAAGACATAATCCTGATTGATACGGCCGGTCGAAGTCCGCATCATGAAGAACACATGCAGGAGATGGCCAGATATATTTATGCCCACCCGGCTATCGAAGGGCAGCTTGTGGTCAGCGCCACCACCCAGAACGGCGTCATAGAGGATATACTTGCGAAGTACCTGGCCTTGTCGGTTAAGGGTTGTATTTTTTCCAAGATCGACGAGTCCCGTTTTTATGGCCCGATATTTAATCAGGCGGTGCGTTTCAAGTCGCCTATTTTTTATTTTACTACCGGTCAGCGGGTGCCCGAGGATATAGAGACGGCTACGCGTAAGAGACTGATAGATCTGTTATGGGGCGAATTACGTGAAAAAGTTCAGTAAGTTAAGAGTTAGATTCTTGCCAAGACGGCAAAGAAATTTTAGCCACAAAGGCACCAAGAGATCAAATCAATTTCGAAATTCGAATTTCGAATTTGTTAACTTCGTGTCTTCGTGGCAAATCTGGTTCCGGCTCGTCCGGGTTAGGGAGAATAATTATGGATCAGGCTGTGGGTCTGAGAAGTAGGTTGAAGTCATCACCCTATATGCCGTCCGATATAGGCAGGTCCAATTCTTGTGCGGAGGACCATATCCCCAGGGTAATTTCCTTTACCAGCGGGAAAGGCGGCGTAGGCAAGACTAATGTGGTGGCTAATCTGGCCTTTGCCTTATCCAGGAAGGGCAAAAGGGTGTTGGTGCTGGATGCCGATCTGAGTCTGGCCAATATTGATATATTGCTGGGATTAGCACCCAGGTACACCATGCGCCATGTCTTTTCCGGTGAGAAGACTCTGGATGAGATTTTAGTCGAGGGGCCCGGCGGCATGCGGATTATGCCGGCCAGTTCCGGGGTTCAGGAACTGGCCGACCTCTCGGAGAGTCAGAAACTGTATCTGCTTAACGAACTCGAAGGGCTGCGCAATTGTATAGATATCCTGATTATTGATACAGCCGCCGGTATTTCTTCGAATGTGGTCTATTTCAATTTGGCATCCCATGAGAGGGTGGTTATAGTCACTCCCGAGCCCACATCCATCGCCGATGCTTATGCCTTAATCAAGATTCTTTCCACTAAACATGACATAAAGCGATTTAGTATCCTGGTAAATCTGGCTGTTACAGAGGCCGAAGCCGAGTCGGTTTTTAAGAGGTTGAGTATGGTGACAGACAGATTTCTGGGGAGCATGTCTATGGATTACTGGGGCCTTATACCTCACGATGCGTGTATCCCCAGGGCCGTTAAAAAACAAAGAGTAGTGGTCGACTTATATCCGGAGGCCTCTTCCAGCAGACGATTTGTGGAACTGGCCGAAAGTATCTGCAGCCGGACCTATGACGACCGGTCGGATGGAAATATCAAATTTTTCTGGAAAAATTTATTACAAGTCCCGGGGGCCTTATGAAAAAGTATAATGCTGCCAGATTAAAAGACTATACCCAGTATTATTTCAAGGGTGAAAAGACTGTAGATGCCAAACAGAGGGAGGAATTGATTATTAAATATACTCCTTTAATTAAATATCTGGCCGGCAAACTGGCCATGCGTCTACCCGCACATGTCTCTATGGATGATCTTGTCAGTTCAGGGACGATAGGGCTTATTGACGCTATAAATAAATTCGACCCCGGTAAGAATATTCAATTCAAGACATACGCGGAGTTTCGCATACGCGGAGCTATGTTGGATGAGTTGCGCTCTCTGGATTGGGTGCCTCGCTCGGTGCGTCGCAAGATTGCCGATATAGAGAAGGCATACAACGCCTTGCAAAAAGAACGGGGCAGGCCGGCCGAGGACGAGGAAGTAGCAGACAGATTGGGCCTTTCTCTGGCGGACTTTTATCATTTGATTGATACGGTAAAGGGGGTATCGCTGACTGATCTGAATATAATACGCCGGAGGACATCCGAGGATTCCGACGATGATTTTTTTGAAATCGTGGCGGACGGGAGGCAGAGCGATCCCTTTGTTTCACTCGGCCTGGCGCAACTGCGGGATATAATAGCCGGCGCCATTGACGAACTGCCGGAAAAGGAGAGATTAGTAGTTTCGCTCTATTATTATGAGGACTTAACTATGCGGGAGATAGGGGAGATCATGGGATATACCGAGTCGCGGATTTCACAGATGCACACCAAGGCCACCCTTCGCCTGCGCGGCGCTCTCCTGGGGCATTTCAACCAGGGAGCATAACCTATTAGCTTTCAGCGATCAGCTGGCAGCATGAATTCGGTTCACCGTTCACTGTTGACCGTTTACCGGAAGAAAATGTCGGACAACGGTTAACGGATAACAAACATGCCGAGTGCTGACAGCTCCATTAGGGCCTGATATGAGCGATACAGACAAAGAAGACCTGGAAAAAGAAACACGAGATCCGGACAACCAGCCGGAAGAACAAGCGAAAGGCCATGACCTTGCCCCCGGCGATATCCCTATCGCCGCTGAGACCGGGGAAGGTGAGACCGAGAACGAAGACCCTCCAGAACCCAATCCGGCCTCTACAGAAGAAGAGACGGCGGCCGAAGCCGGGACAACTTTATCTGTAAAGAACGCAGAAACTGAGACAGAGGCCGGGACCGGAGACGAAAGCAAGGACAAAGAGGAAAACATATCCGAAAAAATCCCCCCTGACCCCCTTTTGGAAAAGGAGGGTGGGGATGATTTTCAGGCGAAAGGGGAAAAGGGAGAGGAAGGCGAAGAGAAAACACCGGCTAGGGTTACTTATGGCAGTTTGGGAGGCAAGATATTAGACTTCTCCAGGGCCGTTTGGGGAAGGAGTAAGCCATTTCTTGCCCGTATTATTCCTGCATCTATTTGGACGCTTGCAGGCCAAAACAAGAGACTAGTATTTATTATTTTGGCCTGTTTTTTGATCCTGAGCACGGCTGTATCCTCTTTCCTGTTAGGCAGGAGATATGATAGCCATTCCAGCCTATCGGGGGAGAAAAGGGCTCAAGCTGTAATCAAAGGGGAGAGATATAGTTTAAAACCGTTTTTGATTCCATTTAACGAAGGCGGGACGGATGTTTTTTTGAGAGTGCGGGTTGATTTTGTGACAGAGGAGGGCATAGCGCCGGAGATCAGGAGAAAAGAATTGATGTTACGTGAGGCGATTTATGCTTTTTTCCTTTCCAAGAAGCTCGATGCAGTGCAGCAGGGGCAAAATGACAAGGCCCTTGCGGATGAGCTGCGCCGGGTTTTAAATAATTATTTAAAGCCGAAGAAAATACAGAAGATACTGTTTGTGGATTATGTTTTTACCTGACATACCCGGTACTTAATGTCATTAGTCAATAGTCATTTGTCACTGGTAAAAGTGAGATATTCCCCGCTTAACTAATGACCGATGACTAATGACCAGTGACGTTGCCTATAGTGGAGGGATGGGGATGGATGAATATTCCATTAATCCTGCTCCAGGGATCAGGCAGCCTCAGCCCGTAGAAAAATCTCCTAACTCAAAAGAGGCCACGCAGCGTAAGCAGGTGATACGGGATAAGCCGCGTGAGCGCAGAGACGAGGCCGAAGCTGAGAACGGCCAGGGAAAGACGGGCGAGGAGAAAAAAGATCCGGAGAAAGAACAGGGCAAAATTATCGATGTGATCGCGTAACAAGCGGAAAGCGGAAAGCGTCCTATAACTATGTATTCTTGTCATTCCGCACTTGATGCGGAATCCAGTGACTCCGACCAGATTAAGACACCCCTGGACACCGGTTTTCACCGGTGTGACGACTTTTGCAAGAGCCTCCAATGAGTTGGATTTTGGCATTTGAACTTATCTAAAGGAGTATGGATTCGTGGATAGTTTCAGTAACGTAGAAACCTTAATGATCGTTCAACTTGGGATCGAGATTATCCTGGTCCTGTTTGTGATTTTCTTATTGCTTAAGTTCAGAAAGACCCGCTCCGGCCAGTTAAATGGCAGTATCGAAAACGTCGCCGGACTAATCCGTGAAACAGAGAAGATCTGCAAGACCATGGCGAACAATCTAAAGGAGAAAAGGGCGCTGGCTGATAAGTTGCTGTCCGATATGGATCAAAGGATAGGAGAGATGCGTAAATTATCAGAAAGGGCGGCTCAATCGGCCGAATGCCATATTTCTATTCCCCATAAACAGCCTGATGCCCCATATACAAATGTCGTGGAACTGTCGCGTTACGGGCTTTCTGCGGATGAAATTGCCGAACGGCTGTCAATGACCAGAGGAGAGGTTGAATTGGTTTTGGGACTGGACAGAGAGAAAAGAGAGACTATGTAACATCTTAGCCTTTTGAAAATTGTTCCAATATAGTGGATTTCGTGCCCGATGCAATTTCAAATTCGAAATCCGAAGCACGAAATCCGAAACAATATCGAATAACCGAAATGAGAAATTCAAAACGAATTAGATCCGCCGCAGTTTGGGACATTCTTAGATTTGAAAATTCGAATTTGTTTCGAGTTTCGATATTCGAATTTCGGATTTAAGCCACGATACCCTACAACCAGAACCTTGGATGTCGGGCCATTTCAAAGCGCTAAAGTGATACGAGGCTTTTAACGGACGGTAGGCGTTGAAGATAGAAGGCAAGGCAGATTTACCCATCTTTAAGATCCTGTCCGCGGGGGGTGCAGGCCACTCTCTGCAAGACCTCCAGAATTTATTCACCGTTGGTTCACGCTATGAGGGTACGGTCTTAGATATCCTCCCCGGAGAAGGGGCCTTATTGCGCATAGCCGGTCAGACCGTTATGGCCCAGACCGATCTCCCCCTGGTAAAGGGCTTAAAGGCTGAATTTGAGGTGCGGGAGGTCTCCCCACAGGTGGTTCTCAAAATGGCCGTTGGGACGCCGGACGAAGAATGGCAAAGGGACTCTTTTAGGCAGTTTTTCACCCTCCGTCAGGAAACCGGTAACATACTGGATAACGTGGCCAGGCAGTTGCGTCAGGCGCTGGATTCTTCAGCCGATATGGCGGAAACGCTCAGGCCCTTATCCGGCCTGTTGGATAGAATCCTTGTGGGGCAGGACCCTAACCCCTCTGTATTCAAGGCGATAGGCCTCTCCTGGGAGAACAAGCTCAGGACTCATTTGCTAAAAGGCCAACTTCCTGATTCCAGAGGTCTGGTAGAGACGGATATAAAGGGTCTGGTCATGCAAGCCCTGAGTAGTTTATCCGAGTCCGGGCCGGATAGCGCCCCGGCGCGGGCGTTATCATCCCTTTTGAATCTGATAGAGGGCTATCAGTCTGCCAATATCCGGCTTTTATCTCCGGTCGTGCCAGAGGCAGATTCGCCGGGGCGAAAGGGGGAATCGATTGTCTTTTTGCCCGTCTGGTTTTCCAAACAGGCCGGCTGGGGTGAATGTGAACTCCTGTTAGACCGGGAGCCGGATGAAAAGGGGGGGGCGAAGGACGGAAGGGACGGTCCCTTCCGGGCATTGTTCTTTTTGAATATGAGCCGGTTGGGGCCTATGCGCATAAGCTTACAGGTCAGGGACAAAAAGATTAAATGTCTGTTTATGGTAGCCGACAAAACCAGGCAGGAATACGTAACAAGGTCATTACCTGAACTCAGCGACAGGCTGGTCTCTACCGGTTTTACGATCCTGTCCATGGGGTGCATAAGAAAGGAGAAAAAGGAGATAGAGGATGTATCTGCCTGGTTTGAGACCTTAAAGAAGGTCAAACAGCCCCTTCTGCATGTGGTAATCTAACGGGGGAGACAGAATACAGAATACAGGAGTCAGGATTCAGAAGTCACAAGTAATCCCCCACCCCCTTTGTTAAAGGAGGTGGGGTTTTTTTTCTCTTCAAATCTGTCTAATGATCTAAAATCAGTAAAGAATTTATCTTAATATGCCGATTTTACATAATTAAGGGGTAGATATTCCCGGAATAGATATTTGAGGTTTAATGGAAGATAACCTTGAAGAGAAGAATCAGCTAAAGGAGTCGGCAGGTATCCCGGCTGAAAACGGTCAAAGATTCGCCGGTACTGTGGCGAACGGTCCATCCTTTGACCTGATAGTGTCGGAGGATGAGATGGAGGCCTGTCTGGTTATCAAAGGCAGATTTGAAATGTCTGCTGAAGAGGCCCGCAACAGGATTAACCAGGCGCTGGCCGGGAAAAAGATCGCTTTCGGCATTGACGAAGCAGTTATGGACCGTTGTCTGGCGGAACTTTCCTCTGAGGGAGTGAAAAAGTATGTTATTGCCCGTGGATCCCAGCCTAAACCCGGCAAGGATGCCGTCATTCTGTTTAAATTAGGCGATGAAAAGAAGATCGGCAAGCTGGACGAATATGCCAACATGGATTTTCGGGAACGCGGGAATATTCCTTATGTAGGGGCGGGCGACCTGCTGGCCATCAAAAGCCCCATGGTCAAAGGTGAAGGAGGATCTACGGTCACCGGTAAGGCCATACCGGCGGCGCCAGTGCATGATGCGGCCTTGAAGGCCGGTAAAAATGTACGCATAGTAGGCGGGGAAAGGGCGGAAGCAAAGGTCAGCGGGGCGGTTTACATTGACAGCCAGGAGAGAATCGAGGTCTCACCTGTGTTCCGGATCGATGGCGACGTGGATTATGCCACCGGTAATATCAATTTTGACGGTCTGGTCCAGGTTTCAGGGGCAGTTCTCTCCGGGTTTCGTGTGCGGGCCGGCGGTCTTATGGCCAGGCTGATTGAGCGTGACACCCGGATAGAAGTCACAGGTGACCTGACGGTAACCGATGGTATTATCGGCTCGGAGGTGAAGGTTACCGGGGCAATGAAATGCGGTTATATCCGGGGGTCCAGGGTGGTGGCCGAAGGCGATGTCATGGTGGATGTGGAGATACTGGACAGCTATGTATCTTCCCTGGGGACGGTGGTGGTTACCAGACCGAACGGGAGGATTGTAAACAGCACTGTTATCAGCAAAAAGGGTGTAGAGGCGTACAATATGGGTTCTCCATCCAGCCCGCGCAGCGTGATTATTATCGGATTGGACTATCAAAGCGATGCCCATATCCAGGCCTTGAACGAAGAGATATTCCGGTATGAAGAAAGTCTCCATAAACTTGAGGAAAAATTTAAAGAAATAGCCGCTGTCAAAAAATATGTAGAAGACGAGGTTGAACTTATCAAGAAAAAACTGCCTTCTTCCCTGGATACCCGGCAGAAGTACCGGCTGCATACGCAATATAAAGACCTGTGCTCCCGACAAAAAGAACTGCATAAGAATTATCACTGCCTCCTCGATGCTATTGTCACCTTCAAGGGAAAGATAGAGGAACTGGAGGCCAAGAAACACCGCCTGATGGCCGAACAGGTAAGGGTGGACCCCGGTGTATATTTAAAGGTGCGGGGGATAGCCTTTGAGGGAAACATAGTCAGGGGCAAGATAACGTTTATGAAATTTTCCGAAAACAAAAAGACCATCCGTGCCCATGAGACCATCATATACCGCGACCGGGAAGACGGGGGGCAGGATAAGGACGTCCGGATCGAGGTGGAGCCGATGTAATTCATAAATAACAGTTCAAGCAGTTCAAACTGTTTAACCGGCTTAAACGGCTTAAACGGTTCAAGCGGCTTAACCTGCTTATATTCGGTGCGCTCCGTGGTTTTTGAAAAAAATCATTTTTTTCATTTAAGAAGAACCCCCAATCTTCCGAATAGAAGACCAGAAGGAAAACAGGGAACCATTTGGGACGGTCAGCTTTTAGCTATCAACTGCCAGCTAAAAATTCGGGCAAACAATATCCTGAGCTGAAAGCTGATGGCTGAGGGCTGATAGCTATGGGATTATAAACAGGAGGTAGGGTCATGAAGCTCAGTGTGGGGAAAAAGATAGGCGGGGGATTCCTGATTGTCCTGGCATTGCTCACCGTGGTCGGGGGAATCGGCTTTTTGGGCAGCCGGTACCTGGTCACAGAGGCCATAAAATTAGCGGACTTCCATGAGCATGAGGCCGAGTTGATCCAGATGGAGGTGGACCACCTGAACTGGGCAAATAAGGTGGCTGCCCAACTTGCCGACCCGGATTGTAAAAAGATCGAGGTGGAAACGGACGAGCACAAGTGCAACTTCGGTAAGTGGTTTTATGGTGAGGGGAGAAAGGAGATAGAAGGGCACTTCCCCACCGTGGCCCCTATCTTCTTGGCCATTGAAAAGCCGCACCATGACCTCCACCGCTCTGTAGAGGCGATGAATGCCCTTCTGGCCGGGGGAGGGGGCGCCGGCGGGCCTTCTCTGGAGACGGGCGCCGGCACGGGCGAGATGGGTGAAGGAACAGACATGGCCGGAGACATGGCCGCGCCGGTTCAGCCCATGGCAAGTGATGCCCGTAGCCAGGCAACGGAGATATTCCGCACCAAGACCCTGCCGCTCCTCGAAGAGATTAAAGGAAAATTTTTTGAAGCTAGACAGGAACTGGCAAAAAATACGCTGACCGCTGAGGGTATGATTAATGACGCCTCAAGCATCAATACCATCCTGGCCATCGCGGCTATTATAGCCCTTATTCTAGGCGCGGCCATCGCCTTATTTATCCGCCGCGATATTACCCGTGTGCTTTACCGGTTGATAGGCGAGCTTGATAATAATTCGGGGCAGATTACGGATGCCTCTGCCCAGGTGTCCACTTCCTCGCAGCAACTGGCCGAGCTGGCCAGTGAACAGGCCGCATCGCTGGAAGAGACTTCCGCCTCTATGGAAGAGATGGCCTCTATGACCAAACAGAATGCTGATAATGCCCAGCAGGCGGCGCGGCTCATGGATGAGACGAAGACGGTGGTGGGCAAGACGGGTGACCAGATGGAGCAGATGGCGGGTTCCATGAACAGGATCAAGGGTCAGGGGGAGGAGGTCGGCAAGATCGTCAAAACGATCGACGAGATCGCCTTCCAGACCAACCTGCTGGCGTTAAACGCGGCAGTAGAGGCGGCGCGTGCGGGTGAGGCCGGGGCCGGGTTTGCCGTAGTGGCCGACGAGGTGCGCAATCTGGCGCAGAGGGCGGCAGAGGCGGCCAAAAACACGTCCTCGCTCATTGAAGAGACTATAAAGAACATTAAAGAGGGACATGAACTGGTTACCCAGACCCAGGGGGCCTTTCAGGATGTGGCCACCAGCGCTAATAAGGTGGCGGAACTGGTGGGAGAGATCGCCGAGGCCTCCAAAGAGCAGTCTCAGGGGATCAGCCAGATAAATACCGCGGTGGCGGAGATGGATAAGGCCATACAGAATAATGCGGCCAGCGCTGAAGAATCGGCCTCAGCCGCAGAAGAGCTCGGCAGCCAAGCCCAGTCATTAAAAGATATGGTTACAGAGTTAGCCGATTATGTGGGGACGGTGAATGGGGGGCGGTTGTCTTCGGAAAAGAAGGAAAGGGGTTCTTCCATAATCAACGCGGCAAAGAGGCTTATACCTCTTAAGGCCGCCCGGAAGGCCGAACCCGGCGACAGGCCTCAACCCCAGCAGCCCAAAACACAGGCCAAGGGTACCCCCAAAAAGCCGGTTAAACCGGAGGAAGTCATCCCTTTTGAAGACGATGGAGGGTCGTTTAAGGATTTTTAAGTAAAAAAGCAATCAGCGGTCAGCAATCAGCTTTCAGCTATAAAAAAAGATGGGAAGGTAGCCGCAGACTTTAGTCTGCGTAAACAGGAAATGGCGGGGATCGAAAGACCCCGCCATTTTTGCATGGCGCTCCTTGATTCCTCATAATCTATACCGTATAATAGTACAAATCTTAAATAAAAGGGCCGCTTGCAAAATTCTTATGATCGGTCGGATTGTCGTCATTCCGGCGAAAGCCGGGATCCGGTGATCCGGTCAGATTAAGACACTCCTGGACACCGGTTTTCACCGGTGTGACGACTGTTGCAATAGTCTCTAAATACCAAACAATATCAAATGACCAGTATTCTACTCCACATCTGCTGCGCTCCCTGCACCATTTACCCCTTGAAGGTACTGTGTGGCGAGGGTATGCGCGTTACCGGTTTTTTCTATAATCCAAATATCCATCCCTACCTGGAATTTAAAAGGCGTTTGGATACGTTAAAGGAGTATTCCAGACAGGCCGAATTGGACGTCATCTATGATGAGACCTATTATTTGCGGGAGTTTTTGCGTGCGGTGGTCGGCCATGAGGATGAGCGCTGCGGCCTTTGCTATACCCTGCGCTTAAGGGAGGCGGCCAGAGTAGCCCGGAAGGAAAAAAGCGATGCCTTTACCACCACCCTCCTTTACAGCCGGTACCAACAACATGAGCTTATAATCAAGACGGCTGAAGATATAGCGAAGGAATATGGCATTCCATTTTATTATCATGACTTTCGGGAAGGATGGCAGGAGGGGATTGACAGGTCAAAGGCCCTTAATCTGTACCGGCAACCGTATTGTGGCTGTATTTACAGCGAGCAGGAACGATATGACCGGAGCCTGAGAAGAAGAAAGAATACAGAAGACAGGAGTCAGAGGAATGACAAATGACAAAGTTTAAAGTTCAAATGAAATCCAAATGACTAAATATCGGTGGACCCGCCGCAGGAGGGCGAAAATTTCACCGGAAAATACCTTTTCTCCGTCATTCCGTGCCTGACACGGAATCCAGTTTTTTAGTTTCTGGATTTCCGCTTTCGCGGGAATGACGATAAGCGGATATTTATTATGCAGCATTCAATAGTAATAGGCAAGATACTTATTGTGCTGGGTCTGGTTATAGCCGGCGTGGGGCTCCTCTTTACCCTGGGAGGCAAGATCCCCTGGATCGGCCGACTTCCGGGTGATATTTACATCAGGCGTAAGAATTTTACCTTTTACTTCCCTTTGGCTACAAGCCTGCTCATTAGTATTATCCTGACGCTGCTGTTTATGTTATTCCGGCGGAAGTGATTTACGCACCCTAAAGGGTGCGGCTACAAGGCGTGTTGATAGACGGTAGGCGCAGGCTTTAGCCTGCGAGATCACGCTACATTTTGTCCGCACCTTATTGACTTATATAAAACCGATGGTTAATATAAAAAAGCGCTCAGCTATCGGCATGAAGCCGGTTCACCGTTCACTGTCGACCGTTTACCGAAAGAAAATGTCGGACAACGGTTAACGGATAACGGTTAACAAACATACTGACAGCTTCGCTAACTAACAAACGGAGGATGTAAATCGGCTATGGGTAAGATGGGCAATATGTTTAAGACATTTATATTAATGGCGGCATTGACCGCCCTGTTTATGCTGGCCGGACAGGCCATTGGCGGCCGGCAGGGATTAACCTTCGCCCTGGGGATGGCCCTATTCATGAATTTTTTTGCCTACTGGTTTAGTGACAAGCTGGCCTTAAAGATGAGCGGAGCACAGGAGGTTGACAAGACCAAGGCCCCCCATTTGCACCAGATAGTTGAAGACCTGGTAGTAAGGGCCGGGTTACCTAAGCCCCGCCTTTATATTATCCCGTCGGATACCCCGAATGCCTTTGCCACGGGTCGAAACCCGGAGCACGCGGCTGTGGCCGTGACTTCCGGGATCATGCGGACCTTAAACCCGGATGAGCTTCGAGGCGTTCTGGCCCATGAATTGGCCCATATAAAGAACCGGGATATATTAATCAGTTCCATAGCGGCGGTGCTGGCCGGGGCCATAAGTTATCTGGCTACTATGGCCCAGTGGGCCATGTTATTTGGCGGTGGCCGTAGTGATGACGAAGAGGGCGGCAGCGGCAATCTTATCGGCAGTATCTTAATGATGATACTGGCCCCGATTGCAGCCATGCTCATCCAGATGGCTATATCCCGCAGCCGGGAGTATCTGGCCGACGCCACCGGCGCCAGGATCGCCGGTCAGCCACTATTTTTGGCCAATGCCCTGACCAAACTGGAAGAATGGAATCACCGTCTGCCCATGGAGGTCAATCCGGCCCAGGCCCAGATGTATATCGTAAATCCCTTGACCGGGCAGAGCTTTGCCAGCCTGTTCAGCACCCACCCGCCCATAAAAGAACGCGTGGCCCGGCTGCGGCATATGGCCGGCCAGGGCGCTCTCGCCTGAGTCGGGCAGGCGTGTGTTCTGGCTCCCTCTGGCCCTTATCTCTGCTGCGTCCATAGCGACCGTAGATGCGCTTACCAAACGGTTCCTCTCCCGACTGACGGTTTTTGAGATGGCAACGGCCCGGCTATCCTTTAGCCTGCCGTTATTTTTAATCCTGTTGTTTTTTATCCCGGTACCGCACCTGGATACAACCTTCTACCTGACGGTTTTTGGGGCCCTGCCCCTGGAAATAACCGCTTTTTTTCTTTATATGCGGGCTATTCAAGCCTCGCCTCTTTCTCTCGCCATTCCGTTCCTGTCCTTTACCCCGGTCTTCCTTATCTTAACCGGCAGGTTGATACTGGGAGAGGAACTCAGCGCCCGGGGTATTTTGGGGATTATATCCGTGGTCTTGGGCAGCTATGTATTAAACCTGCAGGAATGTAAGAACGGTTTCCTGGGGCCATTCCGGGCCATAAAGAGGGAAAAAGGCTCCTGGCTGATGCTAATAGTGGCCTTTTTATATGCGCTTACCTCTGCCCTGGGCAAAAAGGCCATACAACACTCCAGCGCCATTTTTTTTGGCCCTTTTTACTTTCTGATGCTGGGACTTATTATCCCTGGATGTTCACTGGTTAGCGGGAAGGCTACCTGGCAAGGTCTGAAGAAAGTTTTTTATTCTGGTCTATGTATCGGCATCCTTATGGTCATTATGGTCCTAAGCCACATGGCCGCTATTAGCCGGGTTGAGGCCGCATATATGATTGCCACTAAACGTACCAGTATCCTTTTCAGCGTCCTCTACGGTGCTTTTTTATTCAAGGAGGAGAATATTGGAGAGAGATTTTGGGGCGCAGTCTTAATGCTGGCCGGGATGGTTATTATAGCCGTATGGGCATAAGCAGGATCAGATGGCCGGAGGTGGTTCCGGGGTTTTTTCTTCCGGGGGCTTAGCCTTGGCTATGTCCTTTTCCAGGGCCTCTATCTTTTCTCTGTAAGCCCGCCGTTTTTTGAGGCGGCCGGGCAGGGTAAGCAGCAAGGCCGTAATAAGTCCGGCCGTAAAAAAAGAGAGAAGGTATAAGACCAGAGAGCCTTCAAAATGCCAGAAGAGGAAATGGATTGTAACTACATGGGCGTTTTGTATGGCGAAGACGGCTACCATAGTTACGATTATCAAAGCCAGGATAAGATAGAATTCCATATTTTTTTGTGACTCATCCTTAGCGAGCGCTATGTATGTTCATTTGCCGCGAAGTGCGATCAGCCGTCAGCATGTTTGTTAACAGTTAACCGTTGTCCGACATTTTCTTTCGGTAAACGGTCAACAGTAAACGGTAAACCGGCTGAACGCTGATAGCTGACCGCTGAAGGCTCAATTAATCAAGCATTATCTTTTCTTTCTTTTCCAACCAGGCTGCCGGGTCGGTCAGGTAATCATAAGCATCAAACAGGGCCAGATAATGGCCTCTTTCCTCATAAGAAAGCAGGACAAAGAACCTTTTGGTAAAGGGGCTATGCGCCTCTTTCGCCAGCCCGTCATACAGGGCTATGCTTTTTTCTTCCATATCCATAGCCATTTTAACAGCCTCAAGGTCGCTGCTTTCAGCCGGGGCCTTATCTTTTAATTTGCCGGTAGCCTTCTTAAATACATCCTGTATGGCTGAGGATGGTCTTATAAGGTTAAGCTTTTCAGGCAACTTGGCTTTTTTTTGCAGGGCCTTATAGATTTCTTCAATTTTCTTTAAATGTATTTTTTCTTCCGCGGCAAGCTGCCTGAACAGTTTTTGGGCGAATGGGATAATACTTTTTCCCGCGGCCTTTAAATAGTACGCCTCACCGTCTATTTCCAGTTGCATGGCCGTCTTAAGAGCGGTTAACTTTTCCGGCATTTTCCCCTCCTGTCCGCCTGGGTGGATGATTTTGGACTTTATCATTTATAATATCTATCGTATTTTACTATGTAATATCCTGTCAAGTGAAAACCCGGTTGCTGCCGTAGTTTTATTTTTATTTCCAGAATAGCCGATAAAATGATAAGTGGGACTATAAGCTAAGAATGGGTATGTTCGCAACTTTTGGGAGTAGTGTGTGAGTAACAATCAGCTGATAAATACAGTCATCGTGGGTGGCGGCCCTGGATGCAAGGCGGTTTTGGAGCTTTTTGAACGCGTAGAAATACTTAAAACCAGCGTCCAGGGTGTGGCGGATATTAATGCAGAAGCCCCGGGGATGAAATACGCAAAGGAGAAAGGGCTTCTGACTACAACCGATTACCATGAATTTTATACATTGCCTAACCTTGACCTCATTATTGAGCTTACCGGAAATGATCGTGTGCTGGAGGAGATTTTGCAGACTAAACCGGCACATGTAAAGGTCATGGATCATGTTACTGCCAGGCTGTTCTGGGATGTCATCCAGATAGAAGAACAGAAGATAAAGATGGAAGAAAAGTATCTGACCGAGAAACAACTGAGCGAGGCCAGAGAAAAATACGAAGTTTTATTGGAAAATATCAACGACATCGTTTTCTCACTCGACCTGAACGGCAAGATTATATATGTCAACCCGGTTGTTAAGGCTATCCTTGGGTACAGTCCGGCGGATCTGATGGGGCAACATTTTTGTAACCTGCTTTCCCCTGAAGATTGGCCGGCAATAGATAATATCCTGGCCACCGCTAAGGGTACATATTGTTTCGAATGTAGAATCAGGGATACATCCGGGAATGAAAAGATCATGCAAATTTCCGGATACCCAATAACACAGGACAGCCAGAAATTAGGGTTTTCCGGGGTGGCGCGGGATATTACCGAACGGATAAAGGCCGAAAAAAACCTTAAAAGATCCAATGAGATTTTCAAGGCCATACACAATTTGACGTTTGAGACGACTAAGGGATCAGGCAGTTTTTTGAATGCCCTTTGCGAGAAGATTCATCAGCTTTTTGGGGGGAGCTTTGTCATCATTTGTCACAAAGAAAAGGATAGCCTGGTCTTTAAGGGATATTATAATCTTCCGCCGGAGCTGGCTAAGGCATACCGGTGTCCTATGAATAAGGCGCTCTGTGCAGAGGTTGTCAAAACGGGGCAAATGCTTTATGTCCGTAATCTGCATGACACCGTTCCTTATAAGGATTATGATAATGTTATAAAATTTGGACTGGTGTCATATCTTGGCATTCCGCTCTACTCATCAGAAGGGGATACCATCGGGACACTGGCATTTTTTGACCGTGAAGAGCATGTTTTCAGTGAAGAAGATGTCAAACTCTTTGAGATATTCGCCCAACGGGCCAGTATTGAGCTGGAAAAAGAGGTCAGGGAACGTGAAAGGGAATTACTTCGGGAGCAACTATTCCAGGCCCAGAAGATGGAGGCTATCGGCACCCTGGCCGGGGGTATAGCCCATGATTTTAATAATCTCCTGGGTGGAATCCTGGGTTATGCTTCATACGGCAAGATGCTGCTATCTGAGGGCCACCCGGTCTATCGGCATATCGAGATCATTGAAAAATCCGCAGAGCGGGCGGCTGAACTGGTCAAGCAGATGCTCGGTTTTGCCCGTGGCGGAAAGTATCAGGTCAGGAAGGCAAATTGTAACCAGATCATTGAGGAGGTAGTAGGGCTTCTTTCAAGAACCATAGATAAAAGCATTTCCATTGAGACCCACCTTGCCTCTGATTTGGCCCCGATTTTGGCGGATATGGTCCAAATCCAGCAGGTAATTCTTAATATATGTATAAATGCCCGTGATGCCATGCCCCAGGGCGGCCGCCTGATCCTGGAGACGGCAAATGTCACCCTGGATGAAATTTATGCGTGGAAGCATTTAGGTGCTACCCCTGGAAGGTATATCCTTATTTCCATAAGTGACACCGGTATAGGTATGGAATCAGCAGTCAAAAAACGCATTTTTGAGCCTTTCTTTACGACCAAGGAGAAGGGAAAGGGAACCGGCCTGGGGTTGGCCATGGTCTATGGCATTGTAAAGAGTCACGGTGGATATGTAAATTTTTATAGCGAGAAAGGACGGGGGACCCGCTTTAATGTCTATCTACCCATAGCCCGGGGTGATGAATTTGATATTCCGGCAACCGGGCCAACAGCTATCCCTGAAGGGAAAGAGACCATCTTCCTTATTGATGATGAGGAAGTGATACGCGATATGGGAAAGGAGGTGCTTGAATCCTTAGGCTATAAGGTGCTTTTGGCCCGAGATGGGTCTGAAGCCCTGGAAATATATGCGGAGAAGAAAGATGTTATTGATCTCGTAATCCTGGATATTGTTATGCCCAGGCTCGGTGGTAAAAGGACTTTTAAGAAACTGAAGGAAATCAATCCCGAGATTAAGGTTATTATTTCTTCCGGTTACAGTGTAAACGGCGAGGCCCAGGATATGTTAAACTCAGGGGCCTGTGGTTTTATCCAAAAACCCTACAGAGTGGATGAGTTGTCTGCTACAGTCAGGCGGGCATTGGATACATAGCTGATAGCTCATGGCTGAGAGATGAGATCTGAGATCCTAATCTATTCGGCAAATAGTAACCATTTGCTAATCTCCATTTCTTTAGGGAACCCCTTAGTTCCTTCGCTTCACAGCTTCCGCAGCGACCCTTTCGGGACTCGCCGGCGGGGAATATTTGCCCCTTCCAGCCACTAAAGGGCTGGTTTTCCCCTTCCTGCTCGCCCTCGAAGGGTACCCCCACTGCTCCAGCAAGTTTCGCTCAGGAACATGGATTTCCCTAAAAAGTCGGAAAACTCCAATCCCTATTTTCCTGTTGACGACAGGAAACGTTTGGCATAAATTTGTAAGCAAGTAAATCTGATAGGGTGTATGCTTAATGGGTCTCGTTCTGCTGAGAAAAGCGGCTTCTGTGCCTGAGGGTGATCTGAGGGACTTTATTGGCCAGTATCCGTCTGAAGTGCAGGAAGGGCTTACCATTCTTAAGCGGGATATGGAGTTGGATGACTTCCTGGTCGATTTTTTTGGCCATGACCGTGAGCGTCGTCTTATTATATTACAGGTGCGGCCAAGTAATCTCGAGACCCATTTTCTTTCCAGTCTGGCTGCCATAGGATGGATACTTGGACATAAGGACTATTTCTCAAATTTATATGGCCGGGAGGCGCTTAATTTTGATTTGATGCCCCGGCTGATTCTGGTCAGCCCTTATTTCTCCCCATCCCTGATTGCCTCGACTAATTTTATTAAGGGCGCCGATCTCGTTTTCTACACAGCTAATATTTTCCAGGTAGATACGGCTAGCGATGCCGTAGCCGAACCTGTCCGGGGTATTCTATTGGAACGCATCCCTTTGAACAAAACAGACAAGGAGGGACCGCATGCCCCGGCGCATATGCGAAAGGTTGCACTCCGCAGCCATGTTTACGCTATTGAAGAAAAATGGCTGAGGGATCTTTGTATCGATTTTATAAAAAAATTGAAGGAGCGCATTCCTCTGGTCAGGTTATTTACCCGTCCGGACGGGTTGGTCTTGCGTTTACCCGATGATGAAACCGTCTATGTGAACACTGGTCGCGATTATTTTCAGGTACATCTGGACAAACAAAAATACAGTTCCATGCCGATCCGGTCGTTAGAGGGTTACAGGCAGCTCTGGGACGAATTTGAGGCATTTTTAAAGGGCTTGGGCCAGTCGCCGGGTAGAGAAAAAGAGGAAGAGATGGGCCGTGGGGAGACAGAGAAGATTCAAGAGAGAAGCAAGGGTCTCCCCGGCGTAATAAGCTTAAGGGAAAATTTTATCCGCACCTTTCCGGCCACAAACACCTTACAATAGCTATCGGTATTCAGCTTTCAGCGGAAACAATGCCTTATATAAATTCCCCCTCGCCCCCCCCTTTGGGAAAGGGGGATACAGGGGGATTTTCAGGCAAAATTTGTTAGATTTTACCTATGATGCCGTTTGTTCTTTATTGAAGTTGACAAAAGGGCTGTTTTCAGTAATTATGCCTTTGTATTTTGATATCTTATTGTATTTAAAGGCAAAAACATGCGAAGAAGGTATTCCAGACAGATTATGGTCGGGCCGGTGGCTATTGGCGGAGATGCCCCGGTGGTAGTACAGTCCATGACCAACACCTTTACCCGTGACGTTGGAGGTACAGTCAGACAAATCCACCGGCTGGAGAAGGCCGGTTGTGAGGTGGTACGCGTAGCAGTTCCTGACCCGGAGTCTGCCGAGGCCGTTAAGGCCATCAGGAAGAAGATAAATATACCCCTTATCGCCGACATCCATTTTGATTACCGCCTGGCCCTAGCCGCAATCAACGCCGGCGCCGACGGCATAAGGATCAACCCCGGTAATATCGGCGGCATAAAAAAACTGGCCGAGGTGGTGGCTGCCGTTAAAGACGCCGGCATTGCCATGCGGATCGGTGTGAACTCCGGCTCGCTGGAGAAAGACATATTGAAGAAACATAGGGCGCCTACTGCTCCTGCCCTGGCCGAAAGCGCCCTGCGTAATATTGAGCTTGTAGAAGGTTTAGGCTTCGCAAATATAAAGGTATCGCTCAAGTCTTCGGACGTGCGCACTACCGTTGACGCCTATCGCGAACTGGCCGGTAAGGTGGATTATCCTCTGCACTTAGGGGTTACGGAGGCAGGAGGACTCTACCCGGGGACGGTCAAATCCAGTATAGGCATCGGGCTTCTCCTGTATGAAGGCATCGGCGACACCCTCCGCGTCTCTCTGACCCGGGATCCGGTTGAAGAGGTCCGGGTGGGGTATGAGATATTAAGGGCGCTCGGTTTGCGCCAAAGGGGACCGGAGATTATCTCCTGTCCCACCTGCGGGCGCTGTGAGATTAATCTTTTTTCTTTAGTAGATAAGGTGGAGAAAAGGATAAGCCATATAACCACTCCTTTCAAGGTGGCCATAATGGGCTGTGTGGTCAACGGCCCGGGCGAGGCCAAAGAAGCCGATATCGGCATAGCCGGGGGAAAGGGAATCGGGATTATTTTCCGCCACGGTAAGCTTCTGAAAAAAGTGAAAGAGGCGGCACTCGTGGATACCCTGGTGGAAGAGATAGAGACGATGGAAGCGGAATCCGAAAGACAAACCACAGAGTACACCGAGAAAAGCAAGAATTTTCAAGAAATGAAAAGAAAAAGACAGAGCAATTAAGGAATAAATACTTTTCTGAGTGCTCTTCGGAACTTTGTGTGCTCCAAAGCAGTTTCTTAGACATTGTTCTCTGTGGTTAATCTTTGGCAATGCGACTATATACAGAAAGGGAAAAAGAATGCGATTTAGCCGGTTTTTTCTGCCTACTTTAAAAGAGACTCCTGCGGAAGCGGAAGTAATAAGCCACAAACTAATGCTGCGGGCCGGTATGATACGAAAGCTGGCCGCAGGCATTTATTCCTACCTGCCGCTGGGCTTAAGAGTCTTGCGCAAAGTAGAGGCCATCGTGAGGGAAGAGATGAATAGGGCCGGGGCCCAGGAAGTGGTTCTGCCTATGGTGCAGCCTGCGGAATTATGGCAGGAGAGCGGCCGATGGGAGTTCTATGGGAAGGAGTTGTTGCGTTTCAAGGATCGCCACGCGCGAGACTATTGTCTGGGGCCCACACATGAAGAGGTTGTCACCGATTTGGTGCGGCGTGAGGTGCGTTCTTACCGGGATCTACCGTTAAATCTTTATCAGATACAGACCAAATTCAGGGATGAGATCAGGCCGCGTTTCGGATTAATGCGGGGCCGCGAATTTGTCATGAAGGATGGATACAGCTTTGATGTGGATGAGAAGGCCTCAGAAAAGACTTATTTGGCCATGCATGCGGCCTATCAAAATATTTTTCGCCGCCTGGGCCTCCAATTCAGGGCGGTGGAGGCTGATACGGGCAGCATAGGCGGCAGTTTTTCACACGAGTTCATGGTGTTGGCGGAGACCGGGGAGGATACCATCGTAAGCTGCACCGGTTGCGACTATGCGGCCAATATAGAGAAGGCCGAAGTGGTCTGGACGGAAAAAGAGCAGCTAAAAAGCGATACACCCCCCCGGCCCATAGAGAAGGTAGCTACCCCAGGAAGGAGGACGGTAGAGGAAGTAACTTCTTTCCTGGGCATACCGCCGCAGCAATTGCTAAAGACGCTCATCTTCGTAGTTGACGGCCAACCGGTGGCGGTCCTGGTGCGCGGTGACCACGAGGTCAATGAGATTAAATTAAAAAATTTACTCCAGGCCCGAGAAATAGCCCTGGCTGATGAGGCATTAATTAGACGCGTTACAGGCGCGCCTGTCGGTTACAGCGGCCCGGTGGCCCTCCCGGTAAAAATAGTGGCGGATCAGGCCATACAAGGCATATACGACTGCGTGGCAGGGGCTAATGAGGAAGGGCATCACCTCATCCATGTGGACGCCGGCCGGGATATCAAGGCGGACCTTTATGGTGATATACGGTCGGTCACGGCCGGGGACCGTTGTCCCCGGTGCGGCCAAGCCATAAGGCTTTCCCGCGGCATTGAGGTGGGGCATATCTTCCGTCTGGGAACTAAATACAGTGAGGGCCTTAAGGCTACTTACCTCGATGGAGAAGGACAGGAACGTCACATGGTCATGGGCTGCTATGGAATCGGCGTCAGCCGTATAGTAGCCGCGGCTATTGAACAAAACCACGATGAAAGCGGTATAATCTTTCCGTTGGCCATTGCTCCCTTCGATGTCCTGCTTCTGCCGGTTAATGTAAATGATGCGGCCATAAGAGAGGCAGCGGAGGATATATATAACGAGCTTTTATCCGGGGAATTCGACGTTTTCCTGGATGACCGCGATGAACGGGCCGGGATAAAATTTAAGGATGCCGACCTGACAGGCATTCCCTTCCGCATAACCATAGGCACGAAGTTTATTAAAGAGGGTTTGCTGGAAATAAGGGTGCGCGCCACGGGCGAGACCCTGTTCATTACCAGGGAACAGTTCGTTCAGACCCTTCTGAACATGCGCCAGAAAGCGATAGATGGTTAGGTTAAACGATATATTAGAACAGCTCCAGTCTTATCTTCCCGGGGCCGATCCCAGTCCCATTGAAAAGGCTTACATTTTTTCGGCCAGGGTGCATGAAGGACAGAAACGCTTATCCGGCGAGCCGTATCTGTCTCATCCCCTGGAAGTGGCTTACATTCTCACCCAGATGCGGCTTGACGTCGTCACCGTGGCCTGTGGTCTGCTGCATGATACCGTGGAGGATACCCTTACTACTCTGGAAGAAATCAAGGAGCTTTTTGGTGAAGACATAGCCCGGGTCGTTGACGGCGTGACCAAAATCAGCCGGATGCCCTTAAGTAGTCGTATAGAGGAGCAGGCGGGGAACGTCCGCAAGATGATCCTGGCCATGTCTGATGATATAAGGGTGTTGCTCGTCAAATTGGCCGACCGCATACATAACATGCGCACTCTCCACTACCAGACCGAGGCCAAGAGAGTCAAGATAGCCCGTGAGACTATGGATATATATGCGCCGCTGGCCGGACGCCTGGGTATAGAGTGGATAAAAAGAGAGTTGGAGGATCTGTCTTTTTCATACATTCATCCGGAGACCTATCAGGACATTAAGAAGAAGCTGGAAAAGAGTCTGGGTGAAAGTAAGGAATATATAGAAGAGGTTAAAGGCATCATAAAAGCTAAGATGGCCGGGTATGGAATCGAGTGCGAAGTACGGGGCCGCCCTAAGCATATATACAGCATATATAAGAAGATGGTGCGGCAAAACCTCCCTCTGGAACAGATCTACGATGTTATCGCCTTTCGTCTAATCCTGAAGACCGTCAAAGAATGTTATGAGGCCCTGGGGATAATCCACTCTATATGGATGCCGGTGCCCGGGCGCTTCAAAGATTACGTCAGTCTCCCCAAGGCCAATATGTATCAATCCCTGCATACCACGGTCATCGGCCCGTATGGGCGGCGGATGGAGGTGCAGATCAGAACGGAAGAGATGGATAAAGTGGCCCGGGCCGGCATCGCCGCCCATTGGATGTATAAAGAGGATAAGGGCTTTTCCGAGGAGGAGAGCCGGCGATTTGCGTGGTTAAAGCAGCTTTTGGAATGGCAAAAAGACCTTAAGGACCCGCGGGAGTTTCTGGAGTCGGTGCGTGTTGATCTCTATCCCAACGATGTCTATGTGTTTACTCCCAAGGGCGAGGTAAAAGAATTTCCGCGGGGCGCTACGCCCGTAGATTTTGCTTACGCCATACATACCGAAGTCGGCCGCCAGTGTACAGGCGCCAAGGTTAACGGTCGACTGGTTCCTCTTAAATACGAGATGAAAAATGGCGATGTGGTGGAGATAATTACTGCGCCCCACCATACTCCCAGCAAGGACTGGCTGAAATTTGTCAAGACCACCCGGGCCCGGACCAGAATTAAGCAATGGTTTAAGACCGAGGAACAGGAGAGCAGTGTAAGTCTGGGTAGAGAGATCTGTGAGAAGGAGTTCAGGAAGCATCAGCTCAATCTGTCAAAATTGCTTAAATCTGAAGAATTGACAAGGGCGGCCACTGAACTCTCTTTTAGTTCGGTGGAGGATTTATTGGCCGGAGTCGGATACGGCAAGATATCCCCTCTTCAGATTGTCAGGAAGCTTCTTCCCCATGGCGCCGTTTCAGAGGAAGAACTTCCTGTGACTGCGAAGATCAGCAAAAAAAAGGAAAAAATCCGGCCCGAAGGGATAAAAATCCGGGGGGTCGAAGATATTATGATCCGCTTTGGCCGATGCTGCAATCCCTTGCCGGGTGATGACGTTGTAGGCTTTATCACCCGTGGCCGGGGGGTAACCGTCCATACCAGCAATTGCCGCAATATTGTCGATTCAGATTCCGAAAGAAGGGTCGATGTCCAGTGGGATGTCCGGGAAAAAACGGCACACCCGGTTAAGGTCCGGGTGGTTACAGTAGATAAGAAAGGCCTGCTTGCCGCTATAAGCAATGCCATCAGCGCCTGTGATGCAAACATCGTAGAGGCTGATATTCATACTACATTAGACCACAAGGCCATATTAAACTTTATTTTGGAAGTGGTAGATACCTCACATCTGAAAGCAGTGCTCGGGGCGGTTAAGCACTTAGACGATGTAATTCGTGTAGAACGTCTGACGACATGACGTTAAGTGGCTTTTACTACTGACCCGGAGCGAAGACAGCGCGTACAGACTACCATATAACGGGCGCTGTTACCCTGGGCCGCCTTTACTCTTTTCAGGTTAGGATACCATCTGCGTTTTGTTTTATTATTGGCATGACTTACATTATTCCCTACACGGGGCCGTTTCCCGCAAATTTCACATACCTTAGACATAAAGACCTCCTTCAATATCTGAAGACCAAAATCGTAAGAGAGGGCTAATTTAACACAAAGTTATTTTTGCGCAAGTGCTTTTTAGCAGTCAGCGCTCAGCTATCAGCCTTCAGCTTAATATGTTGTTCATCTTGGGTTTTTGCTGAGAGCTGATCGCTGATAGCTAATAGCGTGAAGCCGGCCTTTGGCCGGCTGAAGACTGGCAGGACTATTTTTGTTTTTTCAGAATGTTACGATAAGTCATTATGAAGCGTAAGCAGACAGGGAACAGTCGTAAAGGAGAATAAGGTTGTACGAAGACCTGGGAAAAGAGCTGCAAGAACTCCGGCTGGAAAATAAGATATTACGACGCAGGGTCGTGGAACTGGAACGCAAACTGAATCAGGATAGACCTGCGCCCCGGAAAGTCGCCCCGGGCGAGGATCGCCGGCAAGAGCCGCGGATCGATATACTTTTAAAAGTGTCGGGCCTGGATGGCAAGGAGGCTATCCCGGCCTATGTTGTGAATCTTAACGAAAGCGGGATGTTATTGGAGGGTTACGAAAGCATTCCAGACGGCTCGTCTCTCTCTGTCAAATTTCTTAATCTGCAACCGGATCAACTCACGGAGATCCATGGACACGTAGTATGGGTACACCATAATGCGGGTGATACCCCTTCCACCTATCAATGCGGTCTTATTTTTGAGGACTTAACGCCGGAGACGAGGAAGGCCTTACGGATTCTATTGGAAAAAGTTCGATTTGCAGAGGACAATTTGTCTTATCAAAACTGACGTTTTGTAAAAAAGCCTTTTCACCGCTGAGGGCGCAGAGTCCGCAGAGAAAAACTGTAACCTATTAAATATGATGGTCTCGTAAAAAGTCAGAAAAGGCCGTTTTCTGTCATTCCGGCGAAAGCCGGAATCCAGTAAATTCAATATGTTCTGGATGCCGGATCAAGTCCGGCATGACGATTTCAGGACTTTTTACGAGTTCATCAAGACGGGAAATCATAAAATGTCTCATCATTATTCAAGACCCGGCAGCCGTGGTCTTCAATAACCACCATGTTTTCCAGGCGGACGCCGCCCCAGCCGGGGATATAGATGCCCGGTTCCACAGTAACTACCATACCGGCCTTTAAAGTGTCCTTAGAACGCGGGCTTAGCGTTGGCCCTTCATGTACGGCCAGTCCCACGCCATGGCCTAACGAATGTCCGAAGGCCTGACCATACCCGGCCTTGCTTATAATATCACGAGCGATCTTATCTGCATCCCTGGCCTTCAGGCCGGTCTTTAGTGAGGCTATGGCCGCAACCTGCGCCTTGCGCACCGTCCTATAGATCTTTTTGAATTTTGCGCCGGTCTTTCCCAACCAGAGGGTACGGGTCATATCCGAACAATAGCCATTTAACCGTGCCCCCATATCGATGATAATGGACTCTCCTTCCCGGATAGGCCGGTCAGTGGGTGTGGCGTGTGGCTTGGCGGCGTTGGGGCCGGAGGCCACGATGGGCTCGAAGGATACGTCTTCCGCACCCATGCTGCGGGTCAATCTTTCGATCTCAAAGGCTATCTCTCTTTCGGTCATTCCCGGCCTCAGGATGCGGTTGATTTCAGAAAAGACGGCCTCGTTCAGACGGATGGAATCCTCGATGTTTTTCAGTTCTTCCTCTGTCTTCTGCGCCCTGATCTTTTCTATAATGCCTCTGGTAGAGATGAGCTTCAGGGCCGGTAGCCGGCCCAGGCGTTCATAGACGCTGACCAGGAGGTAGTGACTTTCAAAGCCCAGCTTGTAAATTCCGTACCGGCGGGCCAGACCTCCCAGTGTACGTGGCAACCCGTGTTTTGGTACAATCACCTTATACCCGGTTGCCTCTTCTCCAGCCTGTAGCTCATAGCGGCTGTCGGTCAACAGGATAAGTTGATCTCTGGAGATGAGAAGCGCTCCTGACGACTCCGTCAACTGGCCGTCGTGCGCCGTAAAGCCGCTGAGATAACGCCTGTTCTCCGGCCTGGTAATCAAAAGGGCGTCTAATCTCTTGCTGCGGAGGGCCTGCCTTAGCGCGATAATCCTTTTTTGCTGTTCAAGAGTCATGGCTGGGTTCCTTTTTTGGATGCAGATGAACGCATATTTTACTTTTTCGAATTTCGAAATTCTAATTTCGAATTTACTGTGCTGCGGGTATCGGCGAAAATCTGCGTCCTAATTTAACGGCGCGTGGACAGGTCAGATAGTCCTTAAAAGTTCTTTTTGTTGTTCCAGGAACGCATCGAACTGGGCGTTTATTTCTGCTGAAATCTTGAGCCACTCTTCCTGAAATTGCGGCTGTTGTTCCGGGTCTATTTTTATTTTCATGTGCATCTGGTCTTCCAGTTGCTTCTGCATGTTGCCCATCCTCATCTCAAAACGGGACCTGAGCTGCTTCCGGACATCAGATATGGTTTGTCTGTATTGTCTAAAGGCCTCATCTATTTGCGCCATTATCCTTCGGGCCTGTGAATTATTCCTCTTCAGGGTGAGCATCCCTTGTAAGGCCCTTTTTACGCCTTCTTCTATGTCTTCATCCCGGGGCAGGACTATATTGCGGAGGAGGGTCTCTTCCATACCTTTCAAGATATAAGGTCGTGCCTCGGCTGGTTTTTGCTCCAGCGCTTTTGTGAATTCCATATCTTCTCCCCGGAGGTAACGGGCGGCCAACCGCCGGCCTTCATCCAGGTATAAATTTTCTTTCAGCTCTTCTTTTGTTGCCCGGCCGATCTTCTCAGCCCGTTCCAGGGCCTTTTCCAGGGCGCTTTTGATTTCCGCCATATTAGTTCACCTTAGTTCGAAATTTTCTTAACTATAACATGAATTTTAAAAGAGGCTAAAGGATTTTTGAGGCAAGCGGCGTAGGGTGGGCTTTTGCCCACCATTATTGTATTGTCATCATTCTCCACCGATATCCGTCGGAATCTCCGCCAGTGTTGCACCCAAATCCGGCGAGTACATTACTTTCTTAACGTAACGATGAAATGTCGAATACGGCCAGTGTTTTTGGTGGGCCGAGCCCACCCTACTTGGCTTGAGCGTTTTAACATGTAAAAAGGCTGAGGCTCTCAATGTGATACGTCTGCGGAAACATGTCCAAGGGCTGAGAACGGACCAGGTCAAAGCCTTCCGCCCTTAGATGGGTTATGTCACGGGCCAGGGTGGCCGGGTCACAGGAGATGTAGAGGATTCTGGAAGGCCTCAGGAAGGGGAGCCTCTTTATTATGTCCCGGCATCCCTGGCGAGGTGGGTCAAGCAGGATCAGGTCGAAACATTGTTTATCTCTTATGAGCATGTCAATACCTGCTGCGACTTCTTGCTGCAAGAAGGTAATATTATCGAGCCGGTTTATGGTCTTGTTAAAAAGGGCGTTTTTAACGCTTAAGCGATGCGCCTCTATCCCGGTTACCTCTTTGGCTTTCCTGGCCAGGGGCAGTGTAAAATTACCCATACCGCAAAAGAGGTCCAGCGCCTTATGATCTGATGAAATGTCTGCCCACTCCATGACCTTGGTGATGAGGATATCATTTTGCGATGTATTTACCTGCGCGAATACGCCCGGGAAGAGAAAGTAAGTAAGACCGTCTCCTTCCGGCACGAAAAGCTTAAGGCTGTCTTCTTTGCCGAAGTTCATCTGTGCCGGAAGACCGCCTGGCCCCTGAACCACGCATTTTTTAATATCAGGTATCCGGCCGGATTGAAGCCGTATAGTATCCTCGTCGGCCTGCGAAAGCGGCCTGCCGGTGTGCAGGATAAGGACTCCCTGGACCTCTTCAGGGCTGACCATGATTTCAATCCCGGCCAGCTTTTGCAAAGAGGATAAGGGGAGGGCATCTTTTATGTCCTTTATTATCCGGTTGATCAGGTAATGGGCAATCTTGCAGTCTTCTATCTCCACGATTTCGTATGAATGCGCAGCGAAAAAGCCGATCCGGCCTCCTTTGACATGCAGCCGCACACGGTTCCGGTAACCAAAGGCCGCCGGTGAGGGAAGGATAGGCAGGATTTTTTCGCCGGCAACGTGCGCTATGCGGGCCAGGGTCTCCCGGAAGATATCTTCTTTAAATGAAAGCTGGTTCTGATAGGCGATATGCTGCCACTGGCAGCCCCCGCAGCGGCCAAAGTGAGGGCAGGGGGCCGGGATGCGCCTGGGTGAGGGAGCGAGAATCCTGAGGAGCAGTCCCTTATCGTAGTGCCTTTTGCTTTCTTCGATGCGGGCTTTAACTCTTTCCCCCGGGAGCGTAAAGGGGATGAACACTACCTTGCCGTCTGTGCGGCCCAGTCCGCTTCCTCCGTAAACCAGACGTTCTATGGTGACGGTTTTGATCGGCATTGTGGATCAGAATATGACCTTCGGTTTTAAACTTTGAGCTTTGAGCTTTCAGCCTCTCTCGTGCCGGCATCCAGGCTGGAGGGGCAAAGTCGCCGCACCACGCAATGGTTACATTTCGGGCCCCGGGCCTTGCATATCCTGCGTCCATGGTCAATGAGGACGTAGGAAAGATTGAACCAGTATTTTTGGGGGATAACGGCCATCAGGTCTTTTTCGATCTTGTCCGGGTCAGTTTCTATGGTAAATCCCAGTCGATAAGCCAGCCGGCGGACATGGGTATCCACGGCTATGCCTTCCACGACGCCAAAGGCATTGGAAAGGACGATGTTGGCCGTTTTTCGGGCCACGCCGGGTAGAGTGATGAGTTCGTCCATGGTCTGTGGAATCCTGCCGCCGAACTTCTCCAATATCAGTTCACAGCAGGCCTTTATGTTCCTGGCCTTGTTTCGGAAAAATCCGGCGCTCCTGATGGCCTCCTCTAACTCCGGTAAGGAGGCCCGGGCATAGGACTCAACAGTAGGATATTTTTTAAACAAAGAAACCGTAACCTTATTTACCCGTTCGTCGGTACACTGGGCCGAAAGGATGGTGGCCACCATGAGCTCCAGGGGATTACGGTAAGAAAGGGCTATTTTCGCATCAGGATATTCTTTGCGGAGCATCTCGAAGACATGCAATATCTCCAGCGCAGACAATCTATCTACTCGTTTGGGCAGATCATCCACAGATTTTCCTCCTGCTTAATTAGTTTCCATCCGAAAAACCCCGGTTTTTCTGGATGGAGCAGTCAGCAGTCAGCTATCGGCATGAAGCCGGTCCACCGTTCACTGTTGACCGTTTACCGAAAGAAAATATCGGACAACGGTTAACGGATAACGGATAACAAACATGCTGATGGCTGAAAGCGTGAATCCGGCCTTGGGCCGACCGTAGGCCGGAAACGGTAGTTTCCGGATTCACTAATTGTCATTTTAATGGCTTTAAGGGAAAAAACAAGCCGGTTTCTCATTCCCGAAGACATCCGGCAGCCTGATAGATAAAAAGCTGTTTACTTTTACCTCAATATAAAATATAAATTTTAGTAACACGTTAGGTGTTTGAAACAGTCCTACATTGAAGCTCCCCGCAGCCCGCCTACGGCGGACGGGGAATCTCCGTATGTAAGGTAAAAAGCATAGTATTCGCTCGCTAACCCCGCCGCAAGCAGCGGGGAATGCGCTTGCTATGCATGTTCAGAAAAGGCTATTAATCTGGAACTCAGATCGTGCCAAAGGCAGATTCGCCGGGGCGAAAAATCAGGAAAAGATGGACCCTATTTATTTGGGGTTGCACTTTCCTGAGTTCCTGGTTTTCAGATTTGATATTTTTTTACACTTCTTACGAGATCATCAAAAATGGCTAAGGTTTTAATCGTCGATGATGAAGAGAACATAAGGTACCTGTATTCAGAAGAATTAAAGGCCGATGGATACGAGGTGATTACGGCCGACAGCGGATACAAGCTTCTGGAGCGTATAGAAAAAGAACGTCCTGATATTATATTGCTCGATATCAAGATGGCCGACTATGATGGATTAGACCTGCTCCAGGATATACGAAATAAATATTACAACCTGCCGGTCATACTCTGTACTGCCTACGACAGTTATAAAAGTGATGTAAAAACTATCGCGGCAGATTCTTATGTGATTAAGTCTTTTGACCTTACGGAACTTAAGAAAAGAATCACCCAGGCACTGGAAAGCGTTGTCCCTCAGGCGTAGGGTTCCCGATTACCTAAAGTGAATGTCATTAGTCAATAGTCATTTGTCACTGGTAAACGTGATTCATCCTCCGACCTAATCTATGACCAATGACTAATGACCGATGACCTGACTTATTCCTACTGCCACACCGCCCGCCATCCGGACGCTCCGAGCGCGCCGAACAGCATCAGCGGAAACCAGGCAGCGATAAATGGCGGAAGCAGTCCTGCCTTCCCCATAGTCAGGCTAAAATTCCAGGTTATCCAGACCACAAACACCAGAAACATGCCCAGGCTTATGCCCAGTGCGATGCTCGATTTTAGTCTCCTCCAGAGCAAGGCCGGTATGCCGAGGAGAAGCAGAATCGGGCCTAGTACCGGGTACGCAAGTCTCGCCTGTAAATCTACCCGGTAAGGGGTCGTGTCCTGCCCCTGGTGTTTCAGCTTCTGAATATAAACCGAGATCTCTGCGAAGCTCATTTCGTCCGCTTTTTTGGTCATCTCCCTGAAATCTGCCGGACGTTCGGCCATGTTAATCAATTGCTCATCAAAGGGGATTATCTTATAAGATCCATCGCTATCCAGGGTCTTCAGCCGGCCTTCCTTGAAAAGCCAGCTATGATTGGTCCACCTGGCTGTGCGGGCATAGATAATTTTTTTCGGGTAAAAGTCCCGGTCAAAAACGAAAATTTCTATATCCTGCAAGAGCTTTCGGTCCGGGCTAAGGTGGCCGATGGAATATATGGCGTTCTCCCCTTTAAACCAGAACTTATCTTTTCCAAGGAACCCCTTGGGCTGCTTTTTCTTAACCTGTACATCCCATATAAAAT
Source organism: Thermodesulfobacteriota bacterium (assembly GCA_040754095.1). GTDB lineage: Bacteria > Desulfobacterota > QYQD01 > QYQD01 > QYQD01 > QYQD01. Next base: position 11,028 of record JBFMFO010000001.1, on the reverse strand, counting down.
TAGTCTTCACCATAGTTGAGGGGACAACACCTTCCTTTATCTGAAAAAGCAGAAAGCTCAAAAGGAATGCGGCCCAGAAGATCGGTTTGGTCGTCTGCAAGAGATTTCTCCCGATAGATTTCATGGCCAGCATCTCATTGCCGCGAATAAGCAGACTGATAGTCAAAACCCCGGCCATGAGAATTGCTACCGGCTCCATCTGGGTTATGATCAGGGGAATCTTATACACAAAATACGTCAGCATAGTGGAGGCCGGCAGATTGACCTCCAGAAAGTTGTCTATCTTTTCAAAGAAATCGACCAGAAGATAGATGAAGACAAAGATACCGAGTACCAGAAGAAAAAGGCGTATAAACTCCTTGAGTATGTAGCGATTTAGTACGTACATTTGGACTTCCGGCTTTTATCATAAAATCCCCCTGTGTCCCCCTTTTCCAAAGGGGGAAATTACATCCCCCTCTCTGGAAAAGAGGGGGGTAGGGGAGATTTTATAGTATATTTTTGACTACATCTTGGTTTGAACTTCGAGTTTTGAGCTTCCTTATTCATCTCCGCGCCCTTTGCGGCTACCGGCGGCGGTGTCCTTCGATCTTTCCAGGCGTTCGGATAGACGTTGCAATATTTCCATGAACCAGATGGGACGTTCCCCGTTGGTCTTCACCATGAGGTAAACGGCCAGGAGAGCAAATATGATATTAGGCACCCACATGCCGATAGCAGGATAGACCACCCCTGTTTCCCCCAGCCCTTTGGCCAGGGCCAACATCAAATAATAAAGGAGGAAGACTGTAAGGCCGATGGATATGCCGAATGAAGCGCCGGCAAATCTCGATTGGGCCCCCAGAGCGGCTCCCACCAGTCCCAGGATAATACAGGCTACGGGCAAGGCCATCTTCCGGTGTAATTCCATGAGCAACGAATAATATTCCGGGGAGGAGAGCGGGGCTTCCTTTAGCCTGTCCCGTATCTCACCCAGAGACATCTCACCTTTACCCTTTGCCACTATCTCACTATGGCCTGTAGATTGGGGGCCCAAGGTCAGGGCATATTTCTCGAAACGAATGGTCTGGGCCGACCGCCAATCCCTCCCCACCCGGTGGATGTTGCCGTCCCGCAGATAAAGGAGCAGGACCAGGCGCTCCGGCCGGGGGACAATCCATCCTTCCCTGGCCACAATGGCATTGCTGGCCTCCGGCCTTCTCACATCGCTTATATAAACGCCGTCCAGCCGGCCATCTTCCCTGGAAATATTCCGGACATATATAATGATGTCCTTGAAGGCATTACTGAATTCACCCTCCCGCACCCCTAAATCGGCCCGGATCTGCATTATCCTGAAAAGAAGGGTCTTCAGGGCATAATTCCCCCAGGGTTGCGCATAAATTGCGGTAAATAACGTAAGCAGATAGGCCGCAATGGATACCAGAATAGCCGGGGGCAGCAATTGATAAAAGCTTATTCCGGAGGCCTTGATAGCCAATATCTCCCTATCCTTGGCCATCCTGGTGTAGGTGAGCAGGGTCCCCAGGAGCGTAGCCATGGGAAGGGCAAACAGGAGAAGGTGCGGAAGCACAAATACCACTATCTGCAGGATACTCCCGAAAGACAGCCCCCGGGTCAGCAGGAGTTCGGCCATCGGGGCCATCTTTCCTAAAAGCAGGATGGAAGTAAGAACAAACAGGGAGGTAAAAAAAGCAGGCAGGATCTCTTTCAGCAGGTAGGAAAATAGTATCTTGTTCATCTCATTATTCTGAGCGATTAGCTGTCAGCTATCAGCGTTCAGCAAAACCGAAAAGAAAGACGGATCCTCTTTTCCCTTGGCTGAAGGCTGAGACCTGAATGCTTGCCCATTTGACATTCATTTGAGCTTTTTTACGAAAGATAGAACTAATATCCCTAACATCTCATTTTTGCGAGATTGACACCCCGTTCAAAAAATGATAGGAAAACATGACAATAACTGTAGTCGACGTCACCGGCAATTAAATCATTAGTCAATGGTCATCGATTAACCCTGGAAGATTAATTGCTTTTTGCCAGTGACAAATGACCATTGACCAATGACATTCAGAATAGAAGGGCATCATACCAGAAAGGAAGAAAAAAGCAATTGTCCGAATCTATACGGCAGAAACTTGAAGAACAGGAGAGAAAGAACCTTTCTCCGTATGCCGCCCTCAGTGCCCAAAGCCGCGGCCGTCAGATACCGGAGAAGGAATGTCCGGTGCGCACGGCCTTTCAACGAGACCGGGATCGTATTCTCCACTGTAAATCCTTCCGTCGTCTAAAACACAAGACCCAGGTCTTCCTTTCCCCCACCGGCGACCATTACCGCACCAGACTGACCCACGCCCTCGAAGTCGCGCAGATAGCCCGTACCATAGCCCGGGCCCTGAGACTGAACGAGGACTTAACCGAGGCTATCGCCCTGGGACATGACCTCGGCCACACTCCATTTGGCCATGCCGGAGAGGCAGTGCTGAATGCCATATATCCCCCGGGATTCGCCCATTATGAACAAAGTTTACGGGTTGTGGACATACTGGAAAATAACGGGCGCGGGTTAAACTTAACCCATGAGGTCAGGGAGGGAATTTTAAAACACTCCAAGGGACGGGGGAATATCTTACCGGAAAATACTGAAGAATTGAGTCTGGAAATGGAAGGACAGATTGTACGTATAGCGGATATTATTGCCTATATAAGTCACGATATAGACGATGCTATTCGTGGCAATGTAATCTCCATCAAGGACGTACCGGATTCCTGCGTCAGGGCCCTGGGTAAAACCCATTCCAAGCGCATCGGGACTATGGTGCTGGACCTGATCGATTCTACTATCCGGGCCGGTGGCCCGAAATTGGTTATCAGGCCTGCTACAATGGAGGTCATGCTGGAATTGCGGGAATTTCTTTATCAAAATGTCTATGAATCTGAAATAGTTCATAGGGAATTTATCAAGGCCAAAAAAATCCTGGAAGAACTCTATTACTACCTTTTGGGAAAGGAAAATGCCTTTGACAAAGAAGCTAAGGTATATCCACCCGATACTCCCAGAGAAAGGATGGCCTGTGACTTTATTGCCGGAATGACCGATCGTTACGCTCTCAACCTGTATGAAAGCATCTTTATCCCCAAGCCCTGGATGATCTATTAAAGCCTTGACACCTGGAAATGCCCTGTGTTAACTAGGTTTCGTCCGGAAACCAAAAAATTCCGGACGAGCTATCAGCACCCAGCTATCAGCGTTCAGCTTAATGTATTGTTTGTCATAGGTTTTTGCTGACAGCTAATCGCTGATCGCTGAAAGCGTGAAGCCGGAAACAGTAGTTTTCGGATGAGCACTAACTAAAATTATTACATTTACCGGGCGCCGATTTTTGTCGATGCCCGCAGGAAGTACGAAATTTAAAAAGTAAAATTTACCGCAGAGGTCGCCGAGAACGCTGAGATAACATATTTAAAGGAATTTGCAACCATTCTTCAGCCACTAAGCCACTAAGACTAGGATTATTCCTTTGTGTCTTGGTGCCTTGGTGGCAAAAGTTTTTCTCTGCGAACTCTGCGTGCTCTGCGGTGAAAAACTTTTTTACGAATTAATCGAATCTGCGTTCATCTGCGCCCCGGACATCTGGAAGGAAATCTGATTATATGGCTGAAGCGACATCTACGACGGCAGAAATATTACCCAAGGCCTACGAACCGCACGAGGTGGAAAAGAGGTGGTACTCTTTCTGGGAACAGGAAGGGCTCTTTGTGGCGAAAGTAACGGACGAGAAGCGGCCTTATTCCATAGTCATCCCTCCCCCGAACATCACCGGTTCCCTGCACATGGGCCATGCCCTTAACAATATCCTGCAGGATATATTAATACGTTATAAAAGGATGGCCGGCTGCAATACTCTCTGGGTGCCGGGGACCGATCATGCTGGCATAGCCACACAAAACGTGGTGGAAAGGCAACTGGCGGCCGACGGGCTGGACCGGCATACCGTCGGTCGGGAGAGATTCATCGAGCGTGTCTGGCGGTGGAAAGAGGAATCCGGCGGGCAAATCATCAACCAACTCAAGAGACTGGGGTGCGCCTGTGACTGGAGCCGGCAGCGATTTACCATGGACGAGGGGCTGTCCCGCGCGGTGCGGGAGGTATTCGTCCGGTTATATCGCGAAGGACTTATCTATAGAGGCGATTACATTATCAACTGGTGCCCGCGCTGCCACACGGCCCTGGCCGACCTCGAAGTAGAACATGATAACCATAAGGGGAGCCTCTATCATATCCGTTATCCCTACGCCGACGGATCCGGCTATGTAGTAGTGGCCACGACCCGGCCGGAGACCATGCTCGGCGACACGGCGGTAGCTGTAAGCCCTGAGGACGAAAGATATAAGAATGTAATCGGGAGAAATCTTATCCTACCCCTTTTAAAAAGGGCCATACCGGTTATCTCTGATTCTTATGTCGATCCTTCCTTCGGCACCGGGGCCTTGAAAGTAACACCGGCCCACGACCCCAACGACTTTGAAATCGGCCTGCGTCACAAATTACCTGCGGTTAAGGTCATGGATGAGACCGGGCACATGAACGATGAGGCCGGTTCATACCGGGGGCTGGACCGCTATGAGTGCCGTAAAAAGGTGGTGGCGGATCTTGAGGCCGAAGGACTCCTGGAAAAAGTTGAACCCCTGGAACATGCCGTGGGGCACTGCTATCGCTGCAAGACGGTAGTCGAGCCTACCCTTTCCAAACAATGGTTTGTCTCTGTAAAGCCGCTGGCCGAAAAGGCCATCGCTGCGGTTGAGACCGGCCAAACCCGTATAATACCCAAGATGTGGGAAAATACCTATTTTGACTGGATGCATAACATCCGCGACTGGTGCATATCCCGCCAGATCTGGTGGGGGCACCGCATTCCGGCCTGGTTCTGTGATGACTGCGGCGAGATCATTGTCGATACCGCGGCGCCGCTGAGCTGCCCAAAATGCGCAGGCAAAAATATCCGGCAGGAAGAAGACGTTCTCGATACCTGGTTCAGTTCGGCCTTATGGCCGTTTTCCACCCTGGGCTGGCCGGAGGAGACCAGAGAGCTGAAGCTGTTCTATCCCACATCCGTGCTCATCACCGGTTTCGACATCCTCTTTTTCTGGGTGGCCCGCATGCTGATGATGGGCCTCCATTTTATGGGTGAAGTACCCTTTAAGGATGTTTACATCCATGCCCTGGTGCGTGACGCCGAAGGCCAGAAGATGAGCAAATCCAAGGGTAATGTCATTGATCCCCTCACCGTCATGGATAAGTACGGGACGGATGCCTTCCGCTTTACCCTGGCGGCGTTTGCTGCGCAGGGGCGGGATATCCGCCTCTCTGAGCAGCGCATCGAGGGTTACCGCCACTTTATCAATAAGGTCTGGAATGCCGCACGGTTCGTACTGATGAACGCGGATGGATGCCGGGCGGTAGAGATTACCCGGCCCGCCGCCGGTCTTTCGCTGGAAAACCGGTGGATATTAAGCCGCATGAAAAGGGTGATAGACACAGTAAGAGAAGGTCTGGATGACTATCGTTTTAATGATGCGGCCCAGGCCCTCTACCAGTTTTTCTGGCGCGAGTACTGTGACTGGTACCTGGAAATGATTAAACCCACTCTTTATCTTACCGAAGACCGGGAGGCGCGCAATGCCACACAGCAGGTCATGCTCTCGGTGCTGAGCGCCAGCCTGCGCCTGCTCCATCCTTCCATCCCTTTTGTTACCGAGGAATTATGGCATTATCTGCCGGGAAGCGCTGGAAGCATCATGGAGGCCTCCTTTCCGGAGAGCAAGGATTATCCGGAGGATCTGGAGAGTGAAGGGCAGATGGACTTGCTTATGGATGTGATAACCGGGATACGCAACCTGCGCAGCGAGATGAATGTCCATCCGGCTCAAAAGGTAAACATAATCGTCCTCAGCGGAAGCGGGCCGGCACGTGAGCTTATTTTCAGACATGGGATTTTCTTGAAGAACCTGGCTAAGGTAGAAGGTCTTGAGATACGCGCTGATGGTGAGCGGCCCAAGGGGGCGGTGTCCTGTATAACCGATCAGGTCGAGACCTACCTGCTCCTCGAAGGAGTAATCGATATCTCCGCAGAAACCGCAAAACTGCAGAAAGAGGCAGGCAAACTCCAGACCGAGCTGAAACGGATACAGAACAAGCTGGCTAACCGGGACTTCCTGGAACGCGCCCCGGCCGGGATAATCGACAAGGAAAAAGGCAAAGTGCAGGAATTTGTCGCCCGTCTGGAGAAAATAGATGCCAGTCTGAAACGGCTGGAGGAAATACGAACATAGGCTTTATACGGAGTTTTCAATACGCGTTTTTTATCACCCCTCCGGGAAAGGCGACCATCACAAATTGCTACCCCAATAATCTCTTTTGACCATCTTTCTTCCTCTATTGTGCTATGGTATGGCTAAAGGCGGAAGCAGCTATGCGGTGCCTTAAAGGGCAACCGGGAAAGATACTGGGTTTTGAACGGAACGTCTTTTTCACCGGGTTGGTAAGCTTCTTTACGGACGTTGGTTCCGAGATGATCTACCCCCTGGTGCCTATCTTTCTGGCCTCGGTTCTCGGCGTAAACAAGGCCGTCATAGGCGTCATTGAGGGCATCGCCGAAAGCACGGCGAGTTTGGTCAAACTGTTTTCCGGCTGGTTTTCTGACCGAATTGGCCGGCGCAAGATTCTAATGGTCTTTGGCTACGGCATCTCCACTGCCAGCCGTCCCTTTATGGCCCTGGCCGCGCACTGGGGGCACGTGCTCTCGGCGCGTTTCATAGACCGCGTCGGCAAGGGCGTCCGCACTGCCCCGCGAGACGTGATCATAGCGGAATCCACTTTGCCAACCCATCTGGGCCGCTCCTTTGGCTTTCATCGCGCCATGGATACGCTTGGGGCCGTGGTTGGCCCGCTTTTAGCTTTTGCCATTTTGTCCATCTACCACGGTAATTACCGGCTTGTATTCTGGCTGTCTATAATTCCAGGCCTGGCGGCGGTTTTTATCGCCGCTGCCTTTGTCACTGAAAAAAAGAGGGCAAAACCGGCTACGAGCGAACGCTTTAAATTCGATTTAAAAAGGTTTGGCGGTTCTTATAAGCGTTTCCTGGCCGTTATAACTGTTTTTGCCCTGGGCAATTCGAGCGATGTCTTCCTCGTCCTGAGAGCGCAAAACCTGGGGGTCAAGACAGCGCTTGTTCCCCTGGCCTATCTGACCTTCAACCTGGTTTATGCCCTGTCGGCCTGGCCGGCCGGCGTACTGGCCGACCGTTTTGGCAAAAGGCGGCTGGTTACACTGGGGTTTGTCCTTTTTGCCGTCGTATATCTTGGCTTTGGCCTGGCCACCCACCCCGGCCACGCCTGGCTGCTTTTCCCCATTTATGGCCTGTTTATGGGGATAAGCGAGGGCGTGCAGCGGGCCTATCTGGCCTCGATAGTCCCGCCTGACTTCAAGGCTACCGGCTTTGGGCTTTATCACATGGCCATAGGCCTGGCTGTCTTACCGGCCAGTATGATCGGCGGCCTTCTCTGGGATGCCATCGGCCCCCAGGCTACCTTTTATTATGGAGCGGGGACAGCCACCCTGTCTGCCTTATTGTTTATCCTTGTGCGGAAATGAAGAAGACTATGAGAATCCATGGTGCTGAACATGCATAGCGAGCGCGTTCTCCGTCCGCCTTGGCGGACAGCGGGGTTAGCGAGCGAATACGATGCATTTTACCTTGCATACGGAGATTCCCTGTCCGCCTCAGGTCCGCCTGCGGCGGACGGGGAGCTTCAATCACAATCAAAACGGCATAAAAAATCTATATTCTTTTATAAAATTCCAGAAAGCCTTTCCGACTGTGGTTGAAGGCTCTTTTTCTATGCCGGCGAGATAAAACCTTCTCTTTATTTTCTTGCCTGATATGTTCACCAGCTTAATGGAGCTATCCTTTACTGCCTTAAAAACAGACCATTTTGAGACAAAGGATATGCCCATCCCCGACTGAACCATTTGTACTATCAGCTCGGTATTGCCAAGTGTCATCAGTACTTTTATTTCCTTTGGGTTTATTTTCAGGTTGTGCAGAAAATCATCTATGAATTCCCTTAGATCTGAACCTGCCTCAGGCATGATAAATGGCTGGGATGTTAAATCTTGAGGCTTCAGAGATTTTTTTCTTGTCAATGGATTGTCTTCGGATGTGATGATTACTATCTCATCCCTGGCGATCTCCTTTAAAAAGATACCTGAATTTTTAATTTTCCTCTCAACAATTCCTATATCAATTTTCTTCTCGAGCAGGTCGTGTATTATCCTTTCCGTATCCGATACTGATAATTCGATTTGTACTTCCGGATAGTCCTTGGAGAAATTGTAAAATACCTGCGGCAGTAGATATGTTGCAGCAGTCATACTTGCTCCAATATATAATGTGCCTTTGGTCTTTTGAACCATGGTATAAATATCATTTTCCAGTCTTCGATACTGCTCAAGAATCTGTTTCGCATGTTCATAAAAAATCTTCCCGGCAGGTGTCGGTATTATAGCCTTTCCCTTTCTGTTTAAGAGTTTTATCCCGAGTTCGTCTTCAAGATTTTTTATCAGGTGGCTCATGGCAGACTGTGTCATGAACTTGGCCTCTGCCGCCTTTGAGAAGCTATTCAATTTAACAACAAGACAGAATGCCTTTAACCTGTGGTCTTCCATAGGCGTTATTGTAAGCAGTCAAAGAGAAGGAGTCAATTAAGATATTTATGAAGATATTTCATTGTATTGATGAAAAAAATAAATTGGACTTTCAACGTATCAAAATCTATTTTTATGGTGCCGTCCAAACGCTGACTCTTTAAGGGAGGGTATCAAACATGGCTAAAGAGAAGACAGAACTTATTATAGCATCAACGACAAGTATTCAGAATTCCGGGCTTTTCGCCATCCTGATTCTCGCCTATGAAAAATCGACAAAATATGACGTCAAAGTAGAAGTTATAGCTGTGGGCACTGGAAAAGCCATGAAAATAGCAAAAAAGGGCGAGGCCGATATGCTCTTCGTACACGATCCCTTTCGGGAGGAAAAATTTGTCGGTGGGGGGTATGGTGTCAACAGAAGACCCGTAATGCATAATAATTTTATTATCGCCGGTCCATCCGGCGACCCGGCAAAGATCAAGGGATTAAAAACCGCTGCCGAGGCATTTGAAGAAATCGCAGAGAAGGGGTTGCCTTTCGTATCAAGGGGCGACGATTCCGGCACAAATATCAAGGAACTGGACGTCTGGGATGATGCCGGGATAAATCCGAAGGGGAAGGGCTGGTATTTCGAGGCCGGCGCCAAAATGGGGGACACATTAATGATAGCTGATCAGAAGCGGGCCTATACGCTCACCGATCTGGGGACCTTCTTGAATTACGAGACAAAAATCAAACTGAAAGCCCTCTTTAAAGGCGACCCTGTTTTGAAAAATCTCTATAGCGTGATTGCGGTAAATCCTGACCGGTTCTCGAATATAAGGTACAGAGAGGCCATGGATTTTATCGCCTTTATAACCTCACCGGACGGACAACGCCTGATAGCGCAATATAAAAAACACGGGGTTAATCTCTTCTATCCGGATGCAGCGCCGTCGGTGATGAACGAAAAGAGATAATATGGCATTGATCACACAAAAAACGATGTCACATTTAAAGGAGGGTATCAGTCAGTTTGGCTATTTTAAAAAGTATTCTTAAATCCCTCCCAACCTCCCTTTTCCAAAGGGAGGAGAAACACTTCCCCCTTTGAAAAAGGGGGGATTAAGGGGGATTTTTGAGGCGCTGTTTTCTGGACGACTAGCTCTTTTCAAACAGCTAAAGTGTTACAAAGGAGGAAAAATGATGTCCAAGAAATTTTTACTTTTTATGGTTTTCGTACTCTCTCTCAGCTTGTCATCAGTTGCCTTTTCCGGAGAAAAATGCAGCGAAGTTTATGGAAACGGACCACATTCATTTTCTCTTGCCACGGGCAGCCCCGGAGAGCTTGGACTCCTGCGGGTCCTTGCGGAACCCTTCAGTAAAGAGATGAATGCCGCCCTCTGTTGGATAAAGGCAGGCACAGGGGATTCTTTAAAACTCTTAAAGGAAAGGGCCGTCGATATGATTATGGTACATGCCCCGGATGCTGAAAAGAAAGCAGTGGCTGAAGGTTGGGCTGCGAAAAGGACACTGATCGGTTCCAATGAATTTTATATTGTCGGTCCGCCGGATGATCCTGCCGAGATCAATAAGGCCAAAAGCGCCGTGGAGGCATATAGCCGGATTGCAAGTGCGAAGGCCAAGTTTTTTTCGCGGGGAGATAATTCAGGCACACATAAAAAAGAGATGGCCATCTGGAAGAAGGCCGGGATCGTGCCTTCAGGAGACTGGTATGTCATTACAAAGGACTTCATGACGGCAACTTTGAAACGGGCAAATGCAGAAAGAGGATATTTCATGACGGACAGCAGCACCTGGGTGGCGGAGAAAAAGAATGTGCCCAATCTAAAAATACTCTTTAGAGGCGATAAATTTCTTGTGAATACTTATCATGCCCTTTGTCGGCCGGCCGGCGCACCATCGGCATCCGGATTCATTGATTTTGTCGCCTCTGAAGAAGGGCAAAGGATTATCAGAGAATATGGAAAAGAGCGATACGGAGAGGGGCTTTACAATGATGCCGCCTATGCACATCAATACGATGATTAGGAGAATGTCCTCTGGGGCGGAAAATTGTCTCTGCAACCCTTAGAGACCACCTGCTTTTAAGGCTCATCGTTAAAGAGTGCGGGTATTTCTCTTAACATAAGGGATGCCTCTTATTATCCCCCCTTTAGTAAAGGGGGGGCGGGGGGATTTGAAAGACAATCAATTTTTAAAATCTCCCCTGACCCCTGGTTTATTTTAGTCAAGCGCTTTTTTTATAACATTAACATACGGAGGTCTTAATTGAAGCACCTTGCCTTACCCTGGTATTTGAGAGTCTCAACAGAGAACA